>JAYODK010000054.1:4482-8273 GCA_038106225.1 Opitutales bacterium | reverse complement strand
AAATTTCTGATTAATTCAATTGAGCAGCGACAAAATACTATCGAGCGGATAACCAAAAAAATACTGGAAAAACAGGAAGATTTTTTTCTGCACGGAAGCTCCAAACTGCACCCCATGACCATGGCACAGGTGGCAGAGGAAATAGATGTGCATGAAACCACAGTATCCCGGGCAACCGCCAACAAATATTTGAGAACTCCCCATGGTCTTTTCCCCTTTAAATACTTCTTTACTCCTGGATATTCCGGAAAGGATGGAGATGCAGTATCCAACACCAGTGTGAAAGAAATAATTGGTTCAATCATCGAACAGGAAGATCCCAAAAAACCACTCAGTGATCGAACAATTGTGGAAAAACTCGCCGAACGGGATATCAAACTTGCCCGCCGAACGGTGGCAAAATACCGGGAGGAACTGGGGATCTCGCCAACCAATCTCCGCCGGCAGTACTAAAAAACCCCTCAGGCACCTTCGTTATTTTCAAGTAAATAAAATGGCTCAATCACAAGCACCTCTTTGCCTGGTGGTGGATGCTTCCTCCACACCCCTGCATTTAGGTATTCCCTGCGAGAATGGATGGGAAAATATTGTTTCCCATCCTGGACAAGCGATGGATGGTATCTTTATTGCACTTCGCGAGCTGTTTAATGGACGGTCAGACAACCTTAGATCGGTTAATACTATCTACTACTGTTCGGGACCAGGTTCCACCCTTGGTCTAAGACTGGCTGCGGCATTTGTTAAAACGATGATCTGGGAAGCGAGGGGAAAAATTTCGCTTTTTGAATACAACGCACTGGACCTTGCATCTTTCTCAACTGGATCAAAGGTGCCCTACATTCAGGCACCTTTTCGGATGGGAAAAAGATTTGTCCGCTCTGGTGATCCCGGAACCATTGGCAAAAAAAAGATTCTCACCGAGGAAGACGCCCTACAAGATTTCCCTGATTCTTTGCATTTATTGGGACCAAGACAAATCTCCGCAGAAATTCCCGAGAATAAAATATTGAAATATGAACTGGCAAGTATCCAGGGGCTTAAAGATTTATCTCAAATTTCCCAATCGGCGGATCAACCGGTTCCATATTCGCCCGAACCAGTGACTTTCAAAAAGTGGGAAGGTGGTATTCCTGCAAAAAAATAGGATCTGCAGGAAAAATACCGAAGTTATGCAAAATTTGCGCTGTTGGGCAGAAATTGATCTGGCTGCACTTGAACGCAACCTAAACCGGATACGGGCCGCTCTACCGCAGGGTATAAAGTATATATCCGTGGTCAAAGCGGATGCTTATGGACACGGCATTCATCCAACTGCCGCCCGACTAATGCAAACCGGGGTGGATTTATTTGCGGTGGCCAATGTCAAGGAAGCCATCGATATCAGAGAAATGGGCACTGGATGGCCAATCCTTATACTTGGGCCACTCCTGGAAGAAGAAGACCATTCAATCATTGAATATGACTTAATTCCCAGTCTTTCCAATGAGCATGAACTGGCCCGTTTTGTTCAACTAAGCAAAAAACTCGGTAAGCCCCTGCCTGTTCATTTAAAAATAGATACCGGAATGGGACGGATGGGGTGCTGGTGGGAAAATGCAGCTGAATTGCTATCCAAAGTATTGCAGACAAAAGATATCTCTCTGCAAGGAGTGCTGACCCATTTTCCCATGCCCAATAATACTGAATTCACCAACCAACAACGGGAGAATTTTTTATCGGTGATTCAGCCCGCATTGGCCAAGCATCCCCACTTACTGGTCCATGCAGACAATTCATCGAGTCTTCAATCGATGCATCATAAATCACCCTTTAACGGTATACGTATAGGTCTTTTACAGTTTGGAATTGCCCCACCCAGAGAAAGTTTGCTCGCCGATATCGAAGTGGAACCGGTGCTATCCTTTCATTCACGCCTGGCATTGATCAAAGACCTGCCTGCCGGGGCAACCTTAAGTTATGGCTGTGAGAAAATACTGGACCGGAATTCCCGCATTGGGGTTATTGCAGCCGGATATGGTGATGCCATTCCCTTGCATTGTGGAGGAAAGGCACGGGGACTAATAAATGGGAGAAGGTATCCCATAGTTGGACGGGTAACCATGGATCAAACCCTGATCGATTTGACGGATTCGGCAGAAGAACCACATACGGGTGAACTGATTACCCTAATTGGCAAACAGGCCTCAGATGAAATAAGCCTGGGAGAGCTTGCCCGTCATGGAAATACAATCGAGTGGGAACTGCTATGCTCGATCACCAAGCGTGTTCCACGAATATACCTGACAAAAAGAGAATAGCATCCTGGGCAATACTCCTATGCCCTAGACTGCTTGCAAATGACTTTCTGATTATGGAGCGAGTGAAGAAGAAGAATAGTCGAAGAAACGCAGCACACCGTTTGCCTTGATCGGATACAACCAGTTGGAGGTATTGGCCGACCAAAGGAATGGCCAAGCTTCTGGATTGGACCATACCCAACCCTTGCCATCCATCCACATCCATAATCCGTCCCGGGTATCACTTTCCACATAGGCCCAACCAAGCTCAACATGGTAAATCCATCCATTTTCATTGGGCAGGAATGCTCCAAGCCAGTTAATTCTCCATCCTCCTTGATAGACCTCAGCGTCAGACCACCAGTTTGGATCCTTGGCATCTAATCTTACCGGTGCCCCCAAACCTTCTCCAGCAATGTTTGTTGCATATGCACGGAAGGAATAAGTTTGTCCTGAAACTAAATCAGGCACGGAAACTGAAAATTCTCCAGTGGAACTCAATGAACCTGAATTGGCGGGATAATGCACACCACCAAGACCAAGACCTTCTGTTAGTACGATCCCAAATTCAGATATGTTTACACCACCGTTGGTAATAATTCTGCCCTTTAATTTGTAAACACCACTCTCGATTGTAGCACCCAAGGTTTCTACGCCAGGGAACAAGGGACGGTCAAAAGGATCAAGGGGATTGAAATTAAGTGTGATTTCCTGCTGGTCAAGGTAACCATCACCATCATCGTCATCGTCATAAAAATCCTCTACTCCATCGTTATCCAAATCCTCTACCTGGTTAAATAAATTCAGGACAAATACATCGCTTAGCATACCACCCTTGGGATCGGATACCTCTACCGCGAGATCGTAGACATGGGCATCAGTCTCGAAATCGAGTGATTGTTCAACGAACAATCGACCATCAGGAGCAATCCTAAAAATGCCCAGTCCAATGCTTGGGGAATGCAATGCATAAGTTAGGGTGTCTCCATCCGGATCCAATGCGGTAAACCTGCCAATTAATGTTCCTGGAGCAAGGTTTTCTTCAAAGGATGAAATATTCAAACGTAGTCCGGTAGGATTCTGATTTGGCAATGAGTCCCTGTTTCTTGGATCGGTACCTGCCTGAATTTCAACAAGATCAGGGAAGGAATCCCCATCATCATCTAGATCAAAATGATCTTCCTCACCATCGCCGTCGAGATCTTCGACTACATTGACCAGTTCAATATCGAAATATACCTCGTGATATCCACCATTCGGGTCGGTAGCGACTACAGATACTTCGTACCAGGTGGCATCAGTTTCAAAGTCCAGTTCACGGGTGGTAATCAGGTTTCCTGAGTTATCGATGACAAAAGGGAAATCACCGGTGTAATCATCATGGTAAAAACTCTCTGGATTATAGAAGTTTGGATCCTCATATCCAATATCATCATAATAGATATCATCATCGGTTCCGTGAATTCCATCCGGTCCGGGATCAGCAGTTACTGTTGGGTCACCATAATAAGGATC
>JAYODK010000054.1:0-4382 GCA_038106225.1 Opitutales bacterium | reverse complement strand
GTTACTGTTGGGTCACCATAATAAGGATCGTGTAAATTTGGATCCTCATAACCAGAATCATCACCATAATAGATATCATCATCGGTTCCAGGAATTCCATCCGGTCCGGGATCAGCAGTTACTGTTGGGTCACCATAATAAGGATCGTGTAAATTTGGATCCTCATAACCAGTATTATCACCATAATAGATATCATCATCGGTTCCAGGAATTCCATCCGGACCGGGATCTGACTCCATTGATTCGCCTGACAAGCTTGGATCGTAAGAATTCGGATCCGTAGAGCTTGCCATATCGTAAAATGCCTGTGCTTGCTCGCGGTTAGTGAAGAAGAATTGGTCAGGTGAATTAAAGTAATCGTCGATGTCCTGTAATCCACCCTCAATCGTTTCAATGATTCCAAACTCAGGGTCGTAACCAACTATGTTATAATACTGATAACCAGATTCCTCACTTACACGGATATGCCCGTTTTCGTCGATGATATAGGCGTGGTCGTAGGGTTGAGGCAATGCAACATCTTCGAGCAGCCCAAGATTTCCAAAGTTACGACCATTCTCAAAGCGCATGGTAATAGTTTGTGGACCTTCACCCCCAGAGAAATCAACCGACCATAGAATCAGACCGTCTAGGTTTTCGGTCCAGCGATAATCCGAACCGTCGAAGTAGGCAATAAGAGAACCATCAGGTGCAAGCACATCAACGACATGATGTTCCTCACGGAAATTAAGATGAAATGATAAATCATCCCCATCTGGATCAATCGCACTAAAGGTACCTACGATTGTTCCAGGTGCACTATTTTCCAGAATTCTATTGTTGTCCAAGGAAAGGGAATGAGGTGGTTGATTTGGAAAATCTTGGGAATCGAAAGGATCGGTACCAGCAACTAATTCCTCTTCATCGGTATAACCATCGTTATCATCATCTGGGTCCAAATGATCCTCCAGTTCATCCCCATCGAAATTTTCAACAACATCAATAAGTGTGATTTCGAAAATATCGCGGATTGATCCTCCGTTATAATCGTTCACCGTTACCAGTAGGACATAATTATGAGGATCAGATTCAAAATCAAGGGGTCTGTTTGATCTAAGTGTACCATTCGATTCTACCCAGAAGTAGGTTTCGGAGTAGTTATTATTGTCATCTTCCTGTTGATCAAAATGTAAGGTTATCTCGCCGGAGCGCACCCCGTTATCGGTGATCTCTTCCCATGATCCGGTTGCCTGGTGGGAAGACTCAAAAGTCATCGAAATGGTAAAGTTTCCATCATCCGTGATTAAAGTGGCGGAGGTTTCTCCAGTCTTAGTGTACTGGTAAGTTTCCAAAACTTCACTCTGGGTCTCATCGTCCCAATAGGAAAGTTCAGATTCAAAGAAATCAACTTCTCCGTGGTCATAATCTTCTCCCCCATCCGCTAAGAATTCGATTTGATCGTAATATACCCGCATGCCAATAATGGATTCAGGGGATTGGAACGGAATTGGGATATGAAAATCTAATCTGCCGGAGCTAACACCATTCTCATCAGTTTTTTCCCATCTGCCAGAGAAGAAACCGTGCTCATCTATTAACAAGTCAGCAACTGCACCATCACTAAATGTGAGAGTAGCGGTATGAGAACCAGTCTTGGTGTACTGGTAACTTTCTTCAACTTGAGTGGGGCTATTTGCATCCCAGTATGCAAAGAAATTATCAAAGAATTGTACATCTAGACTGTAACTTTCCCAAATTGGGTATTCTTGCCAACGATTCAACCATGCAGAATATCCGCTCAGACTCTCCGGAGAAATACCGAGCTTTTGGAAGGAAATATCGGCCTCTCCAAATTCCTCATCAAGGCCGAGGAGGTTTTCCCAACTGCCAAAGACATTTCCATATTGCCCGAAAATTAGTTCAATGGAGTCTCCATTTTCAAAAGTAAGAAGAGCGGTGCTTTCACCAGTTTTTACATATTCATAACTTTCGGTTATAGAAGTCTGAGTGTCATGATCAAAGTAAGTAAAATTTGAGTCGCTAAATATTCCTTCGCTGTTGGTATTCTCTACCCATTCTGTCGAAAAATCACGCAGATTAATATTGGCTTTTGTGCCGGATATGCTTTCGGGAGAATTACCAAGTTGCCTGATATTAAACTCTATTTTTCCAGTGATTGTTCCAGTTTCTGAGGTTTCTTCCCACTCCCCATGAACAGAATTATGGTTGGTAAAATACAACTCAGCAACATAAGCACCATTATCCATTGAAAGAAGACCAGAACTTGGACTACTTTTCACATAAGTGTACTCCTTGGAAATATATGACATTTCCTGCTCATCCCAGTAACTGAAATTGGAATCGGAAAATTCTGCCCTACCACTATTGGTGTGATGGGTTCCAAATGAGCGGTATTCCCACTCGGAATATTCCACAAGAAATCCGCTAAGACTTTCGGGAGATTCTCCCAATTGTTCAGAATTATAATAAATATAATCTCCATCTGGATCGGTTGCACTAAATACACCCACTTGAGTATTCCAAGGAGCATTTTCCTCGATCGTATTACTGCTGAGAACCAAGTTTACTGGAGGACTATTTGGCTTGGACTCAGCATCGAGCGGATCGGTACCAACCATTATTTCATCCTCATCCGGAAATCCATCGTTGTCATCATCTGGGTCCAGATGATCTTCGATACCATCCTGATCATTATCCTCAAAGACATCTGTCACATTGATAATAAATTGATCACTGAGGAATCCCCCATGGTCATCATTCACAGTTACCAAGATACCGATACTGGTTGGACCGGTCTCGTAATCGATATCGCTTTCAGTGATAAGCGATCCATTTGATTCAAGCATGAACCTGACAGGGTTCAAATCGTAATGGGAAATGTGATCCTCGCCAAAATTCGAGAAATTCAAATAAAACCATCCGGTAATATTTGCTTCGGAGGTGGAAGCATTCCATTCCCCGTTACCGTTGCCATAGGCATCAAATGTTAATTCAATTTCAAGTGCCCCATCATTAAGCGTGAGCAAGCCAGTTTCCATACCAGTCTTCTGGTAAGTGTATGTATCAATAACTTGCTGTTCACTTCCAAGCTCTTCATTCCAGACATTGGAAATAATCGCAGTGGAATTAATTTCACTAATACTGCCATGGCGGCGATAATCCGCCAACCATGGATTATCCGACTCTACGCTAATGAGTTTAAGGAAAAGTCCAGATTCATCTTGTGAGTAAGTATCGAAGTAAACAGTTTTGTTGATACCGCCGGTTAGGGAGTCACACATTTCTTCAACAGATGCTTGATCAACCGCGGGGCCATATTCGGTAAATTCCACAGAGTCAGACATTATGGATACATTCTGAATAGCAAAGTAATGAGTGTGGGCACTTTCATTATGCTCATCTGCCTCCGCAGTACGGGTAAAAATCTGACAATGTTGATTGGTCTCTAAAATGCGGTTCACCCCGGTGTAAACATGTACATCATTCTCCAGGGTATACTCCCCTACCGTAACAATATATGTTTCCCATTGATGAGTTGATTGGTCAAGGTGACCCTCCAATCCAACGAGCGATTCCGGTGACTGTCCAAACTTGTCAAAATGAATTTCTATGTATCCATTCCAAGTATTTTGACCATCTGTTTCAGACCATTCTCCCCTAGCGTTGTTATTCTCGTCAAATAGTAGATTAGAAACCCAGGCACCGTTATTAAGTGTAAGGGTGCCCGTGTTAGTTCCGGTCTTTTCATAGACATATCCTTCCTCTTCCCATGGATCGGAGTCCGAAGTACGACTTGAAACATTAGTGTCATAAAAATAAGCATTTCCGCTCTCATATTCCACACCTGAATCGGAGAATATGCGGTCGTAATAATATGCCTTCAGTCCTGATAAAGTCTCAGGCGATTGCCCAAGGTGATGCATTTGATAATACAAAGTATCTCCGTCCACATCGGTTGCACTAAATATTCCGATCTCTGTACCATGAGGTGAATTTTCCTCAACGGAATTGTTGCTTAGGACCAAGTTGGTTGGAGGACTATTTGGAGCGGAATAATCAAATGTGGCACTGTCCTGAGCCAATATCTGGTCTCCTCCATGAGGATCAAGCAAAGCAACATATACAGTATGCGAGCCAGAACTTAGACCGTCTAACCAACCATCCGCAAAGTAGTTCTGTACCTCTGTTGCACTAGTTTGGGAGGAGTAAAAATCTTCATCTATTTTGTAGCCCCATCTAGGTGAAGAATATCCAGTAATGTCCGAAGAATATTGAATAGAAACGGATAAAGTTTCCGACCCGTAGAGATAAGCATTCTCAGTTGGGCTTTCTATGAATATTTCATTAATTGCTCCGGTTTCACTCTGATAAGTACCGTCTCC
>JAYODK010000009.1:0-47404 GCA_038106225.1 Opitutales bacterium | reverse complement strand
AATCTCATGGTAGAAATAAAAGCAAAAGAGAAGCGAAAAATAAGGGCCATTCTTAAAACAAGGCCAGTCGACCTCAAAGTTGGCAAGCGAGGACTCACTCCTGAATTCATCAGAGAGTGTGCCAAAGTTATTGGAAGAGACTCGATGATTAAAATTGGATTACCAGCTGACAAAATTTTACAGGCAAAGATATTAGTAGATTTCTCAAGGGATACTTGCACATTATGTATCGCAAAAATTGGAAAAACCGCAGCATTTTACCAACCCAATGAATAAGCCCAGTCCGCTGCAACCCGGAATGGATGCCCCCTTCTTTTCATCCATTGATCAGAACGGTAAAACTTTTGACAGTAAATCCCTTATAGGCTCACGCTATCTTATTTATTTCTATCCCCGAGATCTTACCCCTGGATGCACGACTGAGGCATGTGAACTTAGGGATGCTTATCATGAGTTTTCGAATCAAAACACCCTTATCCTGGGAGTATCTACTGACAGTCAGAAGTCTCACCGGAAATTTAGTGACAAATACAACCTGCCCTTCCCGTTGCTCGTTGACCAGAATCATTCAATAGCTGAAGCCTTTGGCGTATGGGGGGAAAAGAAGTTTATGGGGCGAACCTTTGAAGGTGTTCACCGAATGAGTTTTTTAGTTGGAAAGGATGGCAAAATCAAGAAAACCTTCGAAAAGGTTAAACCAGCTGATCATGCCCGCCAAGTTCTCCAAGAACTCTAAGTGCAAAACCCTCTCGAGTTGATCTAGGAAGCACGAATCGCTGCCTCAACTATATCACAAAAGGACTTGGCAGAAAGAGATGCACCACCGATCAAACCTCCATCAACATCTTTTTGTGCAAGTAATCCAGCGGCATTTTCAGGCTTCATAGAGCCACCATATAAAATTCGAATGGAAGATGAGGCAGATTCTCCGAACATTTCTGACAATACTCTTCGGATTTCTGCATGGGCATTCTGTGCCATCTCATCGGTTGCTGTTTTTCCAGTGCCGATGGCCCAGACCGGTTCATAGGCAATGATCAGCAGATCAAGGGCACTTGAAGGAAAATTCTCCAACCCCTCGCGAACCTGGGCACCCAAAATATCCATGGTTTTACCTGCTTCACGCTCCTCCAGTGTTTCCCCGATACAATAAATAGGTCTTAAATTGGCATTTACAGCTGAAAGGATCTTTTCGCTAATAGACGCATTTGTCTCAGCACAATACTGCCTGCGCTCACTGTGGCCTAAAATAACATGAGAAACATAAAGTGATCGAAGCATCTCTGCCGAAACTTCTCCGGTATACGCCCCAGAAGATTGAGCATGCATATTTTGAGCACCTAATAAAACTTCAGATTGCTCAACCTTATCGGAAACAATGGGAAGAGATGTAAAAGGGGGACAGACACAAACCTGAACACTTGTTTGCTGACCAACCACTGCATTGATTTCATCGACAAGAGAGGCTGAATCATCTGGAGTGAGGTTCATTTTCCAGTTGCCCGCGATAAGAAATTTTCGACTCATAAATGTTTGTTTCGGAATGAATTTAGTGGTTACTGATCAAGTACAGAAACACCGGGCAGTTCTTTCCCCTCGAGAAATTCAAGTGACGCACCCCCTCCAGTGCTCATAAAAGTAACCTGCTCAGAGTAGCCACTTTTTTTGATCGCCTTGACGCTATCGCCACCGCCAATGATAGAAAGTGCATCGCTCTCGGCAACTGCCCTGGCAATTGCAAAGGTTCCTTTACTTGAACCCTCGATCTCAAAAACACCCATAGGTCCGTTCCACAGGACGGTCTTGGCATGAGATAATTCATCAGCAAAGACTTCGATGGTTTTCGGACCCGCATCTACACCTTCCCAACCGTCTGGGATGTCTCCTTCAACAATTTGGGTATCACCTAAAGTCTTATTCGCAAAGTCCAGAGAATTAGTAACTAGGTAATCCAACGGTAGTAAAAATTTGACACCTTTTTCCTCGGCTTTTTTCAGGGCTTCCTTAGCAAGATCAACTTTATCGGGTTCGCAAAGACTGTCCCCCACCTTTTTGCCTTGAGCCAAAGCGAAAGTGTAGGCCATACCACCTCCGATGATGATAGTGTCTGCCTTGTCGAGCAACCGGTCAATCACCGTAATTTTATCACTTACTTTGGCTCCACCGAGTATGACAATAAACGGACGCTCTGGAGATTCTGTTTTTTGACCAAGAAATTCGAGCTCTTTTTCAATGAGATATCCAGCCGCACGGTCAGGTATTAACTCGGCAACTCCGTGAGTCGAAGCATGTGCCCGATGGGCGGTACCAAATGCATCATTTACATATACATCTGCCAACCTGGAAAGGGCTTGAGCAAAAGCTGGCTCATTCTCTGTCTCTCCACTGTGAAATCGTAAATTTTCAAGCAATGCAATCTGCCCGGACATCATTGAGTTTACCGAATTCTCAACATTCTCTCCCACACAATCATCCAAAAACATCACCGGTAACCCAATGCGCTCGGCAAGAACGGGAGCAACCGGGGCCAAGCTCATCGACGGAACTTTCTCGCCCTTAGGACGGCCAAGGTGACTTGCAAGGACTACCTTGGCACCAGATTCGGATAGTTTACGGATAGTTGGCAGAGCGGCATTGATTCTAGTATCATCAGTAATCGTGCTGTCAGCATCCAGAGGAACATTAAAGTCCACTCGCACAAACACACGCTTGTCCTTCAATTGCAAATCATCGATAGACTTGATCATATTTTACAAGGTTATGGTGAAACGATGCGAGAGTCAGCATAACTTCCGCATTTTTTTGAAAAGTTAACAAAAACTTAAACCAAAGCAGCCACGCGCTTAAGCAAGTCAACACAACGGTTGCTGTATCCCCATTCGTTGTCGTACCATGAAACAAGCTTGAAAAAGGTATCACTAAGCCCAATACCAGAACCAGCATCAAAAATTGATGATGCTGGACAGTGAATAAAATCTGCCGAAACCACTTCATCTTCAGTGTATTCCAGTATTCCCTTAAGTGGTCCATTGGCAGCCTCTTTCATTTTGGCACATATCTCTTCATAAGTTGTGGATTTTTCAGTTTTTACAGTAAGGTCAACCACAGAGACAGTTGGAGTGGGTACGCGAAAAGCCATTCCAGTTAATTTTCCCTGAACTTCAGGGAGAACTAAACCAACCGCCTTGGCAGCACCGGTTGATGATGGAATAATGTTAATCGCTGCACCACGACCACCTTTCCAGTCTTTGACTGATGGGCCATCCACAGGCTTCTGCGTGGCAGTGTAACTGTGAACTGTGGTCATCAATCCCTCAACAATACCAAAATTTTCTAGCACCACCTTGGTGATTGGGGCTAGACAATTGGTGGTGCAAGATGCGTTTGATAAAATATGATCATCAGCAGTTAACTCATCATCATTTACTCCAAGCACGATGGTTTTAACATCTCCTTTAGCAGGAGCAGAAATAATAACTTTTTTGGCCCCAGCTTCAAGGTGGCCTGCAGCTTTATCACGATCAACAAACAGACCCGTGGACTCAATGACAACATCTACACCGAGATCCCCCCACGGTAGTGCAGACGGGCCTTCGCGAACAGCAAGGCACTTTATGGCGTGACCATTAACCAGCAAGGAGTCGTCCGTAGGAGCTTCCACGGTACCGTTAAAGCGCCCTTGAACGGAGTCATATTTTAGAAGGTATGCAAGATTGTCAGCAGGTACAAGGTCATTGATGGCCACGACCTCAAAGTCATTGCCAAGCAATCCCTGATCGACAAGTGCGCGAAAGACCAATCGGCCAATCCGGCCGAATCCGTTGATTCCAATTTTAGTAGACATTTGTTTGTTCTTATTGAGTGAAAAAAATGATTGCGAAGGAATAGACATGAGATTTGACCGGCAAATGGCAAGGCAAAGTTTATCTGGGATTCAAAGAATACCTACTAAAAATCATACTTCTATTTAACCGATTGAATTTTTTCCCGCCCAATGTATGTAAATCGAAATTACTAGAAAAAGGAATGCACAAAATTGAGCAAAATAGCCGCCCAGTGCATAGGGTTTGATTCTATCCCCTAGCGGAACTCTCACCTCCACCACTCCCGCTCCTTCAAAGTATACCTGACCCTCCTCATCCGTAAGAATATCCCGAATGATTCCACGCTCATCTATCCAACCAGACCAACCAGCATTTCCACATCGCACAATGGGTAAATTATTTTCGACTGCCCGAATCACGGAGTGAGCGGCATGCTGCTCAGCACATCCCTCCTCCTTGAACCAAGCGTCATTTGTAGATACTATCAAGACCTCTGCTCCAAGATCGGTAGCTTTTTGAGAAAGAACAGGAAAAATATCTTCGTAACAAATTAAAAATCCAGCCCTTATATATGATGTGGCATTCTCCTCCCGCACAGGTATATCAAAAAGAAAAGAACGATCCCCCTGTTTGAAGTCACCCACTGGACCGACCATCTTATCTAACCAGGGTATCCATTTAAATGGCCAAGGGACATATTCCCCGAAGGGAACGAGTGTCTGCTTGGCATACCACTCAGGATTCATGCCATCTTCAGGATCGATGTAGACCAATGCATTGTAGGATGAATCATCTTCCCGGACCACAGATCCCACTAGAATAGGAATACCAATATTTTTTGCCAGTTGCTCAACCCATAAACGGTCGAGGTTTATCGGATAAGGTGTGGATGCTTCCGGCCATAAAATAACATCTGGTTCAACCAAGGATAAAAACTCCGTCTGCTGAGTTAAGGTTTTCTTATGCTGAACTGATCTGCCTTCGATCCATTTATCCAGTAGGTATGGTTGGCAAATCCCTACTCTTAGTACCTTATACTCTGCAGACCCAATAGAGTTACGCTTCAAAAAATAAGGATAGACCATGAAAAACAAAAGGAGAATCCCAAGATATAATTCCGGACAGATCGAACGGTTTAAAAAGCCTTTTGCCGTATGCCTTCGAACCAGAAGGTGATGCAGATAAGATCCAATGCACAAATTAAAGAATATCAGAAAGAAGGATACCGCCCATCCGCCAGCAAAATTGGCAGTCTGTAAAAGCACTGGTCTTTCCCACTGGCTCACTGACAAAGGGCACCATGGGAAACCTAAGGTGAACAAAGTGCGCCCCCACTCTATAGTCACCCAGAGTACAGATAAGCCAACTAAAATAAGTAATCGGATGGAGAATGAACCGTGGGCAAAACGGAAAAACCATACACGGGCAACAACAAACCAGACCAGATGATAACAGGATAGTAAAAATGTGGCGGTCAACATACCGCCGAAAGATACATGCCTCATCCATCCAACTAATGCAATCTGGTATACCCAACCAGAGAACAAGAAACATATGAAAACTTTACGACAGCTAGGACGAAAATGCAGCCAGACAAGAAAGGGCAGGAGAAAGACATAGGCTAATTCAGGAGTCTTCCTTGGCGGGTGAGCAGCCAACAGCATGGCATAGCATGAAAAACTAGCCAACAAGGGGGTGCCCCACTCTCTAGTCCACGCAACCAAGCTTAAACGTTGGGAGTAAAACATCGAGTTTCAACCTAGCCAATACACCCCTCAGTACTAGGGCGTGCGATTAATCCATGATAAGGAACAAGGCTCATTAATTCTGATTCCCTGCCCCCCTCAAGGAGATATTTCCTACAAACAGCATCGAGTTCTTTTCTCGTTTTTACCCTTCTTGAATAGTGTAGAAATTCGCCCTGTGCATCAACAGAAAGTCCGATAAAATTGAGGAATTTTTTTAAACGGGCGACCTGTTTCTCCTCAGTTATGTCCTCGCGGGAAAGGACGATGTACAGGGACTGGATATATTCGTAAACATCAGCCAGGGATGGCTGATACATCTTTTCGCCACTCTGTAATTGCTTAATTTGAGTAAAGATCCAAGGATTACGAATTGCACTTCTGCCAATCATAACGCCAGCAGCCCCAGTTTGACGGACTAGGTCAATGGCTGAGGCAGCAGAATTGACCTCTCCATTCAGGAGCACGGGGCAATCTAGTCTAAGCACCGCTTTTTTGACAAATTCATACTGCGGCTGAGAGCGATACCCTCCGCGGACAGTCCGGGCATGAAGACTCAGCAGATCGATTTTATTGGCGTCAAAAACATCAAGAATTTCAGTAAAATGCCTGGTATCGTCAAAGCCAAGCCTAGTCTTGACAGTGAGAGGACACTCGCAGGCATTCCGTAGAAGTTGTAAAATATTATCAATCCGATTAGGGTCCCTCAATAAACCACCGCCTACATTCTTCCGGTATACCCTGGGAGCTGGACAACCTAGATTTAAATCGATTCCCGCAATAGGAAATTTCTGAAGTTCTCTGGCGAATCTGGCAAGGTGCTCAAGGTCTTCTCCAATTAACTGTGCGAAAACAGGCCGCCCGGAAGAATTTTGGGTTATCGAGGATAAGATCTCTTCATTAATTGAGGCATGTGAATGCACCCTAAAATATTCTGTAAAAAAGAGGTCAGGTGAACCGTAACTCGAAACAAGTGTCATGAATGGAAGACCGGTAACATCTTGCATTGGAGCGAGTGCCGTGGGAAAACCAACATCCGGAAACAAACTCCTGACGGTACCCGGGAGGCTACCGGGAACTAAAGTTGTAAGCATAGTGAACGCACTATTCCTGCTTGCGCAGGATTCGCTCCAGTATTTCTGTCATATCCTCCACATTATCTAAGACTTTGCGGGAGACATGGATAGGTTGATCCATTTGCAGGGCAAGCACAATAGAATCACTTGGGCGGGCATCTAATTCTATAATTTTTTTTCCGAGCTCATTCTCCATCTGTAAAATGATCCGGGCAAAAAAAGTACCTTCATCGACATCGTTGATTAAAACTCTTTCGATCTTGGTCTCCAGTCCGGTCAGGATTAATCCGATAAGATCGTGAGTCAAGGGACGTTCCTTTTTGACCTTATTAATGGTCATATTAATAGCATTACCGATCGCTGGATCCACATAAATAACAAAGGTTTTTTCATCATTACCGAGAAAGATTGCACAACCATTGGATGTAGGCATAACTCCTTTTACAATGACGATGGAAGAATCGTGATTCATAAGAACATTATCGCTTTCGTTTGATTGCTTCGCAAGAATTTATCATTTTCCTGAATACTCAAATTATGAACTCCAAGAATGAAGATAAATTAGGAATTTCCAATATTTACCTGATTGGCCTCATGGGTACTGGCAAGAGCACTATTGGTAAGAAGCTGGCCAGCCAAATGAAAATTTCCTTTATAGACTCAGATCAGCAAATTGAGGAAAAATCAGGCATGAGTATATCCGAGATATTTACAAAATATGGAGAAAATTATTTTAGAAAATTAGAGAAAGATTTCATTATTTCTGGACATCCCGAGGAAAACTGTGTGGTTGCATGTGGTGGGGGACTGTGTGTCCCCCAAGGGGCTATTGAAAAGCTTAAGGAACGGGGTAAAGTTATTTGCCTGTGGGCAAGCATAAGGACGCTGCTTGATCGCACGAAAATGGATCATTCCCGCCCACTCCTTCAAGTCTCGAATCCCCTAAAGGCTCTCGAGGATTTATTATCCGAAAGGGAGTCTCGCTACAGGGAGGCTGATCTTATCATTGAAACAGATGGAATTACGCCCGATGAGGTCGTTTTGAAAGTCCTCAAAGAATTAAATCGAGCCGCCAAATAAATAAATGCTAGGATTGAAATCTATTTCTGGTCTCTTCCAAAAAAGCAGCTGGCGGACGAGTCAACTTGCCAGTTTTGTCAATAAAAGCATGGGTAGTCATACCCGTACAAAGAAGATCCTTGTCCCGGTAGACTTCGTAATAGATCTTAATTCGGGCAGAGGGAACTTCATGGATAGAAACAGAAACTACTAGACGATCATCAAAGTGTGCCGGTTTGATAAACTTTGCTTCGCAATGGAGCACAGGCAGAAAATAGCCTTTTTTCTCAAGCTCATAGTAAGGACAATCTATGTGATCAAGTAACTCGATTCTTGCCGATTCGAACCAACTAAAGTAATTGGCATGATACACCACACCCATTTGATCCGTTTCCTGATAGCGTACCCTGATGTTAACATCTGCTGATATCATCTGTTCACTTATGCCAATGCATCCCCATTCGCCAAGCCTGATTTAATTGTATGGCCCTGAGTAAAAAAGAAAGAAGAATTACCATAGCGATCGGTCTGATCATTGGCGTTAGTACCTCATCCATGCTGGTAAAGCACGCCTTAGAAGTAAAGGATCAGCAGACTGCCCGCAAACCCGGTAATTATGCATCCCATCAAAGTGCAGTGGACCAGGTAAAATTCCCCCCCCTCCCCCGGTCAATCATACAATCAATACCCAATGGGATTGTCGTATTTTTTGAGGAGAATCGCTCGAGGCTTTCATTTTCTGACCAGGCAATGATAGACGCGTGGATAATTGAGACATCGGGCTCTTTCCGCTCAGAAAGATTATTCATCCTCGCTGAGGTGAATCGTACTGAATTCCAAGAAACCCGTTTTTTCCGGGCGTCTGAAATTTATGTAAAATTAAAAAATGAATACACAGAAGAATTATTTAACCAGAAGCTAGACGATGAAGAATTTCGGATAATTGGGAAAAATTCTTCCAGTGATGAATACATAGTACAAGTGAAAGAAATTTCACCTTCTGACCTGATTAGATCAGAAAAGCTCATACGCTCCATGCCAATGGTTGAATCAACCAGGTTCCCCCCTTGGATTCCCTCGCGATAGCTCAATTCTATCTCGTTGACCAAGGACCAATTATTGGGTAATTTCAATCTTTTAATATTGGCGGCTATGGTTCCATGCCCGCACCTTTAATCACTAAAACTCTAACTGTTTTCAATTACCATCGTGAATGTAGACATCAAGGATGCGGGGGTGGCCCGCAAAATAGCAACAGTAAGCTTCGATTCAGACGAAGTAAGCAAGCATGAGTCCAAAGTTTGTCAAGAACTTGGAAAATTGGTAAGCATTCCCGGCTTTCGCAAAGGAAAGGCTCCGGCTAATGTAATCCGAAAAAAATACGCCAAAGAATTACGCGATGAATTAAATCGTAAGGTATCAACCGCTGCTTACGAAGCGGTACTCGAGCAAAAAGACTTCAAAGTCTACACCGTTCTGAAGGTGGACACTGGAGAGTTTGAGCCTTCAGAGTCCGTCTCAGTTGAAGTAACAGTGGATGTGGAGCCTGAATTTGATCTGCCCAACTATAAGGAGTTTGAACTTACTATCGAGCCCACCGACATTAAGGAAGAAGAAATAAATAAGGAACTTGATGCGATCCGCGAACAACGAGCCAGTTTTGATGTAGTCGAAAGACCATCCAACAAAGGAGATTATGTAAAATGCTCCTATGAAGGGACTCTAGATGGCAAAGCAGTTGCCGATCTCTTGCCCGAAAAACCAATGTACGGGAAGCAGGCAAACACTTGGGAGGAAGCAGGCAATCAAACCGGAATGGGTGTTGATGCAATCGCTGAAGGCGTGGTCGGCATGTCCGCTGGAGATAAAAAGGAAGTCAAGGCTGATTTCCCCAAAGATTTTTCTGTAGATGCACTGGCTGGAAAATCAGTATCCTATCAAGTTGAAGTCCACGAGGTAAGGGAAAAAAAGGCACCGGCTCTTGAAGACGAAGAATTCTTAAAATCCCTTAAAATTGAGAGTGTTGAGGTATTAAAGGAGAAGGTAACCGAGCAAATCAAAATCCGTAAAGACCAAGAAAATGAGAATTTAAAACGTAAACAAATTACTCAAAATATTCTCGATATGGAGGATTTCCCCCTACCCCAACATGCCGTGGAAGAGGAATCTAAAGCAATTTTTCAAAACCGTATCCAACAAGCTTCAAGGCAAGGGGAAAAACCAGAAGAGATTGAAAAGAACCGCGATGATTGGTGGAAAGAATCTCAAACCCAAGGACAAGCAAGGATTAAATTAACCTTGGTTCTCTCCAAAATTGCCGATGAAGAAAAAGTAACAGTAGAAAAAGAAGATCTCGCACAGGCAGCAACCCGAGAAGCCATGATGCGTCGAGAAGACCCTACCAAATTCATCAAAGAATTATCCCAGAATCGTGCTAGGCTCAATCGTTTGCGCGAGGATATCGTTTACGATAAAACATTGCTCAAAATTGCTGAGTTGTCCAAAGAACGAATTTGCGACATTGAGGGGGAACACACACACTAATTTTACCATGGGGGCTTACTTACCATTACCATATGTTTACGAACGCGAAGGTCGCCAAGAGCGTGCCTGGGACATTTACAGTCGTCTTCTCCGAGACCGGATTGTTTTTATCGGAACGCCAATTGATGACTATGTGGCAAATTCCATCATAGCACAGCTGCTTTTCCTGCAAATGGAAGATCCGAAAAAAGATGTTCATTTATACATTAATTCACCCGGAGGAAGCGTATCCGATGGTATGGCTATTTATGACACTTTGAATTTCATGCAATGCGATGTGGTAACCTATTGCATCGGTATGGCAGCCAGCATGTCCACCGTGCTACTGGCAGCCGGGACACCCGGTAAACGTTACGCACTCCCTAACAGCCGGGTAATGATTCACCAACCCAGTGGCGGTGCGGGTGGACAAACCTCTGATATCTCAATCGCAGCAAAGGAGATTCTGCGTTGGAGAAGTACGATCAACGAGGTGCTTTCCCAGCACAGTGGCAAGTCAGTTGATCAAATAGAAAAAGATTCAGACCGCGATTATTATATGTCAGCTGAAGAAGCCAAAGAATATGGATTGGTGGATGAGGTAATTTCTAAAAAACCAAACGAATAAGAACTCTTTCTGATGGCAAAGCCCACTAAGATCAATTTTTGCTCCTTTTGTGGGAAACCACAGGGAGAGGTTCGAAAAATGATCGCTGGTCCGGCAAGTGTGTTTATCTGCGACTCCTGCGTCAGAGTTTGTAAAACTATAATTGATAGGGAACTGGGAGAAAAAGAGCCTGTAAAAAAGGGATCAGGCAAACGCCCGGTATTCAACCTGATTAAACCGAAAGCGATTAAAGACCATTTGGACGAGCATGTAATTGGCCAGGATCATGCTAAAAAAGTACTCTCCGTAGCTGTCCATAATCATTACAAAAGACTATCGGTTGAACTTGGTGCAACCGATAATGAACAAGACTCCCACTTCCTTCCTGTTGACCTAGAAGATGTGGAAATTGAAAAAAGCAATGTCCTTTTAATTGGTCCAACTGGCAGTGGAAAAACCTTTTTAGCCCGTACTTTAGCAAAATTGCTAGATGTTCCGTTCGCGATTGCTGATGCGACTACACTAACCGAAGCAGGATATGTCGGAGATGATGTTGAAAATATCGTTTTACGGCTTCTACAAGCTGCAGACCATGATGTAGAACGGGCCCAATGTGGAATTGTTTATGTGGATGAGATTGATAAGATTGGCAGAAAAACTGACAATGTCTCAATCACGCGTGATGTATCCGGCGAAGGCGTGCAACAAGCTCTTCTAAAAATCCTAGAGGGTACCGTTTGTAATATCCCTCCTCAGGGTGGCAGAAAACATCCCAACCAGGAATATGTACAATTAGACACATCCAATATTCTTTTTATCTGTGGAGGTGCATTTGTTGGGCTTGATGGAATTATTGGTCAGCGGAAGGGTAAAAGAAGTGTTGGATATACAACTGAGACTCACAAGGAATCGTCTGAAATCCTTGCCGATGTAATGCCGGAAGACTTGGTCAAATTTGGTTTAATCCCCGAATTCATTGGAAGACTCCCCGTTATTTCGATTCTTAAAGAACTAACCCGAACACAACTTGTTTGCGTACTTGAGCAAACCAAAAACTCCTTACTCAAGCAGTACCGTAAGATGTTTATGCTCGAAGGAGCAGAACTCAGGTTTACCAAAGAGGCTATTACTGCGATTGCCGAACAGGCCCTGACCATGAAGACTGGAGCCAGAGCACTGCGGTCAATCATGGAGTCTGTTATGCTAGATGTGATGTATGATTTGCCCGCGATCGAAGATCCGGTCGAGGTAGTTATCAATGCAGGAGTGATCAAAGGAAAATCGAAAGCAAAAATTGTCAGGCTTCATCAAAAAAAGCGGAACGCTGCATAATCTGTCTCTGCCTTAAGATTTAAGGCTAGTTAAAAACTTACCAAGCTTTTGTACTTATTATTGTTCAAACGGTAGTCATCTTGACCACTGGGTAATTTTATTTGTGCATTGATTTCGACAGATTTGTCAATTTCAGCACCCTGTAAGTACAATTTTTCTGTACGTAATTCTCCAGGGGCAAGATTATCAATTGGAATAGATTTATTGATACCCAAGTAATTTACCTCAAGTAAAAGATTACCCAACCAAGTATTCCCTTGGTTTTGTACCATTACTTCAAATGGTAGAGTACCACCTTTAAAATTCGGGAGAGGCTCAAAATGATACCCAACTAGAGCAGGATCGGCATATCTTGGGTTATCTTGGTTTTCCAGTCTGGACAGGCTGAGAATTCCGTACCCGGAAATTTTGTCAAATCCCGGTTTTTCTGCTTCATTGCTAAATTCCTGAAGAGTTTGACTAATTTCTTGAGGAGTAAGACTGGGTTGCCTGGATAGTTCCATGGCTACTGCACCAGTGACAATCGCCGCAGAGACCGAAGTTCCGCTAAAATTTGCCATACCTGAAGATTCCCATGCGGTCAAAACTCCGGTTCCTGGAGCAGCGAGATCAACCCCTTCACCGAAATTCGAAAAGTTAGTAACCCGTCCACTTGATCCTACTGAACTCACTCCGATTACCCCGTCATATGCTGCTGGATAGTTAACAAGCCCTGCCCCTTCATTGCCGACAGCAGCAACAATAGTTACTCCATGATTAAGCGAATAGGAGACTGCTTGCTTCAAAACTTCACTTCCCTCTTCGCCCCCAAGACTTAAATTGATGACATCCGCACCGTCATGGACTGCAGAAACAATTGCCGAGGCAACTGTGTAGGAGTCCGTACTGCCCGATTCATCGATTACCCGGTAAGAGAGAATCTCGCTACCAGGGGCAATTCCGGTGTAAATTTCAGAGTACGATGAAATAACTGATGCAATCGCAGTACCATGAGCGTTTAATTTTCGCGAAGAACCCACAGGCAATGGAGAAAGGAAGTCTTTCTGTTGAATTGTAACACCAGCCATTGCAGGATGATTAGGATCAACCCCTGAATCTAAAATAGCCACCTTCACTCCTTGACCCAGTCCATTTCGTTTTTCAGTACCTCCCATCCAAGCAATAAAATTATCTGAAAACTCCAAACTCTCAAAAATCTCTTCTTTTCTGGGAGACACAGGTTGACGAAGAGGATGATTCAAACTGAGCTTTTCCTTCTCAATAAATTCAGAAAGCAAAGGCATCGCTTTAGACGAATTGACAACTGAAAAACGAACAATACCAAGCTCTGATATTTGATCCGTCACTTTGAGTCCAAAGGACAAAGGGTCTGCAAGTAAATCCTCCCTTTGGGCTGAATCCATGATCACCAGCCAGTCGTTCTGTGGATTTATTTGATTTAATACCGAATCGATCTCTTCCTGCTTATTAAATACTCGTCCATCTGTATTCACTTTTTGCAAGGATTCATTAATAGAAGTAATCGAAATTGAATGATTGGGATCTAGAGGTCTGTAATCAGCTAAATTCTTTTTTACTGGAAGTGTTGTTCCAGAATTATCCAGTGTGCCCAGACGGTACATCACTATTGCACCCACAATAAACAAAAAGATAAGAGATATGCGGGTTAGGTTCATGATTTGATATTTTGATGTAATTAGAGTTGCCCGCAATCTCATAGAATCATGAAATCTAATACTTGAACAAAAAAATTGTCATTGTTGGACATGGGCTAGCTGGCTCGGTGCTTGCACATACTTTACTTCAGCATGGTCTCGAAGTAGTGGTCCTCGATGCCGCATTGCCACACTCTGCCACAGAGGTGTCTGCCGGCTTAATCAATCCATTCATCGGGCCGAAATTAAATGTACCTGATGAATTCAGCACCTGTATGGAAGAAAACCAAAAATTTTTCAAAAAGATGGAAAATGAAAGTGGAGAAAAGTTTCTTGAATCAATCGATCTCCATCGGATTTTTCAATCTGCTGAACAAGGAAAAAAATGGAATCTTTCCGCAGATGCTTTCCGAAAAGGTAATCTTTCTGTTGCTGAGTCTTTGAATATGGGAATAGCCTCAAGGTTCGGGGCTGGAATAACCAAGGCATGGCAATTGAAACCTCTAAGATTCATAGAATTTTCGCGAAAATTGCTCTCAAGCAGAGGAAATTATTTTGTTGAACTTTTTGACCCTGAGAAATGGCGGGATTATCGGGTTATATTTTGTGACGGATATAGGGCATCAAGGAATCAATGGTTCAAACACTTGCCTTTCTCGCCTGCACAGGGAGAAGTTCTGAAAATCCAGTCTCCATACAATTTTAATGCGAGTAATGGCATCTGGCATTTGGCTGAAAAAAAGGGTTCTGCACAAATAGGATCAACCTGGAATCATCAGGATATTGAAGCAGGACCAACTGATCAGGCAGTAGAAGAAATTCTTGGTAAAATCGACTTTCTCCCGAAGCTTAATGGAGATGGCATAATCGGGCACAAAAGTGGTGTACGGAGTGCCACCATTGACCGCAACCCCATTCTTGGTTCGCATCCTGAAATTAAAAACTATTTTATTTTCAACGGGTTTGGATCAAGGGGTTGTACCACTATTGCTTTGTGCGCCAAGGAGTTGAAGGATTTTCTTATTCAAGGAGATAAAATCCCAGCACATAAGGATCTGCTGAGATTTCATAAATAACTTAAATTATGAGACTCGTAGAATTGGCACATGCGAAAATAAAAGAAGTCTTGCGTTGCGGAGATCTCTGTATCGATGCCACTTCTGGAAATGGATATGACACATTGTTTTTAGCCCGAGAAGTTGCCCCTCTTGGAAAAGTATATGCCTTTGATATTCAAAAGAGTGCCCTGCTTTTAACTACAAAAAGGCTAGAAAAAAATGGATTATCTAATTTTTGTGAATTCATCCATGCGTCACATGCAGACATGAGCAAGTTGCTCGACAAAAATATTAAAGAGAAAATCACCGCAACTATGTTCAATCTCGGCTATCTACCCGGTGGTGACCACCGGATCATCACTACTTCAGTTACCACCATAAATGCCATAATGGAAGCTTATGAGATGCTCAAAGCAGGAGGTATTATTACCATACTTGGTTACCGAGGGCACCAAGGAGGAATGGAGGAAACTAATGATATAATAAAACTGTGCCAAAATAAAAGATGGCAAACCGAGAAAATCGAAGGTACCAGAAGTCTCGATTCTCCAGTTTTAATTTTGATCCGAAAAAATTAGAATGGATTAACTGGATCGATTTCCTGCTCATAGTCGACCCCTTCCATCCCAAAACCAAACAGCTTGAGAAACTCAAGTTGATATTCTTCAAAATTGGTGATCTGGAGTAAATTCTCTGTGTTCACCAAAGGCCAAAGTTCCCTTATTTTCTGCTGAACATTATCGGCCATTTCCCAATCATCCAGACGAATACGACCAGAGTCATCAAGATCGAGAGATGCATTTTCTCCATATAAACGATCTTGAAACAATCGATTGGTCTGCTCAATGCAACCCTCGTGGGTACCAAACTCACGCATTACTTTAAAAAGCATCGATACATATAATGGAACAACCGGTATTGCCGAACTTGCCTGTGTCACTACTGCTTTATTTACTGAAACATAAGCATTTCCTCCGCATTTATCCTGCATCAATCGGTTTAAACCATGGCCAACTTCTTCCAAATGGGCTTTTGCCCGTCCAATTGTTCCATTGCGGTAAATAGGCCAGGTAACCTCAGGACCAACATAGGAATAAGCAAGGTTTATGCAGCCATCAGCAAGCAAGCCCTCGTCTAATAATCGGTGAGTCCATAATTCCCAGTCTTCTCCACCCATTACTTTTTCGGTCTGAGAGATTTCATTCTCATTGGCTGGATCAATAGTAATTTCTTTAACCTCTTTTTTGTCTGTATCGAGCGTCTTATTTTTATAAATCATACCAATTGGCTTTAGGCATGCCCGATAAGTTTGATGGTCGAGTGGGTCAGTCCTCCTGGGTGATGCAAGACTGTATACAATCAGGTCAAAAGACCCGCCCATCTCCTTGGCTTTTCGAATTACCTCCTCCTTGCACTCATTAGAAAATGCATCCCCATTTATGTCCTCTGCTATCAGCCCATGTTCACTGGCTAATTTTTTAAATGCTGAAATATTATAAAATCCAGCACTGCCTGGTTTATCTGTTTTCGGTTCTCTCTCAAAAGAAACACCCAATGTGGAAGCATTATTGGCAAATGCAGAGGTAATCCGGCTGGCTAACCCATATCCTGTGGAAGCCCCAATCACCAGTACTTTCTTCGGGCCTTTACCTTCAGCAAAAGCAATTCCTGAAGCAACTCCAGCCTGCTTGCGTATATTCTCCAGACAGCCTGCTGGGTGTGAGGTTATACAAACAAATCCTTTAATTCTTGGCTTGATAATCATGATCTTTAAAAAATATCTTTGGTAAATGTATCAATTGGTCTAGTTTAATATCACCATATATCTGCCTTAGAAAGCTCAATTCATTGAAAATCAAGCGTCGAGATAATTCAACCTACAAGCCGCCCAGTCATCTTGACTTGGTGTCGAACTTTATGGGACTACCCCGGGGCGAAGCAAAGAAATCGACCAATCATCCGCTTACCATAGAAGAATTAGTCGAAAAAGTCTGGGAAGATTGGGGCATAGGAGATGAAGAAACACAAGAGGCGATAATTTCCGGGAACTGGCAGAAAATTGTCGGTAAAAATTTATCTGGTAAATGTGCCCCTGTAAATCTGTCCAAAGATGGAAAAACCTTACAAATTCGTGCGGCAAGCAGTACAATCAAGCAGGAGCTTAGCTTTAAGAAGGCTCAGATTTTAAAAAAGATCAATGCCCTGAAAAGCTGCCTTTCTGTAACGCAATTGCGAATATTTTAAAGGGAAACATGGTTCAGGCAGCATTGTGTAATTGGGTATGTGATTGGTAGCGTTTGGAAACAAACAAATACAGGGTCGCACCCACCGCCATTAAAATTGTCCAAAACCAAAATTCTTCTGCTGCATCCAGCAGAGATACACCCTGATCATCAGACAAGAAAAACTTTACCCCGGAGGTCAGATAATTACCCAGAGAAACAGTCAGTAGAAATAAAGCCATAACCAGAGACTTCATCGGTCTTGGGGCCTGGGTGTAAGCAAACTGAAGGCATGTGATTGAAACCATAACTTCAGAAGCTGTGAGAATAAAACAGGCAAGAATTTGCCAACCAATGTGCAAGCTATGCCCCATTGATAAAAACTCCTGAATGATGGATGCAGTAAAAAAAGCCAAGACCATAAGCCATAATCCAATACCCATTTTTTTCAGGTCAGTTAATGGAGTGGTCCGCTCGAGAACAGGGTAAATGCACTTACTAAATAAGGGCACAAGAATGAGAATGAAAAGAGGATTAAATACTGCTGAAACTTGAGCAGGTAATAATTCATAACCACCTAATAGCGGAATCCACAGTGGAATTACCCGGATAAGTTCACGGGATTGTACCTGCCAAAGCGTTCCTATTTGATCAAACAATGCCCAGAAGAGAACTACGAAGGAAAAAATGATCCATAACTTTGCTAAGGCAAAGAGATTTTTTTTCTGAGTGAGTTCCCTGAAGTAAGCCCTGCCCTCCGGTGGTATATGAGCAAATTTTTTACGCCCCATCCAAAAAAGTAGAGTCGCAATCGCCATCAATACACCTGGTAAGCCAAATGCATAATGATGACCAAAAATTACTTCTCCCGGTTCTTTCACTCCAACTAAAAAGATCACATATTCGTAAATCGCCTCACCCGCGGTCCCATTTTCCCTTTTGGCCTCCAAAAGAAAAGGAGTGAGCAGTCCTGAAAAAAAAGCACCTAAATTAATCGATAAATAAAACCACCCAAATACCTTGGAGAGGAGGAAACTGTTCAAACTCCCGAATTGATCACCCACATGAGCGGACACACAAGGTTTAATACCACCTGAACCGATTGCGATTAAACAAAGTCCTGCGAGAAGCATAACCCGCGTATCACCCACCCAACCCATGCAGGCCAAGCATCCATGTCCGATACAATATACAATAGAAAGAATAAGGATGGTTCTGTATTTCCCTAAAAAGGCATCAGATAAAATACCACCAAAGATCGGAAATAAATAAGCTGAACCGACAAATAAATGAATCCATGCCTCTGCTTCTTTGCTACCAAAAGTATTTAATTCACCGCTTGGCTGACACAAATAAAGTGTCATATAGGCGAGTAAAATGGAACGCATGCCATAAAAAGAAAAACGCTCGGCTAATTCATTTCCAATAATGTAAGGAATACCGGGTGGTACTCCCGCAGTGTGAAGCGGGAATTTTCGATACATCTCTTGAATTAGTTTTTGTTGAATTGCTCCAGTTCCCTGCGACGGGTGGCCTCCCTGTCGAGGTCTTCCATAATCAAATTCTTTTCAGATAAATTTGGTTCGCTGGGGAAATGCCCTGATTCGCCATCATTTTTCTTACGATCTGAAAAACTCCTCAGAAATATAAAAGTATTTAAAAGGCCTCCACCCAAGCAAAAGAGAAAAGTAGCCATGGTTTGAGTATAACATGCCAATGCCGCGAACAAAAAAAAGAGGGCATTGAATAAATATAAAAAGTTATTTTTCGATATATGCATCAATTTATTTTTGAATTTATGATAATGAAATTCGTAACAATAGGAAAATCAAATGGACTAATGCAAATAGTGTACTTACAAGTATTAGGGTGAATAAGTTAGTAATATGCAATTTCTCTTTTGTATTAGTGACATTGTTTTTCTCGTCCTGCGAAAAAATTCCTTCTCCTAATGAAGTTGAGAACTATTTTCATGAACAGAATAAATCTGATGAAACGCCTGAGCCCGTTTCAATTAAAGTCCCTGATTCAGAGCCCATTAAAAATGAGGAGGATCCACTCCCTGCAACTCCTAGCCCCGAAATTAAAAAACCTAGTAAAGTCAGTGAACAGACTGCCACTTTGCCAGAGGACCCTCAATTTTCAGAGGATTTGCTTGAGGCAGTTAAAAATTGGACAAAAGTGCCCAAAAGCGTATTTCCAGCCAAGCCAATATTATCGAGCGTTCCGGTTAATCTTGTAGCGAAAACTTCAAGTGGTCAAATAATCGCTAATTCGACAAGTCCCCCTGGATCTGAGCTCCAAGTTTTAGGAATGAAAGGATCTACACTAATCGTTGCAAATGCAAACAACTCAAAACTTCGGGGTGAGGTCGACATTGACCAGACAGATTTCAAACAACTGTTAGCCTATCGTTTTGAACTAAACAAAAGAAAGAAAGCTAAAGCTGATGCAATGCGTAGGCAACAAGAGCATTCAGGAAATATTGCTGAAAAGCCAAGTACCACATCGAAGATCAAACCCCGCGAAAAGGTCGAAGAGATTCCTGACCCATTAGACTTTGGTCACGGCAGGTTTTGTATCTGTAAAGATTGTCGTGAGAAAAGACTAGCGAAAACAGGCAGCCTGAAAACTGGATTTGGACTTGAGCCATAAAAATAAAAAACATGGAAAAAAAGAAAAAGAAGAAGACGATTGAAATAGGCGATCATGTAAAAGAAATTGTTGCATCGAAGGGTAATAAGAAACGTTGCGGTGAAGTATTAATGATCTTACAAGACGATCCGGGTGATCCAACCTGCGAACTCTTAGAGGTTAATCCAGATGATCTTACTCCCCTTGAAAAAGGTTCTGATGGCGTACAAATGTTTAAGGCAAAACGTTCCAAGCTAAAGCATTACACACCCAGAAAGCAGTTATTTGCCAAGAAAACTTTTGAAAAAGGTGATGTCATTCAGCATAAAAGGGGTTCCACCTTAAAGTACGGCAGGATTGTATGCTTTGTTCACCCAGACGGTCTCTATTCTACATCGCATGAAGAGGGCTACAACGGCAAAGACTTACTGGAATGCGTTGAAATAGACAAAAAACCCGGTCTCCTCCAAATAATTGGACCAGATGGGGAACCAAAGCGTTTTCAGGCAAACGGGAAAGATTGTAAAATTATGAAAGTTATAACCACAGATTCAAAAGGGGAAGAAACCACCATGCACCGCTTGGATATTCCTGAAGAAGAAAATTTCTAATATTCCCCCAAATTTTTTCAATACATCATTCCAGCATCCAAATCCTTCTGGGCAAACTGTATAATCTCTGAACTCCTGACTTTGTAGGCATTGGTAATAAAGTATTTTCGGGCCGACTGTTTTGTTTCATAACTGACTTTAATTTTTCCTTTTTGCCAAGTAGTTATGCACCACTTTAGCTCGTAAGCCTTCATTAAGTAATCAATTGCTTCTTTTCTATTTAAGAAAAAGCTGCCGTCTATTTTTTTTACCATTGTAACTCAAAAAAAAAGCCGTGCTGGACACGGCTTTGCTTTAAAAGTTTAAGGAACAAAAATTAATTATCGTATGCACCTGCTTTGATTTTTTGGCAGGAAGCAACAGAGATACCCACTTCAGCAGAAATATCAGAGAGAGTCTTGCCACTGACTAGTAGATGCTTCACTTGATTAATTAAATCGGGGGTTACCTTTCCGCGACGAGATTCAATCCCAAACCTCTTGTAGAACTCAGCACGGGAAATTGGAGGCAGTCCTTTAATGTAACATTCAAGATAATCAACCACTGACCTAAAAATTTTCCTTCCATCAGCACGGACATGTCGTTTATGGTCATCCTTGATGGTAGGATAGAGAGAGGACAGCTTTACTTTGGCTGGTTTTGTTTTTTGATACTTTATTTTTTTCTCAATTTTAGCTTTGAGTGCTTTGAGTTCTTTTATGTCATCAATTTGATCTAAGTTCATAATAATATTAGGTAAATATTTTCTTATATTTTAAAAATGCATTTGTTGTAAAGATACAAATTATTTTAATTTAATTTTCTGTCTAGATTTCTATACTGAATGGCTTCGAGCAAATGATTTCTTTCTATCGCAGAACTTTGCTCCATATCAGCAATTGTCCTTGATACTTTCAAGATACGAGAATACGCACGAACTGATAGAGATAATTGATCCATAGCTTGCAATAAAAGTTTTTTATTTTCTGCTCCTAAATAACATATTTCCTCGATTAGGGAATCAGGCATAGAAGCATTTGTTTTTGTAGTAATATTAGCAAATCTTTCCTGTTGAATTTTCCTGCAATTCTCTACCCGACTACGAATAGAAATAGAATTTTCTCCTTTCTGTGAATTTTGTAATTCTGAAGTTTCTATTTGTGGTGCGTCCACATGCAGATCAATCCGATCTAAAAGAGGACCACTTATTTTTGCCCGGTATTTTTGAATTTGAGGAATAGAACATTTACAGTTGTTTTTTGTGTCCCCCAAATAACCGCAAGGGCAAGGATTCATGGATGCCACAAACATAAAGCGACTTGGAAGAGTTATTTTTGCGGCACTTCTTGAAATGGTCACATAACCATCTTCAAGGGGTTGCCTTAACACTTCCAGAACTGACCTCTTAAATTCAGGTAATTCATCAAGGAATAAAACGCCGTTATGTGCCAGAGAAATTTCACCAGGTCTGGGATTTGTCCCACCACCAATCAGTCCAACATCACTAATGGTATGGTGAGGCGAACGAAATGGTCGAAGTCTATCATTAAAACTTAAACTACCACCCTGCCCGATGGTTGAGTATATTCGAACCACATCGATAAACTCATCCAATGATAGACTCGGTAATATTGTGGGTATCCTTTTAGAAATCATAGATTTCCCAGATCCAGGAGGCCCGACAATGAGTAAATTGTGTCCACCAGAAACGGCAACCTCTACTGCACGCCTGAGCCTAGCCTGTCCTTTAACTTCCTCGAAATCCTGGGAGAAAACAAATTCCCCTGATGGCAAATCAGACGAGTTCGTAGAAACTGGTTTTAAGTTGATCTTTCCATCGAGAAAATCAACCGCTTCGGATAGAGAATTAACCCCATAAACTTCAATACCCTTAATAATGGATGCCTCCAACGCAGAATCCATCGGAAGAATAATTCCCCTAAGTTTTTTTTCTTTGGCCAATATAGCCATTGAAAGTCCACCCCGAACCGTCCTTAACTTCCCAGATAGACTAAGTTCCCCAGCGATGAGAAATTCGGCCATTTTATGTGGACTCAGTTGCTTGGTTGAAGCAAGCAGGCATAATGCAACAGGCAGATCAAAAGCACTTCCCTCTTTCTTCAAGTCCGCAGGTGCCAAGTTTACCGTTACTCGGGTCCTGGGCAGGCTAAATCCACCGGTTGCCAAACTTGATTGAACACGATCGAGTGACTCCTTGACCGCAGCATCTGGCAATCCGACCAGTACCACCCGTGGATCTCCTCGTTCTCCACTATTTGCCTCTACTGATACAGGAATTGCAGAAATTCCTATCAAGGTGGCAGAACGAGTATTGGAAAGCATATGAAATTAAATACGGGACTTAATAAGTTCCGAAATATTTTTAAAATTCGGATGATCTGATGATTGTAACTTACTAAAAAGAAAAGTTTCTAATGGAATAATTTCGGCCCCAAAATGCATTAACTGCACTAAACTTTTTTCCCCATCATTGTTAATTCTGCAACCCAAACAGTCATAAATAATTGAAACATCAATTTTTGTATGAAGGGAATGGAGCGCAGTAAGAAAAATACAAATTGGAGTTTCGATACCCGCAATTATCAATTTATTAATTCTTAATTTCCCAATTAATTCACAAAATTCTGAAGAACCGAAGGCGGAAAAAGTATCTTTTTCAATTAAGTTTGGGTTTTTACATGCACTCAATAAATCAGGGTGCGTCCTGCCTAACTTTTGTGGAACTTGTTCGGTTACAATTATGGGCATTTGCAATAATTCTGCGGATTTTAAGAGTATAGAACTTGCATCCAATAAACTCTCAGAGTTTTCAATAGATGAAAGCAAACGAGGCTGCATATCCATTAACAAGATGGCTTCATTAGTAGTGTCTGAATAATTAGAATGATTGCTTATTCTCATGTATTGCTTATCAATGGTGGCACTTAGGTTTTCGTCATTAAAGTATAAATATGTCAAATCACTCAAGACACGGTTCTACTTCTAAGAAATTTTTAAACATTTGTTATTTAATTTTTCTAGCCACCCTACTTGGTTGTTCCCGGAATGGATATGATCCTGAAAAGATTACCCACCGCCCACGAATATTTCTCGATGGTGGGTCGCCAATGCCAATTTTAGATGAATACGACATTGCTGGTATAAAATTGGGAAGTTTTCGTGACATATTTAGCGACGACAAAGAAAAGAGAATGTATGGTATATGGGTAGGAGTTGACCGAAGGTCGGCAATGATTCTTCAAAAAGAAACCTCGAGGAATATTGGAAGAAACTTAAACTTTGTAGTCAATGGTGTTTTAGTCGGTTTCCATCCGATTGAATCAACTATAACCAATGGTTTCATTCCATTTATGTTCACTAATCAAAAAAGTGAAGAGTCTGTATTAGCATACTACAGCAAGCTTGACTCGTCCATTCAGCATATACGACTCGAGCTTCAAAACTTACGAAATTAGAGGCTTTCTCTTGGAACTTTCCAAATTTTTCAGGTTTTTCTTGCTCTATCTGGCTTTTTCTAGCCCAAACTTCACATATTCCACCCAATTTTCTCTGGCTTGGCCTACCCCTAATCCATCTTTTGCGAAGGGTCTTGGCTATCATACTTTTTTACAGAAAACTGGCCCGGATAAAGATTTTGCATCTGGTGCATTTGGGTGCGTTCGTAATGATGGATACAAATTCCATGAGGGCATTGATTTATTTCCTGTAAGAAAGAACGGAAAGGGCCATGCGGAAGATACAATTTTTGCAGCTATGGATGGAGTGGTCGTTTATATTAGCCGAAGCTCACAAGACAGTGCTTATGGCAGATATATCGTTATCGAGCATGAAAACCTTTCTCCCGTCTTATATACTCTATACGCACACCTTGAAGAAGCTTCGATTGGTTTGTCAGTCGGGCAAAAAGTTTCCACTGCCCAAGCAATTGGGCGAATGGGAAATACTGCATCATTTCATATCCCTTTAAACCGCTCTCATTTACACTTTGAAATAGGCATAAGGCTAAGCAATTCCTTTGATAAGTGGTACAACAGGCAAAGATTTAAATCAAAAAATAAGCATGGAAACTACAATGGGTATAATCTGGTAGGTCTTGACCCGCTTGAATTCTACTCAAAATACAAATCAGACCCTTTTCAAAGCCCAGCACAGTTTGTAAAAAATCTACCTACAGTAACTAAGGTTCAATTGAGAAATAAAGGAACTCCATTTATTGTGGAATCCAATTCGGTTCGCTTAATAAACCAAGGATTTAATAAATCCATTAAATCATGGATATGTTCCTTTGGACCCTATGGCTTCCCCATCAGTTTTGAGGCATCCAATAAGGAATTAAAAGAGCCGTTAAAGGTACTAAGTTATGATATGGATTTTGATAGCGGTTTTTGTCGAAAGCTCATCACGAGTAAAAATGGAAAATTATATCCATCAGATCAACTTCTCACTTATTTGGAGTTAATATTTCTTGATTGAACATTCACCTGAGAAACTTCGATTTGCGTGCTTTGTTTCATCACATGGGTTCGGACACGCGACAAGACTGGTTGCAATCATTCAACAGCTTGCCAATAGAATCAATCAGCTTGATATTTTACTTTTTGGACAAATTCCAAACTGGTTTTGGTTCAATAACTTACCCAAGAACTGTAGCTTTCAAACTATTGAATACGAAACTGATGTTGGGCTCATTCAAAACGGTCCTTTTAAGCACAACATTAATCAAACCAAGCTAAAGCTTTTAGATTTCCTTAATTTTAAGAATGAAAAACTTAGCCTTCCAATCAGTCGATTAAACTCTTTTCAGCCTGAATTTATTTTATGCGATATTTCACCAATTGGGATTGAAGTTGGTGATCGGTTAAATATTCCAACCATTTTAATTGAGAATTTCACTTGGGACTGGATTTATCATTCCTACAATCATGAATATAAAGGCTTCAGCAAAATAATTGATCGGTTGGAGGATATTTACCAGCGAGTGTCGTTACGGATTCAATGCAGACCTTTTTGTAGAAACATACCAGGTGCCGTAAAAATAAACACGGTCTTTCGAGAATCCGTGTTAAAGAAAAAAAAAGTTTTAGATCTCTTAAATCTCAAACATACCGATAATTATATTTTGGTGACCACTGGGGGCATATCGATGGATTTTCAATGGGAAGGTCTATCCAGCAAAAGGGATTATCTTGTAGTTCCCGGAAATTATCAGGTTATGCACAGGAAAAAAAATGTTATTTACTTACCCATGAATGCAAACATTCCATTTCCGGATTTAGTCCAAGCATCAAGCTGTGTTTTGGGCAAAGCAGGTTATGGCACTGTTGCCGAATGTTGGGGCATGAATATTCCATTTATTGGAGTATTTAGAACTTCTTTTCGAGAATCAGAAGTTCTACTGGAATTCTGCAAGGAAAACCTCAATTTCAGGAGAATTTCGCTGGAATCATTTCTCAACCACAATTGGATCCAACATTTACCTGAATTGATTGAAAAAAAAGATCTCTTGGATAAGAAAATTAATGGTGCGATCAAAGGTGCAATGGAAATTATTCATTTCTCTGTAAAATCAAGAAGGAGCATAATTAAATAAATGAAGCTGATCGGAAAACATTCCTCGTTTTCTTACCCAAGCCATATCTTTGCTTTATCCATTACCTCTTTGCTTTTTTTTATCTTTTCTAATCTCAATCCATTTCCATACATTGATTCGGTAAAGTATTCATCTAATAAATGGAAACTTACATGGAATCAGCAAGATGAATCCATAATTATTCCCGATCGTACTAAAAGATATGCAGAAGCAAATCCTGAAGTCCCGGAAAATCTTCCAGAGCACACAAATTTGATTTCTTTTAAAAATCAGCAATCATCGCAACCCGAATTGCCAGATAATATTTCAGACCAGCCATCGCTCCCCAAAATCAAAGGGGATTCGGTAAATTTAAAAGTCGCCGAATCAACCCAATTTGCAGAAAAACAAGTTCCGCTTACCTCAAAAGAAATCATTCCAAAATTCAGTATTTCAAATCAGAAAGAAGAATCTGTTGCTTCAACAAAGAACACGCAGTCCGAGGGCCTAAAGTTAAATAATTCTAAGATTACTGATTCACAAAAACTCATAAATTTATCCACCTACAAAAACAAGATAGACAATCTTAATGTTGAGGAAAATTTAAATACCCAAAATTTAAAACTTCAAAAAGTACGCCCCAAGCTATCCCATCAAATTTTAAATGGTCCAATCTTAAGAAATACAAGTGGTTCTCCAAGAATTGGTAAGCTTGCAATTGAAAGTCGATTAAGTCCATACGGCATCTATCTTCAAGAAATGCTAAAATCGATCGAAACCCAGTGGGGCGAATTGATCAAAAATTCAATCCGTTATCTCCAGGTTGATAAATTTCCAAACTCTGTAACCTTCAAATTTATTTTGATGAGAAATGGACAGATAGAGAATCTGGAGATAGTCGATAAAGGAGAAAATCACTCACTCCCTACTGAACTCTGTAGACAATCGATCGCCTCAAGGGCACCCTTTGGGGAGTGGGATGTTAAGATGGTTGAGGAATTTGGGGAATCTGACGAGATTTCCATCACATTTAACTATAAATGAATCCAGTTGGATCGTTTTCTTCACCTGCAATTCCGCTGCATAAAGACTGCAGGGTTTTAGATTTTCATCCCGCTGGTATATGGGCACTGAATAAGTCTTGCGGTATTCTAAGCCATCCAAATCCCAAAAAATCATCTACTCCCACCCTGCTCAACTGCACTTATGATTTTGATAAAGAATGTTACAACTGGAAAGATGAACAAGGCAATCAACAGTATTTCTTTTTAGTCCACAGACTGGATTCTGCGACTTCTGGAATTATCCTTATCACCTCCAAAGAATATCTTGCCCAGCAACTCAAAAAGTCTTTCTCAAACCAAGAAGTTCAAAAAACATACTACGCAATAGTTCGCTCCAACGGCAAACCACTTAGACAGAAATGGGACGATCTTTTACAAAAAAAAACCTCTAATGGAAAAATTAGAGTACTTGCCAGCAAACATGGTGTTCCTTGCTCAACCAAAGTATCGACCGAGCTAAAAAAAAATACAGAATTTGGGTTACTTCTTCTCCTTAGATTGATGCCTAAAACTGGAAGAACCCATCAACTCAGGGTGCAATGTGCCAAAAGAAATCTGCCAATTCTGGGTGATCGTACCTATGGAGACTTTTCCCTAAACCGAAAAATCAACCAATCTCATAAAGTGGAAAGGCTTTTTTTGCATGCTGCAAAAATTAAGATCGCGATTAATAATCAAGGCGAGAAGAGCCATATTTGGGAAGTTAAATCTCCCATGCCCCCAGCGTTCGAAAAGATATTGAATTGAGCAAGATATATTCGAAGTTACATGTCAAAACCAACTGACACTTCGACAATATGCCCTTGCAAACGATCATAATTTTCATGGGCAGCAGTTAAATAATGGCGATAATCCATATTAATTGACCAGTTTTCCATTACCCTGAAGGACCAACCCAATAGAAAGTCATAACTGAAACCAGCACCACTGTAATTTTTGCCGTCGTATTCATTGTCAACAAAGCCTACCCCCAACCCTATTCCTCCGCGCAAATCCGCACGGTCCCCTAGAGATTTTTCCAGTATAAAGCGACTTTGGAGATTATGAAGATTTGATCTGCCATGAGAAATTTTATTGGTTAAAAAGGCATACTCTCCTTCCACCCGGACACCCCCAAAATCATGCCCCAATCGAAGACCCGTAACCATACCCATCTTGGATTTGTAGGGGACCTTAGGATATCTCACAGCACTATCATCTGCAAAGGCAAGACCAACAAAAGGACCGAAGTAATACCCCAACCTACGCTGAGGAACTTTGGGTGCGTATAATTCCGCATAAATATTAGATTCATCTCTGGGTGAAAGGGATTCTTCTTCAGGATTATTTTCTTCGGTCTGAAAACTAGAATTCTCAGACAGTTCAGGGTTTGGGCTTTTATCTTCGCTCACCCCTATTGGCTCTTCTCTTTCAACGATAATTGATTCGAGGGGAGTTTCAATTATCTCTGTTTGCTCACTCCCGAGGACGGATTCGCTGCGTTGTTCTGAGATCTCACTAAACGGAGAGGAAGCAGGTTTTGTATTTAATTCAATCGGTTCAAATTCAATGGGATCCCTCAAAAGTTCAGATACAAATCTGCCATGTGCATTGGACTTCATGCGCAATTCAGCAATTCTTTTCCTTAAATTCTCTGAATCAGCATCTTGAGCCCTTACACAAAATGAAGACGCAAAGATAGCTAAGAGGATAAAATAACTGGAATATCTTCCCATTAACTTAAAAAGAAAAAAGCGCCGGGCGGTAGATTGGCGGGAACCGCCCGGCGCGGGTGTGGTGGATGGGAAATTGAGTTATTAACATTGCAGGGTAATATCATTGGATGCAATACAAATTTTTATTCGTTCTTATGAAGAGTTGACCATCCGACAATGCAACCGAAGACCGAGTTTGATCATCATATTCATCCCCCATTTTGGCAGAATGTAAAATCTTTCCATTATTTGAGGAGACCACTAAAACCTCCGCATTGTGATTCATTAGATAAATTTTTCCATCCGCTCCACTGGGAGATGCACGCCACTTATACTTTCCAGGCAAATCTAATTTCCAAATAACCGATCCATCACTTGGTAAAAGTTTGCATAAGTTCTTACGCAAATCACTTAGGATATAAAAATGATTTTCAAAGTAGAGAGGCGTGGGCACATCTGATGTAATATCTTTATTTTTTGCACTATCCCAAGCGAGTTTTGCAATTTGTTTGTTTTGCGAATTAGAAACAGCATAAACGGGGGCATTTTTAGGAGCACAGACCAAGATTCTATCATCACCAGCAACCGGAGAAGGAACCAACCTCCACCATTCTTGCTTATGCCCCGGATTCCAGGTACCCCAACGCCAGACTTCACTACCGTCCTCTGGCTTGTGAGCAGTCAGAAAATCACCCCCTGCCACAACTAAATTTCCACGATGTGGAAGAATTGTGGAGAAAGCTTCTCTTGACTCCTTTTTAGCAGGAGTATCACGGATATGCTTCCAAATTGTATGACCGTCTTCTAAATTGATACACAGAATAAATGATTCAGCATTTTCTTTGCCGCGTTGATGAACTTTTTCATTTCTCTGCAAAACAGGCAGGTACAAACGATCCTGCATCAGTAGTGGGCTAGCAGAAAAGGTCCATTGAAAACAGAAATCTCCATAATCCTTCTGAATATTTCTTTGCCAAAGTAATTTACCAGAGTGATCAAAGCATACAAGATCCCCATTCCCATAAAAGAAAACCGCATGATTTTGGGATGCGACAGGTGATGGACTGGAGTAATTTGAGCGCGAGTCAAGCTGCAATAAATTACCATCCATATTCCCAGGCTGATATCCACTGCCCGCTTGACTAGACCACAATAACTTACCTGTTGTACGATCAACACATTTTGCAAGCAGAGATGACGATTTTGAATTGTTATCTGAGAATTTTGTATCCGACAGAAAAACAAGATCCTCAAACACAATTGGAGTAGAGGCAGATGGTCCGGCTAGGTCCAATACCCAGTTCACATTTTTTGTTTTGGAAAAATTGGATGGATACTTAATTCCTTCATCGGCAGAACCATTAAAATTAGGCCCCCGCCAATTTGGCCAATCTGCGAGCAAGGCGGAATAAACAAAAATAGAAAGGAAGTAAAATATACACTTTCGTGAAATAATCATAACTTAAATTTTGGTATAAGGATTTTGGGGTCTAAAAATATAGGGTTATTCAATTTATTTATTTATGCTTCAAAGCTTTCTCGATCTCCTGTTCTAATTGCAATTCCTCCAACCATTCAATGAATTCCTCAGAATCAGGTTTTTGATCATCTTGAAATAGGGGAAATTCTTCTGCCAAATCATTTTCAACTTCTGATTCCAATCGACTCAAAAATTTGCCACGATAGAAATTCCTTAACAAATAGACCAAAATGCTTGCAAAAAGAACAAAAACGAAAGTAGTCAAAATCGTCCACATTTAAACTGAAAATCATTCAGAGGATAGTTTTGTCGCAATATGCCCTGCCAATTTTTGCAGTGACAAATTATACGCCTCTATTTCTGTGAATTCATCGGCATCTGGAGGCAAGATTGTTTCATGATAAAAATCGCCGGATAATGAGGTTTTTTCTTTTACTTTTGCCTGCCACTTCGAATCAATTACCACCCGGTGCTTAACTTTTTCAAAAGCTGAAAAAGAAACAGACAAATCCCACAAAAGCCCATCTTTACGGCGATTCGGAAAGATGGAAAAGCTTGGCGAACCTAATTGATCATGAAGGTTTAGTGCTAATACACGGGCTAATCCATCTTCTAGCGGTTCTCCCCATCTTTTGCTTTCGCGAAAAACTAAAGTATGATCACTAGGACGGAAAATCATCCTGGAATCTTTTAAATATTTCGGCAGTTCTATTTCTCTTAAATAAAATGAACACTCATCGTTATCTAAAGTACCGTTGGCATCAATTGGGGAAGCAGAAAGCAGGAAATAATCGGGTTCAACATGAGTAGACTCAGGCATTAAGCAACCAGTAAAAAAGATTACCGCAAATGAAAATATAACACCATATGTAGACTTCATATCAATCTTCTGAGTTTGATTTACCTCGAATCAAAGCTTGCGGGTTTCGCTCAAGTAAATCCGACAAGCGCTTTAATGACTTGGACATTTCAGAGAGATCATGCAGCGCATTCACTGCACCAAACCTAAGGTCAGAATCGGGGGCAAGGGCGTCTTTGACTCTTTGATTTACCTGATTTAGTTGCTCGAAACTTGTTCGAACCTGATCTGATGTTTTTTCTAAGTTTGCCCCCAAGGGTAAAATATTTTGAGTGAGTTCATCCATGAATAGGTTCGTTTTGTTAACCAACTCCAGAAAGGCAGTTTTAAGCTTAGCAGTTTCCAGGTTTCTTAATTCTTGGGTACCAGTCACCAGGAAATCGCTTACTTGCTTGCTAAGTTTTTCAAGATTTATGCTTTCACTAAGTTCAGCAAAAATTGAGCCCTTGCTACGAATTAATGGATAACCGTACAGGCTATGCAGTGAATTATTGGAATCAAGATGGTCAAAGTCGGTGGAGAGATTGATGTACAAAATCCCGGTAACAAAACTTTCTTGAACTAATTGACCAACAAGGGAAGGAAGCACTTCAGGCTTAAAAGAGCCATCTCCATCAAATATTTCATTGCCAACCACAACGCGATGTCGATCTACAAGTTTCCGATTTATTTCGATCATTACGGGTACTGGTCCTTCCTCTAATGCATCACCGATAAAAAATCTTTCAACCCTGCCTATTTTGACACCATTAAAAGTAACTTTTCCGCCTTCGTTTAGTCCAAAGACATTTTCATTAAAAATTATAACAAAACGTTCATTATCCTCACGCCAAGTTGACAGCCCGCCAGTGAAAAAGAGAAATCCAGCAAAAATCAATATACCGCCAAGGGTAAAAACTCCCACCAGGGTAGTATTTGCTGCGTTTTTCATAATTAGATAATCATAGCTAAAATTTCTGTAACATCGCAATCCAAGACTACTCAGCAACAGTAACCATACTTTTTGAATTTCTTGCTAAAAAATTTCTGACTTCCTCAAATTGACTATCTTGGGAAAGATTTACCGGTTTTCCAGAATCTAGTATTGTCTTCGAAATATTGCTCAAAAATACGGAGTCGTCTGCGATGGAAAAAATACTTTCTAATTCATGGGTCACTACAATAAAAGTAATGCCGAGAGAATTTTTAAGCTCGATAATCAGTTCATCAAGTTGCTTTGAATTTATTGGATCCAGACCCGCAGATGGTTCATCTAAAAACAAGATACCTGGATCCATGGCCATTGCTCTAGCTAAGCCTGCTCTTTTTTGCATGCCACCACTAAGCTCTGAAGGATAAAGATACTCGCAACCAGACAGTCCGACCAGGCTAAGCTTGTAAGCCGCCATTGCTTCAATTTCGCTACCACTCAGACATGAAAATGTTTGAAGCGGTAATGAGATATTTTCCAATAAATTCATGGAACTCCACAACGCCCCTCCCTGGAACAGAACCCCGAAATTTGACATAATATTTTCATTGGGCAATCCACCCTCACTCCATAATTCTCCATTACGGAATTTAACTTTTCCGCAGACAGGTCTTAATAAGCCAGTAAGTGCCTTCAATAGCGTACTCTTACCACAACCGCTTGGCCCCATTACGACCATGCAGTTTCCTTGAACTACTTTTAGGGATACATCTTTTAAAATGAGACGGTGGCCGTATCTCAACTCGAGACTGTCAACCTCCAAGACAGGATTAATTTCTTCAACTTTATTCATCGATAGCCAAGAAAGCTGAAGCAAATTTCGAACAAGGCATCAAATACAACGATTAAGGTTATAGAAACCACAACCGAAGAAGTAACCGATCTTCCTAGAGATGCGGAATCCCTGCCAGTAAAAAGCCCTTTATAGCAACCAACCAGTCCAATAATTAAACCAAAGGAGAGACTTTTGATTAATCCCGAGTATATTTCCCACATATTAGTCAAAGCGGACTGGGTCTGTTCAAAAAAATGAAGGGAAGAAAAGTCCATCACTTGAGTGCCAACAGTTAAACCGCCAAGAATACCTACCACATCTGCATAAAGAGTAAGTAAGGGGGTCATGATAAACAGAGCCAGTGTTCGCGGCAAAACGATAAAATCGATAACCGGGATTCCAAAAGTCCGCAGAGAATCGATCTCTTCACGTATTTTCATAGATCCAAGCTCAGCAGCAAAAGAAGCACCAGTGCGGCCAGCCATGACAATTGCAACCATGAGGGCACCCATTTCTCTTACCATAGCTAGGGAAACCAGATCAGCCACATAAATAGTTGCGTTGAATTTTTCAAGCTGAACGCTGCCAACAAAAGCCATGGTTAATCCAGTTAGAAAGGCGATCAGGGTAACAATGGGCAATGCAGATGCACCACAGGCTCTGCAAGCCAACAAAAAATCACCAAACCTCATGAATGAATGACCCAAAGCCATTCGCACCAAGGCAATAAGCCATTTACCCCAGAATGTGGAAACATTAGAAATTGCATCCCAATTACTTTTCCAGAATTCCAATGAATCTGAAGTCACAAAAGACTCTTGGTTCTTTTCTTGTTTTTTTCGATACTTCGCAAATTTGATAAAATTTTGAACTTTTTTAGGGAGCAAGGAAAGATCCATGGTAATTCCTCTACTCTCCAATTCATCTTCAGCTTGGAAAATAAAAACCAGCAGGGAAGAGTCCCATTTTGAGTCTCTATCTAAATTTAACCGAAAATGATTGGTAGATTCTGAAAGATTTTTCCAAAACTTATTCCATTTTGACATAGCCGTTTTTGATTCAACCGACATTACCCAATCTCCATGAAGAATACATTCGACTTCTCCTTCTTGGTTGGTAATGCGTAAATCTTTGGCTTTTTGCATCATATTACCATCTAATCGCAGACGCTTCCAATTAATCTAAGTATCATAAAACAGTGTATCCCTATACTTGAAGGTAATTAAAATGAAGATTCGAGCAATCCTCTTTGATCTGGACGGTACACTTATTGATCAATTTGAAGCCATCCACAGTGCTTTTTCCCAAACTCTTAATATAATGGGATTCCCCATTCCTTCATTCGATGAAGTAAAAAGAGCGGTGGGTGGTGCCTCTGATTCAACGATGGTAAAATTAATAGGCCCTGAACGAGCCAAAGAAGCCGTGTCAATACTTCGACCAATTTTCGAAAGAGAGATGCTCCGTGGAGTCAAGGTTCTTGCAGGTGTCATGGATGGGTTAACTACACTCCGTGAGAAAGGCATTAAATGTGGTGTGCTTACCAATAAATATGGCCCTCATGCCCGAGCCACCTGCCAGCATCTCGGCATTAATAAATTTCTGGAATTCACCCTTGGTGCAAATGATACTGAGTGGAAGAAACCCAGTCCCGAATTAACTCAACTTGCTTTGAATAAGATTGGTCATGGTGCAGACGAAACCCTTTATGTTGGCGATTCTCCCTACGACCAACAAACAGCTGCAAATGCAGGGCTTAAATGTTACCTATTATCAACAGGAACTCACAGCCTAGAGGAATTGTCGGAACTTCCAGATGTTGAAGTTTTTCAGGACTTTTCATCGTTGATCCAGTTGTTAGAAAGTAAAATTCATACTGATAATTAAGTCTGTTAAGGAAAGATTGACCGAATAAAGACCAAGTCTTACAGTATTATTAATCCTTACCCCTAACATCATGAGTGCTTCTACTGCGGAATATCCCCACATTGCCCATCAAGTAAACGAGTTAAATCTGGACAAATTGCTTGAGCAAGTAACCCATCTGTCCAGTAATTATAAACCTTTGGTAGTCTTTATCTCAGCAACTGTCTGGGAAGAAAAGATTGGTAGTTCCTTAAGTTATCCCTTTTTCACCTGTCAATCTATCCATGATTTTTTACGCATTGGATTAAACCTCCTGCCATGCGTGATGGTAGTTGATGAAGATCGGGCGGAATGTTCCCCCCGTGAACTCAAAAAATTATTATCAAACAGAACCGAATACCCCTTTGAGCTTATTAAAGGTTCCACAGTTAATGAGAGCGAATTAGTTGAAAAAATTAATGATGCTTGCAGAAGAATTGAAAGTATTGCCTCAATTGAAAATACCATAGCCTACCCGGACAAACCTGTGGATAGATTAGGCAACACCATTGAACTCGGCAGGTCATCTGGACTTAGCAAAAACAAAAATTTACTCCGGACAAAAATCACTGAATACATCAACCAGAAACCAGAAGAGTTTCTTAGTGAAGCAATTTCCAAAATTCGTAATCCTCAGGGAGATTAATTCTCCATAATTACTTCAAGGATATGTAAAGATGGCTCCCGGCGGGAATATTCCCAGCCAATTCGATCGCATTGTTATTAGAAACCTGGATGCAACCGGAACTACTAGGAGTCCCAAGTTTATTTTCTTGGTTTGTTCCATGTATATAAACATATCTTTCATAAGTATCGATCCCGGTTCCGCGGTTCAAACCTTCCTGCAGTCCGACTAGGCGGAGAATTCTTGAGGTGATCAAGTTTTGTTTTTGCATTTCTTTATCGCACTCCCAATAACGATAATTGATTGGGGACCGACCCTTAAAAACCATACCCAGTGGTTGGTCTGAACCTATGATTTCACTCACCTTATGCAATCCCCATGGTGTACCCAAGGAATTCTCTTTGCAACTTGGAGGATTTAAGGAAGAGGAAATCACATATGTTTTGACACTTTTTCCTTCTTTTTGATGATACATTTTCTGTTGTTTTATCGAAACAAGCAATCGATTGCTTGTTTCTTTTAAACCTAGATTTTTTATAACCTCTAAGTATTCATTCTCTACCTGCATAATCATTGAAAAAGTATAAATTAGGCATCGTAGGCTCAACTGGTGCAGTTGGCCAAGAAATTATCAAGCTTCTCGAAAAAAGACAGTTCCCCGCAAGTGATATTCGCCTGCTTGCCTCTGCCAGATCGGCCGGAAACAAGGCGGATGCATTAGGTCAAAGTCGCACCATTGAGGAGACTACGGCAGACTCTTTCAAAGATCTGGATATTGCCATATTTAGTGCTGGGTCCGAGAACTCCGTTAAGTTTGCCCATGAAGCGGTTAAAAGAAATTGCGTGGTAATTGATAACAGCTCGGCCTTTCGCATGGATCCCTCAGTTCCACTGGTCGTGCCTGAGATTAACCCCGAGGATCTTGACAAGCATCAGGGGATTGTCGCAAATCCAAATTGCTCCAGTGCAATCGCCCTAATGGCAATCTATCCCTTGCATAAGAGGTTTGGTCTTAAGAGATTTTTTGCCTCTACCTATCAGGCAGTTTCTGGAGCTGGTGCCATGGGACCAATTTCCCTGGATCAAGAGGTTACTGAAATGGTTACCGGTGCCCCGGTCCCCAATGCACTACCCTCTGCATTTCCACACCCCATTGCATTTAATTTGATTCCCCATGTGGACCAATTCCGTGAAGACGGATACACTAAGGAAGAATTGAAGATGCGGAATGAATCACGAAAAATTCTTTCCTTACCAAACTTAATGGTTTCCTGCACTTGTGTGAGGGTACCTGTGTACCGGGCACACTCAATATCAATCAATGCAGAGTTTGTAAACCGGGTCAATTTACCAGACGCCAAGCAAGCACTGAGTTCGTTCAGTGGATTGGAATTTGTGGAAAATCCGGGAGAAAATGTCTATCCCATGCCGATATATTCATCTGAAAAAGAAAACTGCCATGCAGGAAGACTACGGGTGGATCATGCATCAGATAATGGCTTGGCCTTATGGGTTACTGGTGATCAACTCTGGAAAGGTGCTGCCCTTAATGCAATTCAGATAGCTGAAGAAATGATCCAAAGAAACTGTCTCAGAAAAATCATATAGAAAACTTGGCAAGAGAATTGCTTTATTTCATACATGAATCCTGTATTAGCTTCTGGTCTCCTTAACCTTGGCAGTGATATTGTTAGGCGTACACTTCCTACTTTTCCCGATCCCACACCATCTGTTGGCAAATCTTTTCAAGCGGACTTAGCAAACTTACAAGAACAGAAGCTTGCTGCACCTGACCTTAATCAATTGAAGGACGAAATTCTGGATATCCCAGAGGTTAAGAGATTTATTTCCCAAAATCAGGATTGCACTATCACGATGGACCAACTTTCCGATGGTTCCGTCCGTTTTCTTTCATCCTCCGGTGATCTCATGACCATTCGGTCTGATTCTCCAACATCCGGTATTTTGAATCAATACCTGAAAGGTTCTATTGCAACTGGCCAAAACCTTTCTCCAGAAAGATCGGATTCTGTTATCCTGACTGGATAATTTCTCTGGGCATCCAAAGGCCCAATATCTCAACATGCATCCACCGTCCGATTTTTTACTGATCGAGAGAATCAATCAATGCCCCAAGCTTGCTTCTCTTAGAAGTATCAATGAAACTTTGCGTGCTCTACTCGAATCTGAAGATAGTTTCCTTGCTCAAATCGCAGAGGTTATCAGATTGGACCCATCCCTTACCACCCGAGTGCTTGATCTGGTAAACTCGATTTTTTTTGGCAGCAAAGATAACAAAAGAATCAGCGGCGTTGAAGAAGCATCTATTTTTTTAGGTCTAAACCGTATCAGGGAATTGCTTTTTGCAACACCCGTAATTGAGGAAATTTTAGAACTTGGGAAAAATACCCCTTCTTTTCCTTGGGAAGAATTTTGGAAAAACAGTATTGGCACTGCTATTCTTACGAGAGAACTACTTTCGGTTCTGAATATTAGCTACGAGGAAGAGGCGGACTATGTGGCCGGATTGCTTCATAATTTGGGCATATTAATATTGGCCATCACCTTTCCGGATTATTTCCAAAAGATTTATTTAAAAAAATATGACTCTCCTGAGGATATCATTGAGGAAGAGCATGCGAAGATAGGCTGGGATCATGCAAAAATTGGTGCCTATTACCTATGGAATCATCACATTTCAGACGAAATTGTTGATGCGATTCATTGGCATGACCAACCAAAGAAATCAAAGGAGAGCCCAAAATTAGCGGCCGCCATTCAGGTATCCCAGGCAATAGTATCAGAACTTGGATTTACCGGACTTAATAAATGCAAAAAGTGTGAAACTGGTTCCTATCAAAAACTTGATGGTTGGGAAATATTAATTGCAGACCAAAAAGAACCGGAAAAAATAATCGGTGCCATCAATGAAGCATCCGAAAGGCTTAACCAAAGCCTCAATGGAATATTTTAGATAAAGACAGAAAAAATTATCGAATCCACTGATCTTCGCGGGCGGCCTTTGCAACTTTAAGTGCACCAATTGCCACAAGTGGAGAACAGTCTTTTTCTGAAATCCTAACCTCAGGATTCTCATAACCCTCATCCAAGAGTCTTTGCTGAATTTCCTGATCGATATTTCTGATACGGCTGCCACCCCCTGTAAGAATAATATTCTGCAACAAAGAAAATACTGATTGTGGAGAAGCAGATGCGATTACCTGTTTGAGTGATTCAGTTATTTCATCAACCAACCGGTTGCATGCTTCCCCAACTTGTTTACCAATTTCAATTTTTCGGGGCTTACCCTCTACTGGCACCTTTACCCGCACTCCAGATTCTGGCTCTCCAACATAGGAATACTCCTCTTTAAATCCCCGAATCATAGAGATTGGTAGATTCACCTCGGGATAACTCTCCCGAATCAATTGGTCCAAGATTACATCCACTTCATTTCCACCAAATGGAATACTTAACAAGTCCTGAGGCTTTGGGAAATAGCCCTGAATAATACAAAAATCAGTAGTGCCTGCTCCGATATCAACAAACAAGGAATTACTCACTGGATCTTTGTAATCTGCATCCTGCAATCGTTCCTCATCCCTCATACCAAGGGCGGCAAGAAAAGGCTCGGGGATTAAAAGCACACCATCAAACACTGAATTTGCGGCCTGCTGTAATTTGCTTTTCGCATCCTCATCTGCCACGGCAGGTATGCCAAGCACGCAAAGTGCGTCACCTTTGAATTCGGGATCTATCCGTTGCCTTAAATATCCCAGAAACGATTTAGCGGCCTCTAAATCTTGGATTACCCCATCACTGAGTGGATTGACCAGACGAAGATGCAATTGATTGGCCAGAGCATCCTCACCGTGAAGCATTTCAGAGTTCCCAGGCAAAATCCCAGCAAGAATACCCTCCTCCGGATAACCAACCACCGTAGGAACAAGAATACCATGGTGCGTATCTGAGCCCGGTTTACTTAGTTTGCTTATAATGCAGGACTCTAAGGTCCCAAGATCTAGACCAATGGGCAATTTCTTCCTGGAGGGCGGAGAACTGGCCGAACCCTTGGAACTTGTTGCATCCGCTTCTTCTGTTACTTTCTCACTCATACACAAGAAATCAAAAGAATATTATTTCGTATCATAAGAGAGAATCTCATCAATCATTTCTTCGATTTCGTCAAACCTCAAACCTGTGCCCGAAGGTGGATCCAATTCAGAAAAGTTATCTTTTTGCTCCTCCAATGTATGGATATCGGGAGTTACAACACTCTCTTTAACCTTCAATGGAGAATCAGCTTCCAACTCCTCGGCTAATAATACTTGATTGTCTTCCACCTTTACTTTTTCCACCGGCATATCAATGGGAAGCTTGGTTTGGGTATCAACTGAGATAATTTCTTTAGATAAACTTTCAGTCAAAGGAGGATGCTTGGATTTATCATCAGTTGAAGAGTTGTCCAAGTCTGACAGTTTCTGCGTAAGCCCGCCAACGCACTGCACCGCGGAGCTAAGTTCCTTGGCAATGATTTTGATATGGTCCGCCAGTCCTGCCACCTCTTTTTTAACTAATTCTGCAACTCTGGTTTCAAAACGCCCGGCAAAAAGATCAAAAGCAACTGCTAATTCATCAGCACGCCCAGATTCATCATCAAACATCTCTTTTAGCTTTGCTTTCTTATCGGCTGGATCCAAAGAGTTGTTTTTGGCCCACCCTACAACCAATCCTGGTATTTCATCCCGCAATACTTTGACTGCCCCTGCCTCATCCCCTACCAAGCGCCGCACGCATGCACGCCGAAACCCAGCTTTTAATGCTTCCAATGGGGATGCTGGCGTGGGGGCTCTAGACATTTGAAAATAATAGTGTAAACCTACCCCACTGAGTACAACTTAATTCGCGAACAAAGTGGCATGCAACTGTTCATCAGCCTCGCGAATCAGTTTGTTTATTTCTTCAGAATTCAGATTCATTCTTGAAATTAGAAAATCCATAAAATCATTAGGCAAAGGTGCAAAGAACTCTTGGTCAGAATTTGTGTCAATCAAGCACCTGCCATGAAGTGCCTGTCGGTACATCCCAATAATATCTATCCACTCATCTCGCCATCCATTCTCACAAAACTCTAGGTAGATTTCCTCATCCTTTCCATAAAGTTTTTCACCAACCAGTGGATAATTCAACCACTGGGCATGTATACGAATCTGGTGCTTTCGACCCGTTAAAGTGGTGACTGAACAAAAGGTGTATCCATTATTGGAAACAATTGGCGAAAAAATGGTTTCTGCATGCTTTGCCTTCCTGCTATTATTGGTTACTCGTTGCTTAACATATACAGGACTATCTGGATCCTTTCCAAGATATGTGGAAACGACTTTTCTTTCATTCAAAACACCCTCCAAAATGGCAAGATAGGCCCGCTTTACAGTTTTCTTTTCAATTCCTTTTTGCCAGTAACTTGCCGCTTTACGATTTTTGGCCAGTAGAACCACCCCACTTGTCTCCCTATCCAGTCGACTGGCAAGATGTAATCTATCGGTGCATAAATATTCCTTGGATACTCCGACCAAACTGGAGAAGGGGCCATTTTTTGATGGATGGCAAACCAACCAACCGGGCTTATTTAAAACGAGTAGATCCTCATTCTCGTACAATATCCACTCCTTGAAGTCTTTCATTTCAGCCAGGGGTGGGTCGGTCGAGATAAACTGATTCATCGTGTCAAATTAAAGGAAGAAAAAAAATATTAAATAAAATTGGAGAATTTGAAAATCCTATGGTTAGGTAAAGTTTAGACCTGCTTAATGCAGGAAGATAATAATAACCAAAAATTAAAACGCATATATGAAGAATAATCTGATTCTGTCTGGACTTCATCTCACCCTTAACGACACCCACAAAGAAGTGGTGTCGTCAAAAATGGAAAAAATCTTCAAACATGAAGAAAAAATCATTAGGGCACGTATTGAGTTGGAAAGATCCGCAAAATCTTCATCCCACGAAAATGAATTCGTGGCCAAAGGGCATCTGGAACTTAAAGGTACCACTATTACCATCTCCGCTGCCTCAGGCAATATTTACAAATCAATCGATGATCTCATCGAAAAACTTGACCGGGGTCTCAGGCGAAGATCTCGTCTAAAAAAGGTAAAACGTAAACAATCTTCCCTGCAGGAGTTACCCAACGCCGCGTAAGCGACGACCTGCAACCTCACAAAACTCACCTCCAGGGGTGAGTTTTTTTTTGATCTTAACCGGATAAGATTTTTTTTGCGGCAGCAAGAATATCATCTATGGGTGCAAGCTTGCCCATTCCTTCATATCCGCATGCCAGTTCACCAATAACAGGATCAACGAAATGTACACCCTGATCCCTAAGCAATTTTATATTTTCTTGGGTTACAGGATGTTCGTACATCTTGCCGTTCATTGCCGGGGCAATAAGAACTGGTGCCTGAGTAGCTAAATAAATACAACTTAGAAGATCCGGGCATTGGCCATGAGCATAGTTTGCCAGTTGATTTGCGGTCGCTGGTGCGACTAAGAAAAGGTCCGCTTGATCGGCAAGTTCTATGTGACCTGGTTGCCATCCTGATTCTTCATTCCACATGGAAGTAGACACAGGATTCCTAGCCAGAGTCCCAAGGGTCAAAGGACTAATGAAACGGGTGGCGGATTCTGTCATTGCCACAAATACTTCCGCACCGGTTTTGCGCAGTTCGCTGGTCAAATCTGCTGCCTTATATGAAGCAATGGAACCTGAGACACCAAGCACAACAACTTTGCCCTCAATTCTTGAAAAATCCATTTCGGAAGAGTCCATTCGATTATGATACTAAAGATTGAAATGCTTGCTACAACCAAGATTTGTTGCCACAGACGAGTATTGGATATGGTTTAACTCTTTTCAAAAATTGGGAAAACCAATAGAAGTCTTAGCAAAGTAATGCAAAAAAGTCCGATAACAAAATACAAACCATGGGGGGTTATTGATTTGCCTGACCGGCAATGGCCTAACCGCACCATCGATCATGCCCCTCACTGGTGCAGTGTTGACCTAAGGGATGGTAACCAAGCACTCCCTATCCCCATGGGGGTCAAAGAAAAACTGGAACTATTTAAACTTCTTTGTGATATTGGCTTTAAACAAATTGAGATTGGTTTCCCTTCGGCTGCACAGACGGAGTTTGATTTTGCCCGTAAATTAATCGACGAAAAATTAGTACCCGACGGAGTTGCTCTCCAAGTTCTTACTCAAGCCAGGGAACATCTTATTCGCAGGAGTTTCGAAAGTTTACAGGGTGCAAAAAAAGCGATTATCCATGTTTACAATTCCACCTCACCCCTGCAAAGAAGAGTTACATTTGGAATGTCAAAGGAGCAAATCAAAGATATTGCCATCGAAGGGGTATTGCTCGTCAAAAAGCTTCTGCCCGAACTGCCGGACACTGAGGTTCAGCTGGAATACTCACCGGAAAGTTTTTCTGATACTGAGGTAGAATATGCGCTGGAAGTATGTGAAGCGGTGATGGATGCTTGGGAACCAACCACCGAAAATCCAATTATTTTAAATCTTCCCGCAACGGTGGAACTTTTTACCCCCAATGTACATGCCGACCAGATCGAATGGTTCTGCAGAAACATGAAGGAACGGGATAAAGCAATTATCAGCCTGCATACCCATAATGACCGTGGTACAGGTACTGCGGCCACTGAACTTGGTCTGCTCGCTGGAGCTAACCGGGTGGAAGGCACGCTTTTTGGCAATGGTGAACGAACGGGGAACCTCGATATTGTAACCGTGGCACTAAACATGTATAGCCAAGGCCTGCATCCCAACCTTAATTTTGAAAACATAGAGGGAATAAGAGCCATTTATGAACGCACCACTGGCATGACAGTTCATGAACGCCATCCGTACGGGGGAGATCTTGTCTTTACCGCATTTTCCGGCTCCCATCAGGATGCAATCAAAAAAGGCATGGATCTTCGTGCAAATTCTGGAGATTCCGACAAGGCGCATTGGCAGGTTCCCTATTTATCGATTGATCCCCGTGATATCGGTCGCTCCTACGAGGCAATTATCCGGATTAATAGCCAAAGTGGGAAAGGTGGAGTCGCTTATGTTTTATCCCGCGAATTTGGCCTCGAACTTCCCAAGGCAATGCATCCGGAAGTCGGTCTTATCATGAACGAAAAAGCAGACTCAGAATCAAGGGAACTCGCCGCAGCAGAAATATACGAGACTTTCAAAAAAGAATACCTGGAAAAACATATCCCATTACGTTTGATTTCTTACGAGACCAAGAAAATATCAGGTGATGAAATTTCCTGCTCTGCTTCCATCCAATTAAATGATCAATCCTTAGAGGTAAATGGGCAGGGAAACGGCCCAATTAATGCCTTTGTACATGCTCTTGAAGAAGCTGGGTTAAAAGATTTCAAACTCACCGATTACCGCCAGCATTCCATTGGGGGTGGCTCAGCCACCGAATCTGCCGCCTTTATCCAACTGCAGACAAAAGCCGGTAGAGTTGCCTACGGATGCGGAATTCATGCAAGTATCGAGAAAAGTGGCTTGCTCGCTTTGGTAAGTGCTTATAACCGTGTGCATTAAAATATACCCAAAAAATTCATGGATGCCCTCCCCCATTTCTTCAAACCATGTAGAGAATTTTTACTAGCAAGTGTACTTGCCATATTTACGTCCCTAAACATTTTCGGTGAAACTGTAATTCGTTCAAACGATACTAATCAGTCTGTCATTCTGGAAGATTCCAATCATTACTCTTGGGATAAGACCTTGAATGACCTAACTTTCTGGGTCTCCAATCCCGCAAAATTCAAAATGGAAAAGTATCATTTCCATGATGATTTTGTTCTGATTAAAGAATTAGACCTAAGAAATGGACTGTATGATCATGAGGAAGTTAATTCATCGTATTCTATAAACGCTGATGGCGTTTTGATCATTGGCACTGGTCAGGACATTGTTCACCACAATGTCATAAACATTGAGAAACAAACCATTTCCACCAAAACAAACTCACTTGCCGAGGGAAGCAAATTTGTTGAAATTGAAGGGCACGAATTTCCAATCGCTTTCAGTGACGGTTCCCTTGGGCAACTAACAATAAACAGTGGCACAGAAAACGGGGAATTACCCGACCTCTTTGTTTTTTCAGATTCTGCCGGTAGCATCATTTCATCGTCATCTGAAATCGAGGAGGCAATTTCTTACCTGGACAGTCTGGACGATAATTTCAGTTATCCATTTCCCAAGTGGATCGAACTTAAAAACCAACCCGCATTAGATGCATTGACCAATTTTTGGCTTATCAATTTGCCATCCCACCATTTTTTCTTTGCGGAAAATGATATGAGAGAATTTCATGAGAGTTCTGCATATTCTGAATATTCCGACGGACCATTAACTTTAAAGGTCCCTAAAACTTGGAAATTCCAAATAATAGATGATTATTTTAGGTGGGGAGATACATCCTTCTACTCACTTAATGATCCTCGCACAAACGAATCTATTTCGCTATCAATTAGCTACGATTCTTTTCATTCCGATTTGGATGAATGGACACTAGCCCAAAAAAGTAATTACTTAGAGGCATTTCCAGGTACTTTTCAGAATGAAGATGGTAACTTGAGCACCACAAAACAGGGTTTAGATGGCAAAGCAATCATTCATGCTTACAGCAATGGGGATGAGGACTCATACAATTTCTCTTTGGGAATTGATTTGGGACTCAATTTTTCCGGAAGTTGGATGATTGCCAAGTTAAGTGGAAATGCCATCGACCATAACTATACCACTGCTTATGAGACCGCACTTTTTATCGCTCAATCCATTGAATTAGATTATGCATGGAATTCTCCCAAACCCATAGAGCTTAATAATTCCGCAGAACCCTACTTCGCGGTTATTTACCCGGACTCCAATGCAAAGGTGCCAGATTCCAGAAAAACAGACCAACGATGGTATCTTTCCGATTGGTTTGGTTATTATTTTCAGACCGACAATAATGGCTGGATTTTCCATCCTGAGATTGGTTGGATTTATGCGGTTCCTAACCACCAGGATAAGGAACTTTGGTTTTATGGCGAAACCCTGGGTTGGATGTGGACTAATGCCCACATATTTCCCTTTCTTTACAGCGATGTAAGTTCGAATTGGATATTCTACATGAAGTCCAATTCTTCTTTTTCGAATTATGGACAATATTACGATTATCAAAACCTGAACTGGAAACAGACCAATCAACTTTTTGATCGTAGTGAAGTAATCAATCGGAACCTCATAAATTACAAGAATTCTGTAGTCCGTACTCTCGAGGATTATCTCCTCAAAAGATAGGTCTCTTGCCCATGCTTAAATCATTCTCAAATTCCTTTTTTTTGGTTTTTCTTTCAGGATTAATATTGCCTGCATGGGGAAACCAGACCGCAAACAAGCTCCTGGAAATCGAGCAAAGACTTCAAGAGCTTGAGATACGAATTCAGGAAAAACAGAAAGCTCTTGAGCAAACATCCAGAGGAGTCCCTTCTGCACCAAATATAACTACCATCCGCCCAAAAGAATCCGACAATAGCCAGAAAGAAGACTTAAAAAAACTTCCAGAAGAAAGTAAAACCACCAAAAATCAATATGGTGCCACCATTCACAAGGAGGGCTCCAGCAATGAAGAAATTTTTGAAGGCAATCGTAATAGCCGCCTTGGAATGAACCTTGGATTTGTTCTACCCAATGACAATGAAATGGGACTGGGTGAAATATCATTTGATCCAGGCTTTTCACTTGGAACTGAATACTCTTGGTACTTTCCTGATCTCTCCTACATTGAACTTGGTTTTGAAATGAGGTTTTTTAATGCATCTGGAGGTTTATCTGTTCCTACCAACAACGGTGATTTATATTTCCAATACTCGGGTGATTGTATGATGTCTAATTTATACTTCACTCTTGGTCAGGAATGGGAAATATACGAATCCATCAGTTTGCTTACACAGGCTAGTATGGGACTGGCTATGTCGAACTATGAACTTAACTTCATGCACCAGCAACCAGGCAACAATCAGAATATTGAAATACCCATGGATATTACTGAGACATCCTTCTATTACTCATTTATGGTTGGAATTGCCTATTCATGGAATCAAAAATGGCAAAGTTCCTTTTATTACGAATTTGATGGTCGTTCAGAAGCCGGCGATCTCGATTATCAAAGCTTTCACCAGCTAGGAGTGGAGACTGGGTTTAGATACTAGGTTTTTTTAAAATGAATTTTGAAACCAAGAAGATAATACTTATTTCATCTGCTTTTTTTTGCTTAGTTCTTAATACTCTTGCGAATCAAACTCTTTCCCCCAACTATTCAAAGTGGGACATTGAAAAATAATCAATTCAGTATAGAGGTAGGAGAAAGATGGGCTATTGAGTACTCCATATTGGAAGGATTGGATATCTATATTAATGATATTGAACAAAAAGAGCTCACCACAAAGCTAGTAAACAAGGAGGCAAATAAAACATTTTTTTTAAGTTCGGGATATATCGAAACATCATTCCGTGAGTACAGGAGCAAAGACAAATATTATGATGGCAATGGAAATCCTTCAATTAATGCACACTATTTAGCCAATAAAGACCGCGGGACACCTGAGTCTTTAAACAATCCTACTTCAGCTGAATCTGAAGTTTTTACAGAAGTTGAAGAATTATTAAATTTTGATGAGCTTAAAAATTACACTAAGAATTCCTTGATCAATGATGGTTTGACCGAATTTACAGAAGAAGAGTTCCTATCAAATCAACAACACCGTATTTGGTCTTTATCTATTAAAAACGATAATGAAAAATCCAGTACATTTATAATCGATTTAAGTGATGAAAACCTTCTCTTCATTATAGGTATATATCAAGAAGAATATTTAGAATCTAAGAAGATAGTAGAAACATTTAATTTTTTTTCATCTGAAATCGATTTTGTTGCAAACGATAAGCAAGAAAGTGTTCTTCAATCTACAGATAAGGAAATAGTTCGTTTTGGATATGCACCCGATTCAATTTCCGGATTTTCTGTAATTTCAACAGGTTCAGAC
>JAYODK010000008.1:25761-50800 GCA_038106225.1 Opitutales bacterium | reverse complement strand
GGATAAATGTGCAATCTGATATTGTTTCTTCTATTTTACAATGGCGTCTTACTGTGGGTTTCTTTATAGTTTTAGCTGCGACATTTATTTCACCTATTTTAAATAGGTTTTTTTTTGATAGCCCAATCACTATTTCATTGTTTTACATCGCTTTCTTTAATGTACTATTCCAACAAGTATTTACACAATTTACTGAAGTTTTACGATTACTTTTTAGGCCCTGGAGCTATGTTCTAATTACAACTACTCAGACTTTGACAAGTGTTTCCCTGATATTACTTTTTATAGTTTATTATGATCAAGGAATTTTTGGTTATTTTCTAGGTTCTTTTCTGTCATCAATTGCACTTTCCATCTCCGGTTGGTTCATGATTCGTGAATATGTAAAGTTCAGTTCTTTCCATTTCGAATGGTGGCCTAGAATAATTCGTTTTGGTGCACCTTTAGTTCCAGCTTCTTTAGGTTTTTATTTTATGAACAGTTTGGATCGTTGGTTTGTTCAGCATTATCATGGAATTGAGACTCTTGGACTATTTTCGATAGGAGCAAAGTTTAGTATATTAATTGCCTTGGGAGTTGAAATGTTCCGTAAGGCATGGTTGCCCATAGCTATAGAAGCCATGTACGGTCCAGAAGGTCCGCAAGTTTTTCTAACAATATCACGTTTTTATGTCGGATTTGGAGTTATCGGAATTATTCTTCTTACATTGATCTCTCCTTGGTTGTTGAGAACTTTTACATCTCCTGCATATTACGAATCTTGGCCTATTGTTGGTATCCTCAGCTGGCAATCCATGTTTTATGGATTTTTTCTAATTGCAGCCGCAGGACTAACTAAAGTTGAAAAAACTTATCTTTATCCAATTCTTATGGGTTCTGCATTGTTTTTTGGTGCAATTCTGAATTATCTACTGGTTCCTCAATTTAATATTTTTGGTGCTGCAATTGCTACTGCACTAACCTATCTAGTATGGATTATAGTATCAATGATTGTAAGCGAAAAATTTTGGGCAATTGGGTTATTAAACATATCTTTTGGAGTGCAAATAATATTAGGGATTCTAGCATGCTTTATACTATTATCACCTCAAATTGATTTCATAATAAAAATGATTAGCAGCGTTTTAATAATAGGACTTGTCTTAAGGATATCAATTGAATCTGAAACAATTGATCTACTCAGATCAAAATTCCCTAAATTAAATAAAAGTTAAAATTCTAGATTTGCTTTTGGGCAAGAAATACAAAGGTCTAAATATATTTACATTGCTTTTATTTCCTCTAATATTGGTCATAACAAATTTTTTGCGCATCTCAAAAACCTTCTGGTCATGTAGGGTTTTGTTAAACAAAGATTGGAAAAATTATAACCGCTTTCGTCCCCATAATGGTGTCAATTCTTTGTTTTATTTGACTCACGCAGTTAACTTTAAGAGGTACGGCAGGAATGGATCTAGTCCCTATGTAGGTACTGGTAATTATAAGATTTCCAATTGGTGGCATTTGTCCGGTGTTTCATTATTCTTAACAAGAAAAATTGGGGTAATGTTCCCAGTTTTCTGTATGATAGGCTTTTTACTTTCTCATTTGATTTGGGTGAACTACACGAATGTAGAGGTTAAGTTCCTTTGTTTTGCATTAATTTTAGCAGTTTTAAGTAGTTATTTCTATGGAGGATCATTTGTTTTTCTTAATTACAATGTGTTTGGTTGGTTGTTTATGCCACTTGGCTTATTCGGATTAATTACTGAAAATTATATTGTTGCCGGATTAGCTTGGTTTTTGGTTAGCCAAGGAAGTTTGACAGTATTTTTCTTCGCGACATGTTTAACTTTTTCTTGGGCAATTCTGACCTCAACTACCTTACCTTTTTTAGCTTTAGTTCCTGGAATCTTGAAGTTCGCATGCCACTTTTTGTATCTAGACAATCCAATTCTTGGCATAGTTAAAATAATAAAGGCGATTGGTTTAGATAACTCTGTTAAATCAACAGTTAAATACAAACGACCAAGATCCGAAGGTTTACTTACGCTTTATTCAGTCTACTTTATGGTAACTTGGTCGACTTTCTCCGGCATACTTTTATTTTACGACCAAACTAGACTGTTTTTCTTAGTTTTTACAGTAATTATTCTATGGATTATTAATAATAGTCTTGCACGCTTTGCTGATAGACAAAGTTTTTATATTGCACAGTTCGCAATTGGAACAGTCTGTTTGGTACTTGCCCCGAAACCTCTTCTTTTTGCCGCTTACTGGTTGGGAGTTTCTCCGCCTGCTGGCTTACTCGGGACTGCTTATTCTCGCGACAGTTTTCTAAGTCCTAAAAGTTTAAAACCATTTGAAATAGGAGGACTAATTGATCGTGCTAGATCTTTTTTGGATGTATTACCAGAAGATTCGAGAGTCTTGTTGGCCTCAGAAGATCCTGAAGGTCAGTACAACAAAATCTTTGATGGGTATAGAGTTATTAATGAACTGTTATTTTATGTTGGAAATTTGAAGAAATTGCTAATTTTTCCAGATTGGTGGGCAGTTTTTGATAACAATACTACTGACGCACCCGAATTCTGGGGTACATCTCCAAAGCAGGTTTGCTCTAATCTCAGAAATTGGAATGGTAGTCATGTTATCATTTATCAACCAACTGGCACTAAGTTAAATAAAGAATGGATTGATGCAGGTTTTTCAGAGCTTGCAAGTATGGACTGGAGTGAAATTTATGAAGATGACCTCAACCAAGAAAGTTGTTGGGGAAATCAACCTGTGCCCAAATGGTTTTTATTGAAACCTCCCCAAACTCAAGCAGTTGCTTAATGAACAAGTATTTGAGACCTATTAATTACCTCAACAAAGCACTACATATTGCTAATAGTCATATCTTACACCATGCAGAATCTACTTTCGCTCCAAATGTATGTGAATCCTTGAAGCACCCGCCCATTTTCTTTCTCGGTGCACCGAGGTCTGGTAGCACTCTGGCGGTGCAGGTTATAACAGATGCTCTAGATGTCGGTTATATAAGCAATCGTCATGCTCAGTTTTTTGGAGCTCCTGGAATTGCCGAAAAAATATTTCGTCCAGTAAGAAAACGACCAGGTAGTAACTACTGCTCTAATCATGGAACCACTGCCGGATGGCATGCTCCCGCTGAGTGTGGAGAATGGTGGTACAGATTCTTTCGACGTTTGCCTGCATATGTCCAGCTAGATGAAGTTGATGAAAAGAAAATGTATGCTTTCCGAAGATCTGTCGCCGCACTAATTAATGCCTTCGATAGGCCAATCATTTTTAAGAATCTGTACGCTTCACTTCGAATACAGGCAATAGCTCACTATTTACCAGAAAGCTTATTTATTGTTACAAATCGCAATGAAGTAGATAATGGCCATTCATTGCTCGAAGCACGATTGAAAACCTTCGGAAGTTATGAGACTTGGTGGTCAATGGAACCTCCCAGAGTTGAACAACTTAAAAAACTTGCTCCTCATGAGCAAGTAGTTGAGCAAATTAGGCATATCCACGAAACCATCGAGAGAGATCTTGAACTTTCTAAAGTACAATCTAGTAGACGGTTTGACCTTTCCTATGAGGACTTTTGTGAAAGTCCAAAGTCAGAAATTAATAAAATTTGTGATTTTCTTTCTCTAAATGATTGTAAAGTTGCACAAAGAAATGAGTATCCAGATTCTTTCAAGCGAAGAAAAATAGTCCGAATAGACAAAAAAATATACTCAGCGATGCTAGGCTATGCTAAAAACTTTTGATACAGTAGAGGAGTTTTGGACTTGGGACTTGATCGAACAAATAAGTTTGGAGGCTTCTGACCATTCAATTCAAGAGTTTAGGAAAGAATTTGCATCTTTCGTCGGAGTTGAAACAGAGAAAGTCCACTTTACTCCCAGCGGCCACCAAGCACTTGAGCAATTACTTCGTTCAAAATCGAATTCTGGAAAGAATGTAATGATACCTGCCTTCAACTGTGGAGTCGTCCAGGACGCGATCCATGCAGTAGGTTTAAAATCAAAATACTACGACTTTTCTTCCCAATCTGCAGATTTTAATTGGGAAAATATAATGAGAGAAATGTGCTCTGAAGTTGGAGTTATTATTATTACTCATTTTTTTGGCGTACCCATTAATTTTGAACCTATTTTAGAGTATTGTAAGAGAAGAAATATTCTTGTTATTGAAGATTGTGCTCATTCATTAGGAGGAATGATAAATGATCAGCAAGTCGGAACCATAGGAGATGCTTCATTCTTTAGTTTCAATTATGATAAACCAATTTCTCTAGGATGGGGAGGAGTAGCAGTCGTTAATAATAAAAATGGTTTTCATGATTTCCAAAATTATGTTTTTAGGACGCCAAAAGTTGTTGAAGAATTTGATCTATTTTATGAATTTAATAAATATTTGGTGAAGCGCAGAAAAATGATCCCTTTTGAGACTAAATTAACTACAAAAATTCTCAGGAAATTAAGATTATTTAGGACGAATTTATTTAGGAAGGATAAAAACATTTCACTCGGTGCAATACAGGCTGAGTTGGGTCGTTGGTGTTTTTTAGAGTATCCAAGAATTGTGAAACAAAGAAATTCAAACGCGTATAAACTTGCCGATTCTATTAATTCAAAAATTTGGGGAATTGGTGAAAATGTAAAAGCTGTTTGGTTGAAGCAAAAAGTTTCCATTCTTGATGAAAGTTTTAGAGTAGATGTGTCCAATCTACTTCAAAGGAATGGTGTAAGAGTGGGGAACTTCAATTGGCCAAATCTTTTACATGGTGTGGATGCACAAAAATATCCTATTTCTGCCACATTTGCATCTTCTTGGCTTGATGTTCCTATACACCAAAATTTAACAGAAAATATATTAAATGAAGTCATAAGTGTCCTGAACAAATAATTAGATTTACAAATATGGAAACCCCAACAAACGCAATACTAGATGATACAAAATTTGAACTTATAAATTATTTTGATGATCAAGTAGATATTTCATCCAGCGATGTGATTTTTGCTTCGCGTAATTTACAATCTAAATACAAAAGTAAGATTGATGGAGTGCAACAAGGTATTTGTATCCTTATGGAGAGGAGTGCTTACTATATTGCATCCGTTTTTGCAGCTTGGAGAGCAGGCTTTTATGTTGTTCCACTAAATACTTCTTGGCCAAAGTCTAAAAACCTAGAAATTATAAATTTGATTAAGCCGATTGTGGTCTTGGTTGATGATGATAATCCCTTAGACATTGAGTTTGATTTGATCAGAAAGTCAGAACTTTTCGACGGAGATCATTATCCTGAAGCGTTTAGTACAATAACTTCCTTTGATTCCCTTCTTCCTTCAGATGTTGCTTATGTTATTTTTACTTCAGGTTCTACAGGTGAACCCAAAGGCGTCGTAATATCAGCAAGTGCTTTCAATTCATATATAGACTGGACAAAAAGATATTTCTGCCGCTATTCCAAATCAGAGCGCTTACTTCTAACATCAGAGCTTACTTTTGATATTACGATGGGGGACATCGCTTTTGCTTTGGCTTTTGGTACAAACATAGGCGTTGCAACGAATATCACCAATATACCTAGTATTTTAGGCCTTATTATGCGTTATAAGATTGATGTTCTGTATTCGGTGCCTACTACGCATTTAGCACTAATTAGATTCGCAAAGCAAAAAAAGGGAGCAGACATATCTTCGCTTCAATTAATTCTTTCTGGCGGAGATCGATTCCCTTGGCAATTGGTGAAGGATTACAAGGAATTAAGTAATTCAGCCCATTTCTACAATGTATATGGACCAACAGAAGTTACCATAAATTGCTTTGCAACTCGTCTTGATAATAGACTTGATCTTGAAGCTTCAGGTAAACCTGTCCCCATAGGTAATTGCTTTGACTCTTTAGACTATATTTTGTTGGACGATGATGGTTCCCCTGCTGAGGAAGGAGAACTTTGCGTTACTGGATCACAAATGATGTTGGGGTATCATAATGATTTGAAGCGTACTCAGGATGCATTTACTAAAGACCCTCGTCTTAAGTATGCCACAAGAATGCTTTATCGAACTGGTGATATTTGTTATCAAGAAGATGATCTTATGTATATAAAGGGACGAATTGATGGTTTGATAAAGGTTCGTGGCTACAGAATACACCCAGATGAGATTTCCAAACAAATTGATTCTATTAAAGGCGTTAATATGAGTACAGTTGTACCTTTTGGAAAACAAAGTGATGCCGCTTTAGCTGCTTTCGTTAGAAAAGAAAAGAATGTGGATCTGAATAAAGAAACTCTACTAGAAAAATTAAGTAATAAACTTCCATTGTATATGATTCCAAGTCACCTTGAATTCCTCGAAGAGTTTCCTCTTAATCAGAGTGGAAAAATTGATAAAATTAAACTATCAGAAAATTTAAATGACCTTAATTGAAAAATTAAATAAAGTTGTTGCCAAAGTTACTAAAGTTCCAGAGCAAGAATTGTCTTTAGATTCAGGACTTGGTATTACAGCTAATTGGGATTCGTTAAATCATACAACACTCGTACTTGAACTTGAAGAAGCTTTTGATATTGCATTCGATTTCGACGAACTAGATCAAATCGTGACGATCAGGCAAATTGTCGACTCCTTAAACGCAAAAGGACTAAATTAATTTGAGAAATTTCTCAGAACGCTTCAAATTTATTTTTCCCAATGTAATAGCTCGATTATCAAGTGGCTTTCATCAGTACTTTCACTCATCTAGTGATGTAACGACTCCCTCAAATATTCGATTACAGGGACTTGAAGGCTTTTTAGAAAAAGTAGGAATTCATAAGGGTTCTACTCTTATGGTGCATTCTTCATGGGAACAGTTAAACAGCGGAAACTTTAGCGTTAAAGATTTAATTGATTCTTTATTAAAAGTAGTCGGATCTAATGGCACTTTGGCAATGCCTGCATTTCCTCCTTACACATCTCAAGTTTCTGGTTCTGTTTTTGATGTATGTCGTACCCCTTCTGCTGGAGGATTAGTGACAGAAGCTTTCCGGCGTTATCCTGGGGTTGTTCGTAGTATAAATCTCAATCATTCAGTATGTGCATTAGGTCCTCAATCTGACTTCCTGACATCCGAGCATCACTTAAGCGAAACATCCTGGGATGATTTATCCCCATATTATCGTTTAAAAGAAATTGATGATGCATGGGTCATTGGACTGGGAGTAGGGCACCGTCTAAAAGTGGCTACTTCACTGCACTGCGTAGAGAGTAAATTATGGAAAGAGAATTCCTACTTTAATAAACTTTTTGCAGAAGAAGTTAATTATTCATATAAAGCCAAGAACGGACATATTGGGAAACATTGTTACAGAAAACGTATTGGGCAGTTTTATACGCCTAAATTGGCTAAATATTTTACTCCTAATGAATTAGTTGAAGAGGTAATAGATGGTCTTGAAATATATGCGATAAAAGCACGTAAACTGATTAATAAAGCTATTAAACTTGGTCGAGAAGGTAAGACTATGTACATTTGGCCGATTCCGTTTAAAAGAAACTTTTCAAAGAGATAAAATTCTCTTCTTTTTCCTTAACTGAATTCATTTTCAACATTTCCTGTCTCTGATTTCACTTTGCGGTGGTTGGAGGAAATTCTATCTTATAGATTTGGCCAAAAATGGATTTTGTTAAGGACTAAAGATAAAATAGTTATGAAGTTGGATGGGGATGCTAAAAAAATTGTATTTCCTTGTCTTTCTAATTCATTAACTGAAGCACATTCAAATCAAGGGTGTTCATTATGGGACGCAGAGGCTGAAGGGTGGAACTCCGTCTTAGATGAACCATTGCCTGCACCTGGAGTTGACATTCTGCCATCTCCATTGATCGAGCAAAAAAACACTGATTTTATAATACACTATGATATTTTAGGTTTGGTCTATTGGATGCTCGCTAGAGTAGAGGAGATTGGTCGAACAGATCTAGATTCGCATCAGAGATTTCCTGCTTCTTCATCCCATGCATATAAGCATGGTTACTTGGAGCGACCAGTTGTTGATGAATGGTTAAATATATTATTTCAAGTAATTCAAAAACAATGGCCTAAAATCCAATTTAAAAAACATAATTTCGAAACTTTAGTAACTTGTGATGTTGATCATCCTTTTAAATATACAAGTAATTTCCTACGAATACTTAAAATTTTTGCCGGGGATATAATTAAAAGAAAGTCCCTAAAATTAGCTTTTAAAGGAGTTGTTAATGGTATCTATGTTTTTTTCGGATTTTTGGACAAAGATCCTTATTACCAGTCCTTGTTGTATATCATGGACGAATGCGAGAAAAATAATCTTCCCTTACAGTTTAATTTTATAACATACAAGAGTCACCAAAAGTTTGATGTAGATGCCGGATTAAGCTTAAATGTTAAGCAAATTGCGAAAAATATTTCACGCAGAGGCCACATGATTGGCTGCCATCCAGGTTATGAATGCCATGACAACAGAAAGAATCTCGAGCAATCTTTTCTTACCTACAAATATTTGCTAAGTGAAGTTGGTATTAAGGAAAGTAAACTTATTGGGAGACAGCACTTTTTGAGATGGAAGACTCCTGAAACTGCCCGTATTTTGGATGAGCTTAAATTAGATTACGATAGCACTTTGGGTTATGCGGATAAAATTGGATTCAGATGTGGAACTTGCCATGAATTTACAATGTTTGATCCAATAAGTCAGAATCAATTAAATTTGAGACAAAGACCACTGGTTTTAATGGATGTTACAATCGCAACTGATCAATACATGAAATTAAGTAAAAAAGAAGCACTACAATCGATAGAAAAGATGAAAAGTGTTTGTCAGAAAGTTAATGGAAAATTTGTCGTTCTTTGGCATAACTCATCATTTACCAAAAAATCAGACTATGAATTTTTTAATCGAATAATATCTTAAAGTTTTTAATTTCTACATATTCTTTAACTATCTGAAAGCGGTACATCTTACATCTGCTCATCCTAGGTATGATCCTAGAATTTATTTCAAAATGTGCACTTCCTTGGCAAATGCTGGTTATTGCGTTAATCTTGTTGTAGCAGATGGAATAGGTGATGAATTAAAAAATAATATTCAAATTCATGATGTAGGCTTTGTCAAAAGTAGATTAAATAGAATAGTATTCTCTGTACTAAAGGTTTTCTTTAAAGGATTAAAAATAAATGGTGATGTTTATCACCTACACGATCCTGAGTTAATTCTTATTGGAATAATTCTTAAGTTGTTTGGGAAGCATGTAATTTTTGATTCCCATGAAGATATACCAAAACAAATTTTATCTAAGTGGTACTTAAATAATCGATACAAGAAATTTTTATCTAAAAGTTACGCTTTATCTGAAGTTCTTATTTCCAAGTGTTTTGATGGAATTATTACACCAACAAATCCTATTTACAGAAAATTTTCAAAACACAATCGTAAGGTAATTGAAATTTTCAATTATCCTATCCTTCGCAATGCAAATTTAAATGGAGCAAGAAACTCCAATAATGAATTGGTTTATGTTGGAGATATTACAGATGTTAGGGGAATCGTACAAATCATAGAAGCTTTAGAATATGTATATTCCAATGTGCGTATCAATCTTATCGGTCAATTTAGAGATCCAAAGTTATTATCTTCGGTTCAAAAGTTAGTTGGTTGGAGAAAGGCTAATTATTTAGGTTATCTGCCGTTGAACGATGCCATAAATATTGTCCAAAACGCATTAGCAGGGATTGTTCTTTTGCATCCTACATCTGCCTACCTGGAGGCGTTGCCCGTTAAGTTATTCGATTATATGAGCGAATCTATACCAGTTCTCGCATCGAATTTTCCTGTCTTGAAAAGTATTGTAGAGACTGAAAAATGTGGGGTATGCGTTGACCCTTTCAATACGAAACAGATTGCTGAATCTATAAATTTTTTTGTAGATAACCCCGGGATTTGCCAAAAAATGGGAGAACAAGGCAGAAGGGCTGTCATTAATAAGTATAATTGGAAATCACAGGAGTGTGAGTTGATAAGTTTCTACTCACAAATTGTTGGAGCAGATTAATAACTTTTATAATTGAAATATTTTTTGATTATTACCTCTGAATTTTATCCATATCCTGGTGCTGCTGCATCTAGAACCGAGGCACTCTTTGATTTATTAAACCTAACTAGGGTTTCTGTTGAAGTATTAACTTCTAAATCAGTTCGTGGAGAAAATAAAAAATCTACCAAGTCAATTTTTTCTCTTCCTGATCATCGGTCCTCTTTAGCAAGAAGATTTATCCAAGAAATTTTAATGGCACTTGATTTCTCTATCAGACTTTTTTTTAGAAGAAATAAAATTAATATTTGTTTTATAACATCCCCCCCCTTTTTCATGGCATCAATTTGTGCGCTTTTTGCTAAGTTATTTAAGATACCCTATGTTTTTGATGTTAGGGATCGATATCCTAGTATTCTTTTTGAACAGAGTTTAATAAATAAACAAAATATATTAGGTAAAATATTATTACTTGTTGAAAAAGTCATTTATACAAATGCAAAAGTTGTGACCTTTGCGAGTAGTTCTAGGTATTTCTCAACTAAAAAAGAGTTACCACAAATTCGAACACTTCTTATTCGTAATGGTTTTGATGAAAAATATTACCCTCAAAAGAGAAACTCGATAAAATTCTCAGAATTTACAGTAATCTACCACGGAAGGTTTGGAAGATTGTATGATTATGGGAAATTTGTTGAAGTTATCAAAAATGTTAAACAACTAGATCCAGCTATAAAATTCAAGGTGGTCGGTGACTTCAATGAAGAATGCAGAAATAAATTGGCGGGTTTTGCTGATATTTATAGTGCCCTTCCTTTAGATGAACTGGCTCAATTTGTATCAAGATGTCACCTTGGGATTTGTTTACTAAAAGAATGCGATTCTTGTAGTCATGTAATTCCAGCAAAGCTTTATGATTTTATTGGTGCTGGTATCCCTTTTCTCGCATCAGGTGGAAGCGAATACAGAAAATTCATTGAAAGGAATACTGTTGGAATAGACGTGAGTGGTTGTAATAGTATGCAAATATCTGAATATATTGTAAAACTGCGAAACGATTCCGAATTCTATAATACTTACTGTTCTCGTATTATAAATTCCCGGCTAAATTATACCAGAAAGAGACAGTTTCAGCCACTGGTCAACTTATTCAAGTAGGAACATGAAAGAACATTGGAACTTAAGTAAGGTAACCTTACTTGCCGTTTGTCTGTTCATTTCTGTGACATCAATCCTTACAGTTGTTTTAATATATTCTCCTAAAAGCGAAATTTTACTTCATGTAAGTTTGGAACGCTTGTTTTTTTACTCATCAGTCTATGGAGTATCTTTTCTAATTTCTGGAGAAATTATTGGTTTATTTGCAAGCAGTTATCGCAACTTAATTTGGAGAAAAATCGTACTATCTACAGGTGCTTCAATGATAGCTGTTTTAGCACTAATACTTACAGTTTGGTCAATTGAATTTGAATTTATTGGTCGTTTTGCAGTTTTGAAAATCATTCTACTTACAGGTGCCATGGTTTTTACATTTTTGTTTATCTTGGATCAAATTCAGAAAGATAACCCGTGGAGAATTTTACCACTTTTACCAGATTCATCAGCCAACAAATTAAAAGAACGCTTTAATTCAATCGATTCTCCAATCGATTGGATACCTCCCGTTTCAGAATCTAGTGACTTCAATCTTATTGATTACTGCAGAGACAAAAATGTGGATATAGTTGTAAGAAATGACACAGATTCCGAACTTGATGTATTGGGCTTACTTGCAACTGGGGTTCGAGTTATTAATGTTTCGACACTTTGGGAAATATTTGCTCAGAAGATTCCTCATACTGAGATTAGTAAAGATTGGTTGTCCAAATTAGATTTACGACAAAATGATCCAGTTGTACGCAGAGCAAAGCGAGTAATTGACATCTTGTTTGCAATATTGGGTCTGCTTATATCATTACCTATCATGCTGGTAGCATTTACAGCAATAGCATTAGAGTCTGGGTTTCCTATTTTTTTTAAACAGGTTAGAACTGGATATCTTGGACAACCCTATGTTTTATTTAAATTGAGAACTATGATGCAGGATGCTGAAAGGGGTGGGGCAGAATGGGCATCTAAGCAAGACCAAAGAGTAACCCATGTTGGCAGGTTTCTAAGAAGAACGAGAATCGACGAAATTCCACAGTTCTGGAATGTGATCAGGGGTGATATGTCGATCGTTGGTCCTCGTCCAGAACGCCCTGAACTTGAGGAGGGCATTATAAGAAAGTTACCACTTTGGCACTGCCGGTACTTACTGAAACCTGGATTGACGGGGTGGGCACAAATTAAATACCAGTATGCTTCGGATATGGAGACAACAGAGGAAAAATTAGCATATGATCTATTTTATGTAAAAAATGCATCCTTTTTTTTGGATTTAGAAATCATTCTATCCACTTTAAGATCTATAACCAAAGGTAGCCGTTAATGAAAGTGTTAGTTACTGGTGGAGCAGGATACATAGGCAGTCACACCACTCTAGCCTTGTTAGAGTCCGGATATGAAGTGGTGGTTCTGGATAATTTTTCCAACTCATTTCCTGAATCCTTAGTTCGAGTAGGAAAATTGGCCGGCAGGCAACCTATTTTAGTTGAGGGAGATCTAACCGATTCATCCTTGCTCCAAAATTTATTTGAAGAGCACAATGATATTTCTGCGGTGGTTCATTTTGCTGCTCTGAAAGCGGTGGGGGAATCCACCGAATATCCTTTGAAATATTATCACAACAATGTTTCTGGTTCGATTTGCCTGCTTCAGGCGATGGAAAAAGCTGGCGTTCAGCACCTGATCTTCAGTTCTTCCTGCACGGTATATGGAGAGCCCGAATGCGTACCGCTTGATGAATCCCACCCGGTGGGTGGAGTATCGAGTCCTTATGGGCGGACCAAGTTCCAGATGGAAGAAATTATTCGGGATCATTCTTCCGCAAATTCAAATTTTAAGGCAGCCGTTCTTCGCTACTTTAATCCAGTTGGTGCTCATCCCAGTGGTGAAATAGGCGAAGACCCAAATGGTATTCCCGATAATTTAGTTCCCTTCATCTGTCAGGTGGCTACTGGTCAGCGTGAGAAACTTCAAGTCTTTGGGAGTGATTATCCGACCCGTGATGGCACAGCAGTGCGGGACTATCTGCATGTGGTCGACCTGGCGACTGCACATTTAAAGGCTTTGGAGGCACTTTCCCTTAGAGACTCTGGGTTTATTTGTAATTTAGGGACGGGCAAAGGTTTTAGCGTTTTAGAGGTAATTGACGCTTTTCAAAAGGCAACTGGGAATATCATTCCATACAAGATTGCTGGGCGACGCCCGGGAGATGTAACCGAAGCATGGGCTAATCCGGCACTAGCGGAAGAACTATTGGGATGGAAAACCACTCGTGGTTTAGAAGAAATGCTTGCGGATGCCTGGCATTGGCAAAGCAAAAACCCTAATGGCTATCGTTAATTTTCGGGTAACCCGTAAAGACCAGGTTTCATTCCTTCCTGCAAAACGGCTTGGTTGAGGGCCTTAAAGTCGATACGATCCCCCATTTCAATCCCCAGCCTCTTAAATTCTCCTGCATTTAGTTCGATCACGAATTGCAGAGATTGAGAACGGGAGGGCACTCCGGTTAAGTCAAAAGGCTGGCCTCGGTGAAGTTCTTTCAGTCTACCGTCCTTGCTGAAATATCCTATATCCAGTGGGATTCTCGTGTTTTTCATCCAAAATCTCATCGGCTGAGGAGTTTCAAATACGAAAAGCATACCCTCGGCATCATCTAGTTTGCCACGGTGCATCAATCCTTTTTCTCTGGAGTTAGCAGTTAAGGCCAATTCGAGTAAAAGGATTTTATTTCCCACCTTAATCGAATATTTTTTGGGATCAGGCTTTTCTAATGGGTAAAAAGTGTTTGATTCATTACAGGATAATATCAATCCACAGAGAATCACGATTGGCAGAATCAAAAAAAAACGCATGATATTTAATCCATAGATGAAAGATCTTTTCGAACAGATCAAGAGACTTCGTGTGATGGTCATTGGAGATGTAATGCTCGATCGCTATGTTATGGGCGAGGTTAGCCGCATTTCTCCTGAAGCACCAGTTCCCGTTTTATCTGTAAGAGAGGAGCGCTCGGTGGCAGGAGGGGCTGCCAATGTGGCCTTGAATGTTCGTTCCTTTGGGGCTGAGGTGGAATCTATCGGATGGTTTGGAAAAGATGACCGGGGGGATGAATTAGTTGATATTTTGGAATCTGCAAAAATCGTGGTTGATAGTGCTTTTCGTTTTTCTTCCGCTCCAACAATCAGCAAGTCCAGGGTGACGGCTTCCAATCAACAAATTTGTCGTGTGGACCGGGAATCAGCACCAAATTTTTATAATCCTGAACTAATTAAGATTCAGGATTTATTGAAGAAAAAGTTAGAACATACGGATGCAGTGATTTTCTCAGATTATGGAAAAGGTTTCATTACGAATGAGCTCATATCATTTGTCCGTGAATCAGCTAAATTTGTTTCGGTAGACCCAAAACCAAGCAGGTTATTGAATTATGCAAAGCCTGATCTTCTTACTCCGAACCGCCTTGAGGCATTGGAGCTTGCCGGATTATCAAGAGAAACACGCGAGCCTTTTCCGAAGGCAGAAGTAGTCTCTAGGATTTTTGATCGTTTTTCTCCTCGTTTGCTTGCTATTACCCTAGGCTCAGGAGGTATGCTCTTAGCCAAAGAGGGTAGGGTGGAGCAAATCATACCCACCGCAGCAAAGGAAGTTTTTGATGTATCTGGGGCGGGGGATACGGTAATTGCTTCTTTGACTCTAGCCTTAGCCGCGGGGCAAACCTTTGAGCGTGCAGCGGAATTTGCAAATCTTGCCGCTGGGGTAGTTGTTGGTAAAGTCGGCACGGCTACTGTTTCTCCATCCGAAATTCTCAGCTGTTAATATGGCTCCAAATAGAGCCCTTTTTTTGGACCGTGACGGTACCTTGATTCGGGATGCACATTATTTGAAAAATCCTGACGAACTAGAAATTATAAAAAATGCCGGATCTGCATTAGAGAAAGCCCACTCAGCAGGATTTTTACTTTTTATGCACACCAATCAGTCAGGAATTAGCAGGGGGTATTATGACTGGTCAGATGTACACGCCTGTAATTCCAGAATGTATAATGAATTCGGTTGGTCAGAAGATTTTTTTGCCGATGTATGCATTGCACCAGAATCCCCTGAAGAAACTGGTGGATACCGCAAACCATCCCCTAAATTCGAATTGGAAATGATCGAGAAGTATAATTTGGATTTATCTGAGTCTTGGGTGATAGGTGATAAGTGGATTGATTCCCAAACAGGACTCAATGCAGGAATGCGTGGTGCCCTGGTACGGACAGGAAAACCCATAGATCAAGAACTTGGATTAAAGGCGGCCAAGCATAATGTGCCCGTTTTTGAAGACATTGCTGAATTCGTTGGATTGGAATTACAATTATGACCGATCATAAACTGCCAAGCCTATGGGATTTGAAAGAAGACAAACTCCATGCAGATTGTCGGATTTTTGAGGTTCATAAGCAAAAACTCAAGCGATGTTCCGATGGAGTGGAGGGAGATTTTTATGTGCTCGATACTAATGACTGGGTCAATGTTCTCGCACTTACTCCGGAGGAAGAAATAATACTGGTCCGGCAATTTCGATATGGAAGTAAGGAGTTCTCTCTTGAACCCCCCGGAGGAGTTGTGGAAAAAGGGGAAGATCCGATCATTGCTGGAATGAGAGAACTGCAGGAGGAAACCGGCTATGTTGGAGAAAATCCGGAATTATTGGGAGTGGTTCGTCCTAACGCTGCAATTTTATCCAATCGCTGCCATGTCGTATTAGTGCGCAATGTCCTTAAAGCAACCGAACCTAATTTTGATCAGCATGAGGATCTTGTTACCGAACTGTATCCTGTGAACCAGATCAAGCAGATGGTTCTTGCTGGGGAGATTACTCACTCGATTGGATTAAATTCAATCTTACTTTTGCTTATTAAGTTAGGGAATATTTAGCCCAGATACTGTATTTCCCTTCTTTTGTTATTGTTAACTAACAATCTTTGCGTCTTTACCGAGTTATTCACAATTGCTAGAGTGGATTCTATTTTATGAGTGATTTACTTTCCATCATCCAAGAAACTGCAGATCCAAGACCAGAAAATTTGGCTACCATCCTTGGTTGCTCGCTTACAGAGGTTGAAGAAAAACTGCTTGCGCTGAAGGATTCGGGTTTGTTGCTCGGTTGGGTTCCTTTGGTAAATCCATCTAAATCAGAAAATGGTGCGGTAAGGGCTGTCATTGAGGTAAAAATCAGCCCCGAGAGAGAGGGTGGTTTTGATCGATTAGCTCACCGGATTTCAAAATTTGATGAAGTAGAAGCATGTCATCTAATGTCAGGTGCTTACGATCTTTTGGTTATTGTTAGTGGTAAAAACCTTAATTCCGTAGCTAGCTTTGTTTCTGAAAGGCTGGCAACAGTTGATGGCGTGCTTTCTACTGCCACTCACTTCCTCCTCCGTTCTTACAAGGAGCATGGTCATTTGTTACTTAAAGAAGGAGATCATTCAGAAAAACCTGCTGTTAGTGCATAATTTGACATGATCGCAAAAGAATATATTGCCGAGCATGTTCGAGCATTGCCTAGATCGGGAATTCGTGACTTTTTTGCAATCGTTTCGGAAATGCCACAGGCTATCTCTCTTGGCATAGGCGAGCCAGATTTCATTACGCCGTGGAAAATTCGGGAATCCTCCATCTTTGCCCTTGAGAAAGGAAAAACCTCCTACACTGATAACCGTGGCCTTCTTTCCTTACGCAAAGAGATTTCGTCTTATGTCGAAAAACATTTTGGACCAGCTTACGATCCCAGGAGTGAGGTCTTGGTAACTGTGGGCGTTTCGGAGGCGATCGATATCGCTTTGCGCGCACTCCTTAATCCAGGTGACAAAGTTTTATATCACGAACCATGTTATGTATCATACGCTCCCAGTATTTCACTTGCTCTTGGAGAGGCTATACCAGTAGCGACCAATTCCGAAAATTCTTTTGCTCTCGATCCGGATGTCTTTGAGCAGGCATGGCAACCGGGATGCAAAGTATTGATGCTTAATTTCCCAACTAATCCAACCGGAGGCACAGCTACTCGTGATCAACTTGAAAAACTAGCCAAATTTGCAGTAGCAAAGGATCTCATTGTAATCAGTGATGAAATCTACGCTGAATTAACTTACGAGGGGGAACATCTGAGTATTGCTGCTTTTCCTGGGATGCAGGAGCGCACTATCTTTCTTCATGGTTTTTCGAAAGCCTTTGCAATGACCGGTTTTCGGGTTGGATTTGCCTGTGGCCCGGATTGGCTAATTGAAGCGATGATGAAAATCCATCAGTACTGCATGATGTGTGCACCCATCCTCAGCCAGGAAGCTGCGATTGAAGCTTTAAGGAATGGGGCGGATGATGTTGCCAGAATGAGAGATCAGTACGCCAAGCGTAGAGATTTTGTAGTCCGGCGTTTCAATGAAATGGGCCTTTTCTGTCATCTTCCCCGTGGTTCTTTTTATGCCTTTCCCTCTGTCTCGGCCAGCACAGGTCTAGATGAGACCGAATTTTGTCACCGTCTTCTTCGCGAGTCAGAAGTCGCAGTGGTCCCAGGAACTGCATTCGGTCCCCATGGCCAAGGGCATGTTCGGGCAAGTTTCTCGACCTCCTATGAGAAATTAGTTGAAGCGACTCACAGAATTGAAAAATTTGTCGACCAAGTTCGCAAAGATTCCCAAGTGGCTAGTGCTGCAGGCTAATTTCTGCCTGATAAAATTTCTCTTATTTTATGAACCCCAGTATTGCCATTGTCGGCCGGCCCAATGTTGGGAAAAGCCGATTATTCAATCGTTTGGCGGGTAAGCGTATATCAATTGTTCACGACCGGCCAGGGGTTACCCGCGATGTGGTGGTTGCAGATAGTCCCCAGGGTTATGTACTTATGGATACTGGGGGTATTGGTATGATTCCTGAAATGACGCCTTCTGAGATTCAAGAAGCGACAGAAGATCAGGCACAATTTGCAATCCAGGCGGCAGATTTACTTCTTTTCGTAGTGGATGGCCGGTCGGGTCTATTACCCTTGGATCAAACGCTTGCCCAAAAGTTCCGGAAAATGGGGAAGCAACCCGTTTTGGTGGTCAATAAAATGGATGATCCTGAAGAATCTTACACTTTTGAAGAATTTAAAAAACTTGGCTTTCCCCGACAGGTTAAGGTTTCTGCTGAGCATGGATTTGGGATCAATCTATTGACGGAACTTTTTCTTGAACTCCTTCCTTCCCCAACACTTCCCACGGGTATGCCCGATTCTCTCCGAACAAGAATTGCTTTTATTGGCCGACCCAATGTGGGTAAATCATCATTGTGTAACCGTTTGCTCAATTTAAAGCGTCTGATTGTGAGTGATGTGCCTGGTACCACTAGGGAAACTGTGGAACTGGATCTAGATTATCAGGTAGAAGCTAGTGAAGAACCGTGGAAGTTTCGCCTCTTTGATACAGCTGGTTTGAAACGTCGTAATCGGGTGGACACTTCACTGGACTATTTTTCAGCAGTTCGTACAAAACATGCCATTGCAGAGACCGAGGTTGTGTTTCTGGTATTGGATGCCAGGGAAGGAGTAACCAAACAGGATAAATTGCTCGCTGGTCATGTACTGGATGAAGGAAAAGCCCTCGCTATTCTGGTTAACAAATGGGATCTCGCGCTGGAAGGTTTTAGGAAAGATCCCCTGCCTGGATATGAGGATGAAAAGGCCTTTCGCAAAGCTTATCTCGAGTCTGTTCGTAAGGAATTTGTATTTCTTCCTGATTCTCCCATTACTTTCGTTTCCGCACATTCTGGTTTTGCGATGCAGGATTTTTTACAAGTCGCCAGAGATCTTGATGCCCGGATGGAAAAGTCAATTTCCACTTCCGCACTAAACAAATTGCTGGGTGATATGTTTGAACATCGTCCTCCTGCAAAAGTTAAGGGTAAAAGATTTAAGATTTTCTATGCGGTACAGGTGGAAAAACGTCCCTTCCGAATTAAATTATTTTGTAATCGGGAGCACAAGTTGGACGAACCATATCGTCGATATCTTGAAAAAGGAATCCAGAAAAAATTTGGTCTTTCCGGGTGCCCCCTCAAATTTTCTCTGGCTGGTAAAGAAGCCCGTTATCAGGAAGAAAGGAAATCCGCTTAGAAAAAATAACTTAGTACACAAATTTATTATTATGCTAAAGCCGCCTTTTCATGGCGGCTTTTTTTGTCTAAAAATATTTCATTAAACTTTAAATGATTATAGGAATTCATGTGCACTAAACAAAAGATTATCTTCTTCGGGTCTGATGAGATCGCAATTCCTTGCCTAAATGCATTAAGAGAAATTTCTCAAAGTCTGGAAATTTGCGGAGTGCTTACTCAGCCTGACCGTCGTTCAGGGCGTGGGCGGAAACTAATGCCAAACCCTATAAAAAAATGGGCATTAGAATTTGGTATTCCCGTTATGGATCCTGAAAAACCTGGAATTGCCGAGGCTGAATGGATAGAGGAACTGGGTGCAGATTTAGTCTTGATAATGGCATACGGTCATATTTTAAAAAATGATATTCTAAATATTGCCCCCCAAGGATGCTTTAATCTTCATGCATCTCTTCTTCCTAAATACCGTGGAGCATCGCCCATTGAAACTGCTGTGGCTATGGGTGAAGTACAAACTGGGGTAACCTTGATGAAGGTAATTCCTCAAATGGATGCCGGTCCAGTTATTGATTCTGAATCCGTTCAAATAGAGGTCGAAGATACAGGGTTAGGAGTGCGCTCAAAAATTGCCCAGGCGTGCATTCCATTGCTTGCCAGAAATATAAGTGGATTATTAACCGGCGATTATCTTTCCAAAAATCAGAATGATGCGGATGCGACTTATTGCAGAAAGTTATCCAAAGCAGATGGTTGCTTAGACTTCAATCTTCCTGCACGCGAATTACTATCTCGACACCGAGCATTTTCTGGTTGGCCAGGATCTTACTTTTTCCACGGAGATACAGTTTTGAGGGTTGGGAAAATTTCGATCAACAAAGGACTTGACCAACTACAGCCCGGTCATCGATGCAAAATAAATCAAAATACTTTAATTGTCGGAACGGCGACTGGTGCGGTTGAAATATTAGAATTACAAAAGCCTGGAGGAACAATGCTTCCAATTGCCGATTTTTTGCGCGGCTATTGTCTACCCAAAGATATTATATTTGAATCCCCTCGTGACCAGGCATCTTTAATTCGTTAGAAAATTAGTATTCTGTTAAAAAGATTTCTTGATTCCACTGAAAGGCTTGTTAACAATAAAAGTGTGGTGTTTGTTACGGGAAAGACTTTACCTCTGGTATTGCTACTTTGTTTGGCATTATTTTATTGGCCATTTCAGCATGCTAATGGTCAATCTGATGCTAAAGTACTATTAGCTAACCTGAAACAGGATCTCGAACTTATTACCCGAGAGGTTACTGGTCTGCGTACAGAAGTAGAAATGCTCAGGCGTGAAAATGCTCAATTTCGTGTCGCAATGGATCAAGCAAATCGATCTAAGAAAGCAGGGCAAGAGAGTGGTCTTCTGCTTGAGCTGCAGAACCGTTTGCAAACTTTAGAACTTGCGTTCAAGCAGAGTGAAAGAGCCCGCTCATCCACTCAGGAAGAATTGAATAAGAAATTTCAAGATATCATAATACAAATGAACCAGGGGTTTGAACAGGTTGTCGGGGCAGGTGTTTCACCAGCAGACCCTCCAAAGCCCAGTTTTTCCAACGATTATCCAAAGAATGGATTTGTTCATAAAGTACAGAAAGGGGAGACCGTCAGTAGCATTGCCCAGAAGTATAAATCCAAGGTCTCGTGGATAATAAATGCCAATCAAATTGTTGATCCGACCAAGGTTTTTGTAGGTCGTGAGCTTTTTGTACCTCAAAAATAGCAACCCAGTATATATGAATGCACCAACCCGTAGATTAGGTAGAGGATTAGGTAGTTTAATTGCCGAAGGAGGGCAGGGAAGCACTGTTTTGGAAGAGTCACCTTTACCCGTCTCATCAGTCCGAGCGGAAGAGCATCAGGCTACTGAAGGTCACGAAAGTGATTTAAATAGCTCCGGGGAAATAATTCATGGCAATAAAAATCTAATCGAAATTCCTATCGGACAGGTGGTTCCTAATCCTCATCAACCCCGCAAAGTTATTGATCCGGAAGCAGTCAAAGAACTTGCTGCAAGTATTAAGTCGGAAGGTCTCTTGCAGCCTGTTGTGGTTCGTCCAACCGATCATGGTTATGAACTGATAGCCGGGGAAAGGCGAATGCGTGCTCACCAATATCTCGGACAAGCAACAATTTTGGCAAGAGTGCTGGAGGTAACTGATCTTTCTTCTGCAAGCCTTTCTCTTATCGAAAACCTGCAAAGGGAGGAATTGAATCCAGTTGAAGAAGCTATGGGTTATCAATCATTAATAAGCGATTTTAATCTAAGCCAGCAGGATGTTGCTGATCGGATGGGTAAAAGCCGTTCTCACATTGCTAACCTTTTGAGGTTACTTAAACTCGATAATGAACTGAAGAGGTTATTGTCTGATGGTGAGTTATCAGTTGGGCACGCCAAGGTTTTGCTCGGAATTGATGACCCCGACAGACGCCTATCCATTGGTCGGCAGGCTGTGCTTGAAGGTTGGACAGTCCGCCAAATCGAAGATGCTCTATCTGCCGGGCTTACACAGGCTAGTATTCCCATCCCCAGAAAAGCCATATCATCTCAAACTTTCACTGAACTTGCTCAGTCCGTTTCACTTGCAACTGGTAGAAAAGTAATAATTAAGAATTCTGCCAAAGGAAAAGGAATGATCTCATTTTCTTTTGAAGACGAGAATGATCTTCGCAACTTTCTTACAAAGTTTGAAAATTGATTGAATCGGAACACCATTCCTGATTGCGGGGAAACATGGTTGCTTTTTAAGACCATTTCTTCATTTTAAAACCTTACACCCTACTTCTCATGATCGTTTTTCTTACCACTATTTTGATTTTATTGTGCTTAGCTGTAGTGCTTTTAATTCTTATTCAACGCACATCAGGTGGTATGGGCTCAGCTTTGGGCGGTGGAGCTGCCGATCAGTATCTTGGTGCAGGGTCAGCTGCTCAACTCTCTAAACTTACTGTATGGGGAATTCTCTTTTTCTTTTTATTATCTTTCGGGCTCTATGCCCTCTATCAGAGTGATGCCTCTTCTGGGGACCAGCTTCTTCGGTCTGGTAATGTTGCTCCTGAGGTAATCCCCGGAGAAGTTGCTTTGCCTGAGTCGAGTCCTGCCGAATTGCCTTCGCAAAACTTGTCTGTGCAAGAATCATCAGCAAATCTGCCTGTTGTTACTGATGATATGCCGGCTAACCCCGTTGTTCCTCAGCCAATAACATCTGGCAATTCTAGCCAATAGTTTTTCTCCGGATAATTCTTGTAAGATAATGAAGCTCTTTAATTGGCTTCTATTTATCCTCATTCCTTTTCAATTGCTGATCCATTTTGGGTTTGGACAAGCTAAATTCCCAGCCCGTGGGTTTTCCCCTATTTTGAATGACCTTCAAGCTGAAGAAAAATTAGACTCTTTCCGTCGGTCTTTCTTCCCGGTGCTTGAGCAATCCCATCCCAGTCAAGCATACCTTTACCAATTTCAATTTAAGCATTTTCCAAAGAAGGGCCAGCCATTGATTCATCATGGTTTACTTTCCGGTCCTTCGCCAAATTCACCGATACTCAGGATTGATTTACTAAATGACCGAGGGGGAACTAATCAAGCTTCCTACCTTCTGCAAAGGGATCGGCATAAGCCCAAGGTATATAAGTATACTTCTGGTAAAAACGAGGTAAAAGAATTAGCCCCTGCTGAGTGGATGCTTCCCTGGGCAAAAGAGATTAATCATTCACCTTTTGATTTATTGATGCCATTTATTAATTGGTCTTTTGAGTATGAAAAATCTGGCCGGTTGTCTGGTCGTCCTTCGCACCTTTTTCTTTTCATGCCTCCACAAAAGAAATCAATATTTCCTCCCTCTTTGTTGGCAATCCGGATTGCAATTGACGATTCTTACTGTGCACCGCTGAGGATCGAGCACTTGGATGGGGGTATTTTACCTGCCCGTATATTCTCTCTTCAAAGCTTCAAAAAATTTAATGATCGATGGTTGGTCAAAGCAATTGATGCCAAAGACCGTGATACTGGGTCCCGTACCCGCTATGAATTACAAGCTGCGGCTCATGGACTTGATCTTCCACAATCTGTCTTTCAATCCAGAGGTTTAAATCTGCCTATCCCTCAATCCTTTATTTCCTTTACCTCGCTTTAGGCTAGAATTTTTATTTAAATCATCTTGCCGGAAATGAGTTTTCTATTTTTCCTTTTTCCAAGTTCAAATGAGTACTGATTACTTATCTCCATGGGCGAAAAATATCGCTCCATCTCCCACGTTGGCAGTCGATGCCAAAGCTAAAGCACTGAAAGCCGCTGGTGAAGATGTTTGCGGATTTGGTGCCGGTGAGCCGGATTTTGACACTCCACAATTCATCAAGGATGCTTGTGCGAAGGCATTGTCCGAGGGAAAAACAAAGTATGCGGCAGCTCCTGGTTTGCCTGAATTGCGCCAGGCGCTTGCCGATCAATATTTTCAATACGGAGTAATTTCAGATGCAAATCCTGCCCAAGTAGTTGTTAGTCCAGGTGGCAAATATTCTTGTTACTTAGCAATTCTTGCCACATGCGGCCCAGGCGATGAGGTGCTCATTCCCGCTCCTTACTGGGTAAGCTATCCGGAAATGGTGAAGCTCGCCGGAGCAACTCCTAAAATAGTTTTGGCTGGTGATGATCAGGGCTTTAAGGTTTCACCAGACCAAATTGAGGATGCCCTGACACCAGCTACTAAAATGGTTATCCTTAATAGCCCGTCCAATCCAACTGGCTGCTTATATGACCGTTCCGAGATGGAAGCGATTATTGAGCTAGCCATGCGTAAGGATCTATTAGTTATGTCTGATGAGATATATGAGCATTTACTTTATGATGGATCCATTCATTGCCGCCCGGCTTCCTTTTCCAAAGAGGCACAGGATCGCGTAATCACAGTCTCTGGCTTTAGTAAGACATTTTCCATGACAGGCTGGAGACTGGGCACCCTAATTGCCAATCCCACGATTGCCAAAGCCGTGGCAAATTTACAGAGCCAGACCTCATCCAATGCCACTACTTTTGCTCAGTATGGAGCTTTGGCGGCCGTTCAAAATTGGGATAAGGCGATGCAGGCTGTACAGGATATGCTTGTCCATTTTGACCGCCGCCGCCTGCTTTTGCTCGATGGTTTGAATGCAATTCCAGGGATTGAGTGTTTGCGATCAAAGGGAGCATTCTACCTTTTCCCCAAAGTTTCCTCATTTGGGTTATCATCTGAGGAATTTTCTGCCCAGTTGCTGGAACAGGAAAAAGTAGCGGTTGTCTCTGGTCATGCCTTTGGGGCGGATGGTTATATCCGACTCAGTTATGCCACATCAGATGAGGTTATCAATAAAGGTATTGAACGATTGGAGAAATTTTGTTCCAAAATTTAGTATACCCAATGAAAAATTCTTTAAAACCAGTTTTATGTCTTCTATTTTTTGCCGGACCTTCCCTTTACCTTTATGCTCAGAAACCTGTAACTGCAGATTATACGGCTTCCGATCGTAATGGAGTAACCCCGGGCTATTATTTAGGATTTAATAATTTGGCGGATGAGCTCAGGATATTTAGGCGTCCACCTCTTGATCAAACCCGTACCAATCTGTTTCATTCTCTTTATTTTGATTTCCGTTATTCTTCCCAGCAATTCAACTCGCAATTTTAT
>JAYODK010000008.1:0-25661 GCA_038106225.1 Opitutales bacterium | reverse complement strand
TTCTCTTTATTTTGATTTCCGTTATTCTTCCCAGCAATTCAACTCGCAATTTTATAAGCCCACATCCAAATCTCAGGGTGAAATTGCCCATGATATGTACGGTGTGACCCTAGGGTTCTCCCTTGGAAATAATCCTAATTTTGATGTAAAAATACCCTTGTCTGCAAGTCGTTTTGAGGTAGACGATGTAGACGACACTGGCTTTGTCGGTGGAATCGAGTTGTTTCCAAACTATAGAATAAATGATTATGTCGCATGGGGAATCAATATGGCTTACATTGATTCGGTCAGCGATTTTCCAATCTTCGATGAATCAATGACTAGCATTTCATTTGAAGCGATTGCAGAATCAAGTCCTGCATATGGAATGAACTGGTCGGGGCGTCTATCTATTGGAAATTATTATCCTAGTAATGATGATGCCTTTTGGTTGTATCAGGCGAGTCTTGCGGTGCATTTCCATATAGCCCAGAATTTTACCTTTGTTCCTTTTATTGGGATTAATATTTCCCCGAACGATCTAACAGTAAATGGTACTGAATGGATGGATTACGGATTAGAATTTGCTTTTAATCCTCACGGTACCTGGGGATTCAATTTAGGGATGTCTGGGGTAGGTGGACATGAGGTAATTGATCATGGTGTTGAATTTTATATCTCAACAAATGCGAATTTCTGAAATTAAAATTTACCGATCCAGTATGAATAAAATCTTTTTAATATTCTTGGCTGTCCCTTTGATCTTTGGGTCTTGTACCCGCACCGCCAATAAAACCGGACAGATGCTTACCTATCCTCCGATTACCACTGATATAGAAATTGGAGAAGAAGTTCGTGGAGAGGGTACCCGGGCATCCCTCTTAGGCATTATTCGGTGGGGAGATCCTGGACGGGCAACCTTTGAGTCCAGAAAGCAAGAAAGAGACCTCGGAGGACTTGTGGGTGGAGTAGTTAAGCAATCTATGCAATCTGCGGTCTACGATGCTTTAAAGGGACAACCTGACTACTTTATCGTCGATCCTCATTTTCATACTGTTGAGCACAATTTTTTGGTCTTTAGAACGGCAACTACAGAAGTGGTTGGACGAAAAGCTAAAAATGCAAATTACAGACAGGTAAAAAGATTTAATACCGATAATTCGGAAACCTTACTCTTAGATGATGCTCCTCAAACGGTCACAATTGAGCGATCTGGGCAAGCTCCCACTAAACTCACAACTTCGAGCCACATCAAACCATATGTAATGGATTCTGTTAGAATTTACGATGCATCCAAAGATACTGATATCAAAGAAGTTCAGGTAGTTGATTATCCTAAAGGAAATTATAATCGTTCGAATGCAACTCGACCGCAAGATTATCGACCTTCAGTTGATACTCTTAATCAAAATTATCAAGTCAGAGATGCATCTTACAAATCATTAGCAGAGCGCCTTCGCGATTTAAACCGGAGATTAAACGATTACACTAAACAGTAATCAGGTTTGATTTTAACTTAAGAAATTTTTATTCATTTCTTTTCTGCTGATTGTTCGCCAAGAAAGCGAACCAAGCCATAGGCCAAAACAACTGCCATTGGACCGATTACAAATCCCTGGGGTCCGTAGGCAAGGATGCCACCTATAATCCCAAGAAAAAGCATGAAGCTTAGCCAGGCACCTTGCTCATGTAATCTTTTTCCCATACCTGCTCTTGCCTGGCTGATTAAATAATTTAGAAGAATACAAAGCCCTGCCACAATAACCGCGACCATGGGTTCACCCCGCCCCCAAATTATGGATGATATTGGTAGCCAAACCATCGCACTACCAACCACTGGAACCAGGCCTACAAAAGATCCAATCAAAAAGATTGGAAGAAAAACAAAGCCTCCCACAAAATGAGCAACCGTGCCCATCGAGATTCCTCGAATCAAAGATGTTAGCACGGTGTCATTTAGTAAACGAAGTGTAATCATACGATGAAGAGTAAACCATGATGCAGTCTCTTCGGTGCTAAAACCTCCTGCCTTCAGAGCATTTCTTATAAAATTTCCACCATGAGCATAAAGAAAGGAAAGTGCAATGAGGGCAAGTGCGAGCTCCGCAACGAAGCCCTTGGTTCCTTTGAAGAGAAATTCCATAAAAGTGCCCGAAAACTCCCTGGTGTCTCCAACTAAACTGGCGACAAAGTCCAAGGATTTTTTTTCGTCGATTGGAAGACGCGGGAAAATAGTCCGGATTTGTTGAATCTGATCTGACACTCCTCGCAAAAGTGTATTTTTGGCAGACTCCTCACCGAGTGCAAGTGACCATACAATATCGATTAGCCCCTCTTTTTCCCCCGATGCATCCCAAAGTAATAAAAAGAGAGGAGAGAGCAGAACAAGCAGTAAAGACAAAGTCGAAAGAACTGCACAAATCTCAGACAATCTTTGTTCTTTTAGTCTTGGTAGAAGCGTTCGGGTAAATCGCTTGATGGGTACAAAAAAGATAGGGAATGTCAGAGTGGCTAAGGAGACGGCAAATAGAATAAATTCAAACAAAGGCTCGAAGGTTCCATAAAGCGGTACAAGAAGAATAAGCAACGCAATCAGCAACAAGGCCCGTCTTTTCCAAAGGTGCCAAAATGTACTTCTTTTCAAGCTGAGCAAGTCAGGCTCTTTATTTTTCATTTCTGAATTGTCCTGTTCTTGATCCTGCATGTTTAATCTTATGCGAATGGAGTGAGGTGCTTGGCAAGATATTTTCCAGTCGGGGTATTTTCAAACCTTAGCTCATCTGGAGATCCATTAAAGATTACTTTGCCTCCCGATTTGCCCCCAGATGGTCCAATTTCAACAACATGGTCAGCTAAGCGGATAACATCCAAATTATGCTCAATTACCACTAATGTATTTCCACCATCCCGTAACCTGAAAAGTAAATCGAGCAATCTTTGCACATCTATCCAATGCAGTCCAGTAGTAGGTTCGTCCAATAAATAGAGGGTGCGCCCGCTTTGTTTTCTACTCAGTTCAAGGGATAGTTTTAAACGTTGAGCTTCCCCTCCTGAGAGCGTAGTTGCTGACTGCCCAAGTTTGATGTAACCCAATCCGACGGCGTCAAGAGTCTCTAGTTTATTGATTACTGCAGGATGCTTATTAAATAATTCTTTTGCTTCAACTACGGTTAAATCAAGAACCTCGGAAATGTTTTTTCCGCGGTAGCGAACTTCAAGGGTTTCTCGATTGTAACGTTTTCCGTTACAACTCTCGCATGCCACATATACATCAGCTAGAAATTGCATATCTAGCTTGACCACACCGTCACCTTTGCAGCGTTCACATCTTCCCCCTGGAATGTTGAAACTGAAGCGTCCGGGACTATACCCCCTTACTTTACTTAGGGAACACTTCGAAAATAGACTGCGCAATTGATCGAACAATTTCACGAAAGTGGCAGGATTTGAACGAGGACTTTTTCCAATCGGCGATTGATCGATCCTGACCACCTGGTCAAAATTTTCGAGTCCCTCAATACCACCATGTGCTCCAGGCAATTGTTTTGAACGATGCAACATATGGGCGGCAGACTTGGCGAGAACCTCATTGACCAGAGTGCTTTTCCCAGAGCCTGAGACTCCGCAAACTACCGTTAATAATCCGACTGGAAAAAAAGCATCCACATTTTGTAAATTATTGGCTCGTGCTTGTTTAACAAAAATTGCATCTTCTCCGGGCAATTTTCTCTTACCATCTCTCTCAATCCATTCCCGGGAAGATAAGAAAGGACCGCTTCTACTTGTTTTTGATTCCAGGCAATCTTTCAAAGTGCCATCGAATATTAAATGTCCACCATCAGTACCTGGACCCGGTCCAACTTCGATCAAATGATCACATGCGAGAAGGGTTTCCGAATCGTGTTCCACCACAATCACGGTATTTCCACGATCGCGCAGACCCTGCAGAACCTTGAGTAAGCGATGATGATCTGCGGGATGTAATCCAACACTGGGCTCGTCCAATGCATAAATTACTCCGACCAATCCCATGCCCAATTGGGTGGCTAGACGGGACCTTTGTGCTTCTCCACCACTAAGACTCCGATGGGGACGGTTTAATTCCAGGTAACCGAGACCAACTTCATTAATAAATCCAAGCCGTTGTTCAAGTCCGTGCAATGCATCCAAAACTTTCAGGCATTTATCATCTTTTCGTGCCTTTTTTGAAATAAACTTCCATGCATTGGATGCCGACCACGAAAAGAAATCCTCTAATGAGCAATCTGCGAGGAGAACGGAGCGTGAATATTGCGATAATCGGCTACCGTTACAGTCCCTACAAATTGTTCCGTATTGATAGGTCAGAAGTTTTGAGCGTAAATTTTCGCTAGTTGTGGAACGCATGGTTTCTTGAAGATCATTGATAATTCCTAAAAAAGGTTGCCGCTTTGATTTTTTTCCCCGTCCGTATTCCAGTTTTATTTCATATGACTGCCCGATATCTCCGAAGAGTAAAAAATGTTGAATATCTGCAGGTAATTTTTCCCATGGAAGTTTCAGGTCCACTCCCATCTGTTCGGACAATGCCTTGAGCAGGTTTTTCCTTAGGTTGATCATTTTCCTTGAGCCTAAACGCCAAGGCTTGATGGCTCCATGATTCAAGGAGAGTGAAGGGTCTGGTATAATTAGATCTCCACGAAATTGGAGAACCTCTCCCAATCCTCCGCAGGTTGCACAAGCCCCATCGGGGTGGTTCCATGAAAATAGTTTTGGGGTCAGGGGAGGGTAGATGGAACCGCATAAATTACACGCAAAACCCTGAGATAGCTTTATTTCTTTCCAATCACCATTTTCCTCCTCAATCAGTGCAATCCCGAGTTCATCCCCCTCCTCAAATGCCAGCTCTAATGAATCAGCCAACCTACTGCGTGATTCTTTTTTAATAACTAAACGGTCTATTACCAAGTCAACAGAGATTTCTTTTCCTCTCATTCCACTGGGAAGGAGATCATAATCGTCCAACCGTTTAATTTTGCCATCTATGCGTAACCTTTGAAAGCCCCGTCGCTCTAAACTAGCTAGCTCCTCGCGAATAACCGAAACTTTTGCCTGCATCCACGGAGCCAAAAGGATCATCTTTTTGTTAAATCCTTTATTCATCAATTCATCGACGCATAGATCGAGCGAATTACGGGTTACAGGTGCTCCATCAATCGGGCAATGAGGCGTACCGGCGGTGGACCAAAGTAACCGAGCATAATCGGCAATTTCAGTGGCGGTTGCTACAGTATTTCTTGGTCCGGCAGAGCGGGCAGATGTTTGTTCGATTGAAAGAACGGGAGACAGACCTTCAACATAATCAACTTCTGGTTTGGATACTTTTTCCAAAGCCTGCCTTGCTTTAGTTGATAGACTTTCAACATATTTTCTATGCCCTTCTGCGGCAATGACATCAAAAATGAGAGAAGATTTTCCAGAACCACTAACTCCGGTTACCCCAATCAATTTTCCTCTTGGAATAGAGACAGTTACATCCTTTAAGTTGTTTTCCCTAGCTCCTTTGACAAAAATATTCTTGGACTGACTGAATGAATACTTTTCTCGATTAGTCATTTGAAAATTTGCATCTTGTTCAATCTGTGGCGTTGGGACAAGTCGGATTCAAAGATGTGCATTGCGAAACGGATAAAACTTTCGATAATTTGGTACTATGAATAAACCAATTTTATACATCAAGCAGGGGTGTCCCTGGTGTGCGGATGCCCTTAAATATTTTTCTGAGGTCGGTCTAGACTTAGAATTGATTGATGTCAGGACCGATCCCTCCCGGATGCCAGAGCTTCAACAAATTAGTGGTCAAACCAAAACCCCAACCCTTAAAAACGGTAACTTTGTGGTGGCTGACTTTGATGTCGATGAATTTAAACAGGCTTTAACTGAAAATCCGGAAGAGGCAAAAAAGCTAGGCCTGTAAGTTTCCTAAATCCGCTAAGTCGCCAATCGCTCTTATTCAGCATCATATATTTTTACCCGTTCCCACATATGGGAACATTTCTTAATGAATTCCAGATGAATCGGGTCTGCTTGATAGGAATCATGTGCCTTCACATCCTTTAGCACTACTGTTAGGCAAAAATTGTATGAATCATCAATAACCGGACGTTTTGTGGTATCCGCAGGCCTACCAACAAATAATTGATCAACAGAGGGAATTTTCTCGAGTGAGCGAACTTCCCGATCAAATGAATCTAAATCGCTCGGTGTTAGATCCTCCTTCAGCCAAAAAACTACTACATGTACAAGCATATCTTAATTATCAATGCCGGATTAAAGAAGGGAAAGTCAAAAAATCAAAAGAAATTAAGGATTTGAGGTGGTTCCATTGTCTTTTGGTGATAATCTTTCCAGTCGAGTGGTTGCTTCGACTGCCCATTGCTCCGGGAGAGGGTATCTATTGGCCTCTTCTCCAAAGGTAGACTTTAACATATCTGTGTTTATGACACCGGGATTGAACGCGACTGCTCCCAAGCCACGGGTTAATTCTTGTGCCAGTGAACGTGTCAGTCCCTCCACCCCCCACTTGGTTGCACAGTAAGGACCAACTTCTGGTGCAGTGGACTGTCCCCAGTAGGAACTGAAATTAGCAATCATTCCATTGCCAGCTTTTTCCATCATCGGTACAAATGCCCGAATCATATTATGAACTCCTGCTAAGTTGACCGCCAGAACATCGGCAAATTCTTTGGAAGATATGTCAGTCAGTCGGGCGTTCTTATTTATAAGACCAGCATTGTTTACCAAGAGATCGGGAATACCAATTTTTTCCCTAACCAATTTAGCAAAAGAATCAACTTCCTCATGATTGGTAACATCAAAAGGATGAAAAAAGCATTCCCCATTAAAATTTCCTTTTAAGTTGTCCAATGCTTTGGAATCCCTGGCACCACCTGCAACTTTCCATCCACGGTATGAGAATTCTAATGCCAATGCTCGGCCAAGTCCGCGAGAACATCCGCTAATAACAACAAGCTTATTTGCCATTTGATTGAGAGGTCGATTCTTTGGTCAAAGGATCAACATATCCGGCACTTCCGGGGCCTTTGTGGTGAGGTGGTTTTCGGGAAAGATTCCAATGAGCAAATAACCAAATTGCTCCGAAGAGAAGGGACAGACCAATAATCACGATCCATTCGATCTTACTTTTCGGGCGTGACATATTAGAAAAAAATCAAAAATAGTGGTGGGAGATGGCAGATTCGAACTGCCGACCTCATGCGTGTCATGCATGCGCTCTAACCAACTGAGCTAATCCCCCGAGGAAAGAACTTTACAAGATATATTAGCTCTATCCTAAGTCAACGATGTTGAAAAGAATTCCGTTTTACATTCTTTACGATGAGCAAGGTTTATTGTTTTGTAGTTTCCTTATGAAAAAAGCTTTAGTGACTGGAATTACCGGGCAGGATGGATCCTATCTGGCGGAATTACTTCTTGAAAAAGGATACGAGGTGCACGGGATTGTTCGGCGAGCTTCCACCTTCAATACGGATCGGCTGGATCATTTGTACAAGGATCCATTGGTGGATGATACCAACTTGTATCTTCACTATGGAGATTTGGCGGATGCCGTACAGTTGGTCAAACTGCTTTATGAATTGCAGCCTGATGAAATTTATAACTTGGGTGCTCAGAGCCATGTGCGTGTATCGTTTGATGTCCCTGAATACACTGGAGATGTGACCGGATTGGGAGCAGTTCGAATACTAGAAGCAATACGAGAAGCCGGGCTGGTGGAAAAAGTCAGGTATTATCAGGCTTCCTCCTCTGAAATGTATGGTAAGGTACAGGAGGTGCCACAGGTGGAAACCACTCCATTCTGGCCACGCTCTCCGTATGCCTGTGCCAAGGTATTTGCCCACTGGTTAACTGTAAATTATCGTGAATCCTATGGATTGCACGCGAGCAGTGGTATTCTTTTCAACCATGAATCACCAAGGCGTGGAGAGACATTTGTTACCCGAAAAATTACCCGTGCTGCTACCCGTATCAAATTGGGCCTTCAAAAGAAATTAATTTTAGGAAACCTAGATTCCAAAAGAGACTGGGGGTATGCCAAGGAGTATGTGGAGGCGATGTGGTTGATGCTCCAGCAGGACAAGCCGGATGACTTTGTAATTGCTACCAATGAAACTCATACGGTTAGAGAATTTTTGGAAGAAACCTTTGCCTGCTTGGACTTGGATTGGAATGAATATGTTGGTTTTGATAAAAAGTATGAACGACCCGCAGAAGTTGATTTATTGATCGGGAATCCACAAAAAGCGAAAAAACAGTTGGACTGGGAACCCAAAACCACATTCAAGGATTTGGTCTCGCTGATGGTTGACGCTGACATGAAGCTTGCTCAACGTGAAAAAACTTTGGCAGAAGCAAACCTTTAGTTATGCCGAAAATTTTTATCAGTGGTCATCGGGGGATGGTCGGTTCTGCTCTTGTTCGTGCACTCAATGACCACAATTCCTCACATGAGATTGTCTTGGCAGAGCGAAAGGACCTCAATCTCATTGATCAGTCGGCGGTAGATGATTTTATAAAGACCGAAAAACCTGACATTATCATTAATGCAGCGGCAAAGGTTGGCGGTATTCATGCCAATGATACCTATCCCGCCGAATTTATTCATCAAAATCTACTCATTAATGCAAACCTCATTCATGCAGCCTGGCAGAACGGGGTAGGGAGATTTGTGAATCTTGGAAGTTCATGTATTTATCCCTGTGCAAGTGCACAGCCAATTAAAGAAGAGTATTTACTTACTGGTCCACTTGAGAAAACCAATGAAGCATATGCTTTGGCAAAAATTGCCGGGCTCGAAATGTGCAGGCATTACCGGAATCAATATGGAAGTCTTTTTCATAGTGCAATGCCAACAAACCTGTATGGACCAGGAGATAATTATGAAGGACAGAACTCTCATGTTTTGCCAGCCCTGATTAGACGGTTTCACGAGGCAAAAGAAAAGGGTTTAGAGCAGGTAGTGATTTGGGGATCAGGTAAACCAAGGCGTGAATTAATGCATGTGGAGGATCTTGCAAGGGGGGTACTATTCCTTATGGAAATAGACAATCCACCGGATTGGGTAAATCTGGGAACTGGCATTGATCATTCGATTCAGGAAATCGCCGAACTTGTAAAAAAAACCGTTGGTTATGATGGAGTAATTCTCAACGATGCTAGCAAACCAGATGGTATGCCGGTCAAACGGCTAGATGTGTCCCTTGTCAATTCGCTCGGTTGGAATGCACAAATATCTTTAGAAGATGGAATTATTTCAACCTATGACGATTTCTTGAAAGGTTTAAAAAATGGAACTACTCGTATGTAAGCCCAAGCTTGGTTTAAAGTACGAGTTAACTAATCGAACTGTTTGCGAAAGTCTCTAAATTCGCTGGTTAAATCTCTTATCTGATAGCGTAGTGCCTCAACTTCTTCTTTTAAATCTTTGAATTCGGAAAGCACACGATCCAACTCTTCTAATCTTTGATCAGGAGCGGGAACATAGACTGAGGTTCCATCATTCAATTCTTCAATCTTGGGAGGTGGGGCAAGCTTGTGAAACCAGCGTGATTCCTTTTGTCCAGGTCTCGCTTCCATTATACCAACCAGACTGGGTGAGCGTTCCATCATGTCCTTGAGTGTATCCTCAACATCCTGAATGCCGTCGAATGCAAACATACGATCTGCCCGGTTATTTAATTCCCCTGTGGTTTGTGGTCCGCGGTTTAGAAGTTCAGCAATGAGAGCACGCTCAGCTTTAATTAAATCAATTTCCTTTTCAGCGTTATGCTGAAATTTTGGTACACGAGACCCGACAAGATCTACGCGGTGAACCAACCTTTTTAACCGTAATTGTTCTAGTGATTGATTTACCTCTTCCTCACTAAGATTTGTTTTTGGTAATCTATTATTCTTTTGATTACAGGCATTAACCAAGCCATTTAAACTCATTGGGTAGTACTCGGGAGTGGTTAGTTCCTTTTCGATCAAAGAACCAAGTACACGTGTTTCTTCAAAACTTAACTGAACTAATTCTTCCGTGGTACCTTCCCCATCTGGGGAGGGATGCTTGGACGAACTTGAATAGTTTGGCTCCATAAATCTCTAAGAGATTGTGACCAAACTGGTTTTGGAAACGAGCAAAATAAGTTGATTAATCAGCAAGGACGTTGACTAAACGATGAGGTTTGTCGAATTCTACCTTGCCAGGAGCAAGGGCAAAAAGAGTAAAATCTTTGCCGAGTCCAACATTTTTTCCTGGATGGTACTTGGTTCCGCGCTGACGAAGAATAATATTTCCAGCGAGTACTGATTCACCACCGAATTTTTTCACTCCCAAGCGCTTGCTGTTGCTGTCGCGCCCGTTCTTCGAAGTTCCTTGTCCTTTTTTATGTGCCATAGCTCAAATACTGGTTGTGGGTAAAGTGAAGACTTTTATTTTAAATCGATTGATTCAATCTCGATGACCGATAATAATTGGCGGTGGCCACGGCGGCGTTTGTAGCCTTGGCGACGCTTCTTTTTGAATACGATAACTTTCTTGTCCTTTTTATTTTCCAAGATTTTAGCGGTAACGGAAGCACCTTTAACGGTAGGTGACCCAAAGGTGGATTTACCGTCTTCTATGACCATTAATACATCATCAATCTTTACTTGATCCCCCTCTTTGGTTTCGGGGTAGCGATTAACAAATAGCTTGTCGCCTTTTTCAACGACAAACTGACTGCCTTGGGTACGAATGGTGGCTTTCATAATAATTGGGAAATCTTTTAAAAAACCAATTTCTTGCTCTTTTGGCAAGTTCGATCTTGGTCTGAGAAAAGTGGTTAGTTTAACTGAATTTAATCAAGACATTCAGAATCGAGGATCATTTGACCAACCTTGGTAGCGGGTCCTTTCATCTGTACATTGAAATCATCGTCTATGTGCAATTGAATTTCTCCGCCAGGCATCTCCACGGTAATATTGGCATCACATGCCCCTATCTTTCTGGCAACGGCACCTGCCGCAGAACTACTGCTACCGGAGGCAAGAGTGTAGCCTGCTCCTCTTTCCCAGATTTCAATTTTTATGCGGTTCCGGTTGAGAATCTGTAAAAATTGAACATTTGTACGGTTTGGAAAGTTTGAATGATTTTCCAGTTCAGGACCATATTTCTGGGCAATTGTTTCTGATACTTCATCCATTGGCACAACACAGTGGGGGTTTCCAATGGTGGCTCCGTAATATTTAAGGTTGGTATCAGAAAGAATAATGGTTTCATTGAGCACCTCTCTGGGAGATCCTTGGATCGTGACAGGAATAATATTACTTTGGAAGCTGACTTGTCCCATCTCTACGCTAATAACTGATCTATCCTTTGAAACCTCGCAGCTTACTACTCCTCCCAATGTATCAACGGTAAAAGAATCTTCACCGACCAGACCAGAGTCTCTCAAATATCGGGCAAATATTCGTAAGCCATTACCACTTTTTTCCGCCTCGCTTCCATCGGGATTAAGAATCTGTAATCCGAAATTTGCTTTATCTGTTGGCAAGGGTCCAACCAAAATGCCATCCGATCCTAGACCGTAGTTTCGATGGCATATACGAATGGTTTCTTCAGGGCTAAATGAATGAGTTATGGTTCTTGGATCGTAAACCAGGTAATCATTTCCAAGTGCATGATATTTTTGAAAAATCATAATTTTTTGAAAAGAAAATTAAAATACTAGAGTATGGATTGATTCTTGCGAGTTTCAACCCACTCAATAATGGCTTCATCATTATCTCCAAATCGTCTTACTAACCTCAAGAACTGAGCGGGGTGAATATGATTTGATTGAAAAAACTGTCTGTCTCCACCGCATCCAAACATTACTTCATCCGGTAATTCCCCCTTAAGTTTTGCCCGGGCTTTAGGAAGAATTCTGGGCAACCATAAGATACCTCTGATATGCTCTGTTTTATCTGGTAAGTCCTTCGGATCAAGTCGTTTGTGGGATGGTATATTGTTTTGCTCTTCCGTAAAAAAACTCCATCTCTCGTAATGCACCAGAATAAAGGTGAGAAGATCGGGTGTTTGATGAAGACACCAATCCTCAGCATAGTCGAAAACATCAATCTTGGACATGCCCAAAGAGGAAAGGATAGGTATTTCCTGATCGATCGGAAAAGTATCAGCATCAGTTTTGCCAAGGGAATATAGATCAACTGCACTTTGCCAGATGCGTGCAAGTTCAGTATGAAAGACAGGGGACATTTGACTCGGGTCAGGGTTAAGCAATGAATTTAATAAAATACGAAATGCAGATTAGGCCAATCGAAAGTCCATTTGTTTGTCCAAAGTATTAATCCGGTCAATTGACACCTGAATTTTCTGACCAATTTTCAATTTAACTTTCGGATTTTTTCCAATCAATGCAGTACCATTTTTGGCAAGACGATAACCGAATTCTCGGGGCAGGGTCCGAATAGGAACAAACCCACGAGCTAAAGTTTCTGCTAACTCAACAAAAAGTCCTCTCCGGTTGATTTCTGTGATAAAAGCTTCGTGTTTAACAACCTGTTTACTCTCCAAATCCTTTTTATAAAAAAGGATTAATTTGTCTTTAATAGATTCCCGTTCTGCTTCGATACTGTTTCTCTCGCAAATGGAAAGTTTCTTTGCCAAGCCTTCCAAAGATTCTGGTGATTTATTGTTTTGGATCTTTTTACTAATTAAAGCTTCCACTGCCCGATGGGACACTAAATCTGCATACCTCCTAATGGGTGAAGTGAAATGCAAATAGTCCTTCATTGCCAGACCGTAGTGACCTTCGGGACTTGCACGATAGCATGCCTGTTTGAGACTGCGTAGAAATTTGATTCGCAAAACTTGTGAAATGGGGGAACGATTAATTTGGGCAATCATTTTTTTCACTTCCAGACGGTTGGATAATTCTCCGCATGAAATTCCGAAAAGAGAAAGAAAATGTCTTAGTTCTTGCAAGCTTTCGGGGTCGGGATCTGGATGGGTCCTGTAAATAACAGGTAATCTTTTCTTCCGAGCTTGGCGTGCAATGGTTTGATTGGCCAAGAGCATGAATTCTTCTACTAACTGGTGGCTTTCATCATCTAAATTTTGGTAAATCTTCTCTGGTTTCCCTCCTTTATCAACTAAGATTTTAATCTCGGTAGATGAGAGTTCGAGAGAGCCATTTTCCATCCGCTTGGCTCTTAACAGTTGAGCTATTTTTCCGAGAATGCGTACAGTGTAGTGTATTTTTTCTAGCGTAGATTTGGAAGCTTGGTTGAGGGGTTTTCCAGGGTTGCCCGAATACCTGCTTGGCAGGGAAGCGGTGCCAAGAATATCCTCCAAATGATCTTTTTGCAGGAAAAGCAGTGCTTGTTCGTAAGTGAGCCTTTTGTCACTGCAAATAATCGATTCGAAAAGATGGTGACCTAGGAGTTCAAACTTGGAAGAAAAGCGAAATAAAACAGTTTTAACTAGCCTATCCTCGCCCTCAACTAAACTGCATATACCATTGGACAAGGAATGGGGCAGCATGGGAACAACTTCTCCGACTAGATAGGTTGAGTTTCCCCTCTTCCTCGCTTCATTGTCGAGTGCTGTCCCCCGTCTTACATAGTGGGAAACATCAGCGATGTGCACCCCAATTTCCATGTCACCCTGATCCAATACCTTCAAAGATAAAGCATCATCAAAGTCTCTGGCATCTAAGGGATCAATAGTCAGAGTAAATGTTTTACGAAAATCCTTTCTTCCTTTGTATTCTTTTTCGGTTACTTTTTTTGCAAACTTTTCAGCCTCTTGTTCGACCTTTGGGGGGAAAGTTTTTGAGAGTCCGAATTTTGCCAATATCCCCTTGTGGTCAGTAAGCGCATCATTGCTCGGGCCAAGTACACTGAGTATTTTGCATGTGGGAATTCGGGCAGGCGGATCCCAACGAACAAATTTTACAAGTACTTTATCTTGATCACGGGCAACTTTGGTATCTCCCATAACTTTAAAAGGAATGGGAATGCGGGAGTTTTCAGAATTTACCAAAGGCCTGCCAAATTCCATGGAGAAAAAGCCCAGGAATTCATCAGTGTTACGTTTGACAATTTTTCTAACCTCAAAACGAGAAGGTTTGAGATTTTTACCTTTTCTTCTTCGGTCCGCTTTTTTGGAGGGTAAGCAATGGAGCTCTACAACATCACCATGCAAGGCAGTAGAGGAGGCACCACGAGGCAATGAAATTATTTCATCACTATCAGACAGAACAACTTTTGCTCTGCCAATTCGTGAGAAGAAAATTTGTCCTACGAAATTTTTGTTTCTCTGCAGAAAAAGACTAGTTGCTAACTTCTAGAGTGGTCCAACCTTCAGGAAGAGCCTCGGCAGGATCGGTAACATATTCTACATCGGCATCAGCCTCAGCGTCTTCAGCAGGGGGTTTGGCAAAAACTCCTTCACCAGAGTCAGTAGAAGTTTTCTCATACCATTCAACTTTTCCATTAGAGAAAAGAACATGACCACCATCGCCACTCCATGGTGAGTCAGGATCCCACTCTTCTCCGCTGTGACCGCGAGTCCACATGATAGGGAAAGGTCCGCTTTGCAGGTTTTGGTCTAGCTTGGTGCTGGAACCTTCTCCTGGTATCGCAATTGTCCAACCAATTGCTTGTTTTTGGCTATCATCCAAATCGTCGGGCTTGGTTGGAATAATGGCAGGTTTCCCAACTCCATCACCTTCACTTAGGGCTAACACTGCATCATCATCATCGATGTACCAAAGAGATGCCTCGGTGTTTCTGGTTTTGTTTCTAAACCATACGGCAAACCCGGCAGGGGATGCGTCATCAAGAATGTCAGAAGTAGGGAATTTGCTTTGGCCTTTGTAGGCTTCAGCGAGTGCTTTGTGGATATCAATCAGTTTGTCTTTTGCCGCCATCTGACCGGCCTGACCGAAAATACCACCAAAGGCACCAATAGCAATACCTGCTAAAATACCGATAATTGTGATGACAACAAGAAGCTCAATAAGGGTGAAACCTTTCTTTGTTGAAGAACGAGGATTTTTCATAGATGAATATTTTTGTTAAAAGGACAATAATTGAATGCTTTAATAAGGTAAGGGAAAATCTTGGCAAAGTGCAAGCGACTTATTTTTTTCTTCTTCCAAAACGGAGGGCTTGTCTGGAGATTGTAAAACTTGGTGAATGATTCCTGCGATAATCCTCATCTCCTCTTCCTTCATGCCTCTGGAGGTAACAGCTGGCGTACCGATGCGCAACCCACTTGTTTGAAAAGGACTTCGAGTCTCTCCTGGTACGGTGTTGCGGTTGAGGGTTAGGTTGGTGGTTTCCAGTGCTAACTGTGCTTCCTTGCCAGTCATTTCTGGGTGGGAAGATCGGAGGTCCAATAAGAGTAGATGGTTATCTGTGCCTCCACTGACAACATGAAATCCGAACTCCATAAGAGCACTGGCCATGGCATTAGCGTTGGATTTAACCTGTTTTTGATAATTTACAAATTCTGGTTTTCCAGCTTCTTGGAAACAAGTAGCCTTGGCTGCAATAATGTGCATCAATGGTCCCCCCTGATTGCCCGGGAAAACCGCTGAATCAATCGCTTTTGCAAATTCTTCCTTGCACAAGATCAAGCCACCGCGTGGACCTCTCAAAGTTTTGTGAGTAGTGGTGGTAACAAAATCAGCGTAAGGTACGGGCGAAGGATGCAAACCCGTTGCAACTAAACCAGCTATATGAGCAATGTCGGCAAGAAGTAATGAGCCGTTAGCCTGAGCTATTTTACCCATTCTTTCAAAATCTATGACTCTCGAATAAGCAGATGCTCCAACGGTTATGAGCTTTGGTTTCTCCTGTTTTGCGAGAGCCTCAATGGAATCGTAATCAATCAGTCCACTTTCAGCATCCACCCCATAATTGATAACCTCATAGAGCATGCCGCTGCAATTTTTAGGATGTCCATGCGTAAGATGACCGCCGTCCTGCAAACTCATAGTTAGAATTTTGTCTCCTGGTTGGAGCATAGCAAAATACACTGCGGTATTAGCCTGACTACCAGAGTGTGGTTGGACATTAGCATGATCTGCTCCAAATAATCTTTTGGCTCTCTCGATGGCCAAACTTTCTGCAACATCCACATGTTCGCATCCCCCGTAATACCTTTTTGCTGGGTAGCCTTCAGCATATTTGTTGGTCAATACGCTTCCAGTTGCCTCGATGATTGCAGGCAAGGTGAAATTTTCCGAAGCAATTAATTCAATATGAGTTTGTTGCCTCAGTCTTTCCTGTTCGATTGCTTGATGAATTTGCGGATCGATTTGCGAAAGTGGACGGGCGTCCAGCGTTTGTAAAAGAGTGGCAGTATTGGAGTCTGTTTCTGTGGTCATTGCTTATCTGTAAATCCTAAGAAAGTTAGAGATTTTTCTCAACCCAGTTTATCAAGGAGGGGAGTGCTTCGATCATGCGATCCCTACATTGGCGGTACACATCAATATCTTGCCCGAATGGATCGGGCAGTTCCTTCGATTCTCCTTCTGTAAACTCGCACATCAGAAAAATAGGATATCCCTCTGGTAGTTCAAAATACATATTAATTAATGCCCGGTGGGATTCGGTCATGCAAAAAACTGCGGATGCTTCTTGTAAAGTGGTTCTGGTCAGACCTGTACTTCGATGATCAGTTATATCGATCCCCATTTCCTCACAAACATCAATTGAGTTCTGTGAGGGTTTACTGCCATCCATTGCAGATAAGCCTGCGGAAAAAGAATCTACATTTAAGATTTTATTTTGTCGGTTAACAGCTTCTGAAAACAGCCGTTCTGCCATCGGGCTTCGGCAAACATTTGCGGTACAAACGAAAAGAACTTTCTTTGAATTCTTTTTCTCTTTTTTTGTCCTACTCTTTTTGCCCATTACTAATTCTTAACACTCAATCTCGAAAAGGGTAATGGCAAGATTGAACCGTTTTAAGATCTAGAAAATTCACGGTGTCCAATATCTTTCCGATAATATTTCGACTCAAATTCCACTGCTTCACACAATTTATAAGCGGCGATCTTGGCATCATGCAAAGTCTTTCCCATACCAACTGCTCCAAGTACCCTGCCACCAGATGATATAATTTCACCGTCCTTGCCAGAAGATGTGCCCGCATGGATAAGCAGAGTTGATGGAGGCAGATCAAGGGGTGTGGCGATCTTCTCTCCTTTCGGATAAGAGCCTGGATAGCCATTGCTTGCAAGAACAACCACCATACTGTAAGAATCTTTGATCTTGAGCTTTTGGGGTAGAGAATCTCCCTTTGCTGAGGCTATGAGAACAGGGACCAAATCTTCATCAATTAAGGGGAGAATTACTTGCGTTTCAGGATCACCAAAACGGACATTGAATTCGAGGACTTTGGGGCCAGAACTAGTTAGCATAAGCCCGACATACAAGGTTCCCCGGAAATGCATCCCTTCCGACTTTAATCCAGCCAGAGTAGGACGAACGATTGATTCTTCGTATTCTTTTAGCATGGTATTGCTAACCAAAGAAGTCGGGGCATAGGCACCCATTCCACCAGTATTTGGTCCTGAGTCGCCGTCACCAATTTTTTTATGATCCTGGCTCATAGGTAATGCAAGGTACTCCTCTCCCGAACAGATAAGATGCAAAGATGCCTCCTCTCCATCGAGAAATTCCTCGATAACCACTTCACTTCCGCTATTGCCGAAACTATTGCCGCTTAGCATATTGCGAACTTCCAATTCTGCTTCTTCTCTGGTTTGGCAGATGATTACTCCTTTACCTGCTGCCAAACCACTGGCTTTAACAACCACAGGAAGTGGGCAGGTCTGCAAATATTTGATGGCGTCACTAACCTCAGAAAAGTTTCCATATTCTGCGGTGGGTATTTTGTGGCGTGCCAGAAAATCCTTGGTGAACGCTTTGCTTCCCTCTAATCTTGCACATTTGGCATCAGGACCGTAGGCAAGAATACCAACTTTGTTTAATTTATCCACCACTCCATTGCAAAGGGGAACTTCAGGACCAACTACAACTAAGTCGATCATTTCATCCTGTGCTGCTTGCACAATTTTTTCGCTATCATCTACTGGGATCGAGAGGGTGCGGAATTCCTTCTCGATGCCTCCATTTCCAGGTGCCACCAACACCTCTTTGACCAACGGGCTTTGTGAGCAGATTTTGGCAAGTGTGTGTTCACGCCCTCCACTGCCGAGAACTAAAACTTTGAGGTTTTCTTCATTCATTACCCTATGGTTTTCCTCAATCGATTAATGAAGTCGAGGCAATTTGTTTTTGCCAATCCGCTTTATGAGCTATTTTGAGTATTGTATGCGGGTATTTTTTATCGGGGTGTGTGGTACTGCTATGGGTAATGCAGCAGTGTTGCTAAAGAAAATGGGTTACGAGGTTGCAGGATCAGACGCTGGTGTTTATCCACCAATGTCAGATGTCTTGGTGGATGCAGATATTGATTTATTTGAAGGCTTTTCAGTAGAGGAATTAACTAACTGGCAACCCGACCGTGTGGTCGTTGGTAACGCAGTTTCTAGGGGAAACCCTCAGGTTGAAATACTTTTAAGGGACCGAAAAATTCCTTTTGTCTCCTTGCCTCAATTAATTGGAGAAGACTTGATCGGGAAGCGCCCATCTATTGTGGTTGCAGGAACTCATGGAAAAACAACCACAACTGCTCTTACCGCTTATTCATTAGAGGCATGCGGCTTGAAGCCAGGATATTTAATCGGTGGGGTCCCGCTTGATTTAGTGGCAGGGAATGAGCTTGGTGATATTTCTGCCCCGTTCGTCATTGAAGGGGATGAGTATGACTCTGCTTTTTTTGACAAGCGAAGCAAATTTATCCATTACCGTCCTAAAATCTTAATACTTAACAACCTAGAATTTGATCATGGGGATATTTTTCGGGATCTAGAGGATATTTCTCGCAGTTTTTCTCACCTTTTACGCATTGTTCCTTCGAACGGATTTGTTTTGTACAACGGGGATGATCCTAATCTTTGTAAACTGCCTGAGGCTCCATGGACTCAGTTGATTTCGGTAGGAATCAGTCAAGGCAATGACTTAAGGATTGATTCGTTTGAGGAAAATGAATTTGGCAGCTGCTTTGAATTAGTCTGGAGAGGCAAAGTAGTTAAAAGGGTAGAGTGGAAAATGTTCGGTCTTTTTAACGCAAGAAATTTGGCGATGGCTTATGCGGCATCCGCCCTTATTCATATCATTGATCATCGAGCTGAAGAAAAATTGGAAAATCTTTTTTCACATACTCCAGAGATAAATTATCAGGGTTGCAAAGGTGTAAAAAGAAGGCAGGAGATACTATTTACAAGTGATTCTCTCACCATAATTTCTGACTTTGCTCACCACCCAACTGCAATTTCCGGTGCACTGGAGTCTCTCCGTGCTCGATGGCCTGGAAAAAAAATTACTGCCTGTTTTGAACCTCGGAGCAACACTGCGGTTACCAATGTGTTTCAAAGTCGTTTTGCCCAATCTCTTGCTTTGGCCGATGAGGTTCTTATCGGAGAAATACATCGGTCTGAGCGTATTCCAGAAAATGAAAGACTAGATCGTGATTGGATTAAAACTTTTATTGAGAAAGAGGGCGGGGCTGCATTTACTTTCAATACTAATAAGGAACTTAGTTCATATTTAAGCAACGATTTGCGAACCAACAACAATCATGCGAGATTGTTGGTGTTCTTTTCCAATGGATCTTTCGATGGGGCAATTCATGAAATTACAAATTTGGCAGCTCAGAAATAGATTATGAATTTTGCGAAAATTTTTGGAATACTCGTTTTTTCTGCAATTGGATATGCGTATTACAAGCATGCTAAAGTCCGCCCTTCTTATGTAACTCTGGTTTGTTCAATCTTCCTTCTGTCCTTTGCATATCTGATAGATAGAACATGGCTAATTTATCTACTTGGGATTGTGGCTAGTATGATTCCTCTGGTATTTCATTTTTGGAGAAATCGCTGACGCCCTTAGTTCATCAATCCATTTCCGATGCGGTCCGGATAGGGTGAATGATTTCATTTCTGACCACTTCATCCATTGATATTCATTTGGAAGAGGTTCCTTAATTGTCGGTTGTATGATGGTTCGGTGGATTTCTTCAGTGTATTCGACATTCCCAATTGTTCGTTTGCGGGTTGCAATCTCTTTGGTTTTAATTTTCGAAAAATTGGATACTGGGGGTAATGTTTCTGGTAATTCAAATATTCCTCTTAACCGCTTTTCTCTAGAAGAGTGCAGGAGAAGACTGCCGTTTTTCTCCACCCAGTATCTTCTAATGATGGCAGTTTTTTTTAGCCTCGGAGCAATGCGGGGATAGTGGTGCCAATCCCCAGATTTGCCTGATTTACAATTTTTGTGAATTGGACATTGAGAACAAAGTGGAGACGATCGTAGGCAAAGGGTTGCCCCTAACTCCATAATTGCCTGATTGTAGTCCCCGGGCAGAACCTTGCTTATTAGACTTTGTGCGAACGGCCGTATTTTTTTCTGGGCGGTTGCTCCATCTTTGTAAATCTCGGGTATTGCAAAAACGCGGCTAAGTACCCTTACCACATTACCATCACAGACGGCCTCTCTTTTATCAAGTGAAATGCTGGTAACTGCGGCGGCAATGTAAGGACCGACACCTGGTAATTTTTTCCATTCATCAAAGGTGCCCGGAGGCTTTTCCCATGATAAAGAAATTTTCGCAAGTTTACTAAGATTTCTTGCCCGCGAGTAGTAACCCAATCCTTCCCATGCCTTAAGAACTTTTTCTTCAGGTGCTTTGGCGAGCGATTCAAAATCAGGAAATTCCTGGAGCCAATTTTCAAAGTATGGAAGTACAGTAGAGACTCTGGTTTGTTGAAGCATGAATTCCGAAACCACAGTTTTATACAGGGATGGGTCCTGGCGCCATGGCAAGATACGCTTATTACGATGATACCAATCAAGTAATGCAGCTTGGTATTCCGATAATCTTTTTTCTGATTTTATCCAATTGAAGTTTGGTAAATTTTCCATCCTTGGCGGTTGCGTTTTTTAAATCTCTTTCTCATGGATAGTGTGAAGATGGCAAGACCAGCAAATACATCCGCTAAAAATCAAACCAAAAAGCAGACTTTATACACGCTCAAATTAACTTCCGAGCAGATGGAGAAACTTGGAGATGCCTTGCATCGGAGAGGGTGGCCGACCAGAGAGGTTCCCTATGCCAGACACGCATTTGATGGCGATGGGGTCAAGGTGGTTGCTTACGAGAGTGGAAAACTGGTGGTACAAGGAGGTAAGACTGAGGAATTTGTCAGTAATATATTGGAGCCAGAAATTACTGGAGAATTTTTACTCGGATATGAAGAGGTCAATAATCCGGAATGGTTTGAGCCACATGCGGGACTGGATGAGAGCGGTAAGGGCGATCTCTTTGGACCGGTTGTTTCAGCCTGTGTGGTGGCAGATGGCGACATGGTTAGGCAATGGATGGAGAGAGGAATCCGTGACAGTAAGACCATTACCGACGGAGCTATTATAAAAATGGCCAAGTCCATTAAAGAAACTAAGGGCGTGGTGGTCAAAACTGCTTACACTAGCATGCTGAAATACAATGAGTTGTACGGTAAATTTGGTGACAACTTAAATAAGTTACTTGCCTGGCTGCATGGTCGAGCTCTTTTAGATGCACTTGAGCTAAGGCAGCCCAAATGGGGATTACTCGATCAATTTTCCAAACAGCCCTTAGTACAAAAATATGTCAAAGATCCATCTTTTGAACTGAAGATGAGAACCAAAGCCGAGGAAGATCCGGTGGTGGCTGCTGCTTCGATTATTGCCCGGGCTACCTGGCTGGAGCAGATGAAAAAACTGGAAGAGTTAGCTGATCAGAAGTTACCGAAGGGTTCTGGTGCACAAGCCAAAGATGCTGCCAGAGAATTATTTGCACGGTTTGGTGAGCAAAAAATGGGAGAATTTTGCAAATTGCACTTTAAGACTGCCTATGAAGCCATGGGCAAAACACCCCCTGCAAAAAAAGCATGGAACCCTAACTGGGGGAGAAAATAGTCATGCCAAATCCCCGATGGACTTATGACCGCAAGCTAGCCAAAGGGAGATGTGGTGTGGTTGGAGTTGATGAAGCGGGACGGGGATGCTTGGCTGGTCCGGTGGTTGCTGGGTGTGTAATTTTGCCGTCAGAATTTTTTAGGGAAGCAAAGAATCGTAAAAGGGTTGAGGAAATAAATGACTCCAAAAAATTTACTGAAGAAAAAAGAGAAAATCTATTCCTCCATATCCAAAATCTGCTCGAAGAATGTGACATTTATGGGGCAACGGGGATGGCTTCGGTGGGGGAAATTGAAGATCTCAATATCGTTGGTGCTACTTGTTTGGCTATGCAAAGAGCGATGGAATTGGCTGCTCGAAAGAGTAATGATAAGTGGACTCCTTCCCGGTTGAAACATGAAGATTTATTTTCTGGTATGAGTGAACCACAAAGTCAGTGGACGGTTTTAGTCGATGGAAAGCCAATGAGAAAACTAATCTACCAACATTTTGGTTTGGTTAAAGGGGACACGATTTCATTGTCTGTTGCCATGGCCTCCTTAATGGCGAAAGTCACTCGTGATCGAATGATGAGGAAATTAAATAGCGAATTTCCTGGTTATGGGTTTTCATCAAACAAGGGGTATGGTGCCCCTGTCCACCTTGAGGCTCTAAGGAAATATGGACCTACTCCTCACCATCGTCCAAGGTTTTTACGAAATCTCTTTAAAGATAAAGGCGGCCCAATGCCAAAATCTTTTGAGCAAACCCAGTTGAGTTTAACATGAAAAAACTTATCATTTAACCAAATGATTTTACTAGGTGTAAATGTTGATCATGTTGCTACCCTACGACAGGCAAGATACCGAAATGAGCCCAATACTTTTGGTGGGTTCGTTGAGCCTGATCCTGCATCGATGGCTTGGTTGGCAGAGGATGCCGGTGCAGATGGCATCACCATGCATGTTAGGGAAGACCGTAGGCATGTACAGATCGAGGATGTGCAACGCTATTTGGAACATAAGAAAACACGTCTCAATCTAGAGGTTTCCCTCTCTGAAGAAATGATCGACTTAGCCTTGTCTCTTAACCCAGATAGCGTCTGTCTGGTTCCGGAGAATAGAATGGAGGTAACCACGGAGGGAGGATTGGATGTCGCAGGAAATTTGGTTCGTGCCCGGGATGCAGTACAGGCTTTTACCGATAAGAAAATTCCCACCAGTATGTTTGTTGATCCGGATGTCGCACAGTTGGAAGCTTCGGCAAAAATTGGATCTCCTTGGGTGGAATTACATACAGGCAGTTTTGCCCGAGCCTGGTCGTCTATAAAAAAGCGGGATCATGAATTGAATGTTCTGAAACAGGGAATGGAAATAGGCCTTTCGCTGGGACTGCAAATAAATGCAGGTCATGGTATAAATTATGTCAATGTGGAGGCTGCAAAAACCTTGAACCAAGTGACAGAGTTTAATATCGGGCACAGTATCATTTGCCGTTCTATTACCCATGGTCTTTCCGAAGCGGTGTCTACCATGCGCAGACTTCTTAACTCATGATGAATGTGCCGGAAATGCCCCGAGGTGCCAATGTGGTGGGAGTTGGAATCGATCAAATCGAAGTCTCCCGTATCCGTGACTCTATTGACCGTCATGGAGAAGCTTTCCTTGCAAAAGTATTTAGCAAGCGGGAGCAGGAGGAGTGTATGCAAAGAGTAGACCCTGCCCCTTGCTTGGCTGCTCGTTTTGCCGCCAAGGAAGCAGTCTCAAAAGCACTGGGAACTGGCATTGGCAAAAACTTTGGATGGTTGGATATGGAGGTGGAAAAGGGGAAAGATGGACAGCCAATTGCCAGTTTTTCAGAACATGGATCATTGGCTTTGCTCGAAAGACAAGCTTCTTCGGCACTGATCAGTCTTACCCATCTTAATGAAATTGCCTCAGCAGTGGTTGTGCTAATCAGGTAATGCAGCCAATTCCCCAAGATCCAATCCTGTCTCTTTCACAGGCCCATATTTTTGAAGAAGAATATTTTCATGGAGATGAAGATTTTCAGTGGAGTGTAATGACGCGTGCCGGAGAGGCAGTGGCGGATTGTGCACTGCGAGATATGCGTGAGCTTCGTACCATACCTCATCGTCCAAGACTTTTGGTTCTTGTGGGTAAGGGACATAATGGAGCAGATGCTTTGATTGCTGCCCGGCGGTTTCTACGAACAATTCCCACTGCCCAGGCAGTCGTTTGGCAATGGGCAAACAAGGAAGATTGCCGACCTCTTACTCAGCGGGCATTTGAACAATTAATTGATTTTGCCTCCAAGAGACTAGAGATCCTGCCAGTTGCCAATTGCTTGGACGCAGAAAAACTTAATGAAATCTACAGGCAAAATAGTGAAGGCCGGATTTTTGATTTATTGATCGACGGTTTATTGGGCATGCAAGGCAGGCCCAATCTGCAAAGCCCCCTTAGCGATTGGATTTCTCTATTGAATCAGTCAGATAGGATATCAGTTCGTGTATCGATAGATTTACCCAGTGGGATTTCCGAATCAATTAATGAAAAGGTCCAGCCATTCCGTGCTGATTTCACTTACAGTACAGGCATTGTAAAATCCCCCTTGGTTAAAAGTTTCAACCAACGCTGGGTTGGGAGATTGAGATATTTGGATCTCGGCTTTTTTAATGATCCGGAAAAGACAGACTATATCACCTGTGATAAAGTGCTTCGATCATCTGCCCTTCCCATACTAAGGAAATTACGACCGGTTGCTTGCGATAAGCGTGATTTCGGGCATTTGCTGATTATTGCAGGTTCGAGGGAGTTTGGTGGGGCGGCATTAATGTGTGCTCAGGCTGCCTTGCGCTCAGGGATTGGTTTGCTGACTTGCTGTGTGCCGGAATCTCTTCACGCATCTTTTGTTTCCGTCTGTCCTGAGGCAATGTGGATACCCCTTCCAGAGACGCCGAATGGGTCAATTGCCTTGGAAGCACTCGGCAAAATTAGACAATTTCTTGATCGTGCAGATGCACTGGTTGCGGGTCCTGGGCTGGGTAATGATCAGGAGACTCATTCTTTAATTAGGGAATTATGTAAATTATTTCCCAAACCCGTTCTTTTGGACGCAGATGCTCTTAGGCCGGAAATAATTGACTCCCTTGAAAATAAAAAACAACTAGTTCTGACTCCGCATGCTGGAGAGCTTGCCCGACTTTCTGGGGATCTTGACATAGAAAAATATATTCTCAGTTTTTCTGGGGTAATTTTGCGAAAAGGAGCCCACTCACAAGTAATCTCCTCAGGTTCTGTTCTGCATTTATTTTGTGGAACTTCCTTGCTTGCCCGGGGAGGTAGTGGAGATTTACTAAGTGGAATAATTGGTTCTCTTTTAGCCAAGGGAAGGGGTTCTCTTACTGATTGTACAGCTCTGGGTGCTTTGTGGCACGGTCGGGCAGCTGAGACCTTGGCTAGGCAACATGGTCAGGAAGCGGTAACTACCTCACAAGTACTAGATTATTTATCTTTTGCATTACGAAATGACTTCTAAACAAACTTCACCTTCCTTATTAGTACTTGCCGCAGGCATGG
>JAYODK010000053.1:0-9717 GCA_038106225.1 Opitutales bacterium | reverse complement strand
GAGCCGAGAATCGGATTCGAACCGACGACCCACGCATTACGAATGCGTTGCTCTACCAACTGAGCTATCCCGGCAAACTTTATTCAAATAAATTATCCTCGAAGAATAAGTTGGCAAATATCAAATCATTTAAGGCTGGGATATTTACGGCTTGGGTCTTTGGAAAGATTGTTGGTAAACCAGGCAACTCCGACCATGATTAAGGCTCCCAGTCCGACCGGACAAAGTACATACCAGTAAACAAGCTGGTGTACGGCATCTCCCCCAATCACCGCAATCAGGGCGGTGGCACCACCAGGGGGATGAACCGTGCCCGTGACCTGCATTACGGCTATGGCAAGCGAGACTGCAAGTGGACAGACAAAGATACCCTCATTGCCAAGTATCAAGAAAACGGACACCCCCACGAATGCCGAAATACAATGCCCTCCAATGATATTGCGCGGTTGGGAAAAAGGTGCCCGCGGAACACCATAGGCAAGAACGGCAGAGGCACCGAAAGATCCGATCAGGAATAAGGATGCACGGTCACCAAAGTCTATCAGCCTGCCAATTTGCTCAATTGTAAAAATACCGAGAAACCCGCCAAGCCATGACCACACAATCCAACGAATACTCGGTCGTTCGCCCGGGCCAAAAAGCAAATTGCATAGTATGGTATGCATGATCCGTCAATTTTAGACAAATCATCAGGGAATTCGCAAATGTCTTTATCAATCACAAACACTCTGGACTTGCGATTCAAACAACTCCGGACAGTTTTCTTGAAATCAATGGAATACAAATATTCAGATATTGCAGGAATGATCGATCATGCCCTGCTTAACCCTACCCTTTCGGAAAACGAGCTGGTTAAAGGTTGTACCCTGGCAGAGACCTACCAAACCGCCACGGTTTGTGTGAAACCATGCGATGTAAGAAGAGCAACCAAACTACTCGAAAACTCGAAAACAGGGATCTGTACAGTAATCGGATTCCCTCATGGGGCGAACCTGACTGAAATTAAAGTATTGGAGACACAAAAAGCCTGCCAAGAAGGAGCAAGTGAGGTGGATATGGTTATTAATTTGGGCCGGGCAATGAGCGGGGACTGGAAATTCGTTGAAGAAGAAGTGAGAACTGTTCGCCAGATCGCTCATTCGCAAAATGCAAAACTCAAGGTGATCATTGAAAACGATTATCTAAATTTCGGTGGAGCCGGTCTGGATGGCAATGCATTCAAAAGATTGCTTTGCAAAATTTCTGAAAATGCGGGTGCGGACTGGGTAAAAACATCGACAGGCTTTGGATATACCAAACAGCCAGAAGGTAACATGATCTCAAGGGGAGCAACCGTCGAGGATGTTAGCCTAATGGTGGGATGTTGTTCCACAGGTATGCAGGTAAAGGCAGCCGGTGGAGTAAAAGATCTGTCTACTCTTTTACAAATGCGAAAGCTCGGTGCCACCCGTATCGGCACCTCATCCACCCAGTCTATTCTGGAAGAGTGCCTAAAATCATTGGGACTTTCCCCTCTTTCGGATAAGCATGAAAATTCTACATCCACCTACTAACCTTTTTTCAACTATTAATGATCGCTCCAATTAAACCGAATGGTCCATTAAATGTTCTTGGATCACCCCTTGTCCCCTGCTGTCTGGAAAACAAGACCGGATGGTACAGGAATGGATTCTGCGAAACTGATTCAGGTGACCATGGCAGACATGTCGTGTGTGCCATAATGACGGAAGAATTTCTAGCTTTTAGCAAACAAATGGGAAATGACTTGAGCACTCCCATAGAGGAATACAATTTTCCTGGCTTAAAGGCGGGAGAATGTTGGTGTCTCTGTGCAGGACGGTGGCAGGAAGCATATGAAGCGGGCATGGCACCCAAAGTAAAACTGGAGGCCTGCGAGCAATCGGCTTTGGAAATTTTGGAATTAGATGACCTCAAGACCCATGCATTTCCAGGGTAAGATCGAGTATCCTAAATTCTTTATCCAACCCCTCCCAAACTACCCTTTCTATACCACTTATTCTCGACAAAAGTTCCTATCTGCGAGACTGATAAGAGCCTAAACTGATGTCACCAATCGAAAGCACGCACTGGGAAAAAATTCGGGATCAGGAACCTGATTCGCTTGCCGATCTGTACGATGGCTTTGCCGGTGCTATGTTCTCGTTGGCACTGGAAATTTTGGGTGACCGGTGGGAGGCAGAAGAAGTAATCCAGGATGTGTTTGCCTATGTCTGGAAAAAACCGGACTCCTATTCACCAGAGAAAGGAAAATTTAGTAGTTGGTTACTGGTTATAACCCGTAACCGCTGCATTGACCGCATGAGAGCACGGAAACGCAAAGTGGTCCACGGGGAACCCATTGAAGCATTAAGCAACCGCCAGGATCATTCCTCCGAGAGCGGGGCAGATCATGCAGTCCGTTCAGATGAACGGTCGAGTATCAAGGAAGCCTTTGGGCAACTGCCCTTGGACCAACGCGAGGCACTGGAACTTGCCTACTTCAAAGGACTGAATCATCAGGAGATCTCTGACTACCTGCAGTTATCACTGGGAACGGTTAAATCACGAATCCGGTTGGGAATGGAAAAGCTTCGTAGAGCACTGTCCAGCCTAAGACCATGACCACACCTAAGCTATAATTTACTATGCCGACAAAGAAAATAGCTAAACCTAGTTTGAGAAGCTCTGTGCACACCCATAGAAAAGTTAAGATATAAATTTTGGAAACGACCCGACAACAAGCCATAGATTACCTTATGGGATCTCTCTCCGATGATGAGAGATCCACCTTTGAGGAATTACTCGCTAGCGATGAATCCACCAAGCAACTGGTCGCACAGTTAAGTGATGACTGGTCAAGCCTTGCCCTTCTTTCCAAGCCCTCTCCATTGGATGATGACCTGCGCTCGCGTACCCTTATGCTCTTGAATGAACCTGCCGACCTTACCCAGTTCATCGAATCTGAACCTATTGAAAATCTGCGCGAAAACTACTCCAAACCCAGTGCCCGCTATCTCGGAGGTGATGGTACGGTAGAGACCTCGGAGATTAAAAATGTTTCCCACAAAGATGCTATACACAGAACTTACGAGCACCTGCTTGGCATTCTTCCTTTAGTTAACGGAGAATCCCCTGCAGCTTTTGGTGATTTTTCCGCTTTGCAGAAATTTGCCAACCATACCTTGTCGATAAAAGATCAACTAAATGAATGGGTGGAACCGCTTTGCTGCACGCAGGATCCGGTTGCACATTCTCTGCAACGCTCCCTGCTCGCCTCCCTGCCCTCCTTGGCTCATTTCCTTGACCTCGCTGGCACCGGCAAAGCCACCCTCACTGAGGTTAGAAGAATTTTTTATCTCTGTCGGGATCAACTTAAAATCATGCGTGCTTCTTTTAATGACCTGGATCCCCAGCGACTTGAGCAAGATGAACTCATTCGTATGCACAGCACCCACCTACTTCGCCAAAAGTGGATGGGTGCTAGGCACTCTTATTTTAATTCTTCAGGAACTGCAAGTTGCGGAAATTTCTTTGAAGGTCCGATCAGTGAGCGCTGCGTTGAATTTGCAGAATACGATTCTAATCTTTATTGCTTGGCCAACCTGATCTCTTCCCGCTCCAGCAAAGGTGGTTTCAAACTTGAGTTAATCAAGGATGCGGTGCCTGGATGTGTACTTGCTGTGGCTCATGCTCAGGTAAAAAGCCACTTACACAACGAACTCGAAATCCTTCCCTCTCCCAATCCTTCAGAACTACCTAAAGCTCTCTCCAAAGACGCCTGCTTGTGGTCGCTTTTGCAAGGTTCCATGAGTCGCGGATTCCCCCATCATTCTCTGGGAGAACTTTCCGATGCTTCTTTCTTCGGTACAGAACGGGTAGAAGACGAAACCTACCTTTGGTTTGCCTGGCCGGAAATCGAAAATGCCCACTCGGGAGCCGTTGCTTCCACCGAAAACCCCGGGCAGTAGTGCCCCAACTCCGGACCATTTTGGGGTTCAGAAAATCCCTGACTGGTGAACAAACCACCCTCATAATGTATTTTATTTAGCCTGTGAACCTGGTAGGGAACATGGCGAACGGAAGCAGAGGAAGAACCGTTGGAAAATTCTCTTCGTGCCCAAAACCGATAACGCTCCAAAAGAAAATGATCGAGGGTCCCTGGCTTGTTGGTTGCTCGGTCCTCGTCCTTCCACTCCCCCTCGATCCGGGAGTGTGCAATCTTTCCACGGGATCCATGGTAGACCAGTTTGCACTTCGTGGATGACCCCTCCCGGTGGATCCGGGCAAAATTATAACGCAAACCATAGAGAATGCGGGCACCGAGCACTCCAAGGAGATCGGAGGAATCGAGTGAGTAAAACCAAACGCCCCGGTTGCCCCTTTTGTCCCGCACATAGGTACGCAGATTAATTTCCCAAAAGTCTTTCCATTTGAGAAAAGTGAGCGGACGGATGCGTAAATCCGTCAACCGGAAAGCCACAACGCTAAACCATGCCCTTCCTTCGTAGTTATCAACCAATAGATCATCGGGCAGGCTCGCTTGGATAAGTTCGGGCGATGCCGGATAATGAGCCATCATCAAGTCCTCCCACTTTTGGGACATAAAATTGTTCAAAAAGGAAGAAATCATAATGACGGCATGCAGATCACTGAGCCGAATAAAGAAGAATTATTTGGAGGGAAAGATTTCCTCCAGTTTTTCCCTGCGGTAAGCAAAAATTCTTTCCAAGGTCCGCCGAACAAAGAGTAAATGAGCAATTGAACCAAAGATTCCGAAGGGTACCTGATAAATAATTTCGTCTGTCATTTTCGTGCCTCCTTTGACCTCCTCCAACTTATGGGTATGCATCCAAAGTTTGTAGGGCCCGACGCGTTGTTCATCCATAAAGGAGTAGCCTTCGGTGACATATTTAATTTCGGTTAACCATGGCGTCCATCCAAGCAGGGGGACTTTCACTTCGTATTCCAAAAGAAGACCCGGATAAGCCTTTATTGGGGGTTCACCCTTTATGCGAAAGGCAAGATCTGGAGGAGTAATGAGGTTGAGATTTTGAGGAACCGATACGAATTCCCACAGGGTTTCGCGGTCAATAGGTATTAGTTGTTCTTGGAAAAGACGGTGCATATAGAGAGTCTAACGAAAATTCATACGCGGGCAACCAGCTTGACCAAATACTTAAGCCGCATAAGCTAGGTTCATGAATAAATGCGTCCTATTTTTCCTTCTTCTTTCCTGTCCTTTCTTTGGCTACAGTCAGGATTTTATTTCCGATTCTGCAGCCATAAAAATTTCCTACGGAACATCTCCTGACCGGAAAGTTGAAGGTACAAATGTAGAAATCGGTGGAAGTCAGTGGGAGCTAATGACTCCGCTGTACTATCACGATGGTGGAGACTGGTCATTCGGTGCCGGACTTCGCTATCAAAACACAGATATCGATATTTCGGATGCCAGTTTCCTCAATGAAGAAAGGTTGCAATCTTTGGAACTCGCCCTCTTCTTGAGCAAAAATTATTCCGATACTCTCACCGGAATTGCTCTTTTCGTACCTGGCATGGCCGGAGATTTTGACGCTTCCGCAAGTGATTCCATGAATTACATGGCAATGGCAGGTGTAAAATGGAAACAAAGCGAAACTTTCCAGTGGATCTTTGGTGCTTTTTACTCCACCGGATTTGATGACGACATGTTTTTACCCGCGATCGGGTTTATGTGGGAACCGTCTGAAAGAGCAGACTTGGTATTTGCCGGTCCTATCCTTCGCTACCGCTACAGCCTGACCGACTCGATTGACTGGATTGCGGGATCGCAATTCTCCGGCAATCGATGGAAAACGGAATCACAATACGCTGCGGGAAAAGACCCTGAGTTCGCCATGACCGCTTTTCGGTTGTATAGCACTCTTCAATGGAACCCTTCAGAAAAACACGGAGTCTTTGCATCGGTTGGGGCCGAACTTGGCCGGGAAGTTGCCTTGAAATACACCAACGGTTTGGAAGTGGATAGGGATTTAAAGAGTGCTCCGAGTTTTGAGATCGGGTATCGTTTCCGGTTCTAAACCAGGCTGCCGAGAATTGCATCGGCGGCATCTAATCCCGAAATTGCCGCCCGCTCGATACGCTCGCCCCCAAATCCATCACCGGCCAAAGTAAGGGAAAGTTCGGGCAGGTGAAGATGGGTGGCACCAAAGGTAACCAAAGGTTTGGCAAACCCCCAGCGGTGAGACACCCAGGAAACTACCCGGGACCCCAGCACCTCGCCAGCCGGCTCCATTAACTGATTTCCCCATTCTGTATCGGGCACATTCCAGTACTGTTCCGAAAACTCAGCCGAAGCATGCAAGGTGATGGCAGACCGATCAGATATTCCCTTCACCTGATTGTCGGATAACCAGTCAACATTTTTGAAAGGATGGGTAACGGCACCGGGGAATTGAAGTCTGGATGGGCGATCCAATATTCCTAAAATTGCCAGACAGCGGGTATGGCGGATAGCCTCAAGCCTCGTCATCACCGAACTTCCAAGATCAAGATTGCTTCTTTCAAATAGTTCAAGCATCTGAACGGAGGGGATAGTAATGACCAAATGATCGGCTTCCAAAACCCTCTCTTCTCCGCCTCGCTCAGTTACCTGCCATCTTCTCTTTCTCTCCATTTTTTCAGCGAAAAAATTAAGAGCAAGTGAGCAATCCTTAGTCAGTGACTTCGCCGGTCCGGTCATTCCCCTACTGCCACGATAGCGCATATCGCTGGGTATGCCTGGGCACCCGGGCACTTTGTCGTACCACTCAACCACCCGCTTTTCCTGAATCCATTGACGATTTAGTTTCTGCAATCGATGATCGCGAGCAGTGAAAAACTGTGCTCCATGATCAATCCGGGCACCCTCCATACGGCGGGTTGCCATACGCCCTCCTACCCCCCTTCCTTTTTCGACCAGAGTTACATCGTGCCCTGACATAGACAGTAGGTGAGCACAAGAACAACCGGAAATTCCAGCACCTATGACTATAATTTTCATTTAAATGTCATTAGGCGAGGAGAACTAAAACTATAAAGGACTGACTGTAATTTATACATTGAAATAAAGAAAATACTTACCTATCGAATAAAATGACTGATTTCAAAATGTATTCGAATACTCCAACTGTTGATCTTGCTGAAGAGTACAACTCAGTTATTCAAGAGGTGGCTGGAGAACTCCCCAGTATCCCTACTTTGGTTGATCACATTTTGAAAATGGCCTCCAATACGGAAGCTGCAAATTTTGCCCTTTGTAGTATAATTTCTAAAGACCAGTCTGTTTTTTCAAAAATTCTTAAAATTGCTAATTCTTTTGAATATAGGCAGGGAAGAATTGATCGAATAACCGATATTAATGATGCTGTTTTAACAATCGGATCTGAAAATGTACGCAGAGCTCTGCTTAGCACCTCAGTTATGGATTCGTTTTTATCTAATGATAAAAATGTTAAATTTCAGCTAGAGGGACTTTGGTTACACAGTTGCGGTGTTGCTTTAGCCAGTCATCTACTCTGCGAGCGTTATGGCTGCGAGTATATGGATTATGCATACGCTGGGGGTCTTCTCCACGATCTAGGAAAAGTTGCTAAAGTTAAATTCCTAAAAGAAGAATTTTTAAAAGAAATCAGTTTTACCCAAAGTAATAACTGTACCCTTTGGTTTGCAGAAAAAGCACTGGGTCAAATTCATCACAATCTTCTGGGCTCCATGATTATTGAAAAGTGGGGAATACCATCCGTAGTGATGCAGGTTGCTCAATGGCACCATACCTTTAGTAAAGGAGCACGACCCGGAGTAGAAGATCCGCATGTCCACAAGCTCATCGATATGGTAATTCTGGCAAATCATATGATTAAGGAATTACGTTTTGGCAACAGCGGGTCGGGTCAATTGGAAGAATTACCTCCCGGGTTTTTAAGAAGAAATCGAATTGATGAAGGGGAATTTCTTTCAGCACGCGAAGCAGTCCGCATGCACATCGATGCAGAATCTGAAAATTTTGCTTTTTTGTTAGGCGATTCGTAGGCTTTTTTATTAGTTTAAATTTGGATCAGGCTTTGCGAGAGCATAGATAGTTTGATTATGATATACAAAATAAGGAGAGCTCATGAAAGGGGAACCGCTGATCATGGCTGGTTGCATGCCAATTTTTCTTTCTCCTTTGCCAATTACAACGACCCGCAATGGAGTGGTTTTCATTCCCTCATTGTAATGAACAACGATATCATTGAGCCAAATAGTGGTTTTCCTACTCATCCGCACCAGGATGCAGAAATTTTTACTTTTGTGATTTCCGGAGAACTGGAACACCGGGACAGCATGGGAAATGGGTCGGTCATCAAACCGGGCGACCTGCAGTACATGAGTGCAGGCTCGGGAGTGACTCACAGCGAATTTAATCCATCCTCGGAAAACCGCACCGAACTTTATCAGATTTGGATGCTTCCCAATCAATCAGGAGGTAAACCTCTGTACGCGGAAAAGAAACTTTCAGACTCAGAAGGTACTGGGGAAATGAAACTTCTGTTTTCGGGAAGCGGGAAAGATGGTTCATCACCGATCAGGCAGGATGCTGAGTTTTGGCTGGGCAAGGGAGAAAGCCAAAAATCCTTCACCCTCGAACCTTCTCCTACATTGCCCCATATCTGGGTTCAGGTGGTTGCCGGATCAGTAAAAACTGGAGATCATTCCCTGAACAAGGCGGACGGACTGGCGATTGAGCATTTAGATCAATCGATCGAACTGAGCTGTGAGAATGACAGTACCTTTTTTCTCTTCCGTCTTCCTCCCTCCTGATCATGCAGGATTCCTTAATTTTGGAAGAACCCGGAGAGATCAATCTTCCCGATGCCGAACTTTTTTATTACCCGAAACTCTTTCCGCACTCTATCGCAGATAATCTTCTTGCTACACTTAAAGACAAAATTGAATGGACCCAAAACACCATCCGTTTTTACGGCAGGGAAAGCCTAGTTCCCCGTCTGGAGGCGTGGTACGGTGATCCCGGTAAATCCTACGCCTATTCGGGCATTCACATGGATCCGAAACCTTGGTCCGAAGAATTGCTCATCATCAAGCAGACAATTGAACCACTTTCCGGAGTGACCTTTAATTCGGTTCTCATCAATTACTACCGAGACGGTCACGACCGGGTTGCCTGGCACAGTGATGATGAAAAGGAGCTCGGACAAAACCCGGTCATCGGTTCGGTCAGCCTGGGAGTAGAAAGAAAGTTCAAACTCCGTCACAAGCAATACAAAACCAATGGGTTAAAGCATGAAATCCACCTCAACCATGGTAGTTTCCTACTGATGAAAGGAACCACACAACATCATTGGATGCACGAAATTCCGCGTACCGCCAAACCGATCGGTCCAAGAATCAACCTAACCTTCCGTATTATAAAATAAATCATCTATCCTTTTTGTGATTGATCCAGTTTCGCATGAACTGCGATTTATTAGGTGTGCGAAATTTTATCATTCTTCCCCTTCTTCTACTTATTTACACACCTTGGGTAATGGCCTACGAATCGATGCATGAAAAGACCCCGGTCGGGGAAATTAAAATACTCGAACTTCCTGCCCGTATTGCCCTGGAAGCCTCAAGCGATGATCATTATTTTGCGGAAAACAATGGATTGTTCCGTAAGTTGTTCGGTTATATATCCAAACATGACCTAGCTATGACCAC
>JAYODK010000052.1:0-9764 GCA_038106225.1 Opitutales bacterium | reverse complement strand
CCGGGAGCTCGTGGTGGAGTCCTCCCGGCTCGTCGCCAGCCGCTTAATCGAGCGGCTGGAACAAGAGGAGGAAGGCGGTGCCCCCCGCCTCTCCTTCGACGAGTTGCACAAGTTGATTGAAAAAGCATTGGTGGAAAACGACGCCTATGATGTGGCGAAAAGTCTGGTATTTTCTCGTTCCAATAATGGTGTGGGAGGGGGGCATTTAAACGCTAATACACCTGTGGATAGTTCTCTGATCCGGCTGATCCGGAGGAGTGGACAGGTCGTGCCATGGAACTCTTCCAAAATCGAAGTGGCCATCCGTAAAGCTTTTCTTTCACTTCGGCTGGACTCTGAACCAGCAGTTCAGGTGTCGGATGAAGTGACCCGCCGTGCAGTTGCTACCGGACAGGCATTCATCAATATCGAGGATGTGCAAGACATCGTTCAGGAAGAACTGATGAAGCACGGATTTTTCAAAGTAGCTGAATCCTACATTTTATACCGGGCACGGAGAAGAGTAGAACGGGAGAGCAATGTCGATCATCATGAAGTCCGTCAGGACTCCATGATTGTGGTGAAAAAGAAGGATGGAACCACTTTTTTCTGGGATGGCCTTGATCTTAAGAAACGTATCACTTTTGCCAGCATTGGTTTGGATTTATGTCTTAATTCTGAGCAGATCGAAGAGAGTTTACGCCGTTCGGTATTTTCCGAAATAACCGAGGTGGATTTGCGCAAAACCATCATCCTTAATGCCAAAACTTTAATTGAAAGGGATGCGGATTTTGCGAAGTTTGCTGCCCGTATCCTTCTTACTTATGTATACGAAGAAGTGCTGGGGTGGGATGTTGCCCATCACAGTATTGAAGAAATCCGAACCTTCCACGCCAAAGCTTTTAAGACCTACTTGAAGCGAGGAGTAGAGATTAAGAGATTGGATAAAAAGATACTTAAGCTTGATATCGAGAGGCTTTGTCAGTCCATCGATCCGTCTGCCGATTTAGATTTCGACTATCTGGGCATACAGACCCTCTATGATCGGTATTTGGTTGTGGATAAAACCGGGGAAACTCCCCGTCGTCTGGAAACGCCACAATTTTTCTGGATGCGTGTGGCGATGGGTATTTTCGCTCACGAAGAAAATCCAGAAGAGCAAATAATATCCCTCTACAACCTCTACAAGAGTCGTCGCTTTTGTTCTTCCACTCCAACACTTTTCAATTCAGGAACCCCACATTCCCAACTTTCTTCCTGCTATCTATACAAAGTCGACGACACTATCGAGTCGATCATGTACCGAGGAATCGCAGAGAATGCATTTCTTTCCAAGTGGGCTGGCGGATTGGGTGGCAGTTGGACCGCAGTGCGTGGCACAGGTAGTCACATAGCCGGGACCAATGGTGAAAGTCAGGGAGTTATCCCTTTTTTGAAAATGCACAATGATCAACTATGTGCGGTAAACCAAGGAGGGAAAAGAAAGGGTTCGGGATGTGCCTACCTTGAGACTTGGCATTGTGACATTTTGGAATTTCTTGAGCTTCGTAAAAACACTGGTGACGACCGCCGTCGTACCCACGACATGAATACGGCAAACTGGATACCGGATCTTTTCATGAAGCGCATGGAAGCTCGTGAGAACTGGACTCTTTTCCGTAGTAATGAAGTCGCAGATCTGCACGATTTGTACGGTAAAGCATTTGAGGAAAAATACATCGAGTACGAGACCAAAGCTGAACAAGGAGAAATTTGGAGCCACAGTATGCCAGCCATTGATCTTTGGAAATCCATGCTCAAAATGCTTTTCGAAACTGGACATCCCTGGATCACCTTCAAGGACACCTGTAATATTAGAAGCCCACAGGATCATGCCGGGGTGATCCACAGTTCCAATCTTTGCACCGAAATCACCCTCAATACCGGGGATGATGAAACGGCAGTTTGTAACCTTGGATCAGTTGTCTTGGATTCCCACCTTACTCCGGAGGGAGAAATTGATCACGAAAAACTTCGTGACACCATCCGGATTGCAATCCGTGCATTGGATAATGTAATTGATGTAAACTTTTATCCGACTAAGGCGGCAAAAACATCAAACAGTCGGCACCGTCCAATTGGATTGGGAGTAATGGGTTTGCAAAATGCACTTTTCATCAAGGATGTTTCCTTTACCTCTGAAGAAGCAGTCGAATTTAATGACGAGTTCATGGAGGCAATTTGCTACTACGCTTATGAAGCATCCAGTGATTTGGCTAATGAGCGTGGGACTTACTCATCTTACCGTGGTTCCAAATGGGACCGGGGTATTCTTCCTCAAGATACCATCCAGATGCTGGAAGAGGAACGTGGAGACAAAGTAGAAGTTCCCAAGAGTTCGAAAATGGATTGGTCGGTGGTTCGTAAGAAAATTGCCAAGCATGGTATGCGCAACAGTAATGTAATCGCCATCGCTCCAACTGCGACCATTTCTAACATCATGGGTTCTTCCCCATGTATCGAGCCAACCTACAAAAATATGTTTGTGAAAAGTAATCTTTCCGGCGATTTCATGGTGCTCAATCGTTTCTTGGTAAATGATTTAAAAAAGGAAGGTCTTTGGAATAAGGAAATGTCAGACCAGTTGAAGTATTTTGATGGCGAACTTGGCCCGATCGAAGGTATCCCCAGTCGTATCAAAAAGAAGTATCTAACTGCGTTTGATGTCTCCTTTGAATATGTTTTATCTGCCGCTGCACGGCGTCAGAAATGGATCGATCAATCGCAATCCGTAAATTTATTTCTGGGCACTCCTGATCTCAAGAGCCTTTCTCACATGTATCGGGCGGCCTGGAGAAAAGGATTAAAAACTACTTATTATTTACGTACACTTGGTGCATCAAATATAGAAAAAGCAACGGTTGATTTGAAGAAATCAAAACCGCTTGCCGATGCCCCTTCCGATGAACCTTCTGCCAAGAAAGAGTACACTGAAGCTGAAAAGAAAGCCTGCAGTATTCAAGCCATGTTAAATGGTGAGGAGTGTGAAGCCTGCCAGTAATTATCTTTTCCCAATTCATCTCATTGCGGTCATTCCAACCAAGAAAGATTAGTTGGAGGGCAGACCCTAGACTATCCTAGCTGTTTGAGTATGCATCTTCCTTGGTGATTAAAAAATGGTTTTGTTTTTTTCTCTTCTAAAATTTGTACAACTTCCAACTAAGGAAGTAAAATGAAGGTAAAAGATCGATTGGATAAGCACATGGGTGAAGAACCGCTTTACGGTCCCGATGTTTTTGTAGCTCCAACTGCTGTGGTCATTGGTGATGTACAAATGGATGAGGGCTCAAGCCTGTGGTATGGGGGGGTTTTAAGAGGTGACATTAATTCAATCAAGATTGGCAAATTTTCCAATTTGCAGGACGGGGTGGTTGGGCATCTGGCGGACGATTATCCATTGATTGTTGGGAAATATGTCACAGTTGGTCATGGTGCTGTCATTCATGCCTGTGAAATAGAGGACGAATGTTTAATCGGAATGAATGCCACCATCTTGGATGGGGCGAAAATTGGTAAACATTCGATTGTGGCGGCCGGATCTCTTGTCCTCGCGGGAATGGATGTACCTCCTGGCAGTCTGGTTGCCGGGGTTCCTGCAAAAGTGAAGAAACCTTTGTCCAAGAAGGAAAGGGAGGGGATCAAGGGATGGGCGGAGAAGTACTTGGCCGTTGCCAAACAACACCGGGAAAAACTCGGTAAGATGCGTCCTGGGCCTCCCGCCTAACGAATCTTTATACCGGTTCGGCACTCTCCATGCCGTACTTTTGGTAAAAATCTTCCAAGGTCGTATTTAGGCGGGGTAGTGGATGTCCGCCAGAAACTGCTTCGGCACAACAGGAAACATAGGATCGAATCGAGGACTCGGTAGCAGTTTGGTTATGATTGTGCAGTAATTTTAACAAACTAATTCTTGCCTCCTCCCAGTCTTGAAAATCATAAGCGTGCCCAAGCATGGCTTCGTGCCACGCTGCTTGTTCTTCTTGCGAAAGGTTTGTTATGGAATCCATAATCAGTAAGTATGCTGGGAGAAAATTTTCTGGTAAATTAGAAAACGATGAAATTTTTTTTCATTTCTCTTGGATTGTCCGCTTAGGTTTGTCAAAAGAGACAGGTAATCATTGTTCAAGAATATGTCACATCCCCAAGATCCATCTGCTCCTACCAAGGATAATCCTTTCCAGTCAAAACTACTGATCAATCGCTTACTTAATCAAGGCTCTGATAAGGAGACCAGGCATTTTGAGCTTTCCCTTCAAGGAAGTGGTCTTAGCTATGAGCCTGGGGACTCTCTTGGCGTAATACCTCAGAATAATCCGAAAGTGGTCGAAGATCTGCTTGTGGCCGCTGGCTTGACGGGAGAGGAGAGTGTTCAGATCGGCGATGAGACCTTATCTTTAAGGGATTCATTAATCGATAGATTCGCCTGTACAGTTTTAAGCAAGATACAGATCAAGAAATTCAATGAACTCGCTCAGTCTAGCAAACTTGAAGAATTACTTCTGCCAGAACACCGCGAGACATTTACGGATTTTTTGTGGGGCAGGGAATTGATTGATCTTTTTCTAGAATTTCCACAGCAGGGCATAAGTGCGGAGAAACTCACTAATTTGTTACGACCGATGCCTCCCCGTCTTTATTCCATTGCTTCCAGTGTGAAGGCACATCCAGAGCAAGTCCATCTTACTGTAGCCATTGTCCGTTATGAATCTCATGGCAGAAAAAGGGAGGGGGTCTGTTCTTCTTATCTGGCAGACCGTGTGGGTGAGAGTATTCCCTGCTATTTTCATCCCAATAAAAATTTCAAGCTTCCTCATGACTCAGATACTCCCGTAATTATGGTTGGACCAGGTACGGGCATTGCCCCTTTCAGGGCATTTGTTGAGGAGAGGCGGGTGACCGGGGCAAAAGGAAAGAACTGGCTCTTTTTTGGAGACCGTTCGTCCAAGACTGATTATTTGTATGGAGAGGAATGGGAGCAGTACCAAAAGGATGGTCTACTATCTGAACTTGATCTTGCTTGGTCCCGCGACCAGGCGGAGAAGGAATATGTGCAGCACAAGATGCTGGCAAAAGGTAAAGAATTATTCACCTGGTTGCAGGATGGTGCCTATTTTTATGTATGTGGTGATGCATCGCGAATGGCTAAAGATGTTGATTCTGCCCTGCGGCAGATTGCTCAAACAGAAGGTAGGATGTCTGAAGACGATGCAGGTGCCTGGGTAAAATCCCTGCAAAAAGAAAAACGCTATCTCAAGGATGTTTATTAATGATGATGTGCAGAGATTGAACCTCTGCCTGATTCACTCATTTATTTCGGTTGGATAAACTAGCGTTTCTTTTCTTCTTAGCTCGCTACCGACTGGCGGTAGGATTCAACTTCCCAGTTTTCTATAAACTCTCGGGCTGCATCGGACATATATTCGACGCCACCAAAAGCTTGGGAAAGTTTCAATACCTGAGCACCGTCCATCGCAAACTCCAGTGCAAGTCGGGCGTTCTTCTCGGTGTTTCCCAGTCCGTAAACCCGGTCATTCGCAATCACCACCTTGGGGGCAAATCCATGAGTGGATCGATAGCTATCTGCATTTTCCTGAGTCAATTCACCAACAAAAGGAAAGGCGCGGGCATAAACCAAATGGTCAGGAGTGATTGGTCCTGGAACACAGGTGAATGATCCACTGGACTGCACAAATTTGGCATCGTCTCCAAAAATTTCCTGAATGGTAATTTCAGTTTCGGAATCAGCCTGTGATTCAGAGATGGTCAATGTCTCACTAATTCCCAGCCGGTCATATTCAGCACGCAAGGGTTCCATGATGGATGCATAATGAGCACGGATTTCTTCGGCACTATTGCCGGATACAAAAATACCATGGTTCTTCAGCAGGATCACTCCTGGAGTTTTTCCATTTTCTGCCTCGTATTGTTCAATCCTTCCCTTGAGTTCCATGCAAAGGGTATAACCGGCATCAATATATTCCACCCACAAAGCTTCGGGAAAAAGCCGCTTGGCCACCTCTTCGCCATCGATTGCACAGGTCATTCCATTTACCAATAAAGCATGGGTATGTACTACATATTTAGTGGAAAGAACATTATGAAGGGGAGCCTCTACTGAAGGTCTCCCGCTTCCACCACAAACCGCATCGGCCATCATATTTTTTACCAGTTCCTCGCGGGCGGCTGAATCGGATGGAGTTTCGGTTGCATACAACCGGTCGATCTTTGAGCGCTCCAATTGTACAAATGTTTCTTCAGTTAACCCGGACAGGGTGGTACCAGAGGGTTTTACCCAAAGGGTGGAATCATTTTTGTAAGAGGTGTTCCCTCCGCCTCCTTTTACATATTCGGCTGTACCAAATTCATGGGACAATTGAGTGATAATACTAAGTTCTTCCATAAGGTGCTCAATCCTAGCACAACCCTTCATTTGAACGAGCCGAAATTTATTCTCCCTTAGAAGAAAAGATTTTTGATATTTTCAGATTTCCCTTTTCAATAAGTTTAAAATGCCACTTCATCGAAGGTATGAAGACTCAGAAAATTCTACCTATTTTATTCTTCCTTTATGGTTCTTTGTTTTCCCGCGAAGGCAGACCTAATGTTCTATGGATTTATTTGGAAGATGTTAGCGGGTGGTTCAGTTGCTATGGGGAAACGCTGATTGAAACGCCCAATATTGACCAACTGGCAAAGGAGGGAATCCGTTTTGACCGGTTTTATACTCCAGCGGGTGTATGTTCTGCCACCCGGTCTGCCATTGTTACCGGGATGATGCAAACAACTATCGGGGCACACAACCACCGTTCCTGCCGGTCCGACTTTAGAGGGAAGAAGATGGGAGAGTATGATCAAAATATTCTGGATATTCTCACCATTCCTGAAATTTTCAGGAAGCATGGATACTGGACAGCCAACCATGCCAAAGATGATTATAATTTCGATTGGGAGCCGGATAAACTTTACGATTATCACCAACCAAGTGGACTGAATCCAGAAGCCTTTATTTCCGGCAAAATGCTAAAGGGCAGGGGAAAGAAACCTTTCTTTGTTCAGGTGCAACTCTCAGGGGGTAAGGGAGGTACTCTCGGTTTTAATGAGGTACAGTCAACTGATGTGGAGGTACCTCCTTATTATCCGGATATTGAATCGGTAAGAAGTTTGATTGCCCGACATTACAATTGTCTGCTCAAAACGGATAAGCAGGTCGGGCAGATTGTTGCTCACCTCAAACAGGAGGGGGTCTATGACAGTACCCGTATCTTTTTATTCAGTGATCATGGGATGCAATTGCACCGGCACAAACAATATCTTTACGAAGGTGGAATTCATATGCCCTTAATTGTGGCAGGAGCGGGCATAGAGCCGGGTGGAGTCCGGGAGGATTTGATCAGTGGCATAGATATTTCAGCAACCAGCCTAGCCGCGGCGGGAATTAAGGTGCCCTCCTACATGGAGGGCAGGGACTTTTTTTCCAATAATTACAAGCCCCGTCAATTTGTGGTGGCTGCCCGGGACCGTTGCGATTACACCATTGATCATATCCGGGCGGTTGTCACCAAGCGTTTCAAGTACCTGAAAAATTACCTGACCGACCGTCCATATATGCAACCCAGTTACAAAGACCCGTGGCAGGTATCACAGGATTTCAGGAGGTTGATGATGACAGGTGAAATCAATAATACCCAAAAAATCTTTTTTTCTGAACACCGCCCAGATGAGGAACTATATGACTTGGATAATGATCCCGATGAGATTAATAATCTGGCCAAGGATCCCGAATACAAAAAACAACTTGTTCGCCACCGTAAAATGCTTGCCCAGTGGATAGAAGATACCGGGGATCAGGGGGAGACACCCGAGTCTGATATAGGGTTGCTTTGTGCCCTAAAAAGATGGGGAGAAAAATGCATCAACCCAGAATACGATCGAGTCCGGCATTTGCTTAGACCATGAAGTAATTAGATTTTTTAATCTTTGTTTTTTTGCAGAAATTAAGTCCACGCCATGCTCAGGTTATTAACGTGAGTAAACTTACAGATGTCTAGGGTTGTGCTCTATTGATACTAGTGGACTCAATGATATCCATGAAAATTATTAAATTCCTCTATGAATATCATTAATTATAAGATGTTGACAAGTTGTTCATAAGTTGTTCTGATTGCATAAGGTGATGTCAAGGATGGTGGATGCTCTTATTGAGTTTCGGCGTAGTCGAAGCGGGGCTCCCTTGGCTCTGAAACTCAACAGAGAGGTAAACACATGAAAGATATGATCTCGCAGTTGCATGAGTGGATCAAGCTCGTGTCACAGGTAGGAATCGGATTGATTGCGCTTGGCGTAATCGTGGAAATCGTGTTCGGGACCGGGGCGATCTTCGGAGGAAGCGTCATCGCGAACATCACGCAGATTGTGAATCAGATTGGCGGACAAAATGGATTTGTCGGTTTGATTGCAATCTTATTAATTTTGGCAATTTTTCAGCGGAGCAGTAAGTGAGTATTTCACTCTTTGAGCAAAACTGAAAAAACTGAAACAAACCTAACCTAAAAGTGGGGGGACAAAAAAATGGATAACGTAGCCAGTAAACTAAAGGACGCCATTGGCGGACTTACGGAAATCCTCATCGGCGCGATCGGACTGCTCGTAGTGGTTCAAGTCGTGTTCGGTACCGGTGGTGGTGGAATTGACATCATCGGAAACATAACCAGCGTGGTGAATTCTTTCATCGGGGCTGGTGCCAGCCTGGCCAGTATTGTGGCCTTGTTGATTGTGATGTCTGTTCTTAGTCGCAAGGGCTAAGGAACCGATCAGGATTTATCTTATTAGGAAGGGAGGCGTTCTCGGACGCCTCCCTTTTTATTTTTAGATTTGTTCCAATAAGGGTTTGCCCGTGATTGGTATTTTTTACAAGTTTCTGAGTATGTTTGATAGGATACTTTTATTATTAATTTTCACTTTCCTTTGCTTTGATCTCTCTGCAGTCAAAGAACAAAAGACTACCAATGTCATTTACATTCTGGCCGATGATTTGGGCAAAGGTGACCTTGGGTGCTATGGGCAGAAAAAATTAAAAACTCCTAATATCGACCGTCTCGCCAAAGAGGGAGTGAAGTTTTCCAGTCATTACTCGGGCAATACCGTTTGTTCACCCTCCCGGGCAGTGCTGATGACGGGTCAGCATCCTGGCCATGTTCATTGCCGCGGTAACGGTCATGAGCCCACCCTCGCCTTGGATCCTAAAATGGTTACCTTGCCCCGTATTTTTAAGAATGCCGGCTATGCCACCGGTGCATTCGGTAAGTGGGGTCTTGGTCATACCAATGAAGAAGGACCCCAGAATCCCATGACACATGGATTCGACCATTTCAGCGGATGGAAAAGCCAGGCGATTGCCCACACCTATTATCCCACCAGTATCGTGCGGGACGGGCAGGAAATTCCTCTAAAGCACGGTACCTTTATTCATGACCTGATTATGGAGGATGCGTTTTCCTTCATCGAAAGGAGTGTAAACCAGAAAAAACCATTTTTTTGTTATATTCCCACTGCCGTTCCTCACGCTGCGATGCATGCCCCCAAAGAGTTGCATGAAAAATGGAGAAAAGTTTATCCCCAGTTTGATGGTCGCATTGGTAAGTACGGAGCAGGTCCAGGCGAGCCCTGTCCGGATGTTAAGAATCCCATTGCTGGATATGCGGCGATGATGGAGAATTTTGACAACCAGATCGGTCTGTTACTCGATT
>JAYODK010000051.1:0-9834 GCA_038106225.1 Opitutales bacterium | reverse complement strand
ACATGATTCAATTTATGCGTAAGCACAAAGAAGATCCGATGTGTATGTACTTCCCATTGGCTCAGCCCCATACACCCGTGGCCCACACTCCGGATGAACCCAATGCACAGGGTGTTCTTGGTAAACATAAAGCGATGGTTCGATACATCGATAAAATGGTCGGTCAATTGGTCAAAGAAATTGATGATGTTGGTATCCGTGACCGAACGATTGTCATCTTTACCACCGACAATGGATCGGCTCCTCCTCCCCGTGGGGTCATCGGTCGGCGCAATGGCAGAGAGGTGATTGGTTCCAAGGGAACCGAACTGGAAGCCGGGGTATGCGCTCCCTTTATTGTCAATTGTCCGGGCTTGGTACCTGCCGGAATTGAGAGTGATGCACTGACTGATTTTTCCGACATGCTGCCAACATTTGTGGAACTGGGCGGGGGACAGTTGCCCAAGGATTTTGTGACCGATGGATCATCCATTGCTCCCCTGCTTCTTGGCAAAGCCAAGGATACTCAGCGTAAATGGATTATGGCCCTGGGGTACGGTGCTGCTAAACTTGCCAAGGAGGGTATCCGGCCTTCCAAGACATTTTCCACCCGGGTGATTCGGGATAAACGTTTCAAGGTCTGGGTATCGAATGAAAAAAAGATCATTCGTCTGCATGACTTAAAAACTGATCCTTGGGAGGAGACCAACCTGATCGGCAGCGAGCTGGCTCTGCACCAAAAGGCCTTAAATAAATTTCAGACCGTGGTCGACTCTCTGCCTAACAAGGATGCCCACCCATCTTATGAACCCCGGGCAGCCAACGCATGGGACCGGAAATAGAAGGAAACAAGAAAGAAGTTTTTGTATGAGCATTCCAAGATTCTTACTACTCGGACTGGCAGTTAGCTTCACCACTGGGCTGAAAGCAGAGGACAAACCGGTTCAAGAAAGTACCGTTCGATTCATGACCTATAATGCCTGTCGTGGGGGCACTTACCAGGGGCAACCCTTGTCCCAATCCGCCAATATGATCGAGCTCGCAAAAGCAGATATCGTGGGTCTGCAGGAGATCGGAGCAAATTTACCAGACCTGGCGAAATTGTTGGGCTGGAATCATAGCGGTCGCTTCATCACGCGTTATGATATTGTAGAGCATGTCAAGGGGATGGGCAAAAGGCCGGCAAGCAGCCGAATGAAAACCATGAAAACAAAAACTAAAAAAATATGACATTGAAGGGACACAACATTTTCAAGAGTGTATGGATCATTTCGACCCTGGCTCTGTCGACATCCGCCCCTGTCGCTGCCGACGCTGAAGAACATGCTGCCATCGATTCGGGCATGATCCGCGATCACACCGTGCCACTTGTGCAAACACCAGCGCAATTCAAACCACGCCGACAAGGGGGCTCTTTCAATCTGGAAGAAGGAAAAGAAATAACCCTTTTCGATGCCGAAGGTCCTGGTTGTCTGCGGCATTTTTGGATGACCACCGACTGCGCCGGGGATGGACTGCGAATCCGCATCCATGTAGACGATGCCGAGCAGCCACAGGTCGATATGGAATTAAACCATTTCTTTGGCATCCTGCTCGGTAAAAAACCCTACAAGGTGGAATCGCCAGGCATCAAGGTTCTGCCTCTCGGTTCGCGTAATTGCTATCTTCCCATCCCCTTTGCAAAAAACTGTCGGATTACCTTAAAGGCTGGCGACATTAAGGGGTATGTACGGCCTTTCGATTTGAAGATTATCGACGCTGATCCCAAGAAGGCTATGGTCATGGTTCAAGCCAATTGGCAAAAGTATGACGAGGCAGCGGATCTGACTCCCTACCGTTTGCACGCTCATTTTCACGAGGAACGCCCAGCACAGAGCAAGGGTAATTATTACATGGCAGACATCACTGGTAAGGGATTCGTGGCGGGTATGTTCAAGGCCATTGCCCAACGCGAGGCAGGCGACCTGCTTTATCACACTGGCGGAGGGACCTGGTTGATCGACGGCGAAACGGATCCCAACGCATTCCGTGGATTTAATGAGGAGGATGATTTTAATTTTTCATGGGGGTTCTTTCCCTACTCCAGCCAATGGAGCGGCTGTCCTCATGTGGTCAACCCGGGACCCAAGGCGACAGAGTTCGTTGTTTGGCGATTCCATGGTCCCGATCCCGTGCCGTTCCAGTCGTCCTTAGTGCTGCACTTCGGCTCGCGTGCGGATGATACGCAAAGTGTGATCTACTACTACAAGGTTCCTGACAGTGCACCGAATCCTCTTCATACGCCCGAATCGTGGCAGGTGCTCGGCCCGTATGACGCTACTAGTTTTGAAAAATTCGACCACGCCGAAGAAGCCGAATCCATTAAGGAATGGCCAGAGAAGCTCGGCAAACTTCCGAGACTCAACCTGAAATCCCGCCACGGTTGGGTGGATCCGCGCCCCGACTATCGGCGACTTTTCCCACTTTGGAAAGACTACGCCAAAGCTCTCATCAAGGAAAACCCTGCTATGAATCTCGGCGACCGCTGGCCCGTGGGAGTCGCCGTCTATATGCGTGGAACCGTCGAGGTTCCCGAGGCAGGCGAGTATCACTTACGCTTCGCACACGATGATTGGCTGAAAATCTGGGTCAACGGAGAATACATCAATACCCTACGACACGAGAAGGGCTTCGATGTGGCGGCGGTGCAGGTCAAGTTACAAGCAGGAACCAACGAAATCATGCTCAAGCTCAATAACATGAACAATCTGGAATACCGCTTGTGGGCTTTGAACTTTTCGGTGGTTCCCAAAACAACGAATCGCCCTCATTGAAATGACTCAATGCTATCTCATCTGTCGTCCACTTTTCAGAGTACTCGTAGCCGGGATCTTTTTGCTGGGCGCGTTCGCATGGGCCGCCCCCAGTGCGAAACCCAACATCGTGATCCTGTTCATCGATGATATGGGCTACGGCGATATCGGGCCCTTTGGCAACCAGGTAAACCAGACCCCCAATCTGGACCGGATGGCAGAGGAGGGAATCAAGCTTACTCAATTTTATGTAGCCAATACCGCATGCACCCCATCGAGGGCCGCCTTGCTCACCGGAACCTACGCCCACCGCATTGGCATGGACGGCGGAAAACTCTCGGTCACCTTTCCCGGGGACAGTCGGGGGCTTAATCCGGATGAAATCACGATTGCTGAGATGCTACGGGAAAACGGATACGCCACCGGTTGCTTTGGCAAGTGGCACCTGGGAGACCAGCCGAAATTCATGCCGCTTGCCCAGGGCTTCGATACTTATTTCGGTATTCCCTATTCCAATGATATGTGGTCGCTGTGGCTACCCACTTCGTCTTGCCTGATCCCCGAAACCGCAGCATCAGCCTATCGGGTAAGGGCAGTGCAAAAGTCTCCATGGTGATCAACGAATTAAAGTCGAGTTGGCCTGAGAAATAATTAGGATTTGAAAACAGGAAATTCTTTTTTTCTGGGCATAACCTTTTGCTAACCCAGCAGAATTTCCTCACAAAAGAATGAATGATTAAAAGAAGTTTTCTCACCCTTGCATTTGCCTGTCTGTTTACCTATTTATTCGCCGATAAGAAAGTGGGGGAGGGTAGGCCCAATGTTTTGCTGATCTCCATTGATGATCTCAATGATTGGATTGGTTGCCTGGGTGGTCACCCTCAAGCAAAGACTCCGAATATCGACCGGCTGGCTGCCCGTGGTGTGCTTTTTAATAATGCCCATTGCCAGGCCCCGGTATGCAATCCCTCGCGGGCCAGCATGATGACCTCCCTTTATCCGGAGAGTACTGGAATCTACTTTCTTTCTCCCGACCTCGCCGAATCGGATGTGGCGACGAAAAATACTTTACTTCCGAGGAGGTTTGAAGAGGAGGGCTATCATTTTTCGGGAGCGGGTAAGATCTTCCACGGCAATCAAAATAAGAAATACATTCCCAATTATTCCGACACCCCTCGCGGGTTTGGTCCAATCCCCAAGGAAAAGATTTCTTCTTTTACGGGACATAAATTATGGGACTGGGGCGTATACCCGGTTCGCGACGAAGATATGCCGGACCACCAGATTGCGGCTTGGGCAGTCAAGGAACTGGAAAAAGAGTCCAATCAACCAAGTTTCCTCGCCGTTGGGTTTTACCGGCCTCATGTGCCCCAGTACATACCCCAGAAGTGGTTTGATCTTTACCCCATGGAATCCCTGCAACTGCCCAAGGTGTTGGAGAGAGATCTGGATGACCTGTCGGAATATGGAATCAACCTTACCCGGCTTAATCATGTGGCCCCAACCCAGGACTGGGTAAAGCAAAGCAACGAGTGGAAACCACTGGTTCAGTCTTACCTGGCCTGTGTAAGTTTTGTGGATCATCAGGTGGGGAAGCTCCTCGATGCATTGGACAGCAGTCCAGCCAAAGACAATACCGTGGTTGTTCTTTATTCCGACCATGGCTTCCACCTCGGGGAAAAGGAGCGCTGGGCCAAGCGCAGCCTTTGGGAGGACAGCACCCGGGTACCCCTTATCCTTGCCGGTCCAGGTGTGGTCCATGGGAAAGTATGCTCCAAGCCCGTGCAATTACTGGATGTATACCCCACGCTTTTGGAGATGGCAGGACTGCAGGGGGATGAAAAGCTGGAGGGGAACTCCCTGGCAACTCTTCTTCAAAACCCTCAGGCGGAGTGGTCCAATATGGCACGCACCAGCTTCGGCCCGGGGAACTACAGCATCCGTTCCGAACGGTATCGCTATATCCATTACAATGATGGTTCGGAAGAATTTTACGATCACTCGAGCGACCCCCATGAGTGGAACAACCTGATCGGAAAACCGGAACTTTTCTCGCAGATCGAAGAACATCGAGCCCATAAGCCCGGGCAATTTCACCCGGTCTTGGGAACGGTATCCACAGGACACAGAGCCTTTCATGCGAGTGAGGAAGCCAGGAAGCAGGCAAAAATGTTTGATGCTTTGGATTGGGAACGCCCGGATGATAATCCAGTATTCACCACCACCTTTGGCAACAATCATGACTCGGTTCTTTTCGTCGACCCGGAGCTGGAGTATCCCTATCACCTGATCATCAGCCACACGACCGAAGCGGCACATCTCTGGCGTGCGAAGAAATTCTCCTGGAGCAGCGCAGACTGGGAACTCGTTTCCAATAAGTACGTCATCGGCAAACACTACGAATACGATGAAGGGGTGAAAGTTGATGGGACCTACTACCTCTACGAAGAGGGAATTGTTTACACCTTCTCTGGCCCGCTGGAAGAAGCCAGTGGTAAATGGAAAGCCGCCGGCACTTTTCCCAGTAAGCAGTGCGATGATATTGGCATCTATTACGAGAACGGGGTGTTTCACATGTTTGGTGAGCATGGGCACTTCCCCCACGGTCCGGATGGCACCAGCCTGGCTCACTTCAGTTCCACCACCGGATTGGGGGACTGGAAATTGGTCAACGCCAAGGCGGTCGATCCCAACCCCGATGGCGGGCACACCTACGGCGTGGGAGATGCCACCATCGAAAAGATCCATGGAACTTATTACATCTTTTGCGACCGCGAATCCAAGGGCAGTCCTTATAAGGTGGTGGCGTGGAAATCCAAAGATATCAATCAGCCCTTCGAGTATGTGGGCAAAGCGATCACCCCTCGTTCCGAGGAAGTGGATGACTGGGACAACCACCGCATTCAGGACCCCGACATTGCCTACATTCCCGAGTTGGGCCGATATGTCATCACTGCCAATATGATGGACCGAGACGGCAACCCCGGTGGCAACTTTCCCGGCTTGAAAGGAAATATGACCCGGGTAATCGGTGTCTTTTACCATGGGGATGTTCAAGCAGTCTTAGGCAAAGAGTGAGCAGGACGATAAGTCTTTATTGAATGGTAGGTATTACTAGATTCCAAGGTATGCGCTCATTCATAGTCTCATTGCTGGTAGCATTTATGCTCATTGGTTCCTTTTCTTGTTCACCGGCTATTCCCGCTCATGAAACAGAGCGCCTGAAAAAACTAGAATCCGCATTAGCACCCTATATATTACCAGCCAAGTTTGATGAGGAGGTAGTGGAGCACTTCAAGTTAAGGAATGAGCGTATTAGCAAACTGGCAGATATTTTAGAACCACACGACATCAAGCTGCAGGTTTCAGAACAGGCCCTTAAGCAATCTAATATGGCTATGTCTGGTTTTACCATCCAACGAACAGTTGATGAGAGCGTTCGTAATATCGATGGGTGCTGGATCTATGATGATAAGACTGTTTTTGTGGCTAAGAACCCCAGTGAATTTGACCAAGCACTTCAAAAAAAGTACGAGCACAAATGGGCCCTAAGCTTATTGATTGAGCAACAAAGATTTCTAATAGGGCAATTAGAAATGGGAGTCGCCAGGTTGCCTATGAAAGTATTGACCTACATCCGATTTGGAGGGCTTCCAGAAAATCTCAAACTCGATAGTATTTCCTGGCAGGATACTCCCCTGAAAGAAATATTCAGCGACCTAGAAAGTGCAGTCCGAAAAGAACTGGATAAGAATGCCAATCATTCTAAAAAAGAGTCCATCGAAAATTTTGAGATTACCCTCCTTCTTGAAGACGATGAAGTCTACGAAAGAAAGAAGAGTTATCACTTTATAAACAGTTCTATTGAGTCAATAATTTCTACGATATGTGAAGAAAACCAACTACACTTCAAAGGCCATTCCGCTACGGACGAACTATTTTACATCGTTCCCTTGCACCCAAGTATTTTGATTGGTGCAGGTGACCGCAATCATTGAGGGTGTAGCTGGCCGATTCATCGGGGATGCATGGAGCGCAGAGGTGGAGAAACGGTCGGTTATCATAAACCATGATTTAGTAAATGGGTTTGCTCGGTAGGCTGATGAAGTGACGCAAATTAACAGAGATTTAACGCAAAAATTGTCGTTAAATAGTTGTTAGTTTTTGGATAATGGAGTGGTATTGAACCAATGCCCCATTTAGTTCCTGCCAATAAAGACAATCGTGAGTGGAGCGATTGTGACAATCCCTAGAAAAAAGCTTCCGCCCATGAGCTCAATTTTTTGAGTAAGAGAAAAAATAAACCATAAAAGCCTGCACCACACTCCTCCTCCTTACCCTCATCACCTCCGCGTGCAGCGCTCGGGAGGCGAAGACGGTCATCGATACCCCGGCGATGCCAGAGAACTTGCCTGAGACCTGGCTGACCTATCACCTGGCACACCCCGAAGCAGAAGGAACCGCAACAGCAGGCGACCCCAATCCTGCCTTTTTCTGGAAGGGGCGCTACCACCTGCACTACATCTACAAACATCAGACGGGGTCTGTCATTGGCCATGTTTCCAGTGAGGACATGGTACACTGGAAGTGGCATCCCACCGTGCTGGGGCCAACAACGATGGGGCACGGCTTGTGGAGCGGAACGGGTTTCATCACCAAGGACGGGCGTCCTGCCATGGTCTATTTTGGCCATAAATCATCGCGGAACTGGATTACCTATGCCCTGGACGACAAGCTCGACCAATGGAGCAAGCCGCATGAAATGCTGCCGCATGACAAGGATGGCAAGCCCATGACCGATATGTCTTACTTCGATCCCGATCTCTGGATCAAGGATGGCATCTACTACGGACTCAACGGTCGCAACAGACGTTCATCCGCAGTGATGATGAAGTCTGAGAACCTGAAGGACTGGGACTATATCGGTGAGTTATTTCACCCAGACTTCGACGAGGAAAAGCTTGGGGTCAGTAAAGACGAGGACGTCTCCTGTGCGAACATGTTCAAACTGGGGGACAAATGGGTGCTCCTGTGCATCAGCCACAAGCTGGGTTGTCGTTATTTCATTGGCGATTTCAAGGACGAGCAATTCCTTCCCGAACAGCATGGCCTGATGAACTGGGCCGCCTGGGACTTGATGGCTCCCGAATCCCTGCTTACCCCAGACGGTCGGCGTGTCATGTGGGCCTGGTGCACCCCGAGGGTTGCCACCATTCAGGAATTCCCCAGAGAGAAGAACTTTTATCAGCTTTTGAAGGATAGGATCCAAACCGGCATCCAGTCCCTGCCGCGCGAACTGAGTCTTTCGAAAGAGGGCACCTTGCTGATCCAACCTCTGCGTGAACTCAAAAAACTCCGTAGCGTTGAAAAAACCTTAAAGGCCATTACGGTCAAAAGTGACACCACTCACATGCTGGAGGGCATTTCCGGCGATGCAATGGAACTGGAGATCGTCATAGAGGCTCCGACCGCCGAGGAGTTCGGAATTAAGGTGCTCTGCGAGCAGGACGGCAATGCGGGATTCACCATCTCTTCCGGCAAAAGCAGTAAGACCCTGAAGGTCGGCTACTCCGAACCACCTTTTGAGCTGAAGGAAGGGGAGAATCTGATCTTGCGTATCTTTATCGACAAAAACCTGATCGAGTTATTTGCCAACGAGCGTCAGGCCGCTGTTGGGTGGCATGACTATGATGCCGATGACCTTCACATTAGTCTGTTCAGTAAGGGTGGAGACTTGAAGGTCAAGAGAATCTCCGCTTGGCAGATGAAATCCATCTACAAATAAAATTAAAAGCGAACACGCAATGAACCTATTAAAGAATGTCCATCGAACACTCCTCCTCTTTACCCTTATCAGTTCCGTGTGCAGCGCCCAGGAGCCGAAGACGGTCATCGAGACTCCTGTCATACCAAAGAGCCTGCCAAAAACCTGGCTTACCTATCACCTGGCTCATCCTGGTCCCGGTAACGCCTTCCCAGGAGATCCCAATCCTGCGTTTTTCTGGAAGGGGCGCTACCACATGCACTACATTTACAGGCACCGTTCTGGTTTTGTCTTCGCCCATGTTTCCAGCGAAGATATGGTACAATGGGATTGGCACCCTACTGTGCTGGGACCCACAACCATGGGGCACGGGATGTTCAGTGGCACGGGTTTTATCACCAAAGACGGCCGGCCAGCCATGGTCTATCATGGTCAGAGATCCAACCGGAACTGGATTTCCTATGCCCTCGACGACAACCTGGATCAGTGGACTCAGCCTCATGAAATGACACCACGGGATAAGGACGGCAAGCTCATGACCGATATGCCTTACTTCGATCCCGATATCTGGATCAACGAGGGGATTTACTATGGGGTGAACGGCCGTAGCAACAAGGAACCTGCCGTAATTATGAAGTCCGAAAACCTCAAGGACTGGGACTTCATCGGCGAGTTGCTCCATCCGGAATTCGATGAGGAGAAGCTCGGTGTTGGAAGAGATGAGGATATCTCCTGTGCCAATATGTTCAGGCTGGGCAATAAATGGGTGCTCCTGTGCATCAGCCACAAACTGGGTTGCCGTTATTTCATCGGCGATTTTAAGGATGAGCAATTCCTGCCCGAGCAGCATGGCCTAATGAGCTGGGCGGGTCCGGAGTGCTTTGCCCCGGAATCGCTCCTGACTCCGGATGGTCGAAGGGTGATGTGGGCATGGTGTGCCCCACGTGGTGCCAGAAGGCCACTGGGGAAAAAACTGCAGACGGGCATCCAGTCCCTGCCCCGAGAGCTCAGTCTTTCCGAGGAAGGAACCCTGCTGATCAAACCCCTGCGTGAACTCAAAAAACTACGAAGCGAAGAAAAGACAGTTGCGGACCTCACGGTCAAAAGTGACTCCTCTCATAGGCTCATGGGCATTTCCGGCGACACCATGGAGTTGGAGATCGTGCTGGGTGCCCCCTCGGCCAAGGAATTTGGGGTCAAGGTGCTGTGTGATCAAGATGGTGAAAAGGGCTTAAGCATCTCATCGGGCAAGGGCGGCAAGACCCTCAATGTCGGCTATATCGATCCGCCCTTCGAGCT
>JAYODK010000050.1:0-9926 GCA_038106225.1 Opitutales bacterium | reverse complement strand
GAATAGTGTCGGGGAAGGTGCGGATTTGGGCTTCGACGAGGTCAGCGGACCGTTTAGCCACCGCTTCTTCCGTTGGGAGAATGATAATTTCCATAGAATAAATTGAGCTTAGATAAATTTAGTCAGGCCAGGCTTGGGTACGCCGGGCACGGCCAACGGTTGATTGAAATCAAGATGGGGTGGGGTGAGGTCCTCTTTTGAGTTGAGGGCTTGCTGGAAGGATAGCTTCTTACCAGTATAGGCGACCATCCGGCCCATGATTGCCACCATCGTGCTGTTGGCGGCACGTTCTCCATCGTTGATGGGGTTGCCCGAGCGAATGGAAGCAATCAATTCCTCGTGCTCTGTCCTGTACATGTCGTTATTTCTTTCGGAGTAACGCCAGGGTGTTTGATCATCTGCCATAATCGCATGTCTGTTTTTGGCACTGCAAAATCCTTTTTTACCAAAAATTTCCAATTCGTAACTTCCTTGAGTTCCGTTTTGCTGGCGGGAAAAATGATAGCCACGGGCACCATTGGCCCATTTGTAGACTATGGCAAAATGATCGTAAATATTGCCGTAGCGGTCGGAGTCGTCAGGATAAACCTGCCTGCCGCCACTTCCTTCGGCTTCGATGGGAAGTTCCTCGCCCATGGCCCATTGCATCATGTCAATGGAATGCACCGCCTGTTCTACAATAGAGTCGCCAGCGAGCCACAAATGCTTGGGCCAGTTGCGCATCTGGATTTCCAAATCACTCTGGGTACCAGTACGACCGCGGTTTCCGCCCACCTCACCGGCATTATAGGTGCTGTACATTGCATTGATCTCTCCAACGGCACCATCGAGAACGCGGGAAAATACCTCGCGTTTTGGGTAATTATATCGCCAGCAAAAACCGGACATAAATCCAAGGTTTTTCTCCTTCGCCTTTTTGGCCAGTTCGATGACCTTGCGGATACCGGGAGCATCGACTGCAACCGGTTTTTCATAAAAGCAGTGAATCCCCTTTGCCACAGCATATTCCAGTTGAGCAGGGCGGAAAGCGGGAGGGGAGGCTAGGATCACATAGTCCACTCCGGCATCAATCACCTTTTTGTAACAATCAAATCCGGTGAACTTATTTTCCTCTGTGACTTTGTATCGGGATCCACATACCTTCTCCAACTGTTTACTGCGTTGATTGATACGGTCCTCAAAAAGGTCCCCGATCGCAACCAACTCCACTTTGGAGTCGGCGGCCATGGCATTACCCACAGCTCCACATCCGCGCCCACCACATCCGACCACACCAATTCGGATTGGAGTGTCATCGGTAAAGCCCTGAGCGACATAAGGGGCAAGCATGGCTCCGGCGGAAAGGATACCACTGTTCTTTACAAAGGATCTACGGCTGAAGTTTGATTCGTACATGAGTATAAGATGGTTTCTGACAAAGAAAAATTTTATCGAATCTTCGATAAAGTGATCAAGCAAGGTAAAATAATACCATGTTATTAAGAATACTTCATCCCATCCTTTGCTAAAAATATCTCATTTATTGTCTTTATTTGATCGAAATTATATATGACATGACATTTAATGGACATGTGCGAGCCAGTTTTGAAGCCCTAACCCTGGATGGAACATCCACCTTCCGTTTTATTCAAATTGACCGGGAAGATGGGTTTGATGGTCACTGGCACTACCATCCGGAATATGAACTGAAATGGGTTCGGGAAGGGGTAGGACAACGAATGGTTGGGGATCATGTGGAGTCCTTTGGTAAGGATGACTTCGTGCTGGTGGGATCCAATCTGCCACATTGCTGGCGCACGGCTCCCGAATTTACCGGACCGTCGAAGGCCAGTCTTTTACAGTTTCCACCAGATTGTCTCGGCACAAACCCGGAAACAAAAAAAATCCGTGATCTTTTGGAACAGTCACGTCTGGGTTTGCGTTTCGATCTTTCCGGCAAAAGTCATAAGCACCGTGTGGAGGAAGCATTTGATCAACTTGAAACCACAAAGCATGGATCCTGGTCTTCCTACACCTGCTGGATTGAGTTGCTAGGATTGTTGACAGAAATTCCCAAGCAGGTTTTAGCCAGTGAGGGTTACAACCTAAAAGAACCCGTGGATGACCGTCTTGCCCGTGTGATTGATTATGTTTTTGAAAAAGTGGAGACGCAAATCACTCCTACCTTGTTTAATGAATCGAATGATTTGGTATCGATGACACCTGCTGCTTTCAGCCGCTTTTTTAAGCGTCATACCGGGCGAACTTTTTCCCGCTTTGTCAATGAGGCGAAAATTGCCCGGGCCTGTCGCTGTCTGGTGGACTCCGAGGAGACCGTGCTGGCAATATCCTTGGAATGCGGATTTGGGAGTCTAAGTCACTTTAACCGAATTTTTATGGAGCACAAGGGGTGCTCCCCTGGTAGGTGGCGATCCCAGTTTAAGGCTGCCTGAGCTTTGTAATCGCCTCAATGCAAGTTTGGGAAAACCTCTGCCCAAGTATTTTGTAGCCGTCTGCTGAATAATGTAAGTCGTTGCTTATTTTTCTGCCCTTGCGGTTTAGTCCGTCATTCAAATCATCGGTATTGACGAGGTACCAGTTTTTTTTATCCGCAGTTAGCTTTGCCTGTATTTCACGAACTTTTGTCCAGTGTGGATATTTCTTATTCTCCATGTCGAAATCGCTCAATCTGCCGATTACGAAAATCAATTCCTCCGGTTCCCAGTTTAAATCCTTAGCCAACTGTGCGTGCAGACCAACGAGGGCATCTTCGTAAAGATTACCCCATCCCATCCTGGCATCTCTTTCACCTTGCATCCACAGAAAGCATATGGATTTCAGCATTGTATCTTCTATGAGCGGTAGAGTTTTATTTAACAGATCATCGTAAATATCGCCCGATTCTTCAGGTTTTTTTTCATCCGGGGTTTTCCACCCTTTCCACCATCTGTGTATGGGTTTTCCGCCAATTGCATGTTGGAGGATGATCACATTTTCTTTGCCGTATGTTTTTTCAATTAATGGGGTAAAAGCTTCGGCTGGTCTGTGGCCTTGCATATTGGACTGACCGGAAAGCAAAAAAAGTCTCTTGGCTTGAATCTGAGAGGAGCAAAGAAATGAGAGCAGAAAAACAAAAGCTGAAAGGCTCGATTGCATGGTTAAAATTTAGCTTGAAGAAATAGTGTTGTATAATTTGTTTTTCACCATTTTAAAGATTCGCAAGATTCCCCAACAAAGCCCAAAATAAACGAGGGAATAGAGCCAGCCTCCAAAGAGGGCCATCATTTTGGGCCCACCATCCGCCGCCCATTTATCCCAAACCTTTTGCTGTTCTCCTTCTGGAACGAAACTGGCGTATTCATAAAGGTAATCAAAACGGAGCATGGTTGCCCAAAGAATAAGGCCCCATCCAATTAGACAAAACAGGAGGCAGCTTGCCCAGGTGGGTAATGGGGATTTTTTGCAATATCTTAAAAGCAGAAGGAGGGGAGGTAAAAGATACCAAACAGCCAATACTGGCAGGGTATAATTGAAAGGTTTAGTTGCTTCCATGAAGCCTAAATTCAAATTTAATTAGACTATGATTTCAAGAATGTTAGCTTCTTTGCAATCCATCCAATGGTTAACCAAAAGAGGTAGTAGATGAGGGCGAGTATCCATCCGCCAAATAGGGCACCGGTCAGGCTTGCCCCGTCCGTTGCCCATCTATCCCTAATCTCTTCTTTTTCGGGGCCTTCAGGCAATGATTGAACCAATTCCTTGAGGTAATCAAAATAGAGCCAGGTTGCCAAATTAACCAGTACCCATCCAAGAATAGTAAAAATTATCAGCGATGCCCACAGGGGTAAACGAAACTTTCCAAAAAACCTTGGGAGGATAAGGGCGGGTGGAATCAGTAAAAAAATCCCCCATATTATAAGGTAAGTTGGTACTGTTCCTAAACTTGGGGGTAAAAAACCAGGGGGCATTGCAAAATGAACCTTACGCTTCCTCGGCGATCGACTTGATTTTGAGGTCCCGTAACTGGCGGTCGGTTGCTTCTCCCGGACTGTCGGTCATTAAATCCTGTCCCTTCTGGGTCTTTGGAAAGGCGATGACATCACGAATGCTGTCACGGTTGCAAAGAATGGTAACCAAGCGGTCCAAGCCTAAGGCAATTCCACCGTGCGGGGGAGCCCCATAGGAAAAGGCTTCCAGCATGTAACCAAAGCGGCTCTGCACCACATCGGCGGGAATCTTGAGCACATCCTCGAACACCTTTTTCTGCACTTCGGGTTGGTGAATACGGATACTACCACCACCAAGTTCTACACCATTAAGCACGATATCGTAGTGCTGTCCGCGGACTTTTTTTGGGTCGGATTCCAGCAACGGCAAATCCTCTTCAACCGGGGCGGTGAAGGGGTGGTGCGATGCCACATATCTGCCTTCCTCTTCCTCGTAGTGCATTAAGGGGAAATCAATCACCCATAAAAATTTCCAGTCCTTGGGGTCGCGCAATTTTTGTCCTCGCTTTTCCAGCAGGGTGGCCGATTCCAAACGAACCCGGCCAAGGATATTGCAGGAACTTTCCCAGGCACCGGCAGCAAAGAAGACCACATCGCCATCCTCCACCTGGAGACGGTCGCGAAGGGCATTCTTTTCGTCATCGGAAAGGAATTTGAGAATGGGAGATTTCCATTCGCCGTTCTCGGATTTAATAAACGCCAGCCCCTTGGCACCAAGAGACTTTGCGGTTTCTTCCAAATGTTTGAGTTCACCTTGGGTGAGGTCCGCCAGACCCTTGGCATTGAATGCTTTGACCACTCCACCAGATTCCACAGCACCAGCGAAAACCTTGAATCCGGAGCTGCGGAACTCTTCACAGAAGTCCTGAATTTCCATTCCGAAGCGCATATCTGGCTTGTCGGAACCAAAACGGTTCATCGCTTCATTGAAAGGCATACGTAGAAAAGGTGTCTGAATTTCTTCGCTCAAAGTTTCCTGCCACACGGTCTTTAAGAGCCCTTCAATCAGGGCGTACATGTCCTCACGGTCGATGAAGGACATCTCCAGATCCACCTGCGTGAACTCGGGTTGGCGGTCGGCCCGTAAATCCTCATCACGAAAACAACGGGCCAATTGATAGTAGCGCTCCACTCCTGCCACCATCAGCATCTGTTTGTACTGCTGAGGGGACTGGGGAAGGGCGTAAAATTTGCCAGGGTTTAAACGGCTGGGGGTAAGGAATTCACGGGCGCCCTCCGGTGTGCTTTTGAAAAGCACCGGGGTTTCCACTTCCAAAAATTCATGGTCGTTAAAATATTTACGGATGGCATGCGATGCCCGATGCCTCAGTTTGAGCGCGTGCAAATTAGGTTCTCTGCGGAGATCGAGGTAGCGGTAAGTGAGGCGAAGGTCCTCGCTTACTTTATCCGCGGAGTCGTCAAGGGGGAAGGGAGGAGTCTTCGACTGGTTATGGACGATGATTTCATTGGCAAATAATTCAACTTCTCCTGTTGCCAGCTTTGGATTAACCGTGCCTTCCTCACGGGAACGGACTTCGCCGTTCACCTCAATCACACTTTCAGGTTTAAGGTGAGGAAAGAGGGCGGAAAGGGTGGCATTTTCAGGATCCAAAACCACTTGAGTCTTACCTTCACGGTCACGTAAATCTAGAAAGAAAACGCCACCATGATCGCGCAGCGAGTCAATCCAACCAGTAAGAGTGGCGGGGGTTCCGGCGTTTTCCTTGCGTAATTCGTTGCAGTGATGAGTCCTTTTCATTGGTGCTAGATAAAAAGGTGAACTCATACCTCATGCCTAAGAAGTTGGCAAGCGGGATGAGGAATTTAAACTAATGTTAAAATTTTCCATTACCCGCTTTTCTCCTACTTCATTTTCGGTTATTAAATAATGCCTTATGGCACGAATTAATAGCAACTACGACAAACTTGCTGCCGGCTATCTTTTTCCCGAGATCGCCCGTCGCACCAACGCCTTTTTGGAAGCAAATTCTGGAACTCAGGTACTGCGCCTTGGCATCGGTGATACTACCGAGCCGATTGTAACAGCCGTATTGGACGGCCTTCACCAGGGAGTCAATAACCTTGGGAATATGGCCACCTACTCCGGGTATGGTCCATCCGAAGGTGTGCTTCCCTTGCGTCAGGGGCTTGTTGATTTGTACGCCGAAAGGGGAGTGAAGCTGGATCCAGCTGAGTTTTTTGTATCTGATGGGGCGAAGTCGGACTCTGCCAATATTCAGGGAATTTTTTCCGATGACTGTGTAATTGCGGTGCAGGATCCTGCCTATCCGGTTTATGTGGATAGTAATGTGATCGCTGGACGCACCGGCCAGGCGACGGATTCCGGTTATGAAGGATTGGTTTATATGCCATGTACGGAGGAGAACGGATTTTTCCCTGAATTACCCGCCGGGAAAGTCGATGTGATTTACATCTGTAGTCCCAACAATCCCACCGGTGCCGTGGCCACCAAAGAGCAGTTGAAAACCTTTGTAGACTACGCCAATGAGCACAAGGCAGTTATTCTTTTTGATTCCGCCTACGCTGCCTTCATCACTGATCCTGAGCTTCCGCGTTCTATTTATGAAATTGAGGGGGCGGAGAGTTGTGCGATTGAGATGAACAGTTTTTCCAAGACTGCCGGGTTTACTGGCGTTCGTCTCGCCTGGACGATCGTGCCCAAGGCTTTGGTAACCGAGGATGCGGAAGCAGGGAAAGTTCATGCCCTCTGGACTCGCCGGCAAAATACATTTTTCAATGGTGCCTCCAACATAGTACAGGCGGGCGGAATTGCTGCCTTGTCTCCCAAGGGACGCGAACAAACGGATGCACAGGTTGCTTTCTACTTGGAAAATGCCCGTATTATTAGCGAGGGCTTGAAATCGCTAGGTATCATAACCTATGGAGGTGGAAATGCACCCTATGTGTGGTTGAAAACTCCAGGCGGTCTGAGTTCCTGGGAATTTTTCGATAAGTTACTCAGTGAGTGCCATGTAGTGGGAACGCCAGGTTCTGGCTTTGGACCTGCCGGAGAAGGATTCTTCAGACTCAGTGCATTTGGACATCGGGAAAATGTCGAAAAGGCAGTTGATTCGCTTAAAAAGAATCTGAGTATTTAAAAATCAGACTTCCAGCAATTTGTAGCGAAATTTAGAAACTATCGGTTGAATTGTTTGGCAATCCGAAGGTATCGGTTTGACTCATTATCACCTAGCAAGAGGGCTTGGGAAAGCCACTCCTCTGCTTTTGCATAGTCTTGTTCTGTGCCCTGACCCAGAAAGTGCATAATCCCGACATAACGAATAGACTGAGCATCTTTATCTAAGGCAGCTTTGAGAAAATTTTCCCTTGCTTGATCAAACTCCTGCTTTTTGTAGTGAAGAAGTCCCAACTCGCGCAATGCGTCTGATCTTCCTTGACCAGCAAATTTTTGAAGCATTTTTTTTGCTTCAGCTTCATTGTTTTCGACGGATAGCATCTTCAAAGCCATTTCTACCGGGTCCTTTAATTTGCTCGGATTGACTGCTCTACTTGTGTGAGATTGAGGGTTTTCCTGGTTCTTAGTTTTTTTGGGGTCCGAAATTGCAGAACCTTCGGCAAGTTTGCTCAATGATCGATTTTCGTTTGGAGAGATCGATGAACTACGGGTTGGGGTTTTTACAAGAAGGTTTTCAAAGCGTCTTAATTGCAAAGCCGCTTCAGAGGAACCATTGTTAGCAGCCTGCCGAAGCCATTGCACACCATGATCTAAGTTACGCTTTATGCCATCACCAAGTGAAAGTTTCATGCCCAGGGTTAGTTGTGCCATGACTAATCCCTTGTCGGCTGCCGCTCGAATCCATCGGTTTGAGAAGTCGTTATTCCTGGGTATTCCATCTCCGGAAGAGTAGGCCATACCGAGGTAAAACATGCCGAGAGGGAGCCGGTTACGGGCAGCCTTTGAGCACCAGGAAATTGCCTCTTTGGGGTCACGGGGAACACCAATCCCAGTAAAATAAATCATGCCGAGAGTGGCCTGAGCGGTTGCCAGATCTTTATCAGCAGCACGTTCCAAGTTTCGCATGCCTTTTTCCACATTCCGGGGGGGGTTGTCTATTTCCATTAAACCTAAGCAAAAAAGAGCTATTGGGTCTTTTGCTTTGGCAAGATCTCTAAGGTTGGAATGCAGATATGCTTCGTCGTATAAAAATTGACCACGCTCAATGTTGTTTCTTTCCAATTCAATGGAAGCCAAAACGGCCATCCCAATACCTCCATCCTCTTTGGCAGCAAGTTTTGCCCACCTTTCAGACTCAACAAGATCGATGGGAAGACCTTTTTCTCCGTATTTGTAAAAAAGAGCAAGCACACCTTGGTAGTAAATATCACCATCGAGTGCCTTGGATTGTACGAAGGTAAGATCTTTGTCCAAAGCCGAACCATGTGAAAAGGATAGAGATAGAACGATGCTTACTAAAAGCATGATCCATTTCGGCGGGGGCAACATACTGGATTGGTCTACTTTTTGACCTTTAACGGGCATAACAAATACCGTACTCTTTTAAAATTATGATGATTTGTGCAAGGTCAAATAACTAAGTCTGCGAATTCGCTGTATGAGTGATAATTTTTTGGTATGTGAAAGGTGTGATTTCGAATGGCATCGATTAGATGGAGAAAAATGCCCAATTTGTGAAAATGAATTTAATAATGACAGCACCCCTGAGTTTAAGGGAGGAATGTTTGGAACAGGAAAAAAAGCGGGGAGAATTAAGCTTTATTATCAAGCTTTAGGCATGCTTGCCTTGGTTTACATGATATATTTTCTTCTAGGCAACTAAATTTGATTGCCCCTAAACTAAGGAAGCAAAATTAGTTGAGCTCTGGAGGTGATGATTTATGAGACCGGGGAAGAAAAGGTTCCGAAAAAGCCTGCTGGAAATCATATCCTCCATCAAAATCTTCCAGGGAGTCGTTTTCTGTGCGTCCAAGTATACCATGCTCGACTAAGTTAAATACAATTTCTCCAAAATCGCGGCATTTTCGAATGTTCCAGTGATCCAATAGTGTCATGGTCATCGGACCAAATCTTTCCAATGCATATTCCCTGATACCTTCCAATAATTCATTGCCAGAAACATGACCGCTTTTCCCACTTTTGTTTTTTTCCAGGGATTTGAGAGTGTGGTCAAGAGCCTCTCTAATAAAATAATAGGCACCCTTGCCAAAACGGTTGTCTTGGCCATGAATTTCACGAATCACTTCAGGAAAGTTTTTGTCGCTCATTGAGGAGAATTGATGTAGGGGATATTTTTCCATAAGCTTTAACATACTCCCCAAGCAAACAAAATTTATGAAAATTTCATACTCCTTGGCGAAAGATCGGGCATCCCCCCACTGTATTTCCTGGACCTATCGCAAAAAGAGACACCGAAAATATTTTCGTACCCGTATAGATGCGTTTAGTTTCAGGAATCAAAAAGAATTGGAACTGGGGGTCAAAGATCGTCAAGCCATTGAAAACGAGGTAATTTTTTTGGTTCTTTCCGAAATAAAGGATAAATTGACCAATCTTGAAGAGCGTATCTTCCGGATGGAGGAATCACTTCTCGATCAGCAGGAATCGATGAGGGAAATACGCAAGCCTCCAGCTCCGAAAATTCTGAGAATATCTGAAGCTGCAAAAGTTCTGCGAATCTCGAGAAGAAAATTATACTACCTTCTGGATAAAAAAGTATTCAAGAAATACAAACTACCACACACTCGAACGACCTTCATCAAGCTTGATGAGGTGGAAAAAGCCCTGGGGTCTTCAAATATTGATGACTTATTGCGTTGATCAAATTCTCTTTTAAAAAAATTTATTTTCTTTGCCTGAGACCCACGATTGTGACAAAGAGGTTTATATTTCATCCCTAACCAAAAAGTTTGAACATGAGTAAAAAATTCCCTGGAGGAGTA
>JAYODK010000149.1:0-1518 GCA_038106225.1 Opitutales bacterium | reverse complement strand
TCTTCGAAGAGGAGATCGGTCATCTCTGAGTTCTCGGATAAATCAATTATTTGATTTGGATCAAATGGTTTCCCTGCTTTAATCGTAAATGCGACCAAAATACCACGGTCAAACTCTCCTTCTTCCCAAAGATTCCCTGCTTCATCCCATTTGGAAATTGTTCCTTGGTATTTGCCATTTCTGTATCTCAAAACGGCTTCTTTTTTACCCTGGTCATCGAGTGCGGTAATCGTTCCATTATATAACTCTTCAGTCTCTCGTATCCACACCACGCCATCTCGTTTTGGGTCTCCAGCAAATTTTTTGTAAAATTCAGGACCGGTTCCCTGCCACTCCTTAAGTTCGACAGAGGCTAAAGTTGCACCTGTTTGAGCAATTCCCTCGTCATTGAATCGGCTGAAATCCTCCATTCCATCCTGATAATAACGTCTGGAATAGATGACATTGTTGGAAGTCCAAACAAAGAAGTAGCCATGTTTAATGCCTTTTTTGTATTGTTGTTTGGATTTAAGATTTCCGTTTTCATGCCATTCATAAAAATCGCCGTCTGGGATTCCAGAAATATAACTTCGCAAAACTGCTACAGTCCCATTTCTTGCTCTTACTTTTATTACGCCGGTGTAAGGACGCTTGGAATCCTTATTACAAAAGGTATTTTCATCGTCTAAGAAAAAAGCATCTTCAAACTCAACCGAACTTCCTTCCCAATAGGATTTTTCCTCAATGAAGTCTGCCAAGGGATATCCTTCTTCTACTTTCTGTACCTGAGGTTTTTCACATGACCACAAAAATAGTAGGCAAAAAGAAAGGCATAATCCCTCTACTTTAGGAAACATGGTTGGCTTTTGGAATGAAGTTGCCATTTTCTTTAATCTTTTGCTCACACTGGACAACTGACAAGATAAAACATTTCACAATACACGCTTTTCATGATCATTCCCAAAGCCAATAAACTGGACCCTGTTCAACTCAAGGAGGTCGAAGCGATTGCTTCAGATTTTGATTGCTCCATCCTAGAAATTCAGGGACGCAACCGCTGTGTCTATGCGATTCTTGGAGATGAGGGTAGGGAGGTTATGTTTAAGCGGATAGCCGGTCTGCCATTCATTTCCAAGGTGGATATGATCGAGTCTCCCTACAAGTTGATGGACCGCCGTTCTGGTCTAGCGGATCATCGGGTGCGGGTAGGCAGTAATGAGGTGGGCAAAGACGAACCTTTTATCATTGCCGGTCCCTGTACCATTGATCCGGCCAATCCCAATCTCTACTTGGAATCTGCCCATGCATTGAAAGAGGCTGGCGTGCATGCCCTGCGTGGTGGGGTGTGGAAACCCCGCACCAATCCTTATTCTTTTCAGGGGGATAATAATTCCTTGTCCATCATTTTACAGGCTCGGGAGGAAACGGGACTTCCCATCGATATCGAGGTGATGGATTCAGAGCAACTCAAGCTTGCTCTTGATGCCAAGGTTGATGTTGTTCAGGTGGGCACCCGCAATGCTCAGAATTATTGCCTGC
>JAYODK010000007.1:0-54891 GCA_038106225.1 Opitutales bacterium | reverse complement strand
AACCGGGAAAAGTAAAAGCCTCTAAACTTACGGAGGACAATTTGGAAGTTGTTATTATTCCAGATTTCCACGCCCACGATGGAGAGTATGCCAATAATGGATGGATGCAGGAGTGTCCGGATCCGATAAGTAAATTAACCTGGGACAACGCACTTTTAATTAGTCCCGTCCTTGCTAAAATTTTGGAATCTAAACACGCTGGACTTGGTCTATTGCCCAAGCCAACTATGCTTAACAAAAACGGTCAAATTGCCCCAGATGTTGCTCAATTTGATGGCGGTAAGCAGAAAGCACCTGTTGTTACAGTTAAAGTCGGAAATAAATCCATTACTGCTCCCTTGTATGTTCAACCCGGTTTAGCAGACTTTACCCTTGTCGCTACCCTTGGACATGGGCGTTCAAATGTTGGTCGTGTAGGGCAGGGCACTGGTTACGATGCTACCCCTCTTCTTTCGGATGAGTCACTCGTCCTTACTGGAGCTTCTATAGAACCAACCGGTAAATTTGAGATTCTTGCGAATGTCCAGGAGCATTGGTCTATGGAAGGCCGTGCAATTGTCCGCGAAGCCAATGTGGATGAATATGCCACTGATCCTGGCTTTGCTTCGCATATGGGTGCAGAATCTCATTCACCCCCAATGTGGGGAAAAGATCAGGGTAAATCTCTACAGGATAAAGCGACGACCACACCCCGGGGTAACTCCGCATATGAACATCCTGATCATACTTACGAGAAGTCAGATGTTTTCGGTATACATCAATGGGGAATGACTATTGATTTGAATCAATGTACCGGATGCAGTGCCTGTGTTGTAGCATGCCAAAGCGAGAACAATATTCCTGTCGTTGGAAAAGATCAGGTTCTCCGTGGACGTGAAATGCATTGGATACGATTGGATCGTTATTTTAGTTCAACGGCTCGTGATGGAGCTGACATCCCCTCTGATGTACAAGTATCTTTCCAGGGTGTCGCTTGTATGCATTGCGAAACGGCACCCTGTGAGAGTGTATGTCCCGTAAATGCAACTGTACATGATGAGGAAGGATTGAATGCAATGGCATACAACCGTTGTGTCGGCACCAGATATTGTGCGAACAATTGTCCTTACAAAGTACGCCGTTTTAATTTTTTCGATTGGAACAAACGCAAAACAGACGAACTCTACCAAGGTCCTCTTGGTGATAAAAACGATTCCTTGGTGGATATGGGCAAAAATCCAGATGTTACCGTCCGCATGCGCGGGGTCATGGAAAAATGCACTTATTGCGTACAGCGAATCCAAGAATCTAAGATTCGCACAAAAGTCAACGCGCAGAGGTCTGCCAAACTTAATTCTGGAGAGAATGGATCGGGTATTAAACTTGAAATCAAAGATCTTAAAGTACCTGATGGTACCATCAAAACTGCTTGTCAGCAGGTTTGTCCAAGTGAAGCAATCGTTTTTGGCGATATCAGCGACCCGAACAGTGAAGTCAGTAAACTGAAGAACAATCCAAGGGATTACTCAGTCTTGGGATATTTAAATACTCGTCCACGCACCACATTTCTTGCCAAGGTGCGTAATCCAAACCCCAAGATGCCAGATTTTGCATCTTCTCCCCATGCAGCACGGGAGTACCATGACCGTGCACATCCATCCCACCATGGGGATGAACACGGAAATCATTAATAAATGTCCGAGGTAAATCAGGCCGAAGAGCACGAAATTCTTAAGAAGGTAGATCCTGCACCTTGGAAAGAAGTACCCTTGGTTTTAAATAACCGCAGTTACAAATGGGTCACTGATAAAATCTGTGGTATTGTGGAGTCAAAAACTCCTACCTGGTGGTGGTGGTGTTTCATTACTGCAATGTGCATTGCCAGTTTCACTGGTATGGGGCTCGCCTATCTAGTTTCAACAGGGGTTGGCGTTTGGGGCAATAATAACCCCGTTAACTGGGGATGGGCGATTGTGAATTTTGTTTTTTGGATCGGTATTGGTCACGCCGGTACCTTAATATCTGCAATCCTTTGCCTTCTTAAGCAAAAATGGAGAACATCAATTAACCGTGGTTCAGAAGCTATGACTGTTTTTGCAGTCATGTGTGCGGGAATTTTTCCACTTTTCCATGTTGGTCGTGTGTGGTTTGCCTGGTGGCTGTTCCCACTACCTAATTCCAATGCAATTTGGCCTCAGTTCCGTAGTCCGCTTGAATGGGATGTTTTTGCGGTTTCTACTTATTTCACTGTTTCTGTTCTATTTTGGTACATGGGAATGATCCCTGATCTTGCAGTCCTTCGTGATCGTGCGACTGAGACATGGAGAAAGTACTTTTATGGATTTTTCGCAATGGGTTGGAGGAACGCAAATAACCACTGGCGAAATTTCGAAATGGCTTACCTTCTTCTTGCTGGATTATCGACGCCCTTGGTCCTTTCAGTGCATACCATCGTTTCATTTGATTTCGCCGTAGCAAATTTACCCGGATGGCACACCACAATTTTCCCCCCTTATTTTGTGGCAGGTGCAATCTTCTCAGGTTTTGGAATGGTCCTCACCCTGCTTCTTCCATTACGTGCAGTTTATGGTCTCCACGATCTGATCACCCAAAAGCATATCGATAATATGTGCATGATCACTTTGGCTACCGGAAGTATGGTTGGCTATGCTTACTCGATGGAGTTCTTCATCGCTTGGTATGGTGCCAATTCCTATGAAGGATTTGCCTTTATTAATCGGGCATTTGGCAATTACTGGTGGTCATACTGGATCATGGTTTCATGTAATGTGATCTGTCCACAACTCTTTTGGTTTAAGAAAATCCGTGAGAACATCCCTCTCGTTTGGATTATCTCCATTTTTGTTAATGTTGGAATGTGGTTCGAAAGATTTGTGATTGCTAACACTACGCTTTCCCGAGATTTCTTACCTTCTTCCTGGGGTTATTATTCACCCACCGTCGTGGATATTTTTACATTTTTTGGTACTTTTGGATTTTTCTCTGTTCTTTTCCTTCTTTTCCTTCGCTTTCTACCCCTCATGCCCATGTGCGAGGTTAAATCTGTGATGCCACAAGCTGACCCTCACGCGGATCATTGAACATGAGTCAATCCATAGACATTAAATATGCGGCAGCTGCTACCTTTTCATCAGCAAAAGATTTATATGATGCTGCTGGTAAAGTGAAGGATGCTGGATATTCAAATTGGGAATGTTTTTCTCCCATACCTGTTCATGGATTGGATGCTCAAATGGGTTATCCACGCTCTAAGGTTCCTCGTTTTACCCTCGCTGGTGGCGTAACAGGTTTCTTTACTGGGATGTTAATCGTTTGGTTCATGAATGAATTTGACTATCCATTGATTGTCGGAGGAAAACCTTATTTCAGTCCTATTTATCCATTTCCTGTATTTTACGAACTCACTATTTTGTTTGCCGCATTTGGCACCCTTTTCGGGATGTTTTTTCTAAACCGTTTGCCTCGTCATAACCATCCGGTTTTCGAGCACCCTGACTTTGGTCGCACGGGTGATGATAAGTATATGATTGTTATCGAAGTCGAAGACCCAAAGTTTGAGGATCAGGAAACCGTAGAGTTTCTTAAAAGCTTGGGCGGTGAATCCGTGCAAATTATTCGCGAACCTGTTGATTAATAGCGTGAGATACTTTATTCCAGTATTTGCTATCCTGATTGTCACCGTAATCTCTATCCTCGGATTTCGTGGAGATCGTTCTAAAAATACACCGATAGAAGTGTTTCCAGACATGGACAGGCAGGCAAAATTCAAAGCCCAAACGACAAATCTTCACTTTGCAGATGGTAGTGCAGATCGTTTACCAGTCATTGGTTCAGTTATTCGTGGTACCTCACTTGATTCAAAAAATGTTTTCTCTTCCAATCCTCAATATCACTCAGAATCATTTATCACTGGAAAATTACCCAGCGGTGAATGGGTCAAGAGTGTACCCTCGGAGGTTGGCTTGAATTTAGCTACCATGCGATTGGGTAAAGAAAAATACGACATTCATTGCTCTGTTTGTCACGGTGATTACGGAAATGGCTTGGGAGTAACTGCAAGTTTTGGGCTTAATCCACGAAATTTATCGGATCCCTCTCAGTCAGGAACTTATTTGGAAACGGCTGCACCCTGGTCAGACGGTCAACTTTATCATGCTATTTCTAATGGTTCCGCTTCTGGAATCATGCTTGGCTTAAAAGATAAGCTATCCCCCAAAGAACGCTGGGCTATTGTACTCTATCTTCGTGCATTGCAAGAATATGTAGGCGAAGCCACCATAATCACCAAGAAAGTGCAAGGTTCATGACAGAAGATTCCTCCCAGCAGATAAAGACGCAATCAAGTCTTTCCACCAAGCTAATTGCTGGTGCCATCCTTGGTCTTGGCGGTGGTCTTGTTGGTCTATTTCAGGGTCTTCAGTCCGGAGATAAGGCACCATTTCTCGGTTGGCTCTGGGGTTGTTCATTTTGGCTGAGTATTGCGATTGGTATGCTCATGCTGATCATGATATTCAGGGTTTTTAACTCGAAATGGAGTCCCGTTGTAAGGCGTCAACAAGAACATGGTCTTTCAGCATTTCCTTGGCTTGCTCTTTGTTTTCTTCCCCTTTTACTCGTGACATGGTTTGGTAAAGAACAGGCTGGCATTCTCTGGTCATGGGTTGATCCATCCAGTCCAACAATCGAGGCAAGCAGTGTTATATCAGTAGAGGAAGATGTTCTTCATCAGAAAAAAGCAAGCTATTTAAATCTTAACTTTTTCACACTTCGCTTGATTGCCTACTTTGGTATATTTTGTGGTCTTAGCCACTGGTTGAGAAAAGTATCTTTCTCCCAAGACAATGACGGTGATCCTAACTGGACTCGTCTTGGATCAAAAGTTTCTGCAATTGGGATTCCTGCTGCTGCTCTTGCTCTTACCTTTGGTGCATTTGATTTATTCATGAGCCTTGAATACCAATGGTTTTCAACTATGTATGGGGTTTGGTTTTTTGCCTCGGGCATGAGAGCTGCACTTGCGGTTACAATTTTGCTTTGTCTTTACTTAGTTTCCCAAGGAACTCTCAAAGGATTGTTTAAGCAAGCCCACCAGTATGACCTAGCCTGTCTTTCTCTCGCTTTTACTGTTTTTTGGGCCTATGTCAGTTTTTCTCAGTATTTTCTGATTTACAGTGCTAATATCCCCGAGGAAACCTTTTGGTTTACAATCCGTGAAATTGACCCAAATACAGGTGTACGATCAGGCTGGTTTTGGGTAAGTATGGGACTAATCTTTGGTCATTTCTTTTTCCCTTTCCTATACCTGCTCTTTTATCGAAATAAGGTGGACGCTCCAAAACTTGTCTTTATCGTGTGTTGGATTTTAGTCTTCCATCTTTTGGATCTCTATTGGAATATTATTCCGGGTCGTGAAATTGTACCTGGAGCATATGTTGGCTATGAGGCACGCCCGGTTTTCGGTTCACATCTTTTATGGGGACTGTTCTCTCTGGTCGGAGTAGGTTGCTTATGTGCTTGGTCTGTTATGAGAAGTTTTCAATCCGGCATAGCTGAAATTATCCCAGTTCGCGATCCTCGTATTCGTGAATCAATTAATCATCATGAGTGATCCAAGTAATCAACGGGCGGATGGTTGCAGCATCTTTTTTACCTTAATATTGCTGGTATTGTTGCTTTCCGGATTCTATTTTGCTCAACATTTCTTTGAGCCAAGTAATCCTGTTCCTGTGACCTACACTGTTGATTCTGTGCGCAAGGAGAAAGCTGAGGCTTACCGCAAACAAAATGATCTTTTTATAACCGCAGTAGATCAGTTTCATGCTGAAAGGAATTCAACTTTAGAAACCTCAATGAACGATGTTTTGCAAGACTACAGGTCGTCTTTACGAGTTAACCAAAGCCAGTCAAAGTAGATCGCATGCCAAAAGATACTCCAGATAAAATCATCGATCGTTCCGCTAAGTTGGTCTTTTCCTTCTTTCTCTCATCAGCTGGTGTTTGGCTACTTGTAGCTGCTTTTTTTGCTTATTTGGCTGCGGCTAAATTAACAGATCCTTTTTTCCTCTCAACTTGCGAATTTTTTACTTACGGAAAGATCAAAGTAGCTCAGGCAAACGCCTTTGTTTATGGTTGGGGAGGAAACGCTATTTTTGCTGTTTCTATTTGGATACTTGCAAGGTTGTCTCAAGCCGAGGTCAGAGGTTCTGTTTTCTTGATTTTTGCAGGAATCATTTGGAATCTGGCCATAACTTGCGGCTTGCTTGGTATTTTAGACGGGCACATGAGCGGTCATGAAATGTTGGAAATGCCGACTGAAGTCTGGCCCGCAATGCTCATTTCTTATCTGATCATTACTTTCCTCATTCTTGTCATCCATAGGTCCCGTCAAATCAGGGAAACCATAGCTCCCCAATGGTTTATATTAGCTGCGATTCTTTGGTTTCCTGCCCTTTTCTTAATTGCATGGCATGGTTTAGAAATAAATCCTGCACGCGGAACCTTACAAACGGTTCTCTCTATGTGGTATGGACAGAGTCTCGTTTGGCTCTGGTTGACGCCAATAGCGTTAGGGGCGGCATACTATTTAATTCCTGCTGTTCTTGGCAGGACAATCGATAAGTACTACCTGGCCATTTTCGGATTCTGGTGCATCGCTGCACTTGCTCCCTGGTCAGTTGTTCATCATCTTGAAGGTGGACCAGTTCCAATCTGGATACCAGCGATCGGTACGGTGATGAGTATTGCTATGGTTTTTCCAATAGCGGTTGCATCAACCAACTTTCATGCAACAGCTTTTCTGGACATAGGTAAGGTTTGGGAAAGTTTGCCCTTGAGGTTTGTTATTTTTGGAACTTTGTCCTACACAGTATCGAGTTACATTGGGGTGGTTTTTTCTTTGCCCGCTGTCGCTAAAATTACTCAGTTTACCATCATTAATGAGTTTCATTTCAACCAAAGAGTCTATGGGTTTTTTAGTATGATCATTTTCGGTGCAGTCTATTTTGCACTTCCCCGAATAACCGGTCGGGAAATACCCAAAGGTGCAAAGTCTTTTCATTTTTGGACATCAACATTTGGCGTACTTCTTTTATTGCTAGCCTACTTAATTGGTGGCCTAACTCATGGCGTACTTGCCGGGCAGCCGACTTTACCATGGTCCTCTTCTGTGATCCAATCGATAAAACCATATTTTTTAATAACGAAATTCGCCTTTATCATTCTGGCATTTTCTCAATTTGTATTTGTTTTTAATGTTTGGAGAGTGATTTTCCCTAATCCTTTTTCCTGCTGTTCTTCTGACAAGAAAGGTGCAAGTGCATGAACAATCTTGTTAAATTCTCCATTGGGATTTTTCTTACGCTTGGAATTGCCTGGCTTGCATTTGTTGTAGGTGCTCGTACTCAGTATGGAGACCTGTTGCCTAGTCCACAAATACTTGAAGAAGATGGTTCGGTTTCTCCAGACGCTGAGCTTTTCCCTTTCGAACTTTCTGGAGTGGCGAAGCAGGGGGCTGAGGAATATGCTGCTCTCGGTTGTGTAACCTGTCATACCCAGCAAGTCAGACGAGTAGAAACTGGGTTTGATGTGGAAAGGGGTTGGGGCAAGCGGCCCTCAGTTCCCCGAGATTATGTACTACAGGAGCATGTCTTGCTTGGGAATTCCAGAATCGGTCCGGATTTGGCTAATTTAGGCTTACGTGAATATTCAAATGAATGGATGCATCAACATCTTTTTGAACCACAATCACTTGTGAGTACTTCTCTTTGTCCGCCCAGCCCTTTTTTATATAATGAAATAAGTGACCCAGTAGACTCAGATATCGAAATCAACTCCGGTAATCAAAAGGACTCCAGTCGATTCGTCCGACCAACGGTAAGAGCGAACCGTCTGGTTGCTTACTTGCAGTCTCTCAAGCAAGACTATGAATTTCCTGAGGTATCCTTTGTGGAAGAAGATAAGGATGATTCTGCGGATTTGGTTGTAGAGAATGTAACTCCAGTAACTTCCTCGGCACCAACATGGTTGCAAAATCAAATTGCTGCGGGCAAGGAGATATACATGAAAGCTGCTGCTGGTGGAGGAATGTGTTTTACATGTCACCAAACAAATGGTGAGGGGCTTACCGGTCAGTTTCCCCCTCTTGCTGGTTCTGACTGGGTGTTGGGTGATAAGAACCGCCTTATTAAGATCTCAATCTATGGACTAATGGGTGAAATCGAAGTAAATGGAGTAAAGTATAATAATGTGATGGCTCCTCCAGGTATTCCTCCAGGATCACTGACCGATGAACAAATTGCAAATGTACTAACCTATATTCGCAATGATTGGGGTAATTCTGCCAGTGCTGTTTCAATAGAGGAGGTTGCAGCAGTTCGTGCATCACTAAAAAGTCGCCCTGCAATGCAGATGTTTACTGCCTCTGAACTTAGCAAACCGGTACAATGAGTGATGATTCTCCAATGAGTGCTAATTTACCTAAGAATTCTGAGTTCTCCGATGAGGATATTGTCAAATCTCATGTTGAATTATCCAAGAATAAACATGAACCTACCCAAAACTTTTTGATAGCTCCTTTGGTATTCGTTTTCGTTTTTGGTTGTTTGATTTTTGTGTGCTCTATTCAGTTAGCTCATTCGACAAATTTCTTTCGTCTTCATCCTCCAGTAGAAATCGTGGAACTGTCTCCGGAAGAAAAAGAAGCACTGCGGCTAGAGAGAAAAATTTCTTCAGGAGAAAAGATTTTTGCGGCAAGATGTGCGTCTTGTCACCAGGCAAATGGTTTGGGTATTGAAGGTCAGTTTCCTCCACTTGCTTCCTCTGAATGGGTTTCTGCCAATGCTGGAGTGATTACGAATATAATTTTAAAAGGTCTGAAAGGAGAAATTTTGGTTAATGGTAAGACCTATGGCACTTCTGCTGCAGTAAACATGGCTGCTGTTCCAATTTCTGACCGAGAAATTGCCAATGTTTCAACCTATGTTCGACAAGCATGGGGAAATACTGCCCCTGAGGTAACCGAGGAATTTGTCTCTGCAATTCGTGCTGAGCACTCCTCCAAGTCTGATCAATGGGTTGGTGATGAGCTGAAATCCATGTTTTTAGATTCATTCGGCGAATAATTCGAGAATCTTTATTTGCCGGACTTTTCAAGTTGTCCGCATTTTCCTTTTCGCTCATTATATAGACTTGAATAAGGCATTTTATTTTTTCTTCTTCAATGCGGTTTTTTGTTCTGTAACGGTAAACGCTTTTGTGGTTCCATTGAATGAAAGACCTGAGTATTTCTTCAATGAATTAGCTATTTCACTGGAAAATATTGAAAGTCTTTCTCCTGCACTTAAGGCAACTGGATTTGATCTTGAAATTGCTAAAGCCAACCAAGTAGTTGCAAAATCAGATCAAGGTATTCGTGTGGGAATTAATATCTCTGGCCAATCAATTCATGAAGATCGGCCTAGTGAGGATTTTTACCACCGCTACCGTCTCCTAAATCAGGCTTTTATCAAAAAACCACTTTTTCATTGGGGTGCGTTAAAGGCACGGGAAGAAATTGCGAAATTGAGAAAAAATTGGGCTTATCAAAGCCTCGAATATAAACGGAGACTATTGGAGGGTGAATTAAGGGCAGCATTTCTTGAATTAGTTGTCATAAATTATCGTATACAACTTGCAACTGAACAATTAAAACTTGCCGTACAAAATGTTAATTCAGCAAAAGAAAAATTAAAGGTGGGTCTGGGGACATCTCTTGCCTTGGAAGAGGCAAAGACGGAGGAGCTCAACAAAGAGATTTCACTTTCTGAAAGTTTAATTTCATTAGCACGGAAAAAAACTATTTTTGACAGTCTCTCGGGGAATTCATCCCCCATGAATTTCAATATCCCTGAAAACTTCTTAGAGTTTTGTTTAACTTATCAACCGAATTCAGATTTTCCAGTTCTTCTTGGCTCAATTAATTCGAAAGAAATTACAGATCTACAACTTCAATTGTCCATAGAGGATCAAGAAATTTTAATAGCAAATGCCGAATTGAAGCCAAAATTAAATTTAACCGGTCTTTACTATCAGGATCAAATTGATGTTGTGGAAAGTGGCAGAAACTTGGATAGAAATAACTTTTTAATCGGAATCGAGGCAAACTGGGCAATTTGGGACTCGCATAAGAGTGAGGCTCAGAAAAATGCTGCATTGGCCAGAAAAGCTAAAATTCAACACGCAATAAAAACCAAATCTCGGGAATATAGAGAAAGTATAAATTCTATGGTCAGCGAGCTCAATTCCATAAAAGAAAGAATAGATTTAGGTAGAAAGTTGATTTCCGTTGCTGAAAGCAGGTTAGAAAAAAGCGAAGCTGAGCTGGAACTTAACAGAATATCGCCAAAGGAACATTTTCCTGCGATCGTGGACCTCGATTTCGCCAAGCTTAATAACTTGGAGTTTGTATGCAAATATATGGTATTAATTGATCAATACGAAATGGCGGTTGGATTCGAAAATCTCGGAAATTCGCCTGAGGAAGAAAAATGAATAAAGCATATTTATCTTTTGGGGCAATCGTACTGGTAGTAGTTGCTTTGTCCTATTTCTTGGTACTTGGCAAAGCAAGTCCCGCGGTAATAGTATCTCAAGTGAAAATCGGATCTGTTCGGGATTCTGTAACAGGTAATGTAAAAGTACATGCATCTGCCAGTTTCGATCTAACTGCTAAGGCAAGTGGGCAAGTTGGATGGGTTGCTCTTTCACCCCTTGGTCAATCACTCATGGTTAAGAAAGATCAAACTCTTGTACAATTATTACATCATGATTTGGACCGGAAAATGAATCGTTTACTTCTGGATAAAAAACAGTTTGAGGAGCGTACTAAAAATGGATCCACCACTGAGCTATTACTTGAAATCAAGGAACGGGAACTGGAGTCGATGAACAAACTGGCAAAAACTGAGACTGTTTCTCCTTATGATATTGAGTTAATCCAAAATGAAGTCGATCGATTGAATGCTCTGATTAAGCTAGAAAAACTCGATCATGCACACTTTATGGAAAACTTTGCTTTGTCATTAGATGAATTGAAGGCTGAGATTAAAGATCGTTCGATTGAGAGTCCTATAGATGGTGACTTCACTTCCTGTTATGTTGCCCCAGGGAATCAAGTCTTTAATGGAAATCGCGTTGGTAAAGTTCATTCTAGGGAAAGAATAATTGAAGTGTCTATAAACGAAGAGGATTTTTATGATTTGAGACAAGGTCTCCCTGCTGGCGTTACTTTTTTTGCTAACAAAAGCAAAATTTATGATGCTGAAGTTACTGCTCTGTCTTCGACAATCGATTCAAATTCGGGAATTCGTAAGCTTTACCTTAAGCTTGTTGGGGAAGAGATAGATACCATACCAGTTGGCAGTTCTGGTCGTGCCGAGATTATTAAATCCCAAAAAGAAGATGTGTTACTAATTCCCAGAAAAGCTTTAGTTGGTGATTATGTCGTGGTGGAGAATTCAGGACTTGCCGAATTTAGAAATATTGTTGTTGGAGCTAAGAATCTTTTAACTGTTGAGGTCTTGTCTGGTTTGAAAAAGGGCGAAAATGTAGTGCTCCAAACTCCTCATCAATTAAAGAATGGTGAACGGATAAAACCAGTTACTGTTGGCTTTTGAAATAGTTTGGATGCTCAATGCTGTGTCTCGAATTAGCTTGGCGCTTCGTTCTTGCTCGCAAGAGACCTATGCTTTTGTCATTGGCGGGAATTGTTTTTGGGGTTGCATTCTTTGTAATAACTCAGGCTCAGACATCCGGGTTTGAAAAATTCTTTATAAAGACCATCTTGGGTACAAATGGTTCATTACGGATATCTGATCATTTTCAGGACGCTTCTGGCCTAGTCCAAAAAATCAGTGGTGATGGTGAGGTGAAGTTCCTTTTCCATTCCCGAGAGGATGCACTTTACCGAAAAGGTGTGAAGTCACCGGAAGAAGTTAGAAACGCCCTGAATGAGTATCCAGAAGTTTTGGGAGTTTCAGAGATTATTGAGGGAAATGGTGTGCTTGAAACAGGTTCCCGTAGGCATTCTGCCAAATTGAATGGTATCCGCTGGGTCGACCATCTTCAGTCATCAGATCTTGCCAATCAAATTATCCAGGGATCGATTGATGAGTTTTCATCTGACCAGATGGCGGTGCTAATAGGTTCAAGGATTTTCCAACGCTTAAATATAAAAGTAGGTGATCGAGTAAGATTGGATGGAGGTACAGGAAATTTGCATTTACGAGTTGCTGGTGTTTTTGAGACCGGTGTTAGTCAGATAGATAAAAATCTGATATATTTACATATCGGAACTGCCCGGTCTTTTTTAGGTCGGGCAGGTGGGGGGTCCGTTTTTCAAATAGCATTGAAAGATCCTGACCTCGCAACCGATCTGGCCATACAGTTGCAGGGCACGCTTGATCACAGAGTGGTAAGTTGGCAAGAGCGGGAAAGAGTTTGGCTGGATGTTTTTAAAGCCCTTCGCTTCTCATCTGGTATTACTGTTTCCTGTATTCTTCTACTTTCTGGCCTTGGGATTTTTAATGTTTTTGCAATTTTGGTAATCGAGAAAACCAGAGATATTGCAATTTTGAGATCGATGGGATTTTCTGCCAGAGATGTTTCTGCCATCTTTCTCTGGCAGGGAGCGATTGTATTGTCGGCCGGAGTTTTAATAGGGTCAATATTGGCTTATTTGGGAACATTTTTAATCTCGATTATTCCACTCCGAATAAGAGGAATCTTTTCAACTGACAGTTTTGTGGTTAGTTGGGATGCCAATCACTATATTTGGGCAGCTTCGATTGCATTGGTTTTTGTTTCTATTGCTACTTGGATACCTGCTCGTAGGGCTTCAAAAGTTGAGCCAGCTAAGATTATTCGGGAAACCCTCTGATGAGTGATTCCATAGAAAGTCCCCCCAATGCTGGTTCATTAAGAGTTGAGAATTTATGTCATACTTTTTCAGAACAGGGTTCAAATATTGAGGTACTCAAAGGGGTTTCACTTGAAGCTAAGAGTGGTGAAATAACTTCAATTGTTGGGCCTTCAGGTTGTGGCAAAAGTACACTCCTTTACTTAATGGGTTTATTAGACCGTCCGAGTTCCGGTAAGATTTATTTTGATGGTTTGGAAGTACAGGGACTTGACGACAAGGGGCGTACTGAGACGCGCAATAATTCGATTGGCTTTGTTTTTCAATTTCATTTCCTTATCAAGGAGTTAACTGCTTTGGAAAATGTCAGGCTTCCATTATTGAAAAGCGGGATTGATCGTGGGACTGCTGATCAAACATCGTTAAAATTACTTAATGAACTTGGATTAGGTAAGAAGTCAACAAGACCTGCTTATAAATTATCTGGAGGGGAGCAGCAAAGAGTTGCCATCGCCAGAGCATTGGCTAACTCCCCAAAATTTCTCCTCGCAGATGAACCAACGGGAAATCTGGACAGTAAAAATTCAGAAGGGGTGTTTGAGTTACTCCTGAAAATGGCAAAACTTTTTGGTTTAACAATTATTCTGGTTACTCATAACGACAAACTCGCATCTCTTTCGGATCAGAATTTCCAAATGGAGGATGGCAGGATTCTTATTTGATTTTCCTAGCGTCTTTAATTTTTGACCAAGCTAAATTAAGCCTGACGACCTGCTCTTTTGCAAAAATAATTAGTTCGTTTGGTAATTGTTTGTTTTCAAGTTTATCTGGATGTAGTGCACTGATTTTCTTTCGGTAAGAAAATTTAATTTCTTCTAGGTTGGCATTCTCAGAAACGCCCAAGATTGCATAGCAGGACTCCATGTCAGTTTCTCCAACAACAGTTCCGGCAACCGGATATTCGCCTTTATACCAAGAACGAATAGTTCCATTGGGCATTTTAAAGGATTCTTGACCAGACAATAGGCATTGAACCTGAGCATTGTTTGCTTTCTTGTTCTCACAAGTTGCAATTTCAAATAATCCACCCATGAAAGAATGTGCAATCGATTGGTCGTATTTAACCAATTCAGCACATTCTTTAAAATCCTGTTCTATGGATCGATTACCCGTTTTACTTTTCCGGAAGATGTCTTTTGCAAAATTTTCGAGTGATAAGGAAAGCCCCATTCTTTTAATAATCGACTCTACTTTCTCTATTTCTTGTTCTGAGATAATGCCGTCCGCTTTTGCAACTTTTGCGGCCGCAGAGAAAAAATAAGCATAATATAAAAGTTTTGCCTTTTTCTCATCATAAACTGGAGATTTAGTTCCGTCTACCTGGTGACCAAGGTAGCCACCAATTAATCCACCAATTGGGCCAGCAAGTAAGCCTACGCCTGTTCCAACAATTTTGCCCCACCACCTCATGAATATGTAGGCCTATTGATAGCTCAGGTTATCTTGAACGATAGGGATCTGGGTTGGGACCAATTGGATTACCTGTATTGGGAACAACTTGTACGCATCTATCATCCCAAAGTTCAATCATGTCCATATCTTTTGCATTAGTTACTTCAAGTTTGGGAAGCCCGTTCTCTTCTAGCCACTCCACAATAGGCGGTATAGCCAAATCAGGTTGTTCGGCACGAGCAGTAACTATCTTTACACGATAACCCATCTCAATCCAAATTTTTACCCTTTTTACCATATTAGGGACCGGTTTCCCAATGTGCTCAAACCCTTGCCATGCACCTGCCTCGGCTAGGGTGCCATCAAGGTCAACCCCTATCCATTGCCTAGATTCGGCCTCTTCTCCATATTGGTTCATATCTGTAATTGGTAATCCACGACTATGAGGAACGCGAACCTCAAGTTTCTGACCTGAGAATACTTTCTTGAGAAATCGAAACATGAGTTGAAATTCAAAATACAAAAACTTGCATCAAGCAGCAATCTGCATCAATCCTTTTCTACGATACTATCATGATTTCATTTGCATCGATTGACTATTTCAGCGTTCAAGGAATACCCTTTGTTTTGATTGCCTTATGGAATATTTGGATGTTTCAACCATTTGTATCCATCTTACATGAACTTGGACATGGCTTGCCCGCATTCCTTCTGACACGGGGAAAAGTCAAGATTAGGGTAGGGGAGGGAAAAGGAAATTTTTTCCGTCGTCCTTATAACTTAGGAGAGCGTTTAAGTTTTGAAATTAGTTTAAAAAATACTCGGGTCGGCTATACACAATTTGAACAGCCCAAAAAAAGTTCTCACCTGATTATTTTACTTGGTGGGCCCTTGGTTACATTTTTGCTAACTTGGGAAGCAGGTTATTTATTGTTTGCGCATAACCTGCCCAGTTGGGTTGAACTGCTACTTGTCAGTTGGTTTTGTGGGAACTTTTTGGCTTTCTTGCGCTCAGTAATTCCGACGCATTTAAAACCAACAGAATCGTTCCCTCAAGGGGCACCAAGTGATGGCATGCAAATTCTTACTCTTATTTTTGGTGAATCAATCAAAGGAAACTCCTGAGCGGACCGTATAATTATTCAGACTGATTATCGAAGAGCGTCCGGTACAAGGAGCAATCCTTGTAAAGTTCCTCATGAGTACCATTTGAGACGATCCTGCCTTGATCCATTACTACAATCCGATTAGCTAGTCGAATTGAACTGAATCGATGTGCGATCATAATAGTTGTCTTGCCTGAAGTGAGTTTTTTCATCGCCTGGTGAATCTTTTCCTCATTTTCAGAGTCCAACGCAGATGTGGCTTCGTCCAATAACAAGATAGGGGAGTTTCGGAAAAATGACCTTGCCAATGCCAGTCGTTGCAGTTGTCCACCAGATACTCGACTGCCTTTTTCCCCGATTATTTGCTTGGTTTTCATTGGCATGGACTGAACAAACTCCCATGCATGAGCATTTTTTAGTGCTTCCTCAATGGTTCCGTCTGTATGTTTGGATTTTCCCAGAGCAATATTTTCTTCAATGCTGTCGTCAAAAAGAAATGGCTTCTGTGGAACTGAAGCAATTGCTTCTCGGAGCTGGTGTAAGGAAAGATCTTTTAGATTAATTCCGTCAAGCATGACCACTCCACTGGTTGGGTCATGTAGTCTATTTAGGAGTCCGGCTAATGTAGTTTTCCCGGCACCGCTGGGTCCAACTAAAGCAAGAATCTCACCCGGATTAATGTCGAGGTTGATAGAATCTAGTGCAGGTTTTGCATCCAGTGCACCTTGAGAAGAGGAGGGATATTGAAAAGTTACATTTTTGAAGGTGAGCCTGCCCTGAATTTTTTGAAGCAGGGTAGGGGAAATAGGCTCTTTGTTAGTATCTTCGGAAAGTAATATTTCCTGTAGCCGTTTTAGTGATGCAAGCCCTTGTTTTACCGTATTATGAATGGTGCCTAGCTTTTTGACGGGTTCGTAAGACATATAAAGAGCGACAATAACCGGTACAACTGCGTCCAAATGGATTGAAGTTCTGGCTGCCTGGAAAATCGCAAAAGATACCCCGGTTGCAGTGATGATCTCAATTAAAGGGGTGAGGATATGCGAATACTTAACGACCTTCATTCTTGCAGCAAAGAATTTCTGAGATTCCTTGGTAAAGCGGGCAACCTCTCTGTCCTGTAAATTTAAAGAGCGGATTTCAGCTGGGCCGGAAAGATTCTCGCTAAGAACGGAAGATAAATCACCTGCCCGCATTTGTAGGTTTAGAGCTTTGGTCATGAGCAGTTTACCGATCTTGCGTATTGGGAATACGCATATCGGGATTGCAATCAAACAAAGCAATACAAAAGCCATGCCTTCTCTTTGCACAGCCATTACAACTAAAGCTGTTATAGCTCCAATAAAAGTAATGGGCTGGCGAATAAGATCATTACTAACAGAAAGAATGGCTGTCTGTAGTTGCAAAGTGTCTCCAGTAACTCGGCTTAGTAAGTCTCCGGACTTATGTTTCTGAAAGAAAGACAAGGGGAGATTTTGGATCTTTTCAAAAACTTCCACACGAATTCTTTCGAGAACTTTCATCCCGCAAAAATTAATCAAATATGAATTACAAAAACTGCTAACGCCACGAATGAAAAAAACGAGTGGGAACCAGGATATGTACAAAAAGATCTCCCAATTTGTAAGCATGGGTGAATCTTGCTTTGTATGGAGTAATAAACTCTGGCATGCGGAGCAGTGATCAGTGGCAGTGTCCGGGAAAATTTTAGGAAATACCTGATCGGTCATGAAAGGTAGACCGAACCCGCTGGAAATACCATATATGGCTCCAAATAAAAGGGCCCCACTGAATGCTTTCCAGTGAGGCTTTAGATAAAGGAAATAGGGAAGCAAACTAGACAGTTTCGGGTATTTTTCCGAATGATGTTCAGGATTTTGCATGAACTTTTACACCTACACTAAATCTTTTGGTAATCTGTCGGCAAGCAAAGCTTGTTCTCTTAAATAATGAGTCGAATGGTTTCTGAGGTTTGAGAATTGACCGCCAGTCATCCTCCAAGTCCAGTTTCCATAGGCTTCACCAGGTTTATTGAAACGTGCTTCGTTGCCAAGTGATAATAGATCTTGGCAAAGAATAATGATTAAATGGGATGTACTTCGGTAGGCTTGTCTAATCATATCCCAACTTGGTGAAGAGCCATCTACGTTGAGATAACTGCGAAAAAGAGAGCGGATTCCTTCGTCTGCAGAATTATACCAACTACAGGAGGTGTCATTGTCATGAGTTCCGCTGTAAAGAACGATATCTTTAGATAAATTATGTGGCAGATAAAGATTTTTAGGGTCTCCATCAAATGCAAATTGCAGTACAGCCATTCCGGGTAGTCCCACGGATGTTCTAAGATTCCTCACTCCTTTACTTATATCACCCAAATCCTCAGCCAGAAATGGAAGGTCAGGAAAAGAAATTTTAATTTTTTCCCAAAACTCTAAGCCGGGACCCTTTTGCCAAGTGCCAAATTTAGCACTGTTTTTTTCGCTTGGAACAGACCAGTAATCATAAAATGCTCTAAAATGATCGATTCGAATGATTTCAAAAAGTTCCAATTGGTCTTGGATTCTTTTTATCCACCACTCATAACCTGTATTTTTTAATTTTCCCCAGTCATATAGGGGGTTTCCCCATAGCTGACCATCTTCATTAAAGTAATCTGGGGGAACACCTGCAACTGCTTTGAAATTATCATCATCAGAGATTTGAAAAATATCGCGGTTGTACCAAGTATCAGAAGAGTCTGGTGCCACATAAATTGGGAGGTCGCCAATCAGAGATATATTTTTAGATTTTGCGTATTGATGTAGCTTATCCCATTGAGCACGAAAAAGATATTGCAGGAAAATATGGAAATCGAATTCCTCTTGGCATGATTCTGAAAGGGGCTTCTTAAAACTGTTTCTGTCTTCTACATTCCATTTCCACCAAGGATGTAGATTGTTCCTGTTTTTTATAGCTTGGTATTTGGCAAAGGGTTCCAACCAATGTGAATTTTTTTTAATGAAAGATTTTAAGGAACCATAAATTTCTTCCAATGGCTCAGGGTCTCTTTTGAAATTCTTAAAAGCGATTCGAAGTGTGGGATAAAAAGTTTGGTAAAGAAGTCCGTAATCAACCTCGTTTGCAGGAAATCTTTCAACTGAGTAAATATTTTCCTCAGTTAAATACTTTTTCGATATCAATGGGTTTAAATCAATAAGATATGGATTTCCTGCGGAAGATGAAAATACCTGATAGGGCGAGTCACCATAACCCGTAGGTCCGACGGGGCACATTTGCCAATATGAAAATCCTGCTTCAGCTAAAAAGTCTATCCATGCGTAGGCATGATAATCAAGGCATCCGATTCCATGACCACCTGGTAATGATGTTGGGTGGAGTAGGACACCAGCACCGCGATGGTTCAACCATTTGGGTAGATTCATATTACCTAATAAAAACCTTAATTAGACATAATGTATATTGTGCGAACTAATTACTTAAACCCCAGCGTTTGGTAAATGGATAGTAAGTAAATAAAGCACGACCAACTAATTCATTTTCTGGGACAAATCCCCAGGCTCGACCATCAAGACTGTCCGTGGAATTGTCGCCCATTGCAAAGTATCCATTTTTTCCTGTAGGATTTGTTTGATTCTTCTTATCAGGCACCAATATTTTTTGGTGATTTGTAAGCATTCCATCAGCACGATACCCGGGATAGCCACTCGTTGAGATATTATTTGAGGATTCTGAATACAGTTTTGATTGGTTGTTGTTATGATCAAATGCAGATGAACCAGTTATTGGATGATTATTTCTGTAAAGTATACCAGGGACACCTTTACGAACATCTGTGCCGTTGGTGAATATACTATCCGGAACGCGAATTTCAAGTTGGTCGCCAGGTTCGCCAACCAATCTTTTTATGTAGTATTTATCCTCTCCAATTTGGGTAAAAGTCTGGGTTTTTAATTCTGAATTAAACTTATCAATAGTTGCAGTTCTAAAAACAATCGGGTCACCTGCTTTGGGTGTTATAAAATTATAACTCATCCGGTCCACAAATAACGCATCGCCAAGCAATACATCAAAAGCAAGGGGTACATCACCTTTAGAGAACTTTCTTTCTGATAATTTTAATCTTCCTTGGGCAAGCGAAGCGTCTTGGGCGATGACCATTGGTAAATCCCGTAAGTTTTCAATTCCGGCAAATTTTTGTGCCAATAATTCATCGAGGTCAAATTCTGCAGGTACTTTAAGGCTGTGAGGTTTACCTCCAATTTCAAAAATATACTTTCTGACCATGGTCGGAATGATAAAAAAACGGCCGTTGGGAAAATTACTCTGTACATATTGATGGCTGGATCCGTTTTGCAGCACTAAATAAAGTGTTCCACTGGATTCAGCCTCCAGTTTGTAGTGTGATGCACCCAATAAAGCCTTATCTAAACATCTTTGAAGCAGATTGGGAGAATCATCATTTTCGTAAACATGGGGAGTCATCCCATAAAAGGATGGATACATGGAATTGGTAGGAATTATAAATGGCTGAACAAAAAAGCTTCTGATCCCTAAAATTACTATAGCTGCGACTAAAAGCATTTCCACATTCTCTACCCAATTTTTTTTGTGATAATAATACCCTCCGGATTTTCTTAATGCTTCGTCCAGAATACGGGCTTTTTTTTCGAGTTCTTCTGCCGAAATGCCTTTGGTTTTCAAAGCTGACCTTAATCCATCGTTTGCTATTTTGAGTGCCCGTTCTTCGACCGGAGGCAGTCTGTCTCTTTTGTAAAGCCAGGCCTTAAGTCCAATGCGGAGGAGTTCCTTTGCTCCTTTTCTCTCTCTTCTGTTGGCTTTACGTTCGGGATTTGATTTAGTCATTTGCTGATTGCAGATTAAAAATAATAAAATAGATGAGGATACAAAATTGTACTTAATTCGAACTTTTAAGGATTTGTACAAATGCTTCTTGTGGAATGTTAACACTACCAATCTGCTTCATTCTTTTTTTTCCCTCTTTTTGCTTATCTAAAAGTTTTCTCTTTCTAGAGATATCACCACCATAACACTTGGCAGTTACATCTTTGCGCATGGCACTTATTGTTTCCCTGGCAATTACTTTGCCTCCGATTGCTGCCTGCAGGGCAATTTTAAAAAGTTGCCGGGGTAAGATTTCCTTGAGTTTTGCACAAAGTGCCCTACCCCTAGCTTCAGCTTTATCTCGATGAACGATAGTGGAGAATGCATCGACTGGTTCAGTATTTACCAATATTTCCATTCTGACGAGGGATGATTCGCTATATTCAGCCATATCATAATCCATGGACCCGTAGCCATGGGTTACACTTTTTAGCCTGTCATTAAAATCAACAAGTATTTCATTGAGAGGAAGGTGGCATGTCAGCATTACTCTGGTTTCATCTATTGTCTCTGTATGACTACAGGTTCCTCGTTTTTCGGTCACTAGAGCGAGCAGGTCCCCAATTGACTGGTTCGGGGCATGAATTCTGGCAATAATGGTAGGTTCCTCAATTTTAGAAATTTCAGAGGGATCGGGTAATTCAAGTGGATTATCCACTTCTGTCATTTCTCCGGTAGTCATCGTAACGCGGTAAATAACACTTGGATAAGTGGAGATTAAATCGAGTTCATACTCTCTTCTGAGTCTCTCCTGAATAATTTCCATGTGAAGCAGACCGAGAAAACCACATCTAAAACCAAAGCCTAGTGCAACCGATGTCTCTGCCGCAAAACTGAAGGATGCATCATTCAATCTCAGTTTCCCGACGCTTCTTTTGAGCTTTTCATAATCTGAAGTGTCCAACGGATATAATCCACTGAAAACCATTGGGCGAACATCTTTATAACCAGGAAGCATTTGATCCGCTGGAGATTCAATCAGGGTCAAAGTATCTCCTATCTTTATATCAGCCACATCTCTGATACCTGTAACCACATACCCCACTTCTCCTTCCCCCAGGGTAGGCTTGGGTGATGGCGTTGGAACAAAAGTACCCAATTCCTTAATTTGAGTCTTTCTTTGGTCACTCATTAGAACTAGACCAGCATTCAAGGTAAAAGTGCCGGAAAATACTCTTAGGTAACAGATTACTCCACGATAAGCATCGTACTGGCTATCAAAAATCAATGCTCTGGGCTTGGGGTGATTAGCCCATCTTGGTGGGGGCAACCGATGCACAACTGCCTCGAGAATTTCATCTACCCCAATACCAGATTTTCCACTCGCATGGATTGCTTCCTCTGCGGGGATAGCGAGAATTTCTTCAATCTGATTAGAAACACGCCCAATGTCAGCACTGGGTAAATCAACCTTATTGATCACGGGGATAATGGTCAGTCCTTGGTTGTCTGCAAGCTGTGCATTCGCTAAAGTCTGGGCTTCTACTCCCTGGGATGCGTCAATAAGTAATAAGGCCCCTTCGCATGCTGCGAGGCTTCGTGATACTTCGTAGGCAAAATCCACATGACCTGGGGTGTCGATTAAATTGAATAAATATTCCTGCCCATCCAAAGCATGATACTTCATGCTTACTGGATGACATTTGATGGTTATGCCTCTTTCACGCTCCAGATCCATAGAATCAAGAAGCTGATCTTTCATTTCCCGTTGCATCACCGTCTGGGTGCGCTCAAGAAGACGATCAGACAAGGTTGTCTTGCCGTGATCGACATGTGCGATGATACAAAAATTACGAATCCTGTGAGTTTCCACCATTAAAAAGTTGACCACTTCGTGTTTCTCTCGACAAAAGTCGAAAGAGAACACTTAAGTGTAATAGGCTTATCTCATAAATCTAAACAATGGACAAGAATCGACTTCATGGAGTGCACACCGCATTGGTTACCCCAATGTTGGATGGTGAAATAGCGTATGCGGACCTCGAACGCTTAGTTAATAGGCAGTTGGAAAGCGAAATTGCGGGTATAGTTCCCTGCGGGACAACCGGAGAGTCCCCTACCCTTTCAGAGTCTGAACATCTACAGGTAATCCGTACCTGTATTGATGTTGCTAATGGGAAAACACTAGTTATCGCTGGAACCGGTGCAAATTCAACTGCCGAGGCACTCGCTTTAACGAAGGCAGCCGACCATGCCGGAGCAGATGCTTTTCTGCTCGTATCTCCTTACTACAATAAACCCAGTCAGGAAGGTTTGTACGCCCATTTTTCTGCAATCGCTGAAATTACTGAGAAACCGATTGTTCTTTATTCTATTCCTTCCAGGTGTGGAATTGAGATCTCAACTGATATAGTTTGCCGTCTTCGCGAGAGATTTCCTCATGTTTGTGCACTAAAAGAGGCGGGAGGGCGTTCCTCAAAGGTTTCGGATACCTTGGTGGCAATTGATGAAGATTTTGTCGTTTTATCCGGAGATGATGGTTTGACTCTTCCTTTTATGGCTTGCGGAGCAAAGGGAGTGGTCAGCGTGGCATCTAATCTAATTCCAGATGCGGTGTCGGATTTAGTTAGGTTTGCCTTGGCTGGTAATTACGAAAAGGCGAGAGAGATTCATTTTCAAAACTATAGTTTGTTCAACGATCTATTTTGTGAACCCAATCCCGTCCCTGTGAAAACCCTTATGGAAATTACTGGCCTGATTGAATCAGCAGAGGTGCGGCTACCATTGTCTCCACCTTCTTCGACCAATCTCGAATTATTGAAGAGGATTTCCACAAGCATAAATCAAACACACAAAATCTGTTCATGAACCTGAATATTTTATTATGTGGGGCTGGTGGTCGAATGGGGCGTGCGATCACTGAAATCTCAGGTGATTTTAATTGTCATATTGCTCATGCAGTAGACTTAGGGGATGATCCCGAAACCGGGATTGGTCAATGCGATGTGGTTATTGATTTTTCTCTGCAAGAAGCTACTTTGCCCCTTTCAAAACTCTCCGCGGAGTATGGAAAGCCTATGGTTATTGGGACAACTGGGCATCAAGCAGATGAAAAAGAGAAAATAGAATCATTTTCATCCACGATTCCAATTGTTTGGGCGGGCAATTTTTCTACCGGGGTAAATCTGTTATTCTATCTAACCCAAATAGCTGCTCGGGTTCTAGATGCAAAGTCTGATTTTGACCCGGAGGTTATTGAGATGCACCATCGATTAAAAAAGGACGCCCCAAGTGGTACGGCTGATCGGTTGCTTGAAATTTTAAAAAAGTCGAGAGAACTTACTGATGCTCAGGTTGCTCATGGCAGAAATGGATTGGTCGGGGAACGACCAATCCAAGAAATTGGCTCCCATGCTCTTAGAGGTGGTGATGTGGTTGGTGATCATACGGTTTTATTTGCAGGGATTGGTGAAAGAATTGAACTAACCCATCGAGCGACAGATCGTAAAATTTTTGCGGCAGGTGCCCTGCGAGCTGCAAAGTGGGTGGTTGATCAGTCACCAGGACTCTTCTCGATGCAGGATGTTCTTGGACTTGTTTGAAATATTTCAATGATTGCTTTTATTGAAGGGAAACTGATCGAGTGCCAGTTAAACATGGCGGTTATTCAAACGGCTGGCGTTGGCTATGAAATAAATGTGCCCCTAACCACTTCTGAGCGGTTGCCAGCCCTTGGCGAGTCAGTTAGGTTGCACATACAGGCTACTTATCGAGAGGACTCCCATACTTTGTACGGTTTTATCGATCGAGAATCTCGAGATTTTTTTCGTATGATAGTGGATAAGGTATCGGGTATTGGTCCAAGGATCGCATTGAATCTATTAGGTTCATTATCTCTACCTATGTTAAAGAATTCAATTGCCCAGGGAGATGTGGGAATGCTTTCTAAGGCTCAGGGGTTAGGAAAGAAGACTGCAGAGAGAATAGTGGTGGAACTAAAAGATAAAGTTTTACCAAAAGGAACGACAATATCTGTCCCGGTAATGGAGAAAAGCCACCATGGAGAAGTTTCTTCGACTAATACAGTAGCATCCCAAGATCTTATTGCCTATGGCGATGCTGTCTCGGCTCTTCTTACCCTAGGCTATAAAGCTACGGATGCCGATCAAGCTGTCCGGAGAGCGGCTGAGTCACTGGGCAAGAATTGCACAACTGAAGAATTAATCAGAAAAGCTCTTGGCCGTTAGGCTAAGTTTTGCCGAATATATTTTTGTACATACCTGCCAGCTTCTTCAACAGCTTGGTACAAATTGTTTGTTTTAGCCCATTCGCAGGCAATGGCCGATGCTAGCCGACAGCCCGTGCCCCGTACTTTTGTGCCTCCTTCTATCCTTTTATAAGTGAAGTCCTTTGGCATATGGTTTTGGGAAATTATGATATCATTACAAAAGTATATATTTTTGGAGTGACCGCCTTTAAGCAGTACAGATTCTGTTCCTAATTTTAGGCAGTTTTCGCCTAATTTTAGCGGATCCGTAATTTCCAGTTGATTGATACTTAAAATATCGCAGGCTTCTTCCCAATTTGGAGTAATTAGATTGGTTTGAGGGATTAAGTCATTAACCAAAATTTCCCAGGCATCTGTTGAGATAAGCTCATGCCCACTGGTTGTTTTTTTTACCGGATCTAGTATTATTTTTTTACAATCAGTTTGGTGGAGGAATCGGATTACTTCTTGAACAGCATCAACGCATGGCAGCATGCCAATTTTGATAACATCTAAAGGAAGTAAAAGGAGATCTTCAAGTTGACTTCTAAGTCCAATACGGGGAATGGGATGAATGCGTGGGCGGGTAGAAGAATTTTGGAAGGTAATTGCACTAACCACAGGATAGGCAATACATTTATGATCAGAAATTGTTTTTTCATCTGCACCCAACCCCGCACCATTAGAAGAATCTGTACCCCCAATAATACCGATCGAGTGAGGCATTGTTATTGGTTGGTAAGCTCAGGAAATTCATCCATCCACCCGTCCATACCATTGGACAAGTTGAATAATTTTGAAAAGCCAACTTTTTGTAAGGTTTGGCATGCCATTTTGCTTCTAATCCCAGCCTTGCAGTAAACCACCAGATTTTCCGCAGGATTTACGCTTTTTAAAATCATTTCTTTGTTCTCTTCTACAATATATCCTAATGGTAAATGTGTAGAGGGACATATCAACACCTCTTGCCTTTCCCAATCCTCCCGAACATCCAAAATTTGCAGGTCTTTATCTTCCAGCATCATCCGGTTAAGATCGTGCTCGGAGATATCTATTATTCCACATTTTGAGTTTGTATTTGGGCAGTTCACGATTGGATCGGGTAATTCTTTAATTTTTCGGTTCTCGGGAATGGTCTTAATCGAAACAGTGCGTGATTTTTGGGTAAGGGCATTGTAGAGAAGAATTTTCCCACAAAGAGGTTCTCCCAAACCGGTGATTACTTTAATTGCTTCAAGAGCTTGCCAACAACCAATAATTCCAGGCAATACTCCAAGAACACCGGCTTCAGCGCAAGATGGTATACTTGATGAGTCAGGTTGCTCAGGGAAGAGGCAGCGATAAGTGGGCCCTGAATTAAAATTAAATACACTTATCATACCCTCAAATTGATGAATTGACCCATGGATCAGGGGCTTATCTAACATTACGCATGCATCATTGATTAAATAGCGACTGGAAAAGTTATCGGTCCCATCAATCACCAGATGGAAGTCTTTAAGCAAAGACAGAACATTCTCTTTGTTTAACCTGTAATCAAAAGCCTGAATTTCAATGAATGGATTCATTTTAGCCAATTTTCGGGCAGCTACTTCAGATTTTGAACATCCTTGGTCTGCATGATTAAAAAGTACCTGTCTTTGCAGGTTAGAGATTTCTACTCGATCATCATCAATTATGCCTATCTTTCCTATTCCTGCCGAAGCAAGATACTGAAGAGCAGAGCAGCCAAGCCCGCCAGCACCAACGACTAAAACAGAAGCATTTTTTAATTTAAGTTGGTTTTCAGCACCAAATCCATTCAAGGAAAGATGCCTGCGGTATTGTTCCTGTTCCGCTTTTTTCATTGATAAGAATAATTACCCTAACCTGCTGAAAGAATTTGTTTGGTAGCGGATATCTTACCTTGTTCTGCTTTTGATGCTTTGCATCGTGGTATATCATAAGAAGAATCCCAGTCCTTCCAGACAGGATCGTATCCATTTGCCTTTAGCAGGTCCGAGATCTCGTGGGGAGTACGCTCGTCAGATATTGAAAATTGCTCCAAGGATTGATTTTTGCCTGAGTATCCTCCAGGGTTAGTCTTTGAACCGGCACTCATAGTGGTAACTCCCAGAGGTAAAAAGTGCTCCCGGAGTTGTTGGCTTTCTCTGGTGGACAAAACAATCTCCAATTCATGATTAAAAATTCGAAAGGCACAAATTAACTGAACGAGATCACAATCTTTAAGGTCTACAGCAACTATATTTGGTCCTTCATAGGGTCTTATTCTAGGAAAAGACATTGAGTAACTTGTCTGCCAATATTTCTTTTCAAGATAATCGAGGTGCAAGCCCGCAAATAATGCATCGGTTCTCCATTCCCGAGTTAGTCCAAACAGGCATCCTAGACCAATTTTATTTACTCCAGCTAGTCCTAGTCTGTCTGCGGTGTCCAACCGCCATTTGAAATTAGTTTTTTTCCCTTTGATGTGGTGCTGACTATAACTTTCATAATCATAAGTCTCCTGATAGACCATGACTGCATGCATTCCTTGATTTATCAAAGTTTTGTAGTCCTCCTCTTCAAGTGGTTGCACCTCGATTGATATATTTGCAAAGTGCGGTCGGAGTAGTTTAATTGCATTGCTTAAATACTCTATGCCTACCCGATTGCTTGATTCTCCCGTAACAAGAAGCACATGATCAAAGCCATTCTTCTTTAAAATGCCTGCTTCTCTGAGAATTTCTAAATCAGTTAAGGTTTTGCGGGCTATTTTATTGTTCATGCTGAAACCGCAATAATCGCAAATATTATTGCATTCATTCGATAGATACAACGGGGCAAATAAGCGCATTGCACGACCAAACCTTTTACGGGTAATTGCATGACTTAATTGTGCTAAATCTTCCAAATATTTTTTCCCTGCGAGCGGAGAGAGCAAAGCAAGAAGGTCGTTAAACCCACCCCTGCCTTCATTTCTTAATGCAGCTTCTATTTGGGCTTCATTTACTGAATTTAAAGCATCAGAAAATTCAGCCCAACTTTGTTTTTTGAATAAATGAGAAAAGCTGCAGAAGCTAGTCATAGAGATTGGTTTAACTTAAGAAACTTGTAAGCGGAGAGGTCGCCTGAGCACTTTCAAATTTGATTCCCATTCCAGAGAGAAAAGCCAGTCTCCCGGCTTCAACCGCAAGTCGAAAAGCGGTTCCCATACTTGGGGGGTCCTGTGCGATTGCCAATGCGGTATTTACCAAAACGGCAGCGGCACCCATTTCCAATGCCTCTGCAGCATGTGAAGGGCTTCCGATTCCAGCATCTACGACTACGGGAAGATTGGACTGCTCGATAATAATCTTGAGAAATTCTCGACTGTCCAATCCTCGATTAGTACCAATAGGTGAACCAAGTGGCATGACTGCTGATGCACCGGCATCTTCCAGGCGTTTGCAGAGAACAGGGTCAGCATGACAATACGGTAAAACAATAAATCCCTGGCTGGCCAATTCCTCAGTGGCAAGGAGTGTTTCTACCGGGTCAGGCATAAGGTACTTCGGGTCAGGATGAATTTCTAATTTTAACCAATTTGTTTCCAACGCTTCGCGAGCCATTTGAGCAACAAATACAGCTTCTTTTGCATTCCTGACCCCTGAGGTGTTGGGTAAAAGACGGATACTTTTTTCAGTCAGGAAATCTAAAATCGAATCCTTCATGCCCTTGGGGTTTGCTCTCTTCATCGCAACGGTAACAAGCTCACTTCTGCAGTTCCTGACTGTTTGCTGGAGCACCTCCCCTGAAGAAAATTTTCCAGTCCCAACAAACAAGCGAGAAGAGAATAAATCACCAGCTATTTCAAGGCTGTCAGCATTCATAATTTATGAAAAAGTAGCAGTAGTCTGAAGAGATTTACTCCTTTTTATCACTAGGCTGATCTTGTCGGCCGGACTAGATCCAGAAAAAAGTGATGAGCACAAGGCAAGTCCCTGAATATGGAACTGATTGATCAAGGGAAAATCATCCTCTGTAAGACCCCCTATCAAGAATACTGGAGTGGGACTTACCTGATTTATAATTTGTTTGATTTCCTCATCTGAAAGAACAGGTTGTAAATCTTTTTTAGTGGAAGAAAGCCGGTACGGTCCTAAGCCAATGTAGTCAGGTTTTTCAGAAATACTCGCTTGTGCCTCGCTGATGGAGTGAACCGTTTTGCCAATTATTTTTTCCGGGGGCAGCAAATTTCTGACTAGTTCGACTGGTGCATCAGTCATTCCAAGATGAACCCCATCCGCATCAATATCTTTAGCCAGCTGGTGATAATCGTTAATCAGTAATTTACAATCATGCATCTTACAAAATTCAGCAGAAAGTTTAGCTTGGTGAAAAAGTTCACCTTGAGATAAGGTCTTGGATCTAAGTTGTATTAATTTAGCTCCGGCATAAATAAAAGTTTTTACTTGTTCGTAATGATTCAAAGTGGATTCGTCCCGAGTAAGACACATCAGTGTGTCAAGGATGAGAGAATTAAGCTTCATCTTTTCCGATAAGTCGCTGGAGCAGGCTTTTTTCTTTTTCTCTTTTTGCCCACGCACTTCGCTCAATAAATTGATACTTTTCAAATGCAGCAACGGGATCCTTTTTCCCCCAAATTGAACCGAGCAAAGTTACGCCATCAAACCCTAAGTTAAAAAGCTCCGGAATCTTGCGCCTTCTTACACCACCGAGTGCATAGATAAGAGGCTTTGATTTTGACTTTTTTAAATTATAAAGCACTCCGCCAAGTTCAGGTAGTGATACTTTGGGGACATAACCTTTTTTCGATATTGATTCGTAAACCGGTCCAAAAAAACAGTAATCTAAAGGTTCATCTAGATTCTTAAGTTCTTCTAAACGGTGCAGAGATCTACTACTTGACCCTTGCTGTTCAATCAATGGCTCGCCTGAGAAATGATGATATCCTGCGAGGTTGAAATCTTTGAGCAGTTCAGGAAAACGATGCATGACAATTCGTTGATGATAAGACACAGGAATTTTATCGAGCATGCGGGCTACATCAATTGGTTTGCAGTCTGGTTTGCGTAAATGAAATCTTTGCAGACCAATTTCGAAGAGATCTGATAAGACAGAAGTCTCATCATCTCGAATTGAGGACCCCGAAATCAAGATGGCTAGGGGTGCCTTTTTCATCCGCCTTGGGTAGCCTGAATCAGGAGAACATTATCTCCTTCTGACAACACGGTATGATTCCATTTGTTTTTTGGAATAATTGATTCGTTTACCGCAAATGCCCAACCTTTTGTTTGGTTGATACCGAGCAGTCCAATGAGTCCTTCGAGAGTTATGCCTTCAGGCAGTTCTTTGAGTTTGTCATTGAAACAGATTTTCATCATTGAGCAGATGCTGGAGGGGTAGAATAAAGCTCCGCACCCGAATCAAGAAATTCCTTAGCCTTTTGAGCCATGCCAGCGTTGATCGCATCAGTATCATCGCTCAGACCGTTTTCATCTGCAAATCGACGAACATCTTCTGTAATCTTCATTGAGCAAAAGTGAGGCCCGCACATTGAGCAAAAGTGTGCGGTTTTGGCATTGTCTTGAGGTAAGGTTTGATCGTGAAAGTCTTTGGCCTTTTCAGGATCCAAAGATAAATTAAATTGATCATCCCAGCGGAATTCAAACCGTGCTTTAGAGAGAGCATTATCCCGATACTGAGCACCAGGATGTCCTTTTGCTAGATCTGCAGCATGAGCAGCTAATTTGTAGGTTATGACCCCTTCTCTAACATCTTGCCTGTCCGGCAAGCCCAGATGTTCTTTCGGAGTTACATAGCATAACATTGCACATCCATACCATCCGATCATAGCGGCACCTATTCCACTTGTGATATGATCATAACCAGGAGCCACATCAGTGGTCAAAGGACCAAGGGTATAAAAGGGTGCCTCGTGACACCATTCTAGTTGTTTTTCCATATTTTCTTTGATCATGTGCATGGGGACATGTCCCGGCCCTTCATTCATTACCTGAACTCCCTTGTTCCAAGCCCGGGTGGTTAGCTCACCTTGGGTTTTGAGCTCAGCAAACTGAGCCTGATCATTAGCATCGGCAATTGATCCAGGTCGTAACCCATCACCAATGGAAAAAGATACATCATATGCCGCCATGATTTCACAAATTTCGTCCCACTTATCGTAGAGGAAATTTTCTTGATGGTGGGCAAGGCACCATTTTGCCATGATTGAGCCTCCTCTGCTTACAATTCCAGTCATGCGATTGCGGGTCATTGGAACATACCGAAGTAATACGCCTGCGTGGATGGTGAAGTAGTCAACCCCCTGCTCTGCTTGTTCGATCAAAGTATCGCGGAAAACTTCCCAACTTAATTCCTCAGGTTTTCCGCCTACTTTCTCTAAAGCCTGATATATAGGAACAGTTCCAACCGGAACAGGACAGTTTCGAAGAATCCATTCCCTCGTACGATGAATATTCTTACCAGTGGATAAATCCATCAAAGTGTCGGTTCCCCACTTTGTGGCCCAACGCATTTTTTCGACCTCTTCTTCTATGGAGGAAGCAACCGCAGAATTTCCAATATTGGCATTTATTTTTACCAGGAAGTTGCGCCCAATCGCCATAGGTTCAAGTTCTGGATGATTTATGTTAGCTGGTATAATTGCACGGCCACGAGCCACTTCATCGCGAACAAATTCTGGAGTAATTTCAATTGGTATGGATGCTCCGAAAGCATTTCCAGTGTGTTGATGATTTAACGAGTTAGTTGGTTCACCGGGAGATGTGTTCAGGTTCTCCGCAAGCGTTTGCAACTTCATGTTTTCCCTAATGGCCACGAACTCCATCTCAGGGGTAATGATTCCTTTTTTGGCATAATGAAGTTGAGTGACGGTAGTTCCAGCTTTTGCACGTAAAACAGCTATTTTAGATCGGTCAAAATCAGGAAGCTCTTTTGAATTTTCCTGGGTTCTCTGTTCATGTCGTGCGGATAAGAAACCATTGTCCCCAGGCTTTGCATTTCTTCCTTCAATTACTTCAACATCGCCACGATCAGTTATCCATTTTTCTCTTAATTTGGGCAGACCCCTTTTCACATCTCGATGAAATTCAGAGTCTCCCCATGGTCCAGAGGTGTCATAAACACGAATAGGCTCATTACTGGAAGTTGTACCATCAGGAAGCTTAGTGTCCGACAACTGGATCTCTCTCATTGGTACATGAATATTGGGAGAGGACCCCTTAATATATACCCGTTTGGAGTTAGGGAAAAGAGAATTTGGAGTGTTTGTTTCTTCGACTTTCTGGATCATGCTGGCAATAATTAAGAGCTAACTTTGGCCGAAGAAAAGTTTTCCCTACGGCTTTGGTGGCATCAGGTTCAAAGGGTCACTGGAGGGAAGAACCAGCATCTCAGCCCATCATCCTTGGGCTCCCCTAAACTGATATTCATAAAAGTGCACAATCCATGGAAAAGCAACCATACAAATCTTTTATCGAATATTAATTCCAGACTAGGAGATTTCGTATCTTCCATCTGTACGTTTCTTAATAAGACCACGGATTTCAAGCATTGTTATCGTAGCAAAGATTTTAGAGATCGATATTTGGGTAGATTTTTGGAGTTCATCGCTATCAAGCCTTTCTCCATTGGCAAGTGAGCACATTATTAGATTTTCATCACTATCGAGTGCTGGGTAATTAGAAACATCTGATGATGGATTCGATAATTTTGAAGAAACTGTTCTTTCCAGCATCGGAGCTAATTCTTCAAGTATATCATTTGAGTTTCGAATTAGGGTAGCTCCATCTCTTATGAGTGCCAAGCAACCATGCGACTCTGACTGATCAACCCGACCAGGAAGGGCAAAAACTGTACGCCCTTGTTCTGCGGCAAGCCTTGCTGTAATCATACTGCCCCCAGATTCCGCTGATTCTATAACAACGACCCCCAATGCCACTCCAGCAACCAAGCGGTTTCTCATTGGAAATGTTCTTCGATCTGCCCTTCTTCCTAAAGGAAACTCTGAAAGTACAGCACCAGAGCTTTGGATATTTTTATAAAGTTCAAAGTTTTCTGGTGGATAAATCACATCTAGTCCACTCCCCAAAAATGCAAGAGTTTTGCCTCCTGCTTCAAGTGCTCCTTTGTGTGCCTCACTATCTATCCCCCTGGCCATGCCAGATGCTATACATATTCCTGACTGAGCTAATTCGTAGGCAATTCGCCTTGCTATTTTTTTGCCATAGATTGAGGGTGAGCGTGTACCAACAATCGAAACACAAGGGAGTTTGGGTATCTCTCCAAAGCAATAAAGCCCAATTGGAGGATCCATAAGTTGAGCAAGAAACTCCGGCAGTTCAGATCCATGAAGAAATCTGCCACCCATTTTATTCAGTTTCTGCTTTTCCATCTCTAACCAACGGGAAGATAAGGTTTGTTTAATTGATGCAATTGCATGATTCCCCACTCCCCTAACCTGTTTAAGTTCATCTTCACTAGCAGAAAGAATTTTCCAGGGATCACTGCTGAATTTTTCCATTAAGCGGTTTAGGGTGATGGGACCAATCCCTTTGGCAGCATTAAGCACCATTCGCCCATCACTTTCCATACTGTCTTTTGAGTAAGACATCGTAGAAATCAAGTGATTGATCGCTAATAGTTCAATCTTAAAGAAAAGTTGAAAAACTACTTATTCAAACTAATCATTTGCACATTGTTAAAGCATCTCAATGCTACAGCTAGGTTTTCAAATGATGGAAGAGAAGATTATAGACTTAAGCATATCTGACCAAGTCGAACCCTGGTGCTCAACATGCTCAGAATTTTCCGATTATCGTAGAAAATGGAACACTTACCCTAGGGCAGATTTGGATGGAGGAACTTATTCAGAGAATATAGAGATAGCACATTGTATAAAATGTGGCTGCGTAATGCACTATTTACGAGATTGCCGATTGTTGACCTGGGGGTTCAGGTTAGTAGGTTTAACAATCTTTATGATGTCATCGCTTCTTCTCTTTGGATTGTATGAATTATCATGGGCAACATTCATCATCTGGATCGCAACCATCTTTGTTGCCATAATGCTCTGCAAAATTCCAGTCTCATCAAGGAAAGCACTATCAACTTACTTATTGTACCTAAAACAGAGTAAATAATTAAGATCGAGTTTTTTTGGAAAAAAACAGCTTGAACTATCGGGATAGCGAAAATTCAATTTTCGTAAATTTATTCATCCCATTGATTTTTGCTTTCATTAGACCATTCCTTACCACCTGCTTAGACAAAGAACTTTCTTTTACATTTTGGTCGCTTCCATCAATTCGGCTGATTTCATGTGTGGTAACTTTTGCAATATATTTTTTTCCATTTGCAAACCCTTCACCTCGGTAATCGATCAACGAATTTTCATTATTGTAGTACTTACCGTGTTGAATGGTTGATGGGATTTCTACATCTGCCCAGCCCTTTCCATTTGCTCCGCTCGAGTAAATTAACACGATAAATGAATTTGCAGAGCGATTGTAGGAAGAAATCCGATATTGTTCATTTCCTGTCATTCCAATTCCCAGAACTTTTATATCGTTGCCTTGCTCTCCTGCTATTGCATGACGAATCACTTCGTCTGAACCACCAGATATTTGAGCATACCACTTCCAAATGTAATAGTGTAAATGGTTGGGGTCTCCTGGATTGATGTAATTTTTTTCGGTAAATGGCAGACCATTTGATGGCATTTCAACGGGCACGATTAGTTCATCAGAGAATCCAGATCGGGATCCGTTTAAGGTGATTTTTCGGGTAATTATATCTGGACCCCCATCGTTCGCAGGAACAACCCAGTCCGGTTGAAGCTTTTTCACTCTTCCGTTGTAATCAACTCTTTTAACCAATCCCATGGACCATCGGCTTGAGTTGTCGCACCAAGGCATATTTACGGTGTTTAGACCTCGCTGAAGAAGTTTCCCAAAAATGGTGACGGTCTTATCGTACGCATCTGTCTCATTCTTCACACCGTCTGCATTGACATCGTGATTATTGTTTGAACCATCCCAAACAATCCAAGACTCTGAAGAAAGAATCTTTTTCGAATAAAATCCCGCTGAGTCGAGCTTATCGCGAATCAAATCATACTGTCCCCAAACATTCGGAATTATTTTACCATCCATCATTCCATATCCATTAAAATGGTCCGACACATTCATATTTAATGCATCCACCTCATTCATCATTACCGGAGATGCAATTAATTGATTATAATAATCATCAACCGCAACTGCACCTTTTTCTTTGAGTCCATCTAGGGAGCCACATGCTTCACACGGAGAAGTTCCGGATGTGGAAATAACTACGGGAAGTTTTGGTTCTTCGTTGTAAACTTCTCGAATAGCCCTCGCTCCAGCTGTAAATATTTCGTCAATGATGAATCTAATGTCACCATCGTTCATCATTCCTTTTAAATTTACTTCGTGGTATAATTGAAAAGCATCCACTCTACCTTTGAAAAACTTGGCAATCCGAGTAACAAACTCAGCATGAAGCCCGGGCTTGGGTCGCCATGGTCCACCTTTGCCGGATTCGGATGCCCATTGCGGAGTGTGCCACATTACAAATTCGACCTTCACTCCTCTCTCGACGCATAAATCAACTGCATTGTTTAACGCCTGTAACTGACCGGACATGTGATTTATATAATCTGTGTTGATTTTATTAGGCTCGACAGCATTCCAGCTGACCCAGAACTGAGCATAACTGCTATGTTCTGAGATTAAGGGACGATTCGCATCGTATAATTCGCATCCGGGTAATCCAAATGGCTGCCATCTCACACCAACATGCATATGATCGGTTGTCCACGCATAGGAAGAACTCTCCGTAGATGCCTTCTTGCTCGAACTTTCAGATTCAGTCGAATTCTCAATGGAGCTGGCGATGTTTAAACAGGATGAAAAAATAAGAATAATCAAAAATAAGGGTACAATCTTTTTCATATTTTTTATAACCATTGGTTGTTTCAAAAATTGGGATTGGTTGAGGATAATTAACAAGAAGTGTTAGAAAATGATTTTGAGACTTGCTAAATATTTGAAAGGAAAGTGCGGAAGGATGCTCCTTGCAAATAATCTAAAAGAGAGGAAAGGTATTTTTGACCTTATCTCAGCATGCCAGCAGCTAATGTCTCATTACTGAATGGATCGACTAAAATAAAACTGCCAGTATTTCGGTTTCTACGGTATGTGTCCCAAAAAACAGGCTGGGAAGTTCTTAACGAGATTCGACCAATATCGTTCATTCCGAGCTCTTTTTGCTCCTCATTTTTGCGCAATGAATTAACATCTACTGTGTATTTAACATCATTGACTATAACTTGGGCTTCCTTGGTGGTATGCCTTAGGATTAACTTCGTGCCTTGAGTAAGTCTTTTGCTTCCGGAAAACCAACAAATCCGGGCGTCCAAGTCTTGGGAGCTCTTTGGTTGGTTATTAGGTTTAACCAGCATATCACCTCGGCTAATATCTATTTCATCTTCCAATAGTATCGTAACAGATTGTGGATGGAACGCTTGTTCAATTTCTTGGTCAGCAAGTAAGATTTGTTTGATTTTTGAGTTAAAACCAGAAGGAAGAATTGTGACCTCATCTCCTGTTTTAAAGACACCACCAGCAACCCGCCCGGCAAAGCCGCGAAAATCATGATACTCATCAGAATGCGGACGAATTACCCATTGGACAGGGAAGCGAGCATCGACATGATTGAAATCTGACCCCACATAAACATTTTCTAAATGATAGAGCAAAGGAGGCCCTTTGTACCAAGTCATTTGATCGGATCGGTCTACCACATTGTCACCTTTTAAAGCAGAAATGGGAATAAAAGTGATGTCGGTTACATTCTCCAGACGACTGGCAAAATCGGTAAATTGCTCAAGTACTTTGACGTATGCAGATTCTTCATAGCCAACCAAGTCCATTTTATTTATGCAAACCGCGACATGTTTAATGCCCAGCAAATCTGCAATAAAGCTATGCCTGCGGGTTTGTTCAACCACTCCATTCCTGGCATCGACTAATATGAGTGCGAGGTTTGCGGTGGATGCACCAGTAACCATGTTGCGAGTGTACTGAATATGACCGGGCGTATCAGCAATGATGAACTTTCTTTTAGGCGTGGCAAAGTAACGATAAGCAACATCAATTGTAATACCCTGCTCTCTTTCTGCTCGTAATCCATCTGTCAATAAAGCGAGGTTAATATTTTCATCACCTCTTTTTTTACTGCTTTGCTCAATCGCTTCCAACTGATCCTCAAAAATGGCTTTTGTATCGTGAAAGAGTCTACCGATAAGGGTGCTTTTCCCATCGTCCACGCTCCCGGCGGTAGTGAATCTTAAAAGATCCATGTTTAAGTAGTTCTTACCTTCGTTCATCAATAAATATTGGTTTTAGAAATATCCCTGTTTTTTACGGTCTTCCATTGAGGACTCTGATCTTCTGTCATCAGCACGCGTCCCACGTTCTGTAACTCTGGATGCAGCGACTTCAGCAATTATTTCATCAAGATTGGAGGCATGGGATAAAACTGCCCCAGTACATGTGGCATCACCAATAGTACGGAACCTAACAGTTTCAGCACGGGACATTTCCTTCTCATTAGGGGTAACGAATTCACTAACGGCGAGTAGGGATCCATTTCGTTCAATAATTTCTCGCTGATGAGAAAAATAAAGAGACGGTAGTTCAATGTTTTCTTTTTTAAGGTATTGCCAGACATCCATCTCAGTCCAATTGCTAAGCGGAAATATCCGGAAATGTTCACCATGGGACTTGCGACCATTGAATAAATTCCACAATTCTGGTCTTTGATTTTTAGGGTCCCATTGACCGAAAGCATCGCGATGTGAGAAGAATCTTTCTTTTGCTCGTGCTTTTTCTTCATCCCGGCGCCCTCCTCCAAGAGCAGCATCAAGACTTGCAGACTCAATAGTTTCAAGCAGGGTTACGGACTGTAAAGCATTTCTGCTGGCATTTGGCCCAGTCTCCTCAACAGCAGTTCCACGGTCAATGGAATCTTGGACGAGACCAACAATCAGTTGAGCATTCAGTTTTTGTACAAATTGATCTCTGTACTCAATTGTTTCCGGGAAATTATGACCCGTGTCAACATGCACAAGCGGAAAAGGCGAACGGGCAGGATAAAATGCTTTGTTGGCCAGATGTGCCATGACGATTGAATCTTTGCCTCCAGAAAAAAGAAGCCCAGGATGTTCAAACTGTGCGGCAGTTTCTCGAAGAACAAATATGGCCTCGGCTTCTAATTGCTCTAAATGAGTAAGGTTGTAGTTTTTCATTAAGTGGGAGAAATAGATTCTAGTATGTAGTTAAATAATTTATCGGACGAAACTTCAGGTTTTTCCTTTTCAGTATTAATGGTAAGACAACCATTGAGAGGCTCTTCAAAATCAGAATCTTTGCCGGTGAATGTATTTACCTCACCATTTTCCGCTTTAGCATATAGCCCCTTTACATCCCGATCTTGGCAAACTGAAAAGGATGCTTTTATGAAAATTTCATGAAAATTACTTTCCCCAATAATTTTTGCCGCCAAGTTCCGAAATTCCCGTAGTGGAGTGATTAAGGAAACAATCACAACAAGACCGTTTTCCACAAGTAATTTGGCAACTTCACTAACTCTACGGATATTTTCATTCCGGTCGTTTTGGGAAAAACCCAAATCTTGGTTTAGTCCAGAGCGTAAGTTGTCTCCATCAAGTAGAATTGAATGGATTTTCTTAGCATACAGACGCCTTTCCAGATCAATCGCTAATGTACTTTTTCCGGAACCTGACAACCCATACAACCAAAAGACCGAGCCAATTTGCCCTAACAGTCTTTCCTTTTCTACTTTGGAAATTAAGAGATTATCAATGGGATATATGTTATTTGAGTCCACAGGGAGGAATACTTTACAGTAATTTAAAAAAAAAGCGAGAACACTTAGGGGTGTTCTCGCTTATTGGGGTGAGAGAGTACTCTCTCATGGGGTAAATGTAGATATTATTTCTTTGGGCAATAACCAGCAAGATTAATCGATATCTCAATATCATTAGCTACTTTATCCAAGTATTGACCGGGTTTTATTCCAAAGTCATCCCGTTTTACATTAAATTTTGCCCGAACGATTAACAAGTCTCCAGGTACTTTATTACGCTTTTCGAGCATATCCGGTAAGTAGGTAAGCTCAATTGGTATATTCATTTTCATGGTTACATTACGGATGGTCATTTTCCCGTCTGCATTTGCCCGAATGGAATGATCGTTTTTCTCCAAATCTTTTAAATTTGAGAGTGAAAACTCTATTTCGGGAAATTTAGTCACATCTAACCATTCTTTTCCATGCATATGCTCCTGAAGGACAGGATTGTCCACTCTTAGACTGGAAGCATCTAGAAGAATGGAGCCATTAGTTAGTGAGGGATCGCTGGGATCGAAAATTACTACGCCAGAAATGCCTCCTGCTGAACCATTGATAGATTCCAATAAAGCATCCATCTGAAAGATTATGGTATTTACTCCCTTTGGATCCTTAAAGTCAAAAGATTTGGGCAATCCTAGCAAAGTCAAAGGCAAGAGAAAGCATATAAGGTTGGTTGTTTTCATAAATAGAATTCCATTCACCAAATAAGAATTTACAAACTTCTTTTTAAGAAAATTTTTAAAATCAAAGCCACAACCGATAGTAAAAGACCTATAAGTGGGGTTTCTATTCCACAAACAAACTGATCTATCCAGGTCACTTTTATCTGAGTGCCAAGCTCAGGCATGTTATCTATAACAGGTATTTCTTCCCTTATTTCTATTTTTGTTGCCCAGAAGGAAAATCGTGCACCGTCTACAAGCCAATATCCAACAGCCAAAAAAAACGGCGAAAGAATAAGTAAGAATTTGGACATAAAATGATTCAAGCCCTCGGATGAGCAAGTCGGTGTGCTTTTTTTAACCTTCCTACAGAAACATGGGTATATACCTGTGTTGTAGATAAACTTGCGTGCCCTAAGAGTTCCTGGACTGCCCGCAAATCTGCCCCATTATCCAAGAGGTGGGTGGCAAAGGAATGCCTTAATTTATGCGGGGTAAAGTCAATGGGTAAATCCGCGACCTGAAGGCAGCTTTTAAGAAGTTTTTGTATCCATCTTTGTGAGATTCTATTCCCTGACTGATTTGTGAAAAGCGGTGATGATAATGAGGCATCGCTGGCATATCTGATTCGAAATTCCTTAAGCTTTTGAGCCGTTCGAGAAACAATCGGGCAAATCCGCTCCTTTTTCCCTTTTCCGATAACCCTGACTATCATTTGGGATAGATCCAGATGCTCATGATTTAGGGCGACCACCTCAGAAACACGGAGTCCCGCACCATACATTAGCTCGAGAATAATGCTATCCCTGGCAGAGAGAAAATCACCTATCCTTGAGTCTTGATGAACCACTCTCGGTGCCTCCATTAATTCCCTTGCCTGTTGGACTGTTAAAAATTTCGGGAGTGATTTATCTGACTTAGGCAGGGATAAATTTTTAAAGGGATTTTCAAGGGTCAATTTGCGAGTTCGACAATATTGAAAAAAAGTTCTCAGGGCAGATACATGATTTGACAATGTTTTGCGTGATAGAGATTTTTGAGTTTCAATTAGATACGAGCGTGCGATCTGTTTGTTGGTGCCGAGGATACTTAGTCCGGGACTTTCATTATTTAACCATGCATTGAAGCGAATAAGAGAGCCTCTGTAATTCCTTAATGTGTACGGTGATAGACGGCGCTCCAGAACAATATGATCTAGGAATCCGCAAATTTCGGATGAAGAGAAGAGGGATTCAGTCGCTGGCCTTACTTTAGTAGAGCCCACGATTCCAAAACCAGTTCATAAAGACCCATAAAAAAAACAACCAGAAAAACGAGCACTGCTACGGTAAGGTAGGCACTAAATCCGATTTCTGGTTTCTGGTTCGCTTCTTTAGAATAAGCACGAGATGTGTTATCATATGCTTCTATCGATACGAGATTCCCCGTTCGTTCCGAGCGATTTTTTAAAGAAGAGTTATTTCTCATTTAAAATTTAAAATTGAATCGAGAACATGACATTTGCAAGTGGAAGATTGATGGAAATCTAGTTTCCATGATCACTGAAAAGAAATGGTTCAATTTTTGACCTCACCTCTTCAAAACAATCTTCAAGTAGGTAATGCCCCCCATCTTCAAATCGAAATGTCTGCAAACTCGGCCATATTTTCTCCCATTGCATCAAGAACCCATCATGGAAGCAAAAGTCCTTCATGCCCCAGCAGGCTATCTTGGGAGTATCTGCGAAGTGATGAAGCTTGTTAGCTGTAGACTCAAGAACAGTTCGACTTGCGTGTTTTTTTTCATAGGGAATATCTCGAACAAAATTCCAGATTGCCACGCGATCCTGCCAGTTTTGGTAGGGAAACAAAAATCCCTGCTTGGCTACATCATTCATTCCTTTTGCTGATGCCATCCAAGTGGCGGGCCTTGCGAATCCATTAAGAGCACGCACAAAGATTTCACCAATCACGGGAAGCCTACAAAAAAGTATACGGCGGGGAACATCCCTAGATGGGAAGGCGGCGGTATTTAGTAAAACTATCTTTTTTATTTTTTCTGGAAAATCTGCAAATGCAGTCATACCTATGGCTCCCCCCCAATCATGAAGCACCAAATTTAATTCTTTCACATTTAAAGAATCAATTAATTCTAAAATGTTTTCCGCATGATCTTTTAATTGATAGGGAAATTGAGAAGAACTTGGCTTGTCCGACATGCCACATCCCAAATGATCGGGCACAATACATCTGCCGAGACTTTTCCATGCCAGAATTAGTTTCCGATAAAAGAACGACCAGGTTGGATTACCATGTAAAAAAAGAGTGGGCGTTCCCTTTTTCTCACCAACATCCAAATAACTTAGACAGTAATTATTTCTAAGCCTGAACCTTCTAGGTTCAAATGGATAAGCCTTCAGTAAGGTTTTGGGAATTTTCAAGGGTTTAAAGAAAGCATGAGACTGGATAATCCGCTACCAATCCCCAAAAGAGCAGATTTTCGTTTCAGATTTGCAGGCTCATGCTCACAGGCAAGGGTGTAGGTAATTGGTAGAGAAACTGAACCACAATTACCCAGGTGCTCAAAGGTTGAAAAATTAAGTTCAGGATTAATCGAAAGTGCATCCATTACTGCACGAGTATGTACCTTTCCAACCTGATGGGTAATAATGAGTTCAAGGTCGTCGGGTTTCCATTGATGAACTTGTAGAAATTTTGCCCATGCTTTTTCAGCAACTGATATGCCTGCATGAAGTAACTCTTCTGAGTCTGTTTGCATTACTAGATCTTCCCCAGAGGAATCACCTTCGCATAATTCATTATGCGAAGTGTCCGTTTGAGAGGACCAGTTTCCGAGTACCGGTCTGTCATTAGGTACCAATTCACGATCAGCAATAGACCAAGCAACTGCTCCAGCACCTATTGTCAGATTCGCAAAGAAGGGCTTGATGGATTTACGGTCATGCTGATCTTGGTTCAATAATTGAATGGTTTTATTGACTAAAGGGGCGCCATTTTCCCCAGCTACAAGAATGGCTCTACGAATTTGCCCGGTCTCAATCATTGACCCTGCCAGTAACAAGGCATTTAAGAAACCAAGACAGGCATTAGATATATCTAAGATTTGGGTTTTGCCACCAAGCCCCATCAAGCGGTGAACATAAGATGCGGTAGCTGGCTCTAATCTGTCTCGGCATACTGCACAGTGGATTAAAAGATCGACTTCTTCTGGGTTGATTCCACTCTGCAGTAGTTTAATTCCTGCCTCCGCAGATGCTTGTGAAGGTTTGTATTTGGCTGGCCAAAGCCTTCTCTCCTTAATACCAGTCATTAATTCTAGTCTTCCCGGGGAAAGATTGAGGCGCGAGTATAGAGGGGATAATTGATCCTCAAGATCAATAGAAGTAAAAAGATCAGACGGAAGAGAGTAAGCCATCTGCTCTATTGCCACTCTGGTAAAATTCATCGATTTACCTGCATTGTTTTTTGAACGATTTCCTGATCAAAGTAATTTAGCCCCATTCCTGCATCAATTACAATCCCCTGTCCGTTAATCCCAGAGGATTTAGGACTTAATAAAAAAGCTGCCAAGTTTGCTACCTCTTCTGTTTGCAAAGCTTTTTTACGAAATGTTAGTTTTTCAGCATACAAATAATTGACTAAATATCCGGGTATACCCGCAGATGCACTGGTTTTTAGCGGTCCTGCATTGATAGAATTAAAGCGTACATTTGTATCTTGGGAGAAAGATTTTGCAAGGTATCGAACAGAAGCTTCCAATGATGCTTTTATCGGTGCCATATATCCATAGTTTTCGGCGGTTACATCAGTGGAGGATATGCCAATGGTAACCACGGAACCCTCAGCATTAAGATATGGTTTACATATTCTCGAGAGTTCCACCAATGAGAAAGAAGAAATCTGGGTAGCTTGAAGAAAATCTTCCCTTTTAGTTTCGTGAAATGGCTTTATTCCATCCGTATAGTTTGCGAATGCAATGGAGTGGAGGATTCCATTTAATTGAAGATTGGAAATTGATTTAAGATTTTCGCTTAACTTTTGAATATCCTTTTTATTTTCAAAATCACAGGTAAATACAGTTTGGTTTGCAGGAAGAAGATTTTCCAGACTTTTGCGTCTTTTTTCACTTCTTACACAATACAGAACTTCGGCACCTTCAGCTTGTAATATTTGAGCAACTGCCCATGCCACGCTTTTACGGTTGGCAACTCCCACGACAAGGAATTTTTTATCCCTTAAATTAAGAAAGCTCACTTTCCAGACTCTTCTTTTACCATAGCCAAGGCATATGATATAGTAAGGGCTATTTTATCTTCCTTTCTTACCTCTCCAGTCATGGAAAAAAACTGCCCCATTTTATCTCCAAGTTGAACCGAGATTAAAATATTATCACCAGGTTTGACCATCCGCTTAAAGCGTGCATCCCGAATGCGGGATAATACAGGAGTTACAGAATCGTCAGTCAGAGATTCAGTTTTTAAATGATCCGCAAGAAATATCGCACCGGTTTGAAAAACTGCTTCACAAAGTAAAACCCCTGGCATGATGGGATTACCCGGATAATGCCCTTCAAAAAAAGAAAAATCTGGGCGGATGGTTAAAGATGCATCGGCACCATCTTCTCTTATTTCGATAATTTTATCAACAAACAGAAAAGGCGGACGATGAGGAATTCTGCGGTAAATTTCTTCCATGATATTGGAAAACAATTACGCAAAATGAAACCTTCAGGCAATGGCAAAGGAGGAATCGCTTTCTTGAGATTCTTGGAGACTAATACCTTCTTTTCTTCTGCGTAAAAAACTATCTATTTTGTTTGCTGTAATTACGCCGTAGTTAATCGTGCCAAGCCAACCGGACATTATAATTCCTACGGAACCAGCGTGAAATAATCCCGGAGCATATTTGGGTAATTCACTGGACACTTCAAGCCCTTCAAATTTGGTACCAAATGTCGCTCCATTCGCATGTTGGGTGTAATGCATGATTGTCCTGGGTGTTGCAGCCTCAATATGATCAATTTTATCTCTAATATTAGGCAAAATCTTTTCAAGTGCCTCAATGCTCTCCTCGCATAATCTATGCTTCGCCCTGAGGTATTCTTCTTCAGTAAGCTTGTGCCAATCTTTCCATTTCGCATTTAAGGAAGCCACAATACTGTACCTGGGGTCTTTCCGATGTGGACGGGTATCTGGATAGTATATAGAAAAGGTACGACTTGTCGTGTGAAAATCAGATAATTCGTCTGTGGAGAATTTGGGTGATTCTGAAGTAAAAACCAAATCTCCTACTGACTCAGGAATGATCGCACCTTTCTTTAGGCCGATGTAGACCTGACAGGATGTATTGTTCAGTCTTACATCTTTTGATTTTTGGGCAAAATTTCTTGGTAACTTTGAAAGACCGAGCATCTTCTCAATAGTGTTCTTTAGATTGGCATTAGATAGAACTGCTCCGCAATCAATCTTTTTGCCGTTAACCTTAACCCCAGTTATGCAAGGTTTTCCCTCCCTGTCTTCGGTTATTATTTTTTCAACCATGCACTGACGCCTAAGTTCGGCACCATTTTTGCGCAACTCCTCAACCATCTTGCGAATTAATGAGTCGGTTCCGTCCTTAAATGTATAAATACCTTTACGCATAAAATTGGTAAACACGATTCCATATGCAATAGCGGGATCCATGAAAGAGGAACCATTGGCATAAGAAATAGGTTCCAGCAGCAACCGTTTAACATCGTCGCGTCCGGGAAAGAATTCTTCAAGTAAATCACCGATAGTCCGACCATCTTTGGCAAAATAATCCATCTTACGCAAATGATCATAGAAATCTTCAACATGTCCACGGGCAATCTTAAATGTATCACTTAAAATCCGTGTGAAATCTACACGGTCAAATGTTGTCCTGAGATCATATTGAGGATTTACGAACCTGATATTTTTTAACTGAACGATAGAATCTGCGATCTCTTTAGTCCAATAACGCCTGCAAGATTTGATCATTCCAACTGGGAAACCATGAAGAGATATATCAAAAATATGTCCACCTGCCCGCTTGAACCAAGTAGCGAGTCCTCCAAATTGATAATGATGTTCCAACAGTAATACTGAGTGTCCTTGCTTTGCCAAACAATTCGCTCCAGTTAAACCACCAAGACCACTACCAATAACCACAACATCATAATAGTCATTGATTCCTTTTAGATGATCGCGACCGGTGCCCATGTAAGTATACTAATGAATGATTATAAAACAGCAAATTGCTTATTATTATACTGCATGAGCATATTTTTGGATAAATTGATCAATCGTTTGCAGTGGATCATCTCCTGGACCTTTTAAATGCTTCAAATTTAAATCCTTTAGCAAAGAAAAGTCAGCATGACTCAATCCAAGAGGAGAGATGCAAAGTGTCTCAAGATGCATTTCTCTTAAGGGGGATAAATCGGATATTTTTAAACCCACCATATTTAGATACTTGAGTGGGCAAAAAGTTAAGGGGTTCAAAGAGTGAATCGGAGAACCGGGCAGGGAAAGTTTTTTCAAAGGAGACTCCATTAATGGGGAAAGATCCTCGGTAAGGGTTTTTCTGAGTTCGAGTTCGATAAGGGGTCGCCCTCGAATAGGTTCAAGGCTTTCGATGCTTGTTTGATTTAAATTTAAAACAGTTAATGGACAAGCACTCAACGCACCCAAGTTATCAACCTTGGTATTTTGGAGATTTAGAATCTCAAGGGGTTTTTCAGCAAGCGGGCGTAGGTCAAGCACATTTGTCTGCGAAATATTAAGTTTAATCAAAGGCATCGAGTGGGTGAATGTCAGTTGCTCCACCTTGCTACCAGACAGATTTAATTCTTCAATTGGTAAGATGGCTAAAGATTCAAAATCTGTCGCCTGACAATTAATTGCAGAAAATCTTTTAAGTCGAAAGCGTTTAAACTCCCTAAAAGGGAAAGAGCATTCCGCTGGTAAAGTTAAAGACTCGAGAGGAAAGGACTGAATTTTTTCGGGGTCAAATGACGAAACTCTCGAGAAGTCAATCTCTTTGATCGGAAGAACAGAAAGATTAGTGAGATCACAAAAATGCCTATCCGAGAGAAAGCGTACCCCCACCCCGCCAGGGATCAAAAAAACATCTGCCAGAAACCCCATATTCTGGAGTTCTCTCGAGCATGATTCGGCAACTTCTGGAAAGAAATGGGACTGACCACTCCGTTTAGTCTGAAGCTTTGTAGAGATCAATTTTTAAAGTTGTTTAGATAAGGTAGATTACAACCTAGATAATCTCCTTCAGAAAGATATTCCGCCAACGAATTTCACCCCCATGTGTCTGCAATTGGATGGGACCCTTTGGCAAGATTGGCTTTGGGGATTTACGATGCCAATAATTGAATAATTTTTCTTCTTCTACTACTAACTTATCGTTTAACCAAATAGTGACTATCTCACCTTTCATAATGATCCGAAAATGGTTCCATTCCCCAAATGGTTTGTCCGCATGCACCTTAGGTGTCCAGCCCGGATTAGGTCTATTATTCCATAACCCTCCAGAACCTTTGTCGGCACCAAATTTCCATTTTCCACCTTCTTTTGTCGTATCCCAAATCTGAACCTGTGGATATCCTCTTAAATAAATTCCGCTGTCTGCAAGGGGGACAGTTTTATAATCAATCAGCAATTCGAAGTTAGCATAGTTTTGAACCGTTGTCAGGTATAGTCCCTTACCATCATTCACGAGTTCTTTGTTCTCAACACGCCAGTGCTTTTTTATATCTGCCTGGCTTTTCTTCCGCTTTTCAATCAGTGCTTCCTTAGGTAAATTTATCCAGCTTTCAGGATTTTCAGTCCCCAGTCCCCACCAACCATTCAAGTCCTTGCCATTGAAAAGTGACTTAAATCCTGATGGTTGTCCATGGAGTAACTGCGTGAGTAGAACACAAAGAATGCAGATCAATTTCATTAATTCTAAATTGTATAAAAAGTCGATTTCTGGCAATTTTGAAACTTAAATTCTAAGACAAGGCGATAAAATCTTTGCCGAGGATATATCCTTTGCCAGAGAGAAAATCAGAAACTTCTTTTCTGGCTCCTCTAACTCCTACCAAAATTAATACAAAGCAAGTAGTTGGTGGAGGCAGATCCTCTATACCTATAATGGGTAGACCTTTTATCATTGTACCAATTTTATTGGGATCAAGATCAATAAATACTGAAATAGGAATACCTTTTTTTATTAGATAATCAGAAAATTTTCGTGCTACTCGCCCTGCTCCCCAGCAAAAAATCTGGCGATTGTGTAGGGATGTCTTCTGCAGGAACCATAAATGAAAATATTTAGCTTTTATTTTCTGAAAAGCTGAAATGCGGTAACGTGAATCACTTCGTGATGCTCTTTTGGGATGATCTCTCCACTTCAGCAGAACTTGCGGTATTTTTTCCATTTTCACTCCTAATTGTAGCCATCTAAGCCACAACTCAAAGTCCTCCGGAAAATCACCATCCCGATAACTTCCAAATTTTTTGATCAAGCATTTCCTAAAAGTAGCAGATGGATGTGCAAATGTACTGTCAATAAACCGATGATCAAAGTGTTCATCATAAGTTAGAATGTTGTTCGTCCAATCAACATATAAATCATACCCTCTATTTATATCAGATTTTGGGAAGTGTTCTGTAAGTGAGGATACTAAACCAAGGTTCTGATTTTGCTGCAAATACCCAAGTTGGAGTTCCAATCGCTTTGGTTCCATTAAGTCGTCGGCATCCATTCTTGCAATAATCTGTGCTGTTGAATACTTGAGCCCATGATTTAGAGCACTCACTATTCCGATACCCGGGCTATGATAAACCTTTATTCGGAAATCCTTCTTGGCAAAACTGTTTAAAATCTGGAGGCTTTGATCGCTCGAGCAATCATTTACTGCAATTAGTTCCCAAGAGTCGATCGTTTGATCTTGAATCGAATTTACACATTCAGAGAGATATTGGGATGCGTTTCGGAAAGGTAAAACAATCGAAACCTTGGGTGCATCCATTTTGAATTGAATTACTGAGAAAACTTAATTTGCCGAATTGCTTCGTATAACGCTACCCCCACAGAAACTGCAAGATTGAGCGAACGCAATTCTGGATTGTACTTAGGGATGGTAATGCGGTTCTTGCCTGCCCAGTTATGTACATTCTCAGATGCCCCTTTGCCCTCATTCCCGAATAGTAAGCCATCTCCAATCTTAAATTTGGCATCCCATATGGATTTTTGAGCGTGGGTGGTCAAAAGGTAGATATTATCAGGTCTTGAAGAAGAATTAAGGAAACATTCCCAATTATTATATTCTAGCACTTCTAAAGATTGCCAATAATCCATACCAGCACGGCGTAGGTTTTTGTCGTTTATTTGAAATCCAAGCGGATGAATAAGATGTAAACGACTTTTAGTGAAGGCACATAGCCTGCCAATATTTCCAGTGTTTTGAGGGATTTCAGGCTGAAAGAGAATTATATCAATCATCTCTTGAGGGAATTCTTTACTGCCTGTTCTGCCTCTCTTTGTGCAACTCTCTTCTTTAAATCTTGTCGTTTATCACGTTGGTTTTTACCGGTGCCCAAAGCAAGTTCACACTTAATCAAGGCTCCTATAAAAAAGATTCGCAAAGGCACAATGGTCTTTCCGGAAGCTTCGACTGAAGCCCTCAACTTATCAAGTTCTTTTCGATGAAGAAGTAATTTTCGAGGTCTAGTCGGTTCATGGTTGTTTTCATGTCCGAAAAAATATTCATCAATGTATGCATTGTATAGAAATAACTGATCTTTGACAAAACGCGCAAAAGATTCTGAAATCTGAGCCTTCCCGTTCCGAATGGATTTAACCTCGGTGCCACAGAGTTCCAGACCAGCGACTATTTTATCGCCAAGTAAGTATTTATGCCTTGCCTTGGAATTAGTAAAAGACGGAAGTGAAGTGTTTTTTTTGGACTTACTTGCCATCCGCAAAACAAAAAAGATTAATCGCTACAGGTTTCTTACCTGTAGTTAAAAACAGAAAAATTCCTACTCTTCGGAATTTTGCTCCCAGGGTTGATAGGTGATTTTGCCTTCAATGATTTCTCTTAGGGCAATATCTTCGGGTTCTAGCTTTTCTAATGATTCAATCAAAGGCTTACTTCCGTGCTTCAATTGTTTCGAACGGCGAGATACCAAGTTAATAAGGGTATTTGGGTCCTCGACAATGGTCTGGGCTTCTTGTAGATATTCGTCTCTCACGGCAAATCAGGTAAAGTTGTGAACAAAAGGGTAAAAACTATAAGTAAGTCAGAAAATTGCAATGAATTTCTATGAAAACAAGCATGGATAAAAGGATTATGATTGGTTGGACTACGGTATCGTCGGTTGAAGATGCAAATAAATTAGTTCGTGAACTTCTCAGTTTAAAAATAATCGCCTGTGGGCAAATAAATGGTCCAATCACTTCGTTTTATATTTGGGATGCGAATATAGTAGAGGAATCAGAGTGGAGAATTATGTTAAAATTCCCAAAAGATTTAATTGAAGATGTTTATAATAACATCATCAGATTACATCCATACAGGATACCACAATGGGTGTGCTGTGAGGTGGATGCTGGAAATGAATTCAAAGAATGGGTACTTACTACCGCATCCTAATAGAGAAGAATTACTCTTCTGGCTTGGTTTTGATGAGTGAGACTACTCTATCGCCTTCTTTCCACTGACCACGCTTACGCAGCAATTCAACTCTCTCAAAGCGTTTAAGAACATTTCTTTTTTTGGTAAGGCCACCTGGTGGGCTAAAACTAGGATGTCTGCTCATGTTCGTTTAATAAGTAATTATATCCATTTTTTCAAGCGATAAAGTTGGTTATTAAGCTGGTGCGCCAATAGCTTCTGTTCCTGGGTCAAGTGATTCAGGATTTTTATCAGTAGATTCATTTTTGGTATTAGGGGCATCACCTTCACTCTCTTCTTGATCTATTACATCAGATGGCCTTGAGATTTCTGAAGTAATCTTTCCATGTTCTAGAATTTCATGAATATGCTTACCCTCAATGGTCTCATATTCAAGGAGTGCCGCAGCAGATGTGTGCAATGCATCGATATGGTCTGAAAGAATTTGCTTAGCACGATCGTATTGAAGATCAATTATTTCTTTAATTGCGGAATCAATTTTCCGTGCCGTTTCTTCACTGTAATTTTGGGCACGGCTTAATTCCTTTCCGAGAAATACCTGATCTTGCTTGTCGCCGAAGGAAATCATTCCAAGATCACTCATTCCCCAGTCGCAAACCATACTACGGGCAATGTTGGTTGCCATACGGATATCGCCTGCTGCACCACTGGTTACATCACCGATTTCAATTTCTTCAGCGGCACGCCCGCCCATTGCACAGCAAACTTGATTTAGCACCCTTCGTTTACTGTGATTGAGAATGTCTTTTTTAGGTGTGAACATTGTGCTTCCAAGGCTTTGCCCACGGGGAATTATAGTGACTTTGTGAATGGGAAGTAGTCCGTCATCGATGATTGCCTGAACTATGGCATGCCCTGCTTCGTGGTAGGCAATTATTTTCCTATCTTCATCGTCCATTACCCTCCTACGCTCCCGACCAAAAGAAATTTTCTCGCGGGCGTCATCAAGATCAATTGGTTCAACGGCTTTCTTGCGTCTTCGGGCAGCGATTAAAGCACCTTCATTTAAAAGATTTGCAAGATCTGCTCCAGAAAAACCAGCAGTTGCACGGGCTAGAGATTTTAGTTCCACATCTTCTGCCAATTTGATTTTCTTGGCGTGGACTTTCAAAATGGCTTCCCTGCCCTCCAGATCGGGAAGGTCAATCACTACTTGACGATCGAATCGCCCTGGGCGCAATAATGCATTATCAAGAACATCAGGACGGTTGGTCGCAGCAATTATTATTATGCCTTCGTGTCCATCAAAACCATCCATCTCAACAAGTAAAGAATTAAGGGTTTGTTCACGCTCATCATTTCCGCCTCCTAGACCAGCACCTCTTTGCCGACCAACGGCATCAATTTCATCGATAAAAATAAGACATGGAGCATTCTTTCTCCCCTGCTCAAACATGTCACGAACACGGGCGGCACCAACACCAACAAACATTTCAACAAAATCAGAACCACTAATACTAAAAAATGGCACATCTGCTTCACCGGCTACTGCCTTTGCTAAAAGAGTTTTTCCAGTACCAGGAGGACCTACCATAAGTACGCCTTTGGGGATTTTGCCTCCTATTTTACGAAAACGTTTTGGGTCTTTTAAGAAATCAACAATTTCTGCAACCTCTTCTTTAGCCTCCTCACAACCGGCAACATCATTGAAAACAACTTTTTCGTTTTCACGAGTGAGTAATTTGGCTTTGCTTTTGCCAAAGCTCAAAGCACCTTTGCCTGCCATCCGTAATTGACGGACAAATAGAAAATAGAGTAGACCGATAATCAAAAGGAATGGAAGTAAACTAAACAACAAATCTGTCCAAATTGTACTGGAAGGTTCTTCCCTGAGTCGGGTCCCCAGCAAATCCCTAAGCTCCTTGTATTCAGACTCAGTTACTCTGCCTTTAACGACGAAAGGGAGTGTTTTGTACTGATTTTCATCAATTTCGAATGCTGGATTCTGAATCTTTCCTTGAATCACATACCATTCTTCACCACCTTTGGGGTCGCTTTGGATAATTGCCTTATCTACTCGGTCTTGCTTGGCAGCGGTAATCAATTCGTCAATCGAAGCAATTGATAGCTGTCCAGGAGAAATCTCTCCAGATTGTGCCATGACCAATCCAATGATCGCCGCAAGTACGGCCAACCAAATTAATAGAACTTTTGGATGGAAGCCCTTAGGCTGCCCGCCTGTCTCGTTTTGTTTGTTATTATCCACAAAGGATTTATTATGTATCGGAACGGCTGTAAGTCAAACGGATTACCCCCACATCCAGCTCTTTGACCTTGCTAAAATCGGCTGGCGGGAAACCAGGCACCCAAAGGATTTTGTTATCAGAATTTAAAAAAATCGGGGTTTCAGTTTTTTCCACATCAGACCACTTACGATCGATCATCCAGTCTGAAAGTTTTTTTGAGCCTGGTGAACCCATGGGCTGATAAGTTTCGCCGTTAATTCTGGAGCGTGCAAATAAATGCGATTCACCAAACCTATCTGAGATGTAAGCATGTTCGCATTGGTTTACTTTCTTTTGGAAGATGTGACTGGCCAGTTTATGGGTTAGTTTTAATCTTTCAGCGGAGATTTTCCTGCCGTTTGGAAGGAAAATAATCGAATTTGCAGGCACTGAAATAAAGGGCAAAGGCGAAGTAGATTGTACTTCCGAAAGCTCAAGTAATGTGCTCTTTTTTGTAAGTATCCAATTTTCGGATAATTGGATAGATGAAAAGCCATCATTATTAATCAGTTCAATTAATCGACCAAAATTGAGTGATAACTTTGGACCATATTTATTCTTTTTGATGTGCTCTTCGATCCACTTGCAAATAACCCTTCTTTGGGTAGCGATAGGAAGATCTTTGAGAATGCCTAAATTTAATCCTTCCCCGGAAATGCATTGCTCAAATGCTTGCATTGCATGGAATTCCAAAGCTTTTGAATCTTGCTCCAGAAGTTTGCGGGTAGATTTAATTCCTTTTAGTAATTCACGATCTAGGGACTTTTCCCAAATCGGTAATACCATATTTCGTATCTTGTTGCGTAGGTAATTATTTTCCCGATTGGTTGAGTCTTCTCTCCATGGAATCGAGCATTTTTCAAGAGAATTCCTGATCTGGGCTTTGCTTAAAGATATGAATGGCCTTACAAAAATTAATTCACCTAGTGAACTTACTGGCTTAGGGCTTATCAGACCATCGACGGAAACACCTCTCGGAATACGCCATAGCAGGGTTTCTGCAATATCGTCTAGGTGATGGCCCTGGACGATACCCTTGATGCCGTATTCATTTTGCACCCTCTTGAAAAATTCAAGTCTTTGTTCGCGTAAAGTATTCTCATCGATCTTCGTTTGTTTCTGACTTGGGTATTCAACTATGCATTTGATTCCAAGCTTTTCAGCTAATCCACGAACTAAAATTTCATCAGTGTTTGACTCATTGCCACGCAATCCATGGTTGTAATGGAGAATAGTTATTTGGCTAAAGAAATGAGGGAAAGCCGAAGTCATAAGCAGTAGAGCAAAGGTGCTGTCGGGTCCGCCCGAACAAGCGGCACAAATAAAATCACCCTTTTCTAATTTTCCTTTTAAAAACTGATATGCATTTTGATCCCACTCTTCTACGGGACATAAATCGAGTAACTGATTAGCCCGCTCGTGCAAATTATTTGGCAGGTCGAGCATCGGGAGTGTAAGACTAATCAGTTCCCAATTGTATTTCTAGGGAACCACTTTTTCAGGCATTCAGGAATCTTGACCGATCCATCTGCCTGCAGATTATTTTCCAAAATGGCAGCTAAAACCCGTGGAATTGCAAGAGCTGATCCGTTTAATGTGTGGACAGGCTTAGGTTTGCCATCTTCTCCGCGGAACCGAATATTTGCCCTTCTGGCCTGGAAATCAGTGAAATTACTGCAACTTGAAACTTCCAGCCAACGCTTTTGACCAGCTGCCCATACTTCCAAGTCGTATTGCTTGGAGTGCGGAAATCCTATATCTCCGGAGCATATTAAAAGTACCCGGTAAGGAAGCCCTAGTTTTCGCAAGAGACCTTCCGCATCATTTCTTAATTTTTCCAATTCTTCAAAACTTTCATCCGGGTGAGTCCATTTTACCAATTCCACCTTATCGAATTGATGCAGCCGGTTAAGTCCGCGGACATCTTTACCCCAACTGCCTGCTTCCCTTCGAAAACAAGGGGTGTAGGCACATCTTTTGACCGGTAATTGATCAGAGGAGAGAATTTCATCTCGAAAGAAATTAGTAACTGGAACTTCGGCAGTCGGAATTAGGTAAACCTCCTCGTTCTGATCGAGGTACATCTGTCCTTCCTTGTCCGGCAATTGACCGGTGGCCGTGGCACTTGCTGCATTGACAACGATGGGAGAATGCACCTCTTCGTATCCATTGCTAGCCGCTTCTTCCAAAAAGAAATTAATCAAGGCACGGACAAGTTGGGACATCTCACCGAGATAGAAAGGAAAGCCTGCACCTGTAACTTTTACGCCACGAGGGAAATCAATCATCTGATCAAACCAGGGAATATCGTAGTGAGGTATGGAATTAGGGAAATCTCCCACGATATCTCCCCAAGTGGAGACAGTTTGATTATCCTCTTCTCCCTTACCGTCCGGAACGGACTCATGGGGAATATTGGGAACGCTCATGAAGGCATCCTTAAATTCGTCATCTGCCTGCTTTGCCAGCAACTCCAGTTCCTTTACTTTCGCTGCCAACTGTTTCATTTCTGCAACCTTCGCTAGAAACTCCGGGGAACCCTTCGGAAGTTGAGCCATCTCATTGTTGGTAGCCTTCTGCCCTGCCCTCGCTTGCTCAGAAGCAGATATTGCTTCCCTTCTATTACAATCTAATAGCAAGACATTATCTAAATCGTGTGGGAACTTCTTTTTGGAAAGTTTAGATTTGATTTCTTCAAAATTGGATCTGCAGTAATTGATATCAAGCATACTATTAAAAAATGATATATCGCTAGCTATAACAACGAGAATTTAACAACAAA
>JAYODK010000148.1:0-1610 GCA_038106225.1 Opitutales bacterium | reverse complement strand
ATGAAATAGCGACCCTCGGCTCGGAATACCAAGTCAACCAACCCGGTGATGTATCCATCCGTGACGACACCTTCCCATTCAGATCCATGAAAGCGAGACAAATATTGCTTTAGTTTTGAATCTTCCGGTAGAGAGTTCTTTAAATTACCCAGTTCCCGTGTGATCGAGGGAAAGACAAATTCCATCTCCTCCATGCGGTCGGATGCCGCAAGGGAAGCGAGAGAAAAACCGGTAAAAAGTTCCACCTGCATCACCCGTTCGATCATCGCCAAAATCGTACCGGTCCATTGGCTGTGATCAAACTGGTGGGAGCTTAATTTTGTACGGATAATACTTTCCCACTCAGTGGGATCGTCAAAGCAGAGATTTTCGAACACATCATGGATAAAATTTCCCGCTTTTGCACCTGCGGGGAATTCGAAAATTCGATCCCTTTTCGATGGAAGCAAAACTTCCTGCTCCAAGAAGGGGGAAATTCCGTCCAAATCAGACCCTTCAAAATCTACCTGACTGGTAAGACTGCTGAATGATTCAACTATTCCGCGAGCGGAAAATTTACGGTCTTCAGGAAAATGCTCGAAGCAGAGTGATTCGGGAGGTATGTCCGCAATCTCCTTTTGCCAAATCCCTCCCCCCTTCTCGGTTGGATGCAGGCTGATATATGTGTGGGAAATCTCCTTTTCATACCCGGAGCTTTCCAACCAAGCCGAAATTCCTCCACCTTGAGCTGATTGATTGATCTCCCGGAAAATTCTGCCTTGAGCGGAGGGTGTCTCTTCCTGGTCGGAAGGCTCGGGAATATGGTAAAGGTAGCAACGGGAGGATGCACGAGTCAGTCCGACATAGAGCACCCGGGAATCCTCCTGCCTTTCTTCCAAGTATCCCTGTTCCAGTTCATTAGGTGAAGAAATTTCGCGCAAGCCAACGACGAGGTTTCCATCTTTATCATGATGCGTGAACAATCCTTTGTTCTTTTCAGAAACAAATCCAAGAAAGGGAAGAAAGGTGATCGGATATTCCAGACCCTTGGATTTGTGCACGGTCAAGATGCGGATTGCTTCGGACTCAGACTCAAGCCTCAATTGGTATTCCTCATTGGTTCGGTCAACCTGGTCTATTTTGGCCCGCAACCAAACGACCAGGGAAGAAGGTGACATGGGATGATTTGCCGTTGCCTGATGAAGCACTTCCGAAAGGTGCAGAAAGTTGGTCACCCTGCGTTCACCATCAGGACGGTTCAGGTTTTTTGCAATCGCCCCAGTCTGCCTGAACAATTGCTGAAGGGCAACATAGACTCCGCTCGTACTCCAGATCTTTCGAATTGTGCGAAATTCAACCACCTGGCTTTCCCACGCCTGAGGATTTTCCTCCCAATGTTGAAAATCCGACCCGCACATCCCCAGAAGACCGGTCGCCAAAGCACGCCTGACCGAACGATCACTCCCAGAAGATGCCAACCCCTCCAGTACCCAGCATAATTCCCGGGCCTCATCGGTTTCAAAAAGGCTCATGTCCGAGAATACCACTGCGGGCAATCCACGGGTTCCGAAATATTGCCAAACTTCTCGGGCTTCCGCATTTGATCTTACCAGCACGGCAATATCACCGGG
>JAYODK010000049.1:0-10733 GCA_038106225.1 Opitutales bacterium | reverse complement strand
GAAATGACTTCTAAACAAACTTCACCTTCCTTATTAGTACTTGCCGCAGGCATGGGAAGCCGGTACGGCGGTTTAAAGCAAGTGGACCCTGTTGGTCCCAACGGGGAAACCTTAATGGATTATTCCCTTCACGATGCCCGTAAGGCTGGATTTAAGAGAGTAGTTTTTTTAATTCGGAAGGAGATACACGATACTTTTCATGGTCAGATTGGCAGAAAGTATACCGACACAATGGAGGTGGAGTATGCATACCAAGAGACTGATGACCTGCCAGACAAGATCAATTTTTCTGGTCAAAGAGAAAAACCATGGGGCACGGGCCACGCGGTCTGGTGTGCCCGCCATGCCTTAGATGGCAGATCATTTGCTGTGATCAATGCGGATGATTTCTATGGAGCAGCAACTTTCGAAGCATTGATCAACTCGATGTCTCAATTTAATCCCTCCGATTCGGAGGGTAATACAATCAAAGGTTCAATCGTTGGATACCGGCTAGTGGAAACCCTCTCCGATCACGGCTCCGTGAGTCGTGGAATCTGTAAAATAATTGATAATCGATTATGCTCGGTTGAGGAATGGTCAAATATCTCCAACTCAATAAATGGGATTGAGGGTACAGATTCTTCGGGTGAATCTAACAAACTTTGTGGGGATGAAATTGTATCCATGAATGTCTGGGCCTTCCCTCCAACTATATTTTCAGCCTTGAGCGACGGAATTATTGATTTTTTTAAAACCTCATCAGACCTAATGAAAGATGAATATTATTTGCCTTTTGCGGTGGACAATTTGATTGCATCTGACCGAGCTGTGTTTCAGGCACAACTTGCTAACTCTAAGTGGATGGGGGTTACTTACCGCGAGGATAAGTCAAATGTGTCTCAGTCAATCGGACAAATGATTGCCAACGGGGACTATCCAAGCTGTCTATTTAAGAAAAATCCGGAGTGATTTCTAGCTTTTGACCAGGTTTAACCTCGATCTTTCCTCCCTTATCTGGATCTTGGTCATTTCGATAGACCTGGACAATCAAGGATGCGTTTTTGCGGGGAGGTGACCACGCCCACTTTCCTATCTCCACAAAATTCATCGACACTCCCTCATCCCAGCTCAGCCCAGGTCCTTCACCCCTAAGGAAGGGCTTATTACCAATACCGATCATAACATTTGCAACCACGGTGGTGGTGCCATTTTTCTCAGCAGGCTTCCGTTCTTCTTCATCCTTTCCATCTTTTTGTATATTTTGTCCTCCAGAAAGAAGTGCGTCCACTTTTCGTAAAGTCTCTTCGGGAGAGGGGAGGCCGAGATCAAGTTCTTCTGCAACCGCTTGATTTCCCGTTACAAAACTCTCCGATTCCGGTAAATTCTCAGAGGAAGAAACTTCCGATTCCGAAGACTGTGTTTCGGGGCTGCCTGAATCATCTTCAGCAGATAGCGTTTTCTCTTCTTCTTCTTCTTCTTCTTTATCTACGGTTAAATCCTTTGCCTCCTCATTAATTTCATCTGGCGAATTATCAATCGGAGGGGAGTTCTCCATGCCAAAATTATCTTCATCTTCTAACTCAGTAGACAAAGCCATGGTTTCTTCCTCGACGCTTTGGATTTTTGGGGGAATTTCCGAGGAATCAGAATCAGGAGCTATGGCTAACGCAGATAAGTTTTCTAAGTCATCATTAGCTGGTGCCAAAATTTCTTCTTTTTCCTGGTCATGGGTTGAAGTTGATCCATCCCTATCATCATTCTCAGGAATTGAAGAATCATCGTCCTTATTAATTCCGGCAGTTGGTAAATCCTTCGATTGCTCATGAGGATGCGGAAAATTTTCTTGGAGCAAACTGACTTGTTCAACAAGTTTATTAATGCTCTTTTCGATCCCTGCCTGCATGGATTCAGCCTCTGAGAGAAGAGGGGACGAAATGTTGCTTTCCTCGATTCTATCAAGTTTTGCATGCAAGTTTGATTCCAAATCCTTAAGTCTTTCAAAGATAGATTCGGGAGATTCTTGGGAGTTATTGAGAATAGATTCAGATACAATTTTTTCTACCAGGGTAGGGACTTTGTCTATTTTCAGTGCCAAGGCATCTAATTCGGAGCGAATTTCTTTAAGCTCAAAAAAGGCCTTACTGGATGAATCTTTGTCTTGATTGCTCAATAAATCCTCCATCTTTTCAAAAATACTTTCCAAAAAGTGTGGAAGAAAAAGCAAGATAGCAATTAAGCCAGTACCCAAGATACAAGTTGCAATTTGCCAATGACCGAGAATGCCATCTTCTTTTACTACGACAGACGCAAAAAGAGATAGAATCACAAAAATAAAAGCTGCAGCACCATAAAATGGTCCCTTGCCCATCCCGCGACTATCACTGTCTTGATCGAAATCCATCTACCAACTCTCCCTTCGGAACTAATGTTGTTTTTTTCAATAAAACCAAGCGAAAAATTTGTAAATCATTCCTTAATCCTTTGCAGGTTCAGGTAGTCCAATCTTTCTTTTTACTTTTGAGAGAATTTTGAATGCCCTTGATTGAGCGGCTTGTGCTCCGTCTTTTAAAACGGAATCCAAATATTTCCTGTCCTTGATTAAGTCTTTGTAGGTGGTGCGTACAGGTGCAAGGATTTCCACCAGTAAATCGATCACTTCTCCCTTGAGGACTCCATATCCTTTTCCTGAAAAATGGGATTCCAAATTTGCAATGCTTTCTCCGGACAAGGATGAATGGATGGTAAGCAAGTTTGAAATACCAGGCTTTTCTAAAGATGCAATTATCTCGTTTCCAGAATCTGTAACCGCAGATCCGATCTTTTTCTTTATCTGGCTGGGTTCATCCAAAACAAATAGTGTTGCCCGTTCATTGCTGTCAGACTTTGACATTTTACGGGTAGGTTCGACGAGGGACATAATGCGCGAACCTGTCTTAGGGACATAGGGTTGAGGAATGGTAAAGGTATCAGAGTATTTCTGATTAAATCTACCCGCCAGATCACGGCATAGTTCGAGATGCTGGCGTTGATCATCACCAACTGGTACTAGGTCTGCGTTATACAGTAAAATATCTGCAGCCATTAAGACGGGGTAGCACAGTAAGCCCGCATTGATAGAGGCTTGTGCACGCATACCTTCATGAGCAAATTTTAAATCCTCCGATTCCTTTTCTTGCGCAAGTTTAAACCCAAGTTTGGATGCTTTGTCTTTAAACTGGGTCATCCTTTGCAATTCTCCAATTGGAGTCATGCAGGTCAGAATCCAGGCAAGTTCAGTATGTCCGGTGACATGGGATTGCACGAACTGGTGGCATTTTTTCGGATCCAGTCCACAGGCGATATACTGAGCGATACAAGAATAGACATTTTGTCGCAATTTGGCTGGTTCTGGCGGTATAGTAATCGCGTGTAAATCGACTATCCCAAAGAAGCACTCGTTATCATCGATCATCTTCGACCAGTTTCTTACTGCTCCCAGATAATTGCCCAAAGTCAAATTTCCCGTAGGCTGGGCACAAGTTAGGATCACAGGTTTAGGTTTGCCCAAATTAGTGTTTTTCTCCATATTCGTAAGTCTCAGTAAAGCTTATCATTACAATCCTGTAAAAACTTTACTTTCAATACCCCGAAATTCTACCCCATATAGCATGAAAGAGGAAACCCCAGCCGCTCTCGAAGAAGACCTTAAAGAACTTCTCAAAAGGTGTCCCGCGGGAACCTATGAGGCTGCATTGCAGTTTCGCAAAAATAAGGATGTCGTTCAAATTGAGACCATTGTAATGGGCATAATTGATCGGCATCTTGAGCCAGATCAGCGTGAAATATTATCGAACAGTGATGATAGTTTGCGGATGTATGAGGATTTGGGAATGGATTCGCTGACCATGCTAGAGGTCGTCATGCTAGTTGAGCAAACTTTGCAAGTTAGCATTGATAATGAGGAATTAAGAGATCTTCGGACTGTGGGTGATGTAAAGGCATATCTCAATGCAAAAGCCATGGGAGTTGAGCCACCCAAAAGATCCAAGACATTCAGAATTGAGGAAGTTGCCTCGCTTATGCCCCACAAGGAACCTTTTCTTTTCTTGGAAAGTGTTACCGTGGAGGGGGAAGAAGTACGCGGTGATTATAAGATTACCGGGAATGAGTATTTTTTGGAGGGACATTTTAAGGAACAACCAATTTTCCCAGCATCCATTATGATTGAGGCCCTTGGTCAACTTTGCGTATTTTATTTACTCAAGGGTGAACATCCCGGATTGACTGAGAAAGTGGATCCCAAAACTATTTTCTTTACCTCATGTGATGGTGTTAAATGTCGAAGGATTTGCCAGCCTGGAGACAAACTATCCATGAAGATTCGTGTTTCTCGAGTGCGCCATCCACTTGCCTGCTTCAGTGGTGAGATCAGTGTGGGCGGGGAAAAGACTGCAACTGCACAAGAAATCAAATTAGCATTCGATTATTTTCCGGTGATTGATGGGCAGGAAGATTTGACTGATATTTCAACTGGTCCAGTGCATTCAAATGGAAACAATTTGCGTGATAATGGAAAAACCACCACTGAAGAATCTTCTAGATTTCTGAAATTTAAAGGGTAATTATTTAGTCTCTACTTTCTCCAGTTTTATACCTTGAAGAAGGTAGCATTCCTTTACGCAACTTTTCCACGTCCAACGGAAACCTTCGTTCGGCGCGAGTTGCGTGCACTAGCAGGTTTTTCATTTTATCCAGATATCTATTCTCTTTGGGGAGGGGAAAGCTATTGGGAAGGAAGAAAAGTAAATAAGTTCCGCAAAAGTAAACTTACATTGCTTTTTTTATGGCTTCCCTACTGGTTTTTTAAAAAACCAAGGGAATGCAGGGAAGTACTCAACTATTTATGGTGTAATCCATGTTATAGTTTTCAAAATTGGTGCGAAACTTTTCTTGGTCTTGGTTATGCCTTGGTCGAAGCGAGGAATTTCAAAAAGAGGGGCTATCAGTTGATTCATGGGGTTTGGGCAACTATGCCAGCAACCGCTGCATACACTATTTCTAAATTGGAATGCATAGAATTTTCGATGGGGGCACATGCATATGATGTATTTCGGCACGGAGGAGATTGGTTGCTTCCCAAGAAACTTCAATCTGCACGATTCGTACGCACCTCTTCAGCGTCTACTGCCCGTCGATTATATCAAATGAATGTCACTCCAAGTGATGTGAAACTTATCAAAAGAAGTTTGTCCAAGGGTCATTCCAGAGCCCACTTCCACTTAGTCGATCCAAGCAAACTAAGTCTTTTGAGTGTGGGCAGAATGGTAGAGAAAAAAGGCTATTTTCATATGCTTCAGATTGCTGATTTATTGAAAAAATCAGGTGTTCCATTTTCACTGAAAATTATTGGAGACGGTCCTCTTCTTAGAGATTTGATCCTGGAGAGGGATCGACTGGACTTGAGGGATACGGTTTACTTTACTGGCTCACTGAAGCAGAAAGTTGTCAGGATGTTATATTTGGAAAATGATATATTTTTATTTACTGGAATAGTTGATTCAAGGGGGGATAGGGATGGCATTCCCAATGTGGTTCCAGAGGCACTTGATTCAGGTATGCTAGTTTTGGCCTCTGATCGAGCAGGCGCACCAGAGGCGTTCATCGATGGCAAGTCTGGTTTCTCCTTGTGTCCGAAGGACTCTGTTTCTTGGATTAAAATTCTCAAAGATTTTTGGAAATCTCCGGAAAAATATTATGATATTCGCCAAAATGCTCAGATTGCAGTTCGGGAAAACTTTGACTCAATACTAAATGGCAACAAGCTACTAAAAATTTTCAGCGATCGATAATATTGTGATAAAATCCTCACCAAAGCTTAGCATACTTATTTCAGTTTTTGGCCAAGCTGAGAAACTCAAACGTTGTTTAGCTTGTATAGAAAAAACACTTCCTGATAGTTTAGATTATGAAGTTCTTATCATTGACGATGCGAGTGAGGACGAAACCGCTGACTTTGTAAAATCACTTGAGTTAACTCATCGTGTATTTTTCAACAAACAAAGATCTGGATTTGCCAAGAATAATAACTTTTTGGCTAAACATGCCGGCGGGGAGTATTTATGTCTCCTCAATTCGGATGCTTTTGTACAGGGAAACTGGCTGTTACCAATGTTATCGGTATTCGAAAATGAAAAGAAAGTTGGCATGGTTGGAAATGTTCAGAAGCTCGCAGACTCTATCTTCTATGATCATGCGGGTGTAGTCTTTGGTCCGATGGGCAATCCAAGACATTATGGTCAGGGTTTTTTCTTTAAGCCCATTAGGACGGAGAGGCGGAGATGGAGTGCAGTGACCGCTGCATGTGCATTAGTCAAAAGAGAAACCTTTCTTGATTTCAAAGGCTTTGATGAGACTTTTATTAACGGATGTGAAGATGTGGATTTATGCATCCGAATGTCCAGGGAAGGTTTTGATCATTTTGTAGCCCATACAAGCATCATACAGCATGTTAAGGGAGCATCGGTCGGTCGAAAAAAGCACAACCAGAGAAACTTCGAATTATTGATGGAAAAATGGGGGCAGAGCATAAGGAACAATGAATCCTTAAGAGATCAAAAGCTCCATGCATTCACCTATTTTTTATATGTGTTGGTCAGACCACACCATGCTAATTCCCCAAAGTTTTTCACTGCTTGTTTGATTCTTCTTGGTCTAAAGAGATTAAAGCCATGCATGGATAAATTGAACCAAGGCAGAGTAAAATCTTATTCTATTTAATTATAAAACACTAAATTTTAGTTACTGCATATCGAATACCTTCTTCGATTCTATCGAGATCTTCATCGGTGTGGGCACCTGAGATAGCAGTGCGGATCAAATCTTTTCCTGGAGGTACGCCAGGTGCAATTGAAATAATGGCATAGACTCCTTTTTCAAGAAGAGCTTTCCAGAAATAATACACCTTTTCTTTTTCTCCCAATACAATGGGAACGGCCGGTGCCTCGCTATCCCAGGTGTCGAGATTTAATTCCTTTAGCAGAGAAACATATCTATTTAGATTCCTAAATAATTTTTCCCGGTGTTGCGGTTCATCCCTCATGACTTTTAGAGCAGCATGAGCACAGGCACAGGCAACCGGAGTAAGAGCCGCGGAAAAGATCGTCTGTTTGGAATGACTACGCATATATTCAATTGCCTGCTTGGATGATGCCACAAAGCCCCCAATGCCTGAAAGAGATTTTGAGAAACTTCCTGAGATAACATCAATTTGGTCTGTCAGGTCAAAATGGTCAGCTGTGCCCCGACCGTCCCTGCCTAATACGCCAAAGCCATGTGCATCATCCAAAATCGTGAAACAATCATATTCTTTTGCGATTTCGGTTAGCTCAGGCAATCGTGCGATGTGTCCCTCCATAGAATAAATACCTTCCAAAACAATAGCTTTTCCTATTGCTGGATCTTCTGCATCAAGGATTTCCCGCAAGTGCTCAGGATGATTATGTGCAAACCTCTCACATTGAGCACCACTCAATCTTATTCCGCTCCAAAGTGAGGAATGCAAATTCTTATCTGCCAAGACAAGGTCTTTTCTACTAATGAAACCAGTAACAGCAGACGCACAGGCGAGATAACCCGCAGAAAAAACATGGCAAGACTCCTTACCCAGAAAGTCAGCTAAATCCTCTTCGAGTTCACGATGAAAAGACCTACCTCCGTTAGCGAGTCTGGCTCCAGTTGTACTACTGCCCCAACGCTTCAATGCAGCAATTCCAGCTTCCTTTACTTTTGGGTGGTGGGTGAGACCAAGATAGTCATTACTAGAAAGCATGACATATTCTTTTCCATCCTTGGTCACGCGGGTGCCAGTCTGAGCATCAAAAATATGGTAATAGGTGTCGTATTTCAGGCGCAATCGAGTAATGTCATCGTGCTCGATTCTCTCCCAAATGGGTGATTTTTTCTTTTTAAGAAACGAAAGAGGCATGGGTCACATTACCCATTCGATGCCAGTAGAGAAAGTTAAAAACTTAAACTTTCGAATACAGATGAAAAAGTTTACTTGGTTCGTTTGATAACATGGAATCCAAATCCCGTTTCTACAACCTCGGAAACTTCATCAATTTCCAATGCAAATGCAGCTTCAGAGAAGGGCTTGGCCATTACATCGAACTTAAAACTACCCAAATCTCCTCCTTTGGGTCCCGAAGGTCCGTCAGAATGCTTTTGGGCCAATTCTGCAAAGTCTTGACCTTGTTCAACAATTAAACTGCGTATTCTCTCTGCCTCCTTTTGTGCGGCTTTTTTATTGCGGGTAATTTTCGAGTCTGCCCGCTCAGCTCCCTTGTAGGAGATTAAAATATGAGAGGCTGCTACCTCGTCAGGAAGAACCACTTCCGGGTTGTCTTTATTTTTTACAAAGGATGCCCGGTCCAGACGGATTTTTTCATATACATCGTTGGAAATTACATAGTACCATCCGGCAAGATTTTGGTTAAGCTCCTGAGCCCGCTGGCGGGCTTTGACGACTTTATCATCATACTCTTTTTGTTTGCGTGCATTGGACGCTTTAATCTTGGCAATCTCGGCATCTTTTGCCGCATTTTTATTTGCCAGCTCCGCATCCTGTTGAGCAGATGAATTTTTGTCTGTACCTGCACTTGTTTTCTTTACTTTTTTATCTGCCGGTGAAGGCGGAGGAGTAACGCTTGGGGGAGCAGTTGGTGGGGTAAAATTTGGGGGAGACCCAGGTTTGGCAATTGGACCCTCTTTGCCTTCGGGGCCCTTCGCCCCATCAGAGGATGGAATGGGATCAAGATCAGGTGGGGTAAGGAGGCCCTCATTAACGCGGGCAAATGCATAAATGTAGCGACTGTCACCCGATGAATTTTCCTCATCCTCTGGGCCTCGGTAAATTTCACCAAATCGTAGAACATACTCCACGCCGCTTTCCATACCCACCAGAACTTCTCCCTTATTGGAGACAACTTTGGGCACAGTTTGTCCGGCAGCATCCTTGGCCGCAATCGTGTAAAATCCTTTTTGTTGAAGCGATTGTACAACCGCCTGATTATTGGCATCCCTAAGGTTGCTGAAGAATTCGCTGCCTTGTTCAAGATTCTTGACCAGGATATCCGGCTTTCTTTCCACATCGATGATTTCGAGATCGTCCAGTGCATCCTTCAATGCATCCAGCACCTCTTTGTCTAACTCCTCGTTTTCTTTGAGGATAGAACCGCTGAGACTCCATTTGGAATCTGCAAAATTAAGTACAAATGGATTGTTTGCCCGGTTGATCTGTCCCTGAGCCAGGTTCACATCGTAATTATCAAGGGTTATTTGCTTAATCTTCCACTTGTCCAAATCTAGGAAGTCCTGCTCAACCCAATCCACAAACTTCGAAGAAACATCGCGGGCATTCCTTACCTCGACACGGAATACTGCGTTTTGTTCAGGTTTACGGACAAAGTAAGTACTGGGCAAGCCTTCAACCTCATCTCCAATAATCAAACTGGCAAGGTTAGAGCCCGAGTTATTTTTGAGGTGGATGAGCCTACCAATTCCGGATTCGGTGGCGTCTGCTTTTGATGGATCCAGCACACCAAATTTTGCATGCTCGCCGGCACCTTCCCCAGCCTGATCAATGATCCGTAAATCAAAGAGAATACTGGCCACATCTTTTAGTTGATTGTCTGCATTGGCTGGATAATCAACTTTTCCTGGTCGACGAATAAACCATCCCTTATCAGTCTGTGTTACTTCGATCGACTTAGACTGAATATCTTCTTCATCTACCTCAATTATCTCTATACCGGTAACAGAGCGCGGATCAAAGGATTCGAACAAAGCCTGTCCCATGAGATTTGGCTTGGCTGAGGGGTCCCGTTTAGTTGGAGAGGTGAAGGAGGCAATTGCAACTGCCAGAACAGCCGCCGCAAGAAAGGTAATGGTCTTCTTATTTTCGTTCATTTTTAAGCGATATCGAAAGTTCTAAATTTAGAATTAATTGGAGGATCTCAGGAACGTACTCTGGAATCAACTGCTCCCTGGATTTCAGCTCCCCTTTTCTTGTAAAAAACAAATATGGCAATGAGCAGAAGGGGGAGGGGAGGAATAAAAACCGAAAGTCTCTGAATACTTCTTTGCTTTTCCCTGATTTCCCGGTCGCGTTTCCTTTCAGCGTCCTTGATTTTGACATTGGTGGATTGACGAAGCTCTCGTTCCCGTTTGGCCAGATTTTTTTGCAATTTGGCGGCCTCGGTCTGGAGTAGTTGCATAAATTGACCCTGGGTCATGGAACCTTGGCTGTTCTGAACATCTGCTAATGCTTCATTAAGTTTTCGGTTTTCGTCCTGCAGGATTGCCTGGATTGAGCTCTCTGCGTCCTGAATGGTACGGGAGGCAACTTCACGGGCTTCTTCTATGCTACGCTCAAATTCCTCCAATGTTCGGTGCAATCTTCTACGATTACGGATATCGAGCAGACTATCTTCTCCGGATAAGTGATCGATTAAGTTGAGCGATAGGGTCACATTATCAACATCGAGTGGAAAGTCGGACTCGGGTCCACGACTGCGGATATTGAAGAAAGGATCGGCCAGCAAGTCCACATCTGCCACCAAAATGACATTGATCTGATTGGTTTGATTACCGTCATTCAAGGTGCCCTTAATGGATGCGGCAATCACTTCCTGAGTGCCAGATCCTTGGTAGCGTGTGCGGTCTGGATTGAATCTGCGTGGGGTTCCAAATACCCCTCCAGTCCAGAAAGTTTC
>JAYODK010000006.1:0-56932 GCA_038106225.1 Opitutales bacterium | reverse complement strand
CTGGTGCACAGAAATGCTCTTTCTGGCTTTTACCAAAGGGACTCAGACCTGAATGAAGTTGGTAGCGTTAAATCGAACAGCCAATTTGTGAAGTTAGAAACAAAAACCGATTTTAGTGGAATCAAATCTGTCACTTCCCGCAACCAGTGGAAATTGGACCCTAATATTCTGGATCTCAACTATGCAGACAGCGGACTGGCTCAAATTGCAGAAATGCTCCAAGCTATCGGCAATCCAATTAGCTCAAGCTCAACCATCAAAGAAAATCATAAGGGATGGTCAGAGGAACTAAGTTTTTATTCTATCGATGAACAAAGCTTTGATTGGATGGTATTTCTTTATGCCAATACCGCGGAGATTGATGGGAGTGCAGAACGCAACTATCCAATGCCAACCGTTGCTCAGTCCGACCCGACCTATTTCAATGCTGGAGTTATGTTACCTGCTTCTTCAACCACTGATTACAACATGGAGACGGACTCCTACGCATTGAGTGCCACCTTTCTTAAAGATTTAAACGAAAATACCTCGTTCCAAATCGGGGTAAGGTTTGATCATGTATCCAAAGACCTTAAGAGGTCCAAAGTGAACTCATTGTCACCTTCACCTGCAGATATCTCCAATAGTAAAGATTATTCATGGTTAAGTCCTTCCCTTGGATTGCAAAGAGAAATAAACGAAAGCTTCAGCACCTTTTTTAAGTCTTCTTTATCCCAAAAACCCGGCGGGTTTTCTCCTTATGTAGATAACGCTGGTCTGATTGCAGCAGGAGTGGTAAGTCTTGATTACAAAAAGGAAAAAATCTGGGCGAATGAAGTGGGTATTTCTTTTAATGAGCCAGAAAGCAGATCGGGGTTTGCAGTCAGTTTCTTTTGGAATGAAATTTCTGACTACCAGTTTGAGAAGCCTTCCGGAGCGTTTGATTATTTTGTAGATAATGCAGAAGAAGTGGAAATTCATGGCTTGGAATTAGATTTCTACACGAAACCCTCCAGCAACTGGATATTTACAGGATCTTATGGCATTATCGATGGGGAAATAAAGAAACACTCTGGTCTTAGTTTTGACTCAGGATATGATCCTTTTGGACCTCCAGTTAATCCAATATTAGGACCCCATGATTTTGCCGGTAAAGATATTCCCTTCACTCCTGAGCAAACCTTTAATTTCTCAGTAACGAACAATCTAACCGATAATTTGAGCTGGTCCAGTGGCCTAACTTACATTGGCAAAATTCATTATTTAGACCAAATTGCGGCCGATACAGTCAGTGATTCCTACACACTGTGGAATGCCTCGATTGCCTACAGCTACAACGATTGGGAACTAAACCTCTTTGGAACAAATTTAACCGATGAGAAATATTATTCATCACTAGTCACCAGCTTAACCGGTGCTCCAGGCATTGTCGGTTCTCCCCAGATTATAGGTCTGAGCATTTCTAAAGAGTTTTAAGCCAATCTTCAAGATTTGGCCTTCATTAGCCTAAAGAAAGTTCCGCTTGCCCGCGAAATTCAGATAGCTTACTTTGAATCAAAGCGATGAACGCATTTCTAAAGGTCGGACTTCCATGGGCAATCTCACTGGGCACCGTCTTTTTTGTTGGACTGTATTTGGGTTCAGAAAAGGCTAGAGAAACCTTTTTAACCAATTACAACTCAGTTCATTTTAAAGATCCCGGGGAAGAGCCTTCTACAATTATATCTCCTGAAAAGCTTCAGACAGCAAGTAAGCCAGTCCTGAAAAAGGCATTACCAGCTACGCCATCAATGCCACCCAATCTACTTCGTATTATGCAGGGTGGAGATATTGTGGAAAGACTGGGCTCATACCTTGATGCGGTGAGATCGATGGATCGCTCAAATGTCAAACAGGTGGTAAAGGCATTTGAAGAATTGCCCAGTGGTTATGGCAGGCACCTCGAAATGAAATTATTGATGCGCAGTTGGGCAAATTTTGATCCCAAGGCAGCCCTTTCCTATGCATTGAATTCATTAGATGCCAGAAGTGAAAGAAAATTTGGAATATCAGAGGCTCTCGCAGGTTGGGTGGTAAAGGACGAAAAGGCAGCCATTGAATGGGCATACGCGAACAATCCAGGCAATGAAACCATGGATAATCCTTTGCTTGTTGGCATAGTAAAAGGGTTAATGGAAACCAATCTGGACGCAGCAAATCGCCTTTTTCTCTCTCTTCCCCAGGGCAATACCCGTTGGCAAGCATCCAGTTTATTGGCAGAAAAATACAGTGAGGAAGGAGTAAAAAGTGCAATTAAATGGGCACAGGTTTATCCTTCGGATGATCCTGGCATGCGAGAAAGCATGCTTGGCCAGATAGGTGCTAAAATTGCACGGATTGATTTAGAGGCTACCGCCGATTGGGCGAACAATATGGAAAATGAACCAGGGACTTTTCGTGTATTAGAAAACTTAATTCATGAATGGACAAAAAAAGCCCCGGATGCTGCTGCAACATGGGTAAACAGCTTGAGCGATCCTCAAAAAAAACTACATGCAATGAACGAACTTACCAGAAAGTGGTCCGCGGTTGATCCGGTCGCCACTGCAGAATGGTTGAACACGCAACCTCCCTCTTCTCAGACTGACCCAGCTATCGCAACTTTCGTTAGTAGTATCAGGGGCCAAGATCCTCAAGGAGCAATCAACTGGGCCATGTCAATCACGGATGAAAATCTCCGTCAAAAAAATGTGGATGAAACACTTAGGTCTTGGCAACGGAAAGACCCTGAAAAGGCCGAGGAATGGATTAAGAAAAATGCCCTTGAAAATTAGCAATTTCTCGAGAGAAACCTGCGTGGTATTTATCCGAGGTTTTCGATAATTGCGACAATAGGCAGAAATAATGCAATCACAATAAAGCCAACAACCACGGCAAGGAAAACTATCATCACGGGTTCAATGAGTGAAGTGACCCCAGCAACTGCGTTATCCACATCCTCATCATAATTGTCCGCTATCCGAGTAAGCATATCCGGCAGTTCTCCTGTTTCTTCCCCAATTTCCACCATACTAGTTACCATAGTGGGAAAGACTGGTTCCCGGTCCATCTGAACTGCCATAGATTCTCCATCACGCACTGCATTGTGCACATTTGTCATCGCCCGGACAAAAAAGAAGTTTGTTAGGGTATCTCCTGTAATTTGCAGTGCCTGCAATATGGGAACCCCGCTGCTTAAAAGAGTGCCAAATGTTCTGGTGATACTGGAGACATTTGACTTACTCACCACCTCTTTAATCACCGGTACGCGCAAGCCCAACCAATCAAACATTTTTGCACCTTGTTTTGTTTTTTTAAGTACAACCGCACCCCCGATAACAAAGGCAGTTCCGCCAAGCACAAGAATGGGATTAGAGGAAAACAGATTACTTATATTAACCACAACCTGAGTGGGTCCAGGCAAAGGTGCCCCCCTCAGCATCTGCTCAAAAATGCTCTCGAATTGGGGAACAACCACCATCATCAACAAAGTGACAATGGCAAAGGCGACAAACATGATCACACTTGGATACACCATGGCGGATTTAACTTTTTTCTTGGTGCGGATAGACTTTTCCTGGAACTGGGCCAACCGGTCAAGTACAAGATCCAGAACTCCGCCCGCTTCACCAGCCTTCACCATATTTACAAATAATTTATCGAACGATTTTGGATACATAGCCAGACCATCTGACAATGTCCCTCCCGAAGAGACCTTTTCAGCAATAGTCTCGAGCATCAGTTTAAACTTTGGCTTTTTGTCAAGTTGCTTGATCATAACCTCCAAACTCCTGAGCAACGGCAATCCAGCCTGGATCAAGGTGGACATTTGCCTCGTAAAAACAGAAATATCCTCACTGGTGGGACCACCTCCAATTTCGATTGCGAGCAAACCGCCTTTTTTCTTTTTTTTGCCCGTTTTACTTCCATTCTCCGATTTAGTCTCATTGGCTGGTTCCGTAGCAGCATCCATCTTCGGCGTTTTCACAGGATTGGTCTTTCCCTGCTCATTGAGGGTTTGAACGGACAGGTTATACTGGCTCAGGATATTTCTGGCATCTTTCTCGTCCACCGCCTCGAAAGTTCCATCCACAGGATTTCCAGACGGATCAGTTGCCACATATTCAAAAATTGCCATGCCTGAATGTATGATTAGCAAATCGAAGAAGAAATCAAGTATACTTCAAAACTTCTTCTACCGTTGTTTCTCCATCAAAAATAGAACGAAGGCCATCTTCTCTAAGTGTTCTCATTCCTAACTCAATAGCTTTTTGTTTGAGCACCAAGGTGGCAGCACCCGAATTAATCAATTCTCGGAAGGTATCATTTACTTTAATCATTTCAAAGAGTCCGGTTCTTCCACGATAACCCCCATTATTGCAGTCTTCACAACCACCACCGAAATAAAACTTTCGGTCACCAAGATCATTCCTAGTGATTCCTAGGTTTTGGAGCATCTCTGCTTTAGGATCGAATTCCTGCTTACAAGTGGAACATACTTTTCGCACTAATCTTTGGGCGAGAATAAATTCCAGTGAAGCCGATAGCAAGAAAGGCTCTAAGCCCATATCGATGAGTCGTGTAACTGCACCCGGTGCGTCATTGGTATGTAGGGTACTAAGAACCACATGCCCAGTCAAAGAAGCCTGAACTGCAATTCGGGCCGTCTCAATGTCACGAATTTCCCCAACCATAATTTTATCCGGATCTTGGCGCAAAAATGCACGCAAAGCACGGGCAAAGTCCAGTCCAACCTGGTGGTTAACCGGGACTTGCATAATTCCCTCAATCTCATATTCCACAGGGTCTTCAGCCGTGAGTATTTTAGTCTCCAAATCGTTAACTTCCCGTAATGCACTGTAAAGAGTGGTCGTCTTTCCAGAACCAGTGGGTCCGGTTACGATAAAAATTCCATTCGGTCGGCGTACGGCACCCCGGATACCAGTCTTAACATTTTCAGGCAGTCCTAAATTATCTAGATCCAGGTTAACTGCTGATTTATCCAAAACACGAAGAACCAAGCTTTCGCCAAATTGAGTGGGTAAAGTGGATACACGCAAGTCAACCGCCCTGCCCTCTATGGTCATTTTGATACGGCCATCTTGAGGGATTCTGTGCTCGGCAATATTCAATTCAGAAATAACTTTGACACGAGAAATTATGGGAAGAGCCAAGCTTTTGGGAGGGGGAGACATTTCATACAGAGCTCCATCTACACGATAACGAATGCGGAATTCGTTCTCGAAAGGCTCGAAATGAATATCAGAAGCCTTGGCTCTAATTGCTTGCTGAAGAACCAGATTAACAAAACGGATAATGGGGGTCTCATTTGCAGCATCCACCAGTTCCCCTTCCTTGGATTCGTCAAGGTTTTCAAACTGATCAAAGCCAACATCCGAAAAGAGATCGCCCATATCAGCACGCTCTCCCCCATAGTATTTATCCAGTAATTCGGATACATAACTGGGGTCACAAACTACGATAAAGACCTCCAGGTTCAGGGCGAAAGTCAGATCATCAATGATTGCAGAATTGAAAGGATCAAGGGCCAAAAGGTGGATACCTCCGTCTGAAAGATAAAGGGGAACTACCCCATACTGACGGGCGGTTTCTTGAGGAATCACCGACAATGTTTCTTGTTCAATCTCTCCCACTTGACCAACTTGAAGCTCATAACCGAGGTATTGGGCAATTAGGTTAAGTAAATCATCCTTGCTTATGATGCCTGCACCAATGACTGCCTCTGCAAAAGAACGCTTCCCTTCAATTACATCCTGACTAAAAAGCTCATCTAGCCCGTGCTGAGAGACACCATCAACCTCTCTAAAGAGATCCCGGATTTCTGCGTTATTATCTAGGTAAAGCATGGCTTAAAACTATTCTTCCTCTGTGGTCACCATCAGAACTTCATCAAGGGTCGTAATCCCTGCCAATACCTTGCGAAAACCATCACTACGCATGGATCGCATACCCATCTCTCTGGCTTTGGTACGCAACTCCACGATACTCACATTATTGTAGATCATTTCCTCGATCTCAGAACTGACCACAAAAATCTCAAATACACCTTTCCTGCCACGATAACCCTTTTCTCCACACTTTGGACAACCAGCTCCCTTCATAAACGAAGCATCGGCAGCCTGCTCTTCATTGATTCCAAGAACTGCCAATTCAGCAGAGTTTGGCTTGTAGGGGGCTTTGCAGTTTTGACAGATTGCCCGAACAAGACGCTGAGCAAGAGCAGCCCGCAATGATGCTGAGACTAAAAATGGCTTAACGCCCATATCCACCAATCGGGAAACCGCACTCGGGGCATCATTTGTATGTAAGGTACTAAATACCATATGCCCGGTTAAAGAGGCATTAATTGCAATTTCTGCAGTTTCTAAATCGCGAATCTCACCAACCATTACAATGTTTGGTGCCTGCCTAAGCATCGCCCGAAGAGCCGCTGAAAATGTCATGCCTACTTCAGTTCTTACCTGGACTTGATTGATGCCAGGAACTTCATATTCAACCGGATCTTCGACGGTAATAATTTTCCGATCCGGCTTATTGATCGCATGAAGTGCAGAGTAAAGAGTGGTAGATTTACCCGACCCTGTTGGACCAGTAACCAGAAAAATTCCATCCGGCATATTGATTACTTTTTCGAAAACTGTTTGATCATCTGAGAAGAATCCAAGCTGTGGGAGACCGAGGCTCAGGCTTTCTTTGTCCAAAATCCGCATTACGATACTCTCGCCATGAACAGTGGGCAGGGTGGAAACTCGTAAATCGATCACTTTTTCACCGACTTTCACATTGATCCGGCCATCAAGAGGAACTCTTTTTTCTGCCAAACTGACATTGGCCATAAGTTTGGTTCTGGAAAGGATGGATGGTTGTAACCTCTTCGGAGGATCTGGTTGCTCAATCAATTTTCCATCAATACGAAAGCGGATCCGGAACTTTTTCTCCAGGGGCTCCATATGTATATCGGAGGCTCGTTTCTCAAGCGCATCTTTGATAACAGAATGCACAAATTTGATAATAGGTGCATCCTCCTCGCTTACATCTTCAGGCCTTACATTGTCCTCGATCTTAATATCTTCATCTCCCAGACCTTCAAAAAAACCCTTTTCTTTTTCGGTCTCATTGAGCCCGTATAACTGATTAATTAATCCAAGAACATCTGCCCGATAGGCAATGCGTGGATTAATTGATTTTCCGAGGATATGACCCAGGTTGTCTATTCCATCCTGATCGAGTGGGTTTCCCAAAACAAGATCGACAGAGGTTCCATCAATGCCGAGTGGAATTGCCTCGTACAACCTGGCTTGTTGGGGATTTAATAACCCAAGAATTTCAGCAGTTGGATTAATTACGGATAAATCAATCGGCTCCATACTTAGCTCAGCAGCTAAGAAATTTACCACCTCATCCGAGGAAAGCTCTAATTTTTGAAGAAGCAGGTTCATAAAATCAAGACCTTCGTCACCTGACGATTCCACAGATTCCAAGTTTTTTGCTTCTGCAAAAGTTTGGTCGACCAATTCCTGATCAACTAATCCCTGTTCCTTGAATGCTTCGGTAAGATATTCTTCCGTTGCGTTCATCGCGTTTCCAATTCTTTCCTAAGTATCCGCTATTCTATCTACCCAAACCCATGAGGAACTCCGGGTTATTCTTGGTCTTTTTGACACGCTGAATAAACATTTCCATAGCCTCGGCCGGCGGCACTCCCTTCATGGACCTGCGCAGGGCATAAATCTTACTGAGTTCGTCTGGATGATAGAGCAATTCTTCTTTCCGAGTTCCACTCTTTTCAAAATCTAAAGCCGGAAAAATCCGCTTATTTGAAAGTTCCCGATCCAAATGTAATTCCATATTCCCAGTACCTTTGAACTCCTCAAATATGACCTCATCCATTTTACTGCCAGTTTCAACCAAAGCAGTACCCAATATTGTTAAACTGCCCCCGCCCTCGATATTACGTGCGGATCCGAAGAATCGTTTTGGACGCTGTAGTGCAGTCGCCTCAACCCCACCGCTGAGAATTTTACCGCTGTTTGGCATGGTGGTATTGTAAGCACGTGCCAATCGGGTGATTGAATCGAGCAGAATAACCACATGCTTTTGGTGCTCCACCATCCTGCGGGCTTTTTCAATAACAATTTCGGCTGCATGAACATGACTTTCCGCACTTTCATCAAAGGTAGATGCGATCACTTCAGCATCTGGCACCTGCCTTCTAAAATCGGTCACCTCCTCCGGGCGCTCATCTACGAGAAGGACGATTAAATGAGCATCAGGATTATTTTCCCGCAATGCCCTAGCAATTCCTTGTTGCAGCACTGTTTTTCCAGTTCTTGGAGGGGCAACAATTAATCCTCTCTGGCCAAATCCTACCGGAGATACAAGGTCAACCACCCTCATTGCTACATTGTCCCACTCTACCTCTTGATGGGTCTCAAGATACATTCTTCGCAATGGATAGTAAGGGGTTAGCTCAGTGAATGGAGTTACCCTGCTGGCTTCTTCCGGAAGCAGACCCATGACCTCGTCTACCCTTAAAAGTAGAGGGCAGGTCGAATCTTCCATCTTCGCACGGATTATTCCTTTAACCGACTGACCCGTTTTCAATCCATATTTACGAACCAAACATTCCGGCACGAATGCAGACTGTGACTTTAACCGGTAGTCCTCTTTTTGCTGAAGAATAAATCCGTGACCATCTTCCATTATCTGAATAATTCCAGATAACGCCACAGGAGTATCAGATCTGAGGGCAAAATCTAAGACCAGATCGATTAATTCTTCTCGTAATGGTGCCGCAGGCAACTCCTCGCCTAGATCTAATTGATTAATTTTTTCTGCAAGATCGAGAAGATTGAGGCTCAAGAATTCATCAAGATTAAGAGCCTGCTTGCCCGAATCAATTAAAGGTTGAAGCAGAGTCGCAATTTCGGCCTCCGATTTTAAGCAATCCGCCTCGAGAAGTTGCCCAACCTCAAGTGGTTTTGCTTCGGTCTCTTCATAGGGTAATCTTCTAGGTTTTTTAAACTTCTGCTTCCTCCGCAATTTCTTTTTTTCCTGCCATGTCATCTTTTTCTGTCCCTGGGATTGGTTAGGGGAAGAACTGCCGTGCTTGGGATGATGATTGTTTGATGTCTCGTTGGGATTTGATGGTGCGGTTGATTCTGGACCGGGAATATGCCCATGTTCGGAGTCAAGGTCTGAAGACTTCGCGGGAACTGGACTATCAGTATCAAATTTTTCATCTCCTGAAGGAGGACTTGCCTCATCTGCAGGATCAGTTCCATCAGTACTGAAAAAGAGTTGGCGATCTGATGTTTCCTCAGTTTTTTCAACAGTGCTGTGCTCTGTCACTGCATTAGGCAATGCATTTCCCTCTGCCGCCTCCGCAGGCAGAGATTCTTCTGAACTATCAGTCGGGCTTTGGTTTTTTTTGGTGCGGGTCGTCTTTCTAACAGGCATAAATATTTTGATTACAGTGAAAGCTATGGGGAGAGAACTTTTTCAAGCTCTACGATTTGAGTATTTAAAAAATCATGGGATCCACCTCCCCATAAGACAAAGTCCGCAAGATTGATTTTGCTAAAAATAGTAAACTGGCTCTGGATTCGAGCCTGTGACTCATCTAACGAGAGACCACGATCTTGCAGTCTTTTAAGAACCATAGGTAGAGGTGCAAAAGTGGCAATGGTGCTGGTGAAATGATTTTGCAGATTATTTTCGAACAATAGAGGTAATTCAATCATGCACTTTTGGGAAGGACAGGATTGAACAAAAGAAATCCATTCGGATCGAATGATGGGGTGAAGAATACTTTCAAGCCATTTTCTTTCCGACTCCTCTCTAAACACTAGTCTAGCAACTGCCGCCTTGTCAATGCTTCCCCGATTATTAATCAGATGCCCTCCCCAGCGCTTTTGGATTTTTAGGATGACGCTTTTATTAGAATTCAGAATGTTTCCGGCCAGTTTATCTGCGGAAATAACTGACCAACCTAATTCCTGAAAGATCATCAATGCAGTCGATTTCCCGGAACCAATCCCTCCAGTCAGTCCGACAACTGTTTTCTCTTTCTTTGCGTGCATTTAAATTTGAATTCTTTCGATCTTCCCCATGCTAGCAAGTATGTAAATGAAGAGAATATCTACTATCGTCTTGCCAGTTATCTTGACTGGATCATAATGTATCGTTCCTTTGCTGGTAGGGTATCCAAGTGGCTAAAGGATGCGGACTGTAAATCCGCCCGCTTCGTGCGTTCGTCGGTTCGAATCCGACCCCTACCACCATCCACTTCCTAAGTTTCTCTTTTCACAACATGAAAGAAAAAAAGCCAGCAAAGAGATGGTTGTTTATTGTCTTAGGAGGAGTGATTTTATTTTTTTACAAGACTTGCACTGGGCAGTTGCCACCAGTTCAATTTTAATGAAGCCTAACATTTTCACGGGCTCAATCGTTTATGCTGGGATATTTGCAGTATGTTTATCCTATCTTCTTGCCCACTATCTCAGTGGCTCACTTTGGGGGGTTTATCATGACTGGTCAGGTTGGCGATCGCTCACCGGAAATTCTCCCAATCAAATAACCACAAGCTTGCAGAAAATCTCATGGGCTATGATATTTTGCTCCACATGGTGGATGTTATGGCGACTGGATATTTTTATTTCAAAGAATCCTCTAAAGGAAGAAAATTGCATTGATGATAAAATGGAGGAACCTCTCCCATCGTCTCATGATGATAGCGAAAAAATGGAAGATTTTAGTGAGAGTCACAGATCCGAAAATTTTATTCCTGAGGACGATTATAATACTGAAGAGAATAATCAGGCCAATGATAAGGAAGAAACAGATGGCGCCCGAAAAATCATCTTTCCAACAGTCGAGGAACTTGAGATGGCGGAGGTACTTGGCTTAAGCAAAGACGACTTGGAGGATTTTCCTAAAATTAAGGCAACCTATCGATCATCCATTGCCCAATATCATCCGGACAAAGTATCTGCTCTAGGTGCAGAAATCCGGGAGGTTGCAGAAAAAAAAGCCAAGGAGATTAATCAGGCATATGAATTTTTTCGCAAAAAGTTCAAAAACTGAACTAATAAGCCAAAGGAACACAACACAGAGTGCATAATTTCTTGAAGAGCTTCCTTAAAAAGTTAATAAACGACAGTTTTTACAATGACACAAGCAACCACACATGAATTCAAGGCCGAGACCAAGCAGGTTCTCGATATTGTTGTTAATTCCCTGTACAAAGATAAGGAAATCTTTGTTCGCGAACTCATATCAAATGCATCTGACGCACTTGAAAAATTGCGCCGCACTCAACTCACCGAGAAAAATATCTTTGATGATAATTTAGATTTGGAGATCAATCTCAACACGGATGACTCTGCCAAACAGCTAATTATTCAAGACTTTGGTATTGGTATGACCGAAGAAGAATTGATCAGGAATCTGGGTACGATTGCCCATTCTGGATCTAAAGAATTTTTGGAAGCACTAAAAAATGACGGCGAGAAAAATGAAGCCCTGATCGGCAAATTTGGCGTTGGCTTTTACAGTGTCTTCATGGTCTCTGACTCGGTTAAGGTTTATACTCGTACTTGGCGGCAGGATGGCGAAGGTCTTTGCTGGGAAAGCGATGGGGATGGAGGATACTCAATCGATAAAGCGGATGGACAGCGCCGCGGAACCAAAATTGTGATTCAACTTAAGGATGAGTTCGATGAGTTTGCCAAGGAGGATAGAATTAAAGACATCGTCAAGAAATATTCCGCCTTCGTCCAGTTCCCAGTCTCTGTGAACGGCGAAAAAGTTAACACAGTTGATGCGATCTGGCTTAGGTCCAAGTCGGAGATCAAAGATGAGGAATATGAGGCATTTTATAAATTCCAGGCAAATGAATATGAAGGCCCCCTGATGCGACTGCACTTCAGTGCGGATGCACCTCTGGAAATAAACTCACTTCTTTTTGTTCCGAAGAGAAACATGGAAAAGATGGGAATGTTTCGGAATGAAAACAAGGTTGCTCTTCATTGCCGCAAAGTACTCATCGATGCGGAACCCAAGAGTCTCTTTCCTGAATGGCTTAGATTTTTGCGGGGAGTAGTTGACAGTTCTGATATTCCTTTGAATGTCTCTCGAGAAACTATGCAGGATAGCGAATTGCTTCGTAAACTTGGACAGGTATTGACTAAAAGATTCATCAAGTTCCTCAATGAGCAGGCAAAGAAGGAAGAAGAGACTTACCTTGAATTCTGGAAAGAATTCGGTCCCCTTATTAAAGAGGGAGTGGCCACCGATTTCACCTACAAGGATGATTTGGCCAAGTTACTACGCTTTCAATCCACTGCCTATGATGATGACAAATTGACCGGATTGGAAGATTACATTGACCGAATGGCCAGTGATCAAAAGGACATCCTTTTTCTCTACGGTAAAAATCGTATTTCAATTGAGTCTGGACCCTACTTGGAGGCATTGCAAGCCAGAGGTTATGAAGTCCTTCTCCTTACCGAACCCGTCGATGAATATGTCATGCAATCTCTGCGTGAATTCAAGGAAAAGAAAATTATTTCAGCCGATTCGGACGAATTAAAACTTGAAAAACTGGATGAACAACCAAGCGGAGACTGCCTGGATAAGAAAGCTACCAAAAAGCTTTCCAAATGGATTCAGGAATCTCTCAAGGAAAGAGTATCTGAAGTGGAAACGGGCGAAAGATTAATTAACAGTCCTGTCTGTGTCGTAGGCGAAGATGGAATGGGAGGTGCGTCTGCCCGCAGGATTATGAAAATGATGCAGGGCCCGGAAGGTGAAATGCCTCTCAGCAAAGTTAAATTCCAAATTAATCCGAGACATCCAATCATTCATGGATTGAACAAATTGATGGAAAAAGATGAACCAACCGCTATCTTGGTTGCCAATCAACTTTTGGATAATGCCCTTGCCTCAGCAAACCTCCTCGACGATCCACGTGAAATGATTGCCCGTAGTTATCAGACTTTAGAAAAAATCACTTCACTCTAATAAAACAGATATAACAGATTCTACTGTCGGGGCATCAAAATGGGATTGCCCCGCTCAATCGAGTTAGGGTAAAACAAATACTCATGAAAAAGACACCATTAAAAGTCTTGGCATTAGGTTGGCTAACCTTCCTGCTCTTATTTGCAGGTTGTGTACGGAAAGATTCAGGTATTCGTCGCGGCACTGGTGGAAACCCTTTCGCTGAGGCTGATGCCGCCGTAAGCAAAAATATTGAAAATTTGATGGGTCTATCTGTGGGCATGACAAAATCACAGGTTTACAATTTGGCCAGTATCGCCAACTATGTTGAAGGTTATGATTGGGGAAGCGTCTGGTTTTACAAAATCCGAAAGGGCGGAAATGAGGGAACCCTTTCAGACAAAGAGGTTGAAAAGAGATATATGCCCGTAGTGTTTGACAACACCGATCGCGTGATGGGATATGGAAGTAAGTTTTACGACCAAACCATATCTGATCTTGGTGCTGGCCAATTCTAATTCAACCGATCTTTTTTGCTATATTGTTCGGTTGACGAACAGAACGAATTAATTCATTTTCTATCTTTTCACCTATTTTTCGATGAAGACTACCCTTGCCAAAAAGGAATCCGCAACCCACGACTGGAAGATTGTTGATGCTTCCGGTCAAATACTTGGACGCCTTGCCGTTGATATTGCTAACGCCCTCAGAGGTCGAAACAAACCAACCTACACTCCTCATGTTGACACCGGAGATTATGTGGTGGTTATCAACGCAGATAAAGTTAAGCTTAGTGGATCCAAGGAAGAGCAAAAGCAGTACATGTTTTATTCCGGATATATGGGAAATGAAAAATACAGAACGGTTGCCGACTTTCGTAAAAATAGACCTGAATTCATCATTACCAATGCAGTTAAAGGGATGTTGCCTAAAAATAAATTATCCAGTGGCATGTTAACTCGTCTCCGTGTGTTTGCTGGAGAAGAACATACCCATACAGCCCAACAACCTAAACCTTTATTTTCCTAATTACTTGTTAACCTTTTATGAGTGCTAAAGCTAAAGCCCAAGATTTTATTGCTACAGGTCGCAGAAAAACGAGCACTGCCCGCGTACGCATCCGCCCAGGTTCCGGAACGATAACCATCAATAACCGGGACATCGATAACTATTGCTCAACCGAACAGCAGAAAAAGGCCGTAATCGGTCCTTTGCTTTGCGTTGAAAAAAATGGGCAACTCGATGTTACGGTGAATGTTCGTGGTGGTGGTGGCACTGGACAATCCGGTGCAATTCGTCATGGTTTGTCCCGTGCACTTGAGAAAATGGATGGGGAACTCCGTTCGCCCTTGAAAAAAGCTGGACACCTTCGACGGGATCCACGCAAAATCGAACGAAAAAAAGCTGGCCGTCCAGGGGCCCGTAAAAGGTTTCAATTTTCAAAACGATAATTTTCAAATTTTAAACCAGTTTTTACACAACCCCTCGGAACTCCAACCGAGGGGTTTGTTTTTTTTAATTTTCCACAACTAAATTTCCAAGTCATGAAAGTAGGCATAATTGGGGCGTCAGGATACACCGGGCAAGAACTCGTTTCCATACTTATTAGTCACCCTAGAACTGAACTTTGTGCGGTTACTTCAAGAGTTCATGCGGGCAAACCATTGTCCGAGGTTATTCCCAAACTTGGCAAACTCGGACATAAGCTTTCTTTTGTAAGTCCCAATATCGAGGAATTAGTAAATTCAGAAATACAATTATTTTTCCTCGCTTTACCTCATGGTACGGCCATTGAATATGCAATTCCATTACTAGAGGCAGGCAAAAAAATTATCGACCTGTCTGCGGACTTTCGTCTCAAAGATCCAAATATTTACAAGGAGTTTTACGGTCAGGATCATCCTGTCCCCGACCGATTGTGCCAAGCTCAGTATGGTCTTCCTGAATTGCATTCACTCAGTTGGGAAAAGTCTAGCCTCATTGCCTCACCAGGCTGTTATCCAACAAGTATCATTGTGCCACTTGCTCCTCTCCTCAAGGATGACCTAATAGCAGGATCCGATATTATCGTGAATTCGATCAGCGGATTAAGCGGTGCCGGCAAAAATGCTTCAGAAAGATTATTATTCTGTGAAAGAAATGAGAATTCAGGGGCGTATGGACTCCCCAAGCATAGACATTTGTCAGAAGTGGAAGAGCAATTAAGTCATTTTGCAGAGCAATCCATCGTTCTATCTTTTCATCCTCACCTTAGTCCAATGAACCGGGGACTTTGCTCTACTATTTCTGTTAAACCAAAAAACTCATTAGATAGGTCGTTAATTCTTCAATGCTGGGAAAACTTCTATGGAGAAAGACCTTTTATACAGATACTTAGTGATGATGATCTTCCGGAGACTGGCCGGGTTGTCGGAACAAACCGGATTGATATTGCAGTTCTTGAAGACATCCGCACAAACCGTTACATTATATGTTCCGCTGAAGATAATTTAATTAAAGGTGCAGGTGGACAAGCTGTCCAATCAATGAATCTTTGTAATGGATACGAGGAGTCATGCGGTCTGAAATGAAATTTTTTGTGGACTGTGATGGAGTCACTGAAGCAAAGGGCTTTTTTGCATCCGGCGTAGCAAGCAACATCCTTGGAAAAAATAATGGAAAGCTCGATTTAGGGGTTATTTTCTCAAGGCGCCCTTGTACTGCTGCGGGCACCTTCACTACTAATGATGTCAAAGCAGCACCTGTTCACTATTGCATGGAATTGTTACGCGACCCCAATCAAACTTTTCATGGAGTGGTTGCCAATAGTGGTAATGCCAATGCCTGCACTGGTGAACAGGGGTTTTTAGATTGTGTAAAAATGGCATCTGAAACTGCCAGACATTTAAAGGTAGAGCCCAAGGAAGTTTTTGTTTGTTCGACCGGTAGAATTGGCGTGCCTCTGCCGATGAGCCGGATAACTGCTGGGATTGCCAATGCCTGTCAGGATACGATCGATGAACTCGATGGAGGTAATGCCTTCCAGGAAGCTATCTTAACTTCTGACACCAGAACAAAATCCTGTTCTGCACAGATTGATAGCCCTTCCGGTAAAATAACTATCGGAGGTACCGTAAAAGGAGCAGGCATGATTCAGCCAAACATGGCAACCATGCTTGCTTTTCTTACCACAGATGCGGCTGTCTCTGGAGCTTTTCTGCAAAAGTGTCTAACCATTGCAGTTGAAAAATCATTCAATAGAATGACCATTGATGGCGACATGAGCACCAATGATTCTGTCCTCTTTTTAGCTAATGGATTTACGGGGGTAGAAGTTGACAAGGAATCAAGCCAGATAAAAAATTCTTTCCAAGACGCGGTGACTCATATTTGCACAACCCTTGCCCGTAAATGTGTGACCGACGGGGAAAAAGTTACCAAGTTTGTGGAACTAAAAATAAACGGGGCAAAAAACGATAAAGATGCGGAAACGGTTGCCCGTTGCATTGCAAATTCCTTACTTGTTAAATCCTCATGGTATGGGTCTGATCCAAATTGGGGAAGAATTGTAGATGCAGCAGGATACTCTAAGGTAGGCTTAAATTTTGATTCATTTGATCTTTGCTACAACGATGTACCCGCAGTCCAAAAAGGGAAACCATTGACAATGAACAAACCAAAGTGGAAGGAAGTCGTATCCCAAAAAGCTTTTGAAATAAAAATTAACCTAAATATGGGCAAAGGATCGGCTGTTATTTGGACAAATGATCTGAGTGAGGCATATGTAAACTATAACAAGAGCGAATAAATAAGATGATAGAGTTTGAAGATAGCCAAGCAAAGGCCCGTATTCTGATGGAAGCCCTTCCTTATGTAAGGCGCTTCCGGGGATCTATATTCGTGGTAAAATACGGGGGTAGCTTTATGGATTCACCTGATCCTGAAGTTCGTTCCGGTGTGGCAAAGGACTTGGTATTTCTTAATTTTGTTGGAATCAAGGTAGTTGTGGTTCATGGAGGTGGAAAAGCGATCACCAGAGAATTAGACAAACGAGGAATTAAAGCTGTCTTCCTAGATGGACTACGGGTTACGGATGAACAAACTATAGACGCAGTTGATTCAGTACTTAACGAAAAGGTTAATAGTGAGGTTGCCCAGTTTGTTGCCTCACATGACTGCAATGTGGAAAGATTCCCTGGGAAAGAAGTTTTGATCTGCGAAAAACTTGAGGGAAAGCACGATCTTGGCTTTGTTGGACAGGTGACTCAAGTTAAAGTGGATCCTATTATTGATGCACTTGAAAATGGGAAAATGCCAATTCTATCATCCACCGCTACTGATCGAGATGGTATTTGCTACAATGTAAATGCAGACAATGTTGCCTCCAAAGTCGCGATTGCTCTTGGAGCTCGCAGGTTGGTTTACTTATCGGATGTGCCTGGATTACTCAAAAATCCAGATGATCCCTCCACCTTGCTTTCCAGTCTGCCAGTGAATGATGTGGAGCCCCTCAAACAGGAAGGAGTTATTTCGGCAGGCATGTTACCCAAAGTAAACAGTGCAGTCGATGCCCTGAAAGCGGGTGTAAACAGGGTGCACTTTATTGATGGTCGGATGCCCCACAGCATCTTGCTCGAAATTTTCACTGATCAAGGAATTGGCACCGAGATTGTGCACGCCTAAAATATGCAACTTAATCGACAGCATGCTTTTCTAGTAAGTAATTATGCTACTCCAGCAATTGAGATTGTCCGGGGCGAAGGGACATATTTGTGGGATTCTGAAGGTAAAAAATATCTGGACTTCACCTCCGGGATTGCGGTAACCAACCTTGGTCACAGCCACCCAGATTGGATCAATCGCGTGCAAGAACAGACCGGGAAATTGGTTCATTGTTCCAACCTCTTTTCTATTCCAGAACAAGTAAGTCTGGCAGAAAGGCTGATCCAAAAAATCGGAGATGGTAAAATGCTCTTCTGTAACAGCGGGGCTGAAGCTAACGAAGCATTGATCAAGCTATCCCGTCTTCATGGCAATCAGAATATTGCAAAAGGGTCCAAGATTCTTGTCGCTAAGAACGGCTTTCATGGCCGTACTTTAGGTGCTTTATCTGCAACAGAATCAAGCAAATACAGAAGTGGGTTTGAGCCTCTTTTGTCCGATTTTGTTTTTTGCAAATTAAATGATTTGGCTGATTTCGAAAATTCTATAGATCATCAGACAGTAGCCATTCTGGTAGAATCAATCCAAGGCGAAGGTGGACTGCATGTTGCAACTGACGATTTTCTTCTTGGATTGAAGGAATTATGCCATCGTAATAATTTACTTCTCTTGTTGGATGAAGTCCAAGCTGGCATTGCCAGAACTGGTGATTTTTTGGGTTATCAAAAATCAGGAATTCTCCCGGATGCGATCGCCATGGCCAAGGGATTGGGTGGCGGATTTCCCATTGGTGCAATCTGGGTAAGTGATAAATATTCATCTCTTTTTACCCCTGGAAGTCATGGAACGACCTTTGGAGGATCTCCGCTTGCCTGCTCCGCTGCTCACGCGGTGCTTGATATTATTGAAAAAGAAAACCTGACAATGAGGGCAAAGCAAATGGGAGAACTTCTCCAAGGTGGCCTAGAATTGCTTTCCAAGAAATTCCCAAAGCTTCTATTGGAGGTAAGGGGTCGAGGATTAATGCTCGGAGCACAGCTTTCATTCGACCCAGCAAAGCTTATTTCAAATCTTCGTGAAAATGGCTTACTGGCTGTCGGTGCAGCCGGCCAAACCTTGCGTTTACTCCCTCCCCTCACGGTAAAGTCAGAGGAAATTGAACAAAGTTTAAAAATTCTAGATGCATGCCTGTCCCGAATTGAACAAAAATAGTATAATTAATTATGAGACACTTTTTGCAGGAAAATAATTTTTCTAATGAAGAGTTGATTCGAGTATTTACCAGTGCTTTTGAATTAAAATCCACGCGTTCCCAGCGCCCCACTCTTGACTTGGTTGGACAAAGCTGGGGGATGATGTTCTACAAACAGAGCACCCGGACCCGGGTCTCCTTTGAAGTTGGCATTAGCGAACTCGGTGGAAATCCTTTAATCCTTGATCAAACAAGCACCCAGATTGGAAGAGGAGAAAGCATTGCCGATACAGCCAAAGTTCTTTCCCGATTCTTAGACGGTTTGATCATACGCTCTCATGGGCACGAAATCATTGAGGAGTTTGCCCTCCATGCATCTATTCCTGTGATCAATGCCCTCACCGATCTTCTCCATCCCTGCCAAATTTATTCAGATTGCATGACTCTGTTGGAAAAATTTGGTTCCGGCCCTAATCCATTGGTAGGGCTCGAGGGGAAAAAACTGGCTTTTTTTGGGGATACATCGTGCAATATGGCCAATTCATGGATTCTAGCAGGTGCATTGTTCGGAATGGAAATTTCTCTTTGTGGACCAGAATCTTTCCGTCCTGGGAGCGAAATTCAAGAGCTTCTCCGTAATCACAATCTATCCCCGACATGGTCTTTTAGTTCTGATCCTGCAGTGGGTGCAAAAGATGCCGATGTTTTATACACTGATGTGTGGGTGAGTATGGGTTGCGAAGAAGACAGTTTAAAACGTTTGAGTGCGATGAAACCCTATCAAGTAGATGATTCAGTTATGAGTACTGCCAAGAACGGTTGCCTCTTTATGCATTGTATGCCAGCTCACCCGGGTGAAGAGGTTTCACAAGCTGTTTTAGATTCCGATCAAGCGATTCTTTTTGACCAAGCAGAAAACCGACTGCATATGCAAAAAGCCATTCTTTTGACCTTATCACAATTGAACTCCTAAATCATGAAATTAATCCTTGCATATTCTGGAGGACTCGACACCTCCGTACTCGTTCACTGGTTTGCCCACCATCATGGAGCAGAAGTAATTACTTATTGTGCAGATGTTGGACAAGAAGAGGAGCTTAATGGATTAGAGGAAAAAGCACTCGCCACTGGTGCAACAGCTCACCGAACCCTTGATTTGGTAGATGAATTTGCAAGTGACTTCATTTTTCCCATGGCTAGAGGAAATGCAGTATATGAAAGCCAGTATTTACTGGGCACCTCGATTGCTCGACCCCTTATTGCCAAAGCACAAATCGATATAGCTCGGGAATTTAATGCCGACACCGTGGCTCATGGTGCCACTGGCAAAGGGAATGACCAGTGCAGATTTGAACTAACTTTCTCGGCTTTAGCTCCAGACTTAAAAATTCTTGCCCCTTGGCGCGACCCTTCCTTTCGCCAACAATTTCCTGGCCGAACTGAAATGATTAAATATTGCCAGGAAAATAAAATTGATGTGGAGGCAAGTGCATCCAAGCCTTATTCAATGGACAGGAATCTATGGCATATCTCCTATGAGGCTGGCATACTCGAGGATCCCTGGTTCGATCCGACGACTCCTGAAAACCGGTCGATGTACAAATTAACTACCGATCCAATGCTTGCACCAGATGAAGCTCAATACATTGAGCTCGAATTTATCGAAGGGAATTGTGTCGCCATTGATGGAAAGAATGAAAAACCGGCTGAAATTATCCGTTCGCTCAACAAAATTGCTGGGGCTCACGGAATTGGTCGGGTGGATTTGGTGGAGAATCGATTTGTTGGAATGAAAAGTAGGGGGGTTTATGAAACTCCAGGCGGAACAATTTTGCTTCATGCTCACAGGCAGCTGGAAACACTCACCATGGATCGAGACCTAATGCATTTACGCGATTCTTTGATACCTCGTTATGCTGAATTGATTTATTATGGTTTCTGGTATGCTCCTGAAAGAGAGGCCCTTCAGGCATTTATTGATCAAAGTCAGAAGAATGTAAGCGGTATTGTACGGTTAAAACTCTATAAGGGTAATATCACTACTGTGGGAAGGAAATCAGAATTCTCTCTCTACGATACCGCAGTCGCGTCCATGGAGGGAGATAAGTCTGACTATCAGCCTGAGGATGCTGGCGGGTTCATCCGCCTCAATGGATTGAGGCTTATGGAAAGATCCCGCAAGCAAGGATATAAAGGTTCTTGAGCGTAATTATTACTTTGTGAAACTGCTTGTTATAGATAATTACGATTCCTTCACCTATAATTTGGTGCAGTATTTTGGGGTACTTGGGGCTTCTTGTGAAGTTTTGCGCAATGACGAGGCAAAACTTGAAGAAATCGATATTTCTCGCTTCAACGGCCTGGTGCTTTCACCCGGGCCATGCGACCCTGATCAGGCGGGCATCAGCTTGCCCGCAGTTAAAAGATGGGCAGGACAAAAACCTCTGCTTGGAGTATGTTTGGGGCATCAGTGCATCGGTCAGGCATATGGTGGGCAAATTGTCAGAGCTGCCAGATTGATGCACGGCAAGACATCTCCAGTCTTTCACTACGGAGAAAATTTATTTACCGATCTGCCCAACCCATTCTCTGCCACAAGATACCACTCTCTGGTGATTGCACCGAGTACCCTGCCTGCTGCTTTGGAAAGGACGGCATGGACTGAAGAAGAAGAAATCATGGCCATCAGGCATTGTGAGCTTCCAGTTTGGGGAGTTCAATTTCATCCTGAGTCGTTAGCTACAGATAGTGGAATTATGGTCTTGAAGAATTTCCTCAAATATTGTTAAAAGGCATTCGTGTGTGTGGTATGTGGAATTCTCAATAGCGAATAATGCTTTGTCCGAAGTGTTCATCCCTTGATCTCAAGGTACTGGAAACGCGGGCGGGCAAAGTCGCCTCTACGCGTAGGAGAAGGGAGTGTCAATCGTGCGGGCATCGCTTCAGTACGATTGAAGAGGTCCTTCATGAAGATCTCACTGTGGTCAAAAAGGATGATCACAGGGAGTGCTTCGATCGGACAAAACTGGCAATGAGCCTAAGACGGGCAATTGCTAAGCGTCCTATCGATGCGGAGCAAATAAATGCTCTTCTTTCGGACACCCTCCGAAGAATCGAAAATGAGTTCGACAATGAACTCCCAAGCCGTGCAATTGCTGATGCAGTGATGCATGGTTTACGTACCGTAGATTCGATTGCATGGTTAAGGTATGCTAGTTTTTACGAGGATTTCACACAATTTTCTCGGTTTGCCGAGGAAATTTTATACTTGGGTGGGGAAAGGAAAGGTGAAAACAGCGGCGGGTAAAAAAGACGACTACACAAGACTGCAAAATCTCAATTCATTGTTCATGGTTATGGGCAGTGTATCTTCCCCTGAAGAAACGATGCAGTTGCAAAGAACTTTGTCTTTCATGCGAGAAAATGACGGCAAAGACAGAATGTCTGTTCAATCATTCGAACATTGTATAGAACAAGTAGTTCGTTTTCACTTTCCGAATAAACGAAGTTTATGCCATGTTCATTGGAATGCGCGTCACCATTTGATTGATCCATTGTGGGTTCATGCATCGGTGATCGATTTTGTTCGGTCGATCCATGAGTCCATGACTGGACTTCTTCTCGTATCAGGTCTTCGAGAATCACTCAAAGGGAGCAAGAAACGATGGACTGCAAAATGTGAACACGAATATCTCGAAATTCGTCAATTTATCGAAGCACTGGTGGTGCGAAATGCCCGAAAGCACCAGGATCTTTCTGTGCTGTTTTTTTAAGATTCTATCTCTGGATAACTTCCCAAAAGTCGGGAGTATGCACAGGCATGCTTAAGGTCTGCCATAGCATCGCAAACTTTTACATCTTCAGGATGTCCAAGAAAATCAACAAAGAAAAAATAGTCCCATGATTTCCGCTTGCTCGGTCTTGATTCTATCTTGCAAAGATTGATACCGCGCTCGGAAAATGGCCGGAGGGCATTTTGCAAAGCCCCCACTTCATCCTTGAGTGAAATGACCAAGCTGGTGCGATAATTGACTCCATCGCGCATGGGCAATGGCTGACGGGCTACCACAAGAAAACGAGTGACATTATCAGAACGGTCCTGAATTCCCGCATGAATCATCGGTACTTCATAAATACTACCGGCTAACTCTCCGGCAATCGCAGCCACTCCTTTAACCGAACGGCATTCCTTAACTGCTTCAGCAGTACTGCTAACAGGAACAAGCCGGGCTTCAGGGAGATGGGCCCGCAACCAATCCGAGCATTGAGCAATAGCCTGATCTTTGGAGCGGACTTCAGTTATTTCTGAGACTGAAGATTGACTGAATAAACAATGCCGCACCCTCAAAAAAACTTGGGCAATGATGGTCAGTCCAGAATCAACCAAAAGATCAAGAGAACGATTCACCGCTCCTTCAGTTGAATTCTCAATTGGAACCACGCCATAATCACAATGGCCTCCTTCAACCGCACTGAACACATCTGGAATGTCTGGCAGGGAAAGATACTCCAAGCCAGAACCAAAATTCTTGACCGCTGCCTGGTGTGTGTAAGTTGCCTCTGGTCCGAGATACCCAATCACCATATCTTTTTCCAAGGCAATCGATGCAGAAATTATTTCTCGATACACAGTGCGCAACGAGACATCTCTCAAGGGACCGTCACTATAACCTGAAATTTTTTCAAAAACCTGTTCTTCGCGGGCAGGATCATAGGGGTCTATCCCGGAGAGTTGTTTTATTTTACCAATTTCACTAGCTTTACCAACCCTTAGGTTGAGCAACTTAACAATTTCAGAGTCGATTTGATCGATCTCTTCCCTTAGGGATTCTAATTCTCTTTTATTCAAAACTTATATCGAAAAATAATCCCCAAACATATGCAACACCCAGTTAAAGATGCAACCGCATATCAATGGTTTCCACAACGAAAAATAACTATATATTAAAAAGATGAGCTGTAATCGAAATTTTTCTTCCATCGTGGTAGATGGTGATGATCGTGCCCCCAACCGGTCGATGTTACGTGCGGTAGGCTTTAATGATGATGATTTTAAAAAACCGCAAATAGCAGTATGCTCAGCTTGGAGCATGGTAACACCCTGCAATGCCCACTTGGATGAACTGGGCAGAATGTCTGTGTTAGGGGTTGATGAAAATGGTGGCAAAGCGGTACCCTTTGGAACCATCACAGTATCAGATGGAATAAGTATGGGGACGCCAGGCATGAGGTATTCTTTAGTTTCACGCGAGGTAATTGCAGATTCTATCGAGACAGTAGTCGGAGCGGAGGGAATGGACGGTGTAGTGACGATTGGTGGGTGCGATAAAAATATGCCAGCATGCGTGATGGCACTAGCTCGTTTGAACCGTCCAGGGATTTTTGTTTATGGAGGAACCATCCTTCCAGGAATCCATAAGGAAAAGAACCTCGACATTGTCTCGGTTTTTGAGGCAGTGGGGGCACATGCTTCAGGAAACATTTCCCACGAGGAGCTGACCGAAATTGAAAAGAAAGCAATTCCGGGACCCGGCTCTTGCGGAGGGATGTATACTGCTAACACCATGTCCTCAGCAATTGAAGCTCTGGGCATGAGCCTTCCCGATAGTTCGGCTCAGTTGGCGGTGTCTGAAGATAAAAGAAAAGATGCCAAAGCTGCTGGAGCCGCGGTGGTTAATCTCATTGATAAAAATATACTCCCCAGAGATATTATGACTCGGGAAGCTTTTGAAAATGCGATCACGGTGGTTATTACCCTGGGTGGATCAACCAACGCAGTTTTGCATCTTCTGGCTATGGCACATGAAGCCGAGGTGCCATTGTCTCTCGATGATTTTACGGAGATCGGCAAGAGGGTTCCTGTGCTCTGTGACTTGAAGCCCAGCGGGAAATACAATATGTCGCATTTTGTTAGGATTGGGGGACTTCGCCCATTACTCAAAACACTTTTGGAAAAAGGATTGTTACACGGAGATTGTATGACTGTTACAGGAAAAACAATCGCAGAAAATGTTGCAGACGCACCGCCCTATGCTGCTTACCCGACCGGTCAGGATTTAGTTAGGCCATTTGATAACCCAATTAAAAGTGATAGCCATTTGCGCATTCTTTACGGAAATCTCGCATCCGATGGTGCTGTAGCGAAAATAACCGGCAAGGAAGGTCTGAAATTTTCCGGTACTGCAATTGTCTATGAGTCAGAGGAAAAAGCATTGCGCGGGATTCTTGATGGTGAAGTGAAATCAGGAAATGTTGTGGTGATCAGGAATGAGGGCCCAGTTGGTGGGCCAGGTATGCGGGAGATGCTTTCTCCAACCTCTGCAATTATGGGTAAAGGATTGGGCAAAGATGTCGCCTTGATTACAGATGGCCGATTTTCGGGAGGCAGTCATGGATTTGTGGTCGGTCATGTCACGCCCGAAGCTGCCGTTGGTGGATTGATTGGCTTGCTGGTTAATGGGGACCCCATTACCATTGATGCCGAAAATAACCTTCTTACTCTCGATTTATCAGAGGAAGAAATTTCAAATCGTAAGCAACTGTGGAAAGATCCTGGTCTCAAAGAAAAGAGAGGAGTGCTTGCTAAATATGCAAAACTGGTAAGCTCAGCCTCACTGGGTGCGGTAACCCATTAAAACAATTCCCCCTAAGATATGAATAGTATATATTACCAAAGATTCCCAGAACTAGGTTTTTCATCGGATTTCCGATTGGTCAATTTTCCGGATGATTATATTGAGAAAAACCAGCCGATGCTCAACGCTGCTCATTTAAGCATGAAAGAGCTTGAGGCAGGCTCAATTGCCAATCCTGATGAAGGCAGAATGGTTGGCCATTACTGGTTACGTAATCCAGAACTGGCACCTTCGTCCGAGATCACAGATGCCATTCGTGATGCTTTGCAAAAAGTTAAGCAATGTGCTCAGAAAGTAAGAGAGGGAGTGCTCTGCAGTCCGAATGGTAAATTCACAGATCTTCTGGTCATTGGAATCGGTGGGTCTGCACTAGGTCCTCAATTTGTTGGCAAAGCCTTGGCTAAATCTTCTGGAGATGATCTGGATGCTCATTTTTTTGATAATACTGATCCAGACGGAATCGATTACTCCCTGTCCAAAATCGGAAATCGTTTGGCTACTACTTTAGTGCTGGTGATTTCCAAATCAGGTGGCACTCCGGAAACCCGCAATGGAATGGTCGAGGCCCAAAATGCATTTCGTAAGTTGGGTCTCAATTTTAGCAAGCACGCCATAGCTGTTACTGGTGAAGGCAGCAAACTCCATCAAATGGCAAAACAGGAAGATTGGCTGGATTTTTTCCCCATGTGGGACTGGGTCGGTGGCAGGACTAGTGAAACTGCAACTGTTGGATTGTTGCCTGCTGCATTGCAGGGCTTTGATATAGATCAGTTACTTGATGGTGCTGCCCGCATGGATGAACTCACCCGTTCTAATCAAACACTCCGGAACCCAGCCATGATGCTTGCTTTAAGCTGGTTTTTTCTTAGCAACGGGAAAGGTACAAAAGACATGGTAATCCTGCCTTACAAGGACCGCCTCGAACTTTTCGCCAAATACCTGCAACAGTTAATCATGGAATCGTTAGGCAAGGAACTGGATCTGCAGGGTAATTTGGTTAATCAAGGAATTGCAGTTTATGGGAACAAAGGATCGACCGATCAACATGCATATGTTCAACAACTACGTGAAGGAATACCTAATTTTTTTGCCACATTTATTGAAGTCTTGAAACACCGGGAAGGAGAGTCTGTTCAAGTAGACGCTGAAGGAATGAGTTCTGGAGATTACTTACATGGCTTTTTTCTTGGTACACGTGATGCTCTCTGGGAAAAGGAAAGAAACTCAATCACTCTAACAGTGGACGAAGTAAACCCAGCATCTGTCGGAATGCTAATTGCGTTATATGAGCGGGCAGTTGGTTACTATGCCACTATGATTGGAATCAATGCTTATCACCAACCAGGAGTTGAGGCCGGTAAAAAAGCAGCTTCCCGGGTTCTGGAGGTTCGGAAACAGATTGTCTCATGGATGAATGCACATCCAGGCAGTGCTATTAATGCTCGTGAACTGGCTAAGGAATTGGGAATGGAAGATAATGTAGACTGGGTTTACAAAATTCTGGAAAGTTTATCTGCCAATCAATCGACTAAATTCTTTCGCAACTGTACTGACCAACCCCTGAATGATTTATTTAGCATGCAAGAATGACGCTCTTTTTATGTTTGCGAATAAAGATAGGTTGATTTCTTTGAGTTTAATAATTTCTATTTATTCCATTGAACTATGGGAGTCACCTTAAACAAAGATGGAAAGCCAAGAAAAATTGGCAGTGGTAAAACTAAAGGTGCAGGGTGCTTTGCTAAAATTAAATGGGAGCATTTAAAAGAATTCATCAAGGAAGATGATGATATCTTAGTAGGCCGGGTATGGCTAAGGTCTGTTGGTGCCCTGAATCAAATGAGAGGATCAAAGAAGAAGAAGAAAAACCGGTCGGTCAGCACCCCAAATCCCAGCCCGAGACCGATCCCTACCCAACCTTCAAGTAGATCATTTAAAAAGCCGGAGGTTTTGAGCACAGCAAAGATCGACAAACCCGTTAAAGATAGCGGTGACATGGAGGATTATGACCCCCCTCCCCTTTTTGCTTCCGTTGGTGAGATTAAAAAATACTGATTAAAAAGGCAAAAATGGTGAAGGCTCGAAGGGATCTTCCTCGCTACCATCGTCAGGGAGATTTACATCCGCATCATCAGAAGACTCACTGTTTACAGAAGGCTCTGTAGAGGACTGCTCATCAGAACTTGTATTTTGATCAAGGAAAAGAATCGATTGAGTCAGGTTGCCATCTTCATCCAAAAATGAGGTGATTTTGGTGTCTGGTGATTCTTCAAGCTCTTCCTTACGCACATCCCTAACCCACCAGTCTTGATAGACAAGATGTCCTTCTTCTTTAAATTGTTGAACTGCACCCCATCTCGAACCCGCATATTCAGGCACAAGTAATCTTCGGTCTGCGTCATAGGAGTATCTGGCATCCCATGCTTTTTGTACATAGGAAGGGGGTCGTCCTCCCAGGTTCGAATTTTTAAATCCGACGGGCAAGGATTCTCCAGACTTTTTCGCACAAGATCCAAATATGAAAGCAAACAATACGATAATTCCAAGTTTTGTAGAAATCTGGTACATTAATAATTTAATAATTACTACAATCTTCAATCAAATCAAAGATCAATTCTTTGTTGGTCGATAATACCAAAACCTGCAAGATTTTTGGAATCTTAGGAAAATGGGAAAAATAACCAATGGAAGAATCATTTTAAACATAGTCCAGTCATTATACCAAAGAAGCTTTCTCGCAGAGGAAATAACTGGATAATCAGAAAGAATTAAGATGCTTTTATTATTTTTCCTGCACTCTTTTTTAAGATTTTTTGAAAGAACAATTTCCTCACCTGCAAAATGAGTCTCTGGAAAACCTCCGCAGGAAAAAAACAATTCCGACCGGCAAAATATAAAACTACCCGCAAAGAGTTGAAATTTCACAGAAATCAAATTCCACAAAGCAGGAAGCACTCTGCCCGAAATCCAGCGGCCATGATCCTGATCGAATGATAAACATGCTCCACCGCAACCAACTTTTCCAGATTCTAGCCCTTCAATAGCATGCCTGAATGTTGATTTGGGCACTATAGTATCTGCATCGACAAAGAACAGATAGTTCCCTCTGGCATAATTTGCTCCAGTATTTCGAACTTTTGCAATCTGATGGACAGTTTCGCTGACTACCTTACAACCAAAATCACGGGCAATTTGAGCTGTTCTATCTGTCGAGTTATTATCAACTACTATAATCTCTCCATCTAGAAAACTGATCTCGACAGATGCCCTTCGTAGAGAAACTAAAGTTTCAGGTAGAAATTTCTCCTCGTTGTATGCAGGAATTATAATCGAATAATCGCAACTGCTCTGCGAATGATCCAATGAGGGTGCGATCAACGAGAAAACTTCTTCGCTCGTCTTCCCACACCAAAAGAAAGTCCAGAAATCCAGCCCTGCAGACGTGCCAAAGGACGTTTGGAATAGAGATCATTATCTCCCATAGGATGTAAGGTGGAATCTCCTCGAATATCAGACGCAATCTTATCTAAGGAAGGTAATTCATTACCATCCGCATGTAATTTCTGGTAAAGAAATGTCAACCGGTCCACCTCAAGCTGCCTGGATAATGCAGACAATGTTTTACGGAATTCGGAAACCTGTCCATTAGGTAATAAATCATCCGAAGCTTCATTCTCCTCAATGGTCTGAATGACCGAGGAGGTGTCAGAACTTTGACCAGTTCTTGCTTGGTCAGATTTCACTTCCTCAGCAGGTTGATCGATTTGATTTGATTGAGATTTAACTTCAAATTCCTCATCGAAATCATCAATCGAGAATGGTTCCTCCTCAGTATCTGCATTTTCTGCACTATCATTCATGCCCGGAGGAATACCCGCTTCGACTACTCCTTGATCCGCTGATTCAGTATCATCAGTTGAAAGATGGCCATCATCTGAAATTTTGGAGGCTAAGTCTTCGTCAGAGATTTGCTCTGCTTGGGAATTCATCAATTTTTATTTATTGGGGCTTATTAAAATTAAATTCCTAACGACATCTCTTCGTCGTTACGATTAGAAAATTCTCCACTTCGTATTAATTGTAAATTTTGTAAAGGAGCAATGATTGTGCGTAAGTCATTAGACATGGAAGTATCTGTCTCAAAGATAGAGTAATTTTCCCTTGAAAGCGTACAGGTTACATAAAAAGGCATTTCACTCCACTGCTCATCAGACTTTACGATAAATACAAATCCTTTTTCAATGCCGCTCAAAAGTCCTTGTTTGGTGTAAAACTCATATTTATTTGGTGAAACGCTTTCAATCTCGATATCAATTTTGTCTCCGTAAAATAAACATTTTGGTCGTACAATACTTTCTTCGACAGATCCAAATGATACGGAATATGTTTCGGTAGCAGTTTCCCGAACTCTTTTCAAGGAACTAAAATTGGCATCTACAATTGCCCATTCCTCGCTTACTTTATTCATATTTTGCTTTTCTTGGGATTGAATTGCCAAGAGTTCACTTTTTCTATCTTCCAGGGGTGTCAGTTGTTGCTTGGTTTGTTCTATTAAATCATTTGATTTTGATAAATTAGTTTTTTCTCCTTCAACAATCTCTTCCTGTTTTTTTATTTGTTCAATAATTTTTATTAATTTGGGCTCAAGGAAACTAAGCTCTTCTTTATCAGCGGTCCCATTCTCCAGGAGAGCTTCCTTTTCCCGTCGCTTGAGAGAAATTTCTTTTCTTAAATTCGATACATTGGAATCCCCAACCATATTTTCCTCAGCAATTATCTCCTCGAGTGATTGTAAAGAATTTCTCAAATCCAAGATCTGGGCTTGATTGGAGACAAACGAGTCTAAGTTACTGAGAAAGAAAGCAAGGGAACCAACCAGTAAAGCAACGGAAAATATTCTAAAGAACAACCAAATCAACATATTCCAGTTCTAATAGTTCAATGGGTCGTCCAACCAATGGGACCACCTCAGCTAATGCATGAGTGCGAAAAGCTTGTTTTATTCTAATTTTACAAATTGGTTTATTATTCGAATGTACCGCAAATAACATTTGGTCCCTTATCCCATCGCTCGATCCCTTCGGCAAGGCGATGAGACCAGAGGAAAGGTCAATCCCTTTTAATTCTAAATTTAAAACTTCTCCTGGTTCCAACCATGGTCGCTCCCTAGAATATGTCCTCAAAGCACTAGTGGTTCGGGCATAGTGATCTTTTATAGCCTCGGTCACGGCAGAGAAAATACTCATTCGATCCGCAGATTCAGCAATCTCACGATTTAATTGGTCTGCCCTAGAAACAATTTCTCTTGTTTCTGCTTCAATTGATGGAATTTCTTGCCTAAGCCGCATGATTGTATTTTGGATGATCTGCAATTCTTTTAGAGATACATTCTGGTCTTGTTTATAAGAGACTGCCAGGTTCCTCAATTCTTCTATATGTTGATCCGATTTTGTGATCTCACTTTTAACCTCATCCAGTTTTTTTGTATTTAAATCGTTTTCTTGCTGGATACTTGCTAGCTCATCAGCTTCATCGAGCAATCGATTCTTCTCGCGAAGTATTGACGATGAGATTTCTTTTCTAAGTTCCTCCAGCTCTTGTTTCTTTCCACTTATTTGACTTTCGGTATCTTGAATCAAAATTTGCTCTTTTTCATACCGTGAGACCGTTGAAAAAGTGAGCCAAATAGCAACTATCCCCGCCACTAAAGAGATAGAATGAAGACCTATGGAAAGTTTACTCATTTCTCTGGACAGATAATTATAAGGGAGCAAAGGGAAGAGGCATAGCATCCTCATCACTGGACGGCTTCCCGGTTGATTCCTCTGGGGCAAACAAATCTATGCCTTGAGGTATAAAAACCGGAGGTACAAAATCCTCATCCTCTTCTTCAATTTCTATTTCAATGAGCGGTGCATTTTCTTCTTCTTCGATAAGCTCAAGCTGAGATCTAATAAAATCAATCCTTTGTTCTTTTGCTTTCTTCCATTTTTTTTCCCTAAGCCGATCTGAGTTATTATGATGCAGTGAAAGTAAATCTTCCACATTATCACCATCAGGGCCCAAATATGCTACATGGTCGATTTTCCCGTCTTCATCTCTTCCCCAAGACCTTCCAATCATACGACCTTCATGAACTGGGATCATCCTTCGATTCTCAATTTGGTAGGTATACCTAGCATCCCAGGCATCATAAATGGTTGGTCGATTCTTTTCTGCAATGGGTTGTTTTTTTAATCCACATGAAACCAACTGAGTACTTATAAGAGTAACAATGATTAACATTTGCAGATTCATCTTATTCTAAATTAGACAAAGAGGCATTATTTTGAAAACCAAAAACGATAAGGCATGTTCCTCCATTTCGGTCCCGCAAAATCTACCCCTATTCTAGGACCACATAAAATAGCCCTTTTTTGAAGTTTGCTTTCCTCAATCCATAGCGATGAGGACCTAGCTATTTTTTTCCCATTGAAGGAGCCATTAATCCCCAATCCTTTGCTTAGTCTTCCAGGGCCAGAAAATGCTTCCGTTCCCCGGAGAAGAACAGCCGCAGGATAACCAACAGGACCGGCCACCACATTTAACATCCAATGAATGCCATAGCATAGATATACATACCATATTCCACCCGATTCATACATTAGCGAATTTCGTTCAGTCTTACCGTTTCTCGCATGGCAAGCTAAGTCTTTTTCTCCATCGTATGCTTCTGTTTCCACGATTACTGAACGCACAACATTTCCTTCTTTATTTAAAGTGCAAACTGATGAACCCAGTAGTGCTTTCGCAACAGTTTTTACATCCCTTTCGAAAAAGTCTTTCTTTAATTTCATGCAGCTTTTCAGTATTTGGGATTCTGAGAATCTATCCAAATTGTTACTGGTCCATCATCAATTGCGTCTACTTTCATATCGGCACCAAAAGAACCTTCGGACACTTGCCCAGCAAATCTTTTCTTCAGTTCCAGCAGACAAGATGTATACATTTCTAATCCCTTCACCGGATCTGAAGCACCATTGAATGAAGGTCGGTTCCCCTTCCTGACGTTTCCAAACAAAGTAAATTGACTAACTAAAAGAATCCCGTTCGTGGAATTTATCGGGATATTCATCTTTCCTTCTTCATCCTCAAAAATTCGCAATCCAAGGATTTTCCCAATTATCCAATCAATATCAGCAAGGGTATCTTCCTTGGATACAGCTAAATAAACTAATAAACCATTTTCTATCGATCCAACTCTTTTATTGGCTACCTTAACTTCGGCACTTAAAACTCTCCGAACTAAGGCCCTCATAGAAAAATCTCAGCTGATTAACCAAGGTCTCATAATCAGCTGACATAATTTCTTTGAAAGGAAAGAATGGTCAAATAATTTAAAGATCCTCAGCTACGGCATCCATGACCTCCTCCACTGCTTTTGCAGCTAATGGAGTGGAAAGATAGCGTTCGCCACAACTTGCCCCGATAACAACAATGTTTTTTCCTGCCATCTCTGGTCTGCTCGCTATTCGCAAAGCAGCAGCAATTGTTGCACCCGTAGATATTCCTGCAAGAATTCCCTCTTCAAGACTGACTTTTCTCGCCATCTCAAAGGCTTCCTCACTGGTAACCAGTTCAACTTCATCAACAATTTGCAGGTTTAAGTTATTTGGCACAAACCCAGCTCCAATTCCCTGAATTTTATGTGGTCCGGGTTTAATTTCATCCCCGTTTCTGGTCTGGGTGATAACTGGACTCTCTGCTGGTTCAACTGCAACAGTCAACATGTCAGGATTACGCTGTTTTATTACTTCAGATACGCCCGTAATGGTGCCCCCAGTTCCGACACCAGCTACCAGGCAATCCACCTTTCCTTCCAGACCAGACCAAATCTCCTCTGCAGTAGTTTTTCTATGAATCGCTGGGTTGGCAGGATTATTAAATTGCTGTGGCATGAAACCCTTTTCTCCATATTCCTCTAACAATTGATTTGCACGGGCAATTGCCCCGCCCATCCCTTTAGGACCAGGAGTTAATACGATCTCTGCTCCAAGTAGACGTAATAGAATTCGTCTTTCCTTGGACATAGTCTCAGGCATGGTGAGGATACACTTGTATCCTTTAGCCGCACAGACAAAAGCAAGGGCGATTCCAGTATTCCCGGATGTCGGCTCAATTACCACGCTGTCTGGCTTCAGGGATCCGTCCTGCTCGGCGGCTTCAATCATTGCCGCCCCTATACGATCCTTTACGCTAGCAAGAGGATTAAAAAACTCAGATTTAAGAAACAACTTGGCATGTAGATCTTTTCCACATTTTTCTAATTCAACAAGTGGTGTACGACCAATAGACTGTATTATATTCATAGGTTATTATAAAACATGGATTATTTTTTGCCTTTGTTTCGAGGTCCGAAACTTCGAATGGGGGCATTTCGGTTAACCTCAGCATTTTTCAAACGGTAAACAATTCGTGCTTTTTCAAGATCATTGGTGCTCATTTCCATTTTGACAATATCACCGACAGTAATCTTGATGAAATGCTTGCGGAGCTTTCCCGAAATATGAGCAAGTACTTGATGACCATTTTTCAGCTCGGCACGAAACATTGTACTTGGGAGAACTGCTGTAATTTTCCCTTCGACTTCTACTACATCTTGGTTAGGCATAAAAGTTTTATTAAATCAATTAGACTTGTCCCACACAAGCTTAGAACAAACCCTGACTTGATAACACTTAAACTGCACCTTTGCGTCATCTCTCATGCTAGATTGCCCGTTTGAAAAGATTCATGCATCTGCCCTTGATAGAGGTCCGGTATTTTTCATGTCTCTGGCTTTCAATTTAGCAGTAGACGCGTGGAATGCAGATGAAGTACCAGTCGGTGCAGTCATCGTGCACAATCAAGAGGTTATTTCTTCCGCACACAATCAAACTAGATCCCAAACAGATCCTACCGCCCACGCTGAAATGATCGCCATTACGATGGCAGCAAGAAAACTGGGAGACTGGAGACTGAACGGGTGCGAACTCTATGTTACCAAAGAGCCTTGCCCAATGTGCTCAGGTGCCACAATCACCTCAAGATTAGGTAAGGTTTATTTCGGTCTAGACGACCCCAAAATGGGATGTCTTGGCAGTGCCACCAGTTTGCATCTTTTGGAACAATCTAATCATAAACCGGAAATTTTTGGAGGAATCCTAAAGGAACCATGTGAGTCAATTATTCAGGCTTTTTTTAAGCAACAAAGGAAACAAGTCTCCGCTTGACCTATGATTAAATTGGCAATTTTCTAAGTTCTGATTCTCTAGTAAATAACCTATTAGTAAACATGCAGCACCAACTTCCCCCCTTACCCTATTCCCCAAACGCTCTCGAGCCTCATTTTGATGCCCGCACCATGGAGATTCATCATGGGAAACATCATCAGACCTACATCGACAAATTGAATGCCGCACTAGAAAACCATCCAGAATTGTCGAACCTCAATATCAACAAACTGATTGCGGATTTATCGAATGTTCCCGAGAATATCCGTTCTGCAGTAAGAAACAATGGAGGTGGCCATGCTAATCATACTTTCTTCTGGGATACGCTCAGTCCTGATGGAGGAGGAGTTCCTAGCTCCCCTCTTCTTGCTGCCATCGATAATGATTTGGGCGGTTTTGAAAACTTTAAGGAAAAATTCACCGATGCTGCCCTTACCCGGTTCGGCTCTGGGTGGGCCTGGCTCGTAAAGCTGGATGATGGTTCTCTCGCTGTTACTTCCACCCCCAACCAAGATAGTCCATGGATGCAAGGAATTGCCGATGTTTGTGGCACCCCAATTATTGGATTAGATGTTTGGGAGCATGCATACTATCTAAATTATCAAAACAGAAGACCTGACTATGTCTCCGCCTTCTGGAACATTGTTAACTGGGATAAAGCTTGCGAACGATTTTCAAACTAAGAAAAGTTCAGAAGAAATTGAGATATTCTTTAACCTGATTTCCCGGTTTTCCATCCTTTGATTGCATTCGAATTTTCTAGCAATTCCCAAAGCTAAAATTTTTTGCAGTTAATTTATTATGCAGCTTAAGGCCTTCATCTTTGATTGGGATGGCGTGGTCACAGACTCTGCATTTTTACACCGTAAGAGCTGGGAAGAATTGGCAAAGGAGCTAGGAAAAGATTTACCCGAAAATCATTTTGAACTGGGTTTCGGAAAAAGAAATCAGACGATTATTCCAGAGATTCTTGACTGGTCGAATGATGACTTTGAGATAGATAAATGGGGCAAAAGAAAAGAGGCCATTTATCGTCAATTAGGAGAGCAAGAAGGCATCCAACTACAACCGGGAATAAAAGGTTTCCTGGCAGATCTATCTAGACACTCTTACTTAACTTGTGTCGCAACCTCTACCGAAAGGAAGAATGTCCTCTTAGCCATGCAGCAACATGGACTTGAGCCATATTTTCATGGAGTTGTCTCATCGGAGGATGTGACACTAGGGAAGCCAGACCCAGAAGTTTTTATTAAAGCTGCCCTTCAACTTGGATGCACCAATACCGAATGTGTCGTTTTTGAAGATAGTCCACATGGTATTTTGGCCGCCCAGAGAGCACACATGAAAACCATTGCTCTCACCACTAGTCATTCCAAGGATGCTTTTGAGCAACTAAAGCCTGATCTTATTATTTCCTCTTTCGAAAATCTTAGCATAGACAACATCCAGGGGATTAATTGATAATTTTACATATGTCCCTCCACATAAAAATCCTCGCATCGTTATTGTCAGCCTTCCTGATTGGTATATGGGCAAATCTCTCCAATGAAGGCTCAACGAACAGTCAAGAATGGGTATCTCAATTAATATTAATTTGCGAATATTTTGGTAAACTATTCCTCAATGCATTAAAGATGGTAGTAATTCCCTTGGTTATTACATCTATCATTTGTGGTGTATGCCAAATTTCCAGCGACCGGGACTTCGGCCGATTAGGAATAAAAACTTTATTGCTGTATTCTTTTACTGGTTTGCTCGCAGTAATTATTGGTTTGCTTTGTGTAAATATTCTGCAGCCTGGCTTGGTCGATTCTGCAACAAAATCAAGCATTCTTTCGTCACAAGATAATCTGCATAACGAACCCCTAAACACGGCAATAAAATCTGCAAATGATGGCTGGTCAAATCTTACTGAGATTTTTCATCGCATGATTCCGCCTAACTTATTCACCGCAGCTGTGGAAGGACAGTTACTAGGACTTATCTGTTTCAGCTTACTCTTTGGATTTTTCTTAGGGAAGATGCGGCCTGAACTTCAAAAAACCCAGCTAATTTTTTGGCAAGGCTTGCAGGAAATTATTCTCAGAATTACCCATTTTATCCTAGCTTTTGCCCCGGTTGGAATTTTTGCTCTGGTTACACCGACCTTTGCCAAGTCTGGGCTGGAAACCTTCTGGCTGATGGGAGGGTTTGCATTGACCGTATTCTTAGCACTCGGTCTGCATGCTCTTTTTATCCTGCCGATTCTTTTAAAAGTGTTCGGGGGGATTCATTTTCTGGATCACTATCGGGCAATGACCCCGGCCCTGCTGACGGCATTTTCAACCGCTTCTTCCTCTGCTACACTTCCAATTACCCTTGAATGCACCAACCAAAAAGTTGGAGTTTCTAAAAAGATAAGTAGTTTCACCCTTCCTTTGGGGGCGACTTTGAACATGGATGGAACTGCGCTTTTTGAATGCGTCGTAGTGGTTTTCCTTGCTCAGTTTTTTGGGGTGGAAATGAGTTGGGCAACTCAATTTTCTGTGGTTCTTTTAGCCTTAGTCACCTCAATTGGAGTAGCAGGCATTCCTTCAGCCAGTTTAGTTGCTATCCTGGTTATTCTCCAAGCAGTTGGATTTGATGAAGATGCAATTTCCATAGGCATTGGAATGATCTTCGTGGTGGACAGGGTTTTGGACATGTCCCGCACCATGATTAATGTATTGGGGGATAGCTGTGCCGCTGCTATTATAGGAAAAAGCGAAGGAGAAACCGGATATTATTCTGATACAAATTCCTCAAGGGCGTGAATTTCAAGCTTCATTCTGAATACTCCCCTCAAGGGGATCAACCCAATGCTATTTCAAAACTGGTTGATTCAATCAAAGCTGGTAATTTGCACCAGACACTGTTGGGAGTCACCGGATCTGGAAAGACATTCACCATGGCTAATGTCATTCAAGAAGTGCAAAGACCAGCCTTGATTATCTCTCACAATAAAACCTTGGCCGCACAATTATATTCCGAGTTCAAAGCTTTTTTTCCTACCAATGCGGTAGAATATTTCGTGAGCTACTATGATTATTATCAACCAGAGGCATATGTGCCATCAACGGATACCTTTATTGAGAAAGACTCCTCGATTAATGAAGAAATAGAACGCCTTAGACTTGCCGCCACGGGATCGTTAATAAGCAGAAATGATGTCATAGTCGTCGCCAGCGTGTCCTGTATTTATGGACTTGGCTCGCCAGATGACTTCCGCGCACTATCCGTTGAATTAATCAAAGGGGATAAGATGAGCAGAGATGAGTTACTCCTTCAATTAGTGACTGCTCTTTACAACCGCAATGATATGGATTTGCGAGCGGGTAGGTTTCGAGTACGGGGAGATGTTGTCGATATCTTTCCAGCTTATGCCGAACAACCATTGAGGATCGAGTTCTGGGGAGATGAAGTTGAAAGCCTTCGGGAGTTTGATGTCATAACTGGTAAAACGACAAAAACATTTGAAAAGTACAGAATCTATCCAGCCAACCAATATGTAACCACCCGGGAGAAAATTGAACGGGCCTGCAAATCGATTGAAACCGAATTGGAAGAAAGGGTCACCACATTTGAGCAACAAAATTTACTCTTAGAGGCGCAGCGAATAAGAATGCGTACTGAGTATGATTTGGAAATGTTACGGGAAATAGGTTTTTGTAATGGCATTGAAAATTATTCACGCCATCTATCTCAACGGAAGCCTGGTCAACGCCCTTGGTGCTTAATCGACTTCTTTCCTGATGACTTTCTTCTCTTTATCGATGAAAGTCATGTTACGATTCCACAGATCGGCGGGATGTACCATGGTGATTTTTCCCGCAAACAAAAATTGGTTGAGTACGGTTTTCGCCTGCCCTCTGCTCTTGATAACCGACCCTTAAAGCCCGATGAGTTTGAGAATGTAACTGGCCAAAAAGTTTATGTATCCGCCACTCCCGGAAAAATTGAGTTTGCGAAGAGCACTGTGGTTGCTGAACAGTTAATTCGGCCAACAGGACTGGTCGATCCTGAAATGGAAGTCCGACCAATTGATGGGCAGGTCGAAAACTGTATCGGCGAAATCAAAAAAGTAGTGGCGGAGGGAAACCGGGCATTGGTAACCACTCTAACCAAAAGAATGTCCGAAGATCTTACTGAATATTTACGCGAGCGGGATATAAAAGTAGAATATTTACATTCAGATGTGGATGCAATTGAACGAGTGGAGATTTTGAGGAACCTCCGTGCGGGGGCGTATGATGTGATTGTCGGGGTAAACTTATTAAGAGAAGGACTGGATCTTCCTGAGGTTGCACTAGTGGCCGTGCTTGATGCGGACAAGGAGGGCTTCCTTCGAAGCGAAACCAGCCTCATACAGACCGCTGGTAGAGCAGCCAGGCATGAACTGGGTAGAGTAATTTTTTATGCGGATGTAATGACTAAATCCTTACAGTCTGCCTGGGATGTATGTCAGTATAGAAGGCAAAAACAAATTCAATACAACAAATTGCACGGTATTGTGCCCAAAAGTGTCGAGCGACCTGTTCAGGAAAGTTTAAGAACCAAACAAAAGGACGAGGATGAAGAGTTTTTAGTTGCTGAGCAATCGTCCCCCAACCAAGTCAAAAAGCTGATCAAGCAATTGGAAAAAGAAATGTTTGAGGCAGTAAAAAAACTAGAATTTGAAAAGGCAGCACTTCTTCGTGACCAGATAAGTTTTTTAAAAGATGGCTCGATCAATAGCAGACCCGTGAATTCATTTAGAAAACGAAAGAAATATGGGAAAAATAAAAAGTAGAGGGTTGGGAGTCTTTTCTGCCCAGGGAATTTTTGTTTTTTTACTTTTAAAGATTCTTACCATTGAACCACTAAACGGGGCGATCGAATCCAAAAGACTACTTTCTTTCCACTTTGATAAAATAGAGGCCCGTGGTGCATTAAGTATTTTTATTAAGCCAGGAAAAAGAAACAGAGAAATTGAGTATTATGCAGATTCATCGATCATTGAAAGTGTTACTTGCAGAGTAAGCAACCGCACGCTTTTTCTGGACGCAAATAATTCCCTGTCTCTTTCCAGAAGGATTCCATTACTGCGTCTCACTGCTCAAAGAACATTCCCCATCGAAGTTTTCATATCCATTGATGAGTTGAAACAAATTAGTCTCTTGGAAAATTGTTTGTTAAGCATGGAGAACCTTTCCGCTGAGGAGCTCAATTTGTTCATTGGCTCCAGTGGGTCTCTTCATGCCTCAAACCTGAAGATTAAACAAATCAATATAAGACATGAGGGTTCAGGGGATATTTTTCTGAAAGGTCGTGATGTAATCTCCTTGAATGCAGAAATTTATGGGAGCGGATCATTGCGTTGCGAAGAATTATTCCTGGATAAGGCTACAGTTAGACACTACGGAAGCGGGCGAGCCATTCTGGCACCCACAATATGGTTAGATGGACAGATTTTTGGTACTGGTAACTTAGAGCTTCTTGAAAACCCTGAAGGAAAAGTAATCAGGAACTCAGGAAGTGGCGGACGCCTAATAGAGTTGTATTAGGGCCCGAATTTAGAGGTTAATCACTTCACCCTCAATGGCTGGACGAACAGATGAGAGTTCTTTCTTTGCAAGATTGGCAATATCGTCCATCTTTTTGTCGTCGTGTGATGGGTCGTGATGGAATAACAATGTATGTTTCACGGACGCTGCCTGAGCAACTTTAATTGCTTCCTGCCAGGTAGAATGCCCCCAGCCTTTAAAGTTAGGGTACTCTTCATCCGTATAGGCAGCATCGTAAATAAGGAGATCCGCATCTTGAGCTAAACTGAGAACATTTTCGTCTAACCGATCCTCGAAATGCTCCGTGTCTGTACAAATCGCAATAATTTTACCATCATACTCAACTCGATACCCGCAAGCACCATTGGGATGATTCAACGGAGCAGTCCTTAATACGACGCCACCATCTAACTCGAATATTTTCCCGCATTCATAGTCGTTAAAACTACATGCCTTTTCAATTAATGAACTGGGGACAGGAAAGACAGGATCTTTCATAAGCATGGTACCGATAATCCCCTGTAAATCATAGGTGATTCCATCCAGGTGGCCCGCATGTAAACGGACATCACTACTGGGATTATATAAAGGTGCGAAAAAAGGCAGCCCCTGAATATGATCCATGTGCGTATGAGTAAAAAAAAGATCGGCATCCAAAAGGTTGCCTTCTTCGATCATTATTTTTTTACCCAGCAGGCGAATTCCTGTACCGGCATCAATGATGATTCTCCGACCACCGCAAGTGAGTTCAAAGCAAGTTGTATTTCCACCGTATTTCACAGTACTTGGACCAGGACAAGGTATGCTCCCTCGGGTGCCCCATAGTTTTAAGGAAAAATTGGAAGAATCAGACATTTTGATTTGTTATCTAAGAATTTAGTTTAATCATCGAGGTGTTGGCAACTTCCAATGTTTTAATCTCCTTGGTCAGGTAAATCCTGCCAGTTGCCATATTGATCCTGAAAAGAACGAGAAGTCCTGCCATCTTTCCACTGATAAATGCCTTCAATTGCTATCCCCTTTTCAAATTCGCCAGAATATGAATTCCCATCCCCGAAATCCAGTTTTCCCCTTCCGTGCATGAAACCAGATTGCCATGCACCGTAGTAACTGGATCCTGAGACATCTCTTTGGGTTCCTATCCCGTTGGGTAAATCATTTTTAAATTCACCGATATAAGTCGAACCTTCCAGATCCCTAAGCATTCCCTGTCCATTTTTTTGTCCATTTTTAAATTCACCGATGTAGACAACACCTTCCTCACTTTTCCAAACTCCACTACCATTAAATTCGCCGTTCTTGAATTCCCCATAATAAGTCTCCCCGGAAGCTTTCCTAAGGGAACCCGAGGATAGTATGCCCAGTTCATTAAATTGACCACTCAGTTCATCACCATTGGGCGAAAATAAAACACCCTCGTCCAAAAGCCCATCCTTCCAGACTCCAATTGCCCTGGAACCATCAAACGAAAAAGACTCACCATATTTTAAAATATCTTTCTCCCAGTAGCCGTCAATTCTTGCACCGTCCTCCAAGATAAGAGACCCACGCCCTGATCTTAAGCCTTTGTCCCATAAACCAGTAAACTCGATGATCTGCGAATTATTTTTATAAACCATTTTTCCAATTCCATGAAGATGACCTTTGCGGAACTGACCTCTGTAATTTCTCCCGTCTTGGAATTTTTTTAGCCCCACACCATGAGGCTTTCCAAATTTCATTTCTCCTGAGTAAGTAGAGTTATCTTCAAAGATGTAGCTTCCTTCCTTTGGATCATCAATTTCTTGGTTTTGCGAGAAATTGTTTTCCTCCAGAGAAGTTTCAGATGAGCACCCCTTACTGATCCATGCAATCAGGCAAAAAAGCGGGATGGTGTAAAATTTATCAAATCTCACTTTAGAAACTAATGCTCTTACTGACCTGAAAAATACTGGTGACAATAGATATTGCGACGATCGCGACCAAACTGAATGCAAAGCCCAATGCAAGTCCCGAAACCAGACTTGTCATAGTTTTGATTTTTTGAGTCAACTGATCCCGGAAAGTCACGGAAATATCATTTAAGCTATTACCCAAGTTTCCTGTTCTTTCACCCACCTCGATTACATCTAACTGCATCACTGGCATAAGTTCGAATTTTCTTAATGCATCAGGCAGAGACTTCCCTTCGTTTACCATAATTCTTGCTGAACGAAACGAGGTTCGAAGAAAGCGATTTTTTACTGTGCGTTCGCACAACCTAAGGTTTTCCGTCAAACCGATACCACTCCACATTAAAGTGGAGAGAAGGCTGCTTAATTGAAAGAGTTCGGATAAAAACAATATTTGCCCAAACAAGGGAAGTCTCAGTACGGTCTTATCAAGCAACTCGCCTCCTTTGGGAGTTTTACTCCATTTAAACAAAATCCCCCCTCCGACAATCAGACCTATCAAGATAAAGGGACCGGTCACTAAAACAAGATTGGAACCATTAATAAGCAATTTTGCCATCAGATTTAATTCCCCCCCAAGAGTTGCCAACATTTCTTCAATTTGTGGGAGAAGGAAAAACAGAAAAAATAAGACTACTCCAAAAGCCACTAAACAGACAAATATAGGGTAGCTCATTCCGCTCAAAACTTTTGAACGAATTGCTTTTTTCTCTTCCAGATGTGCAATTATTTTCTTCAGAATAGGTGCCAAGTTCCCAGTTGCTTCACCGGCTTCAATCACATAAGTCGAAGACTCACTGAAATAAGCAGTTGAATTCCTCATTGCCCTGGAAAGCGTACGTCCTTCAGATAAATCACGCCAGAGTACACCAGCCAAAAACTTTTGCTGTGGGTCAGAAAGACGCTGATGGAGAAGCTTTATGGCATCTGCCACCGGCATGCCGGATGCATGCAACTCGTACAGTCTTTTCAACAATTCTAGACCTACTCTCTCCCCTTTTGCTCCCTGTTTAAACTTATTTTGTGCTTTTTCTTTTTTGTTAAGTTGACTGGATGCAGCAACCGTACTCTCTGCCTGTTTTCCTCCAGATCCAGTTTGTTTTATTTTGAGAATAGTTAAACCCAAGGCTTGGGTATTGCTTCGTGCAGATTTTAGAGAATTAGCAGAAACTTTTCCACGGCAGGTCTTTCCTTTAAGATCGATCCCAACATATTCATATTCCTGCATTATTACTAGGTGTTTAACGACAATGGCTCAGTAAACAAAAAATTAAGCCTCACTCTCCTGATCTTCTGAAAAGATATCGGCATATCTAATCACTTCACCCAGACTTGTAAGTCCTCTTTTCACCTGAATCCAGCCACTTTGTTGCAAGGTTGTCATCCCTTCAGCCAATGCAAGCTGTCGTATCTCCGGAGCTGAAGCATTTTTAATGATCATACTCTGAATAGCATCACTCATCCGCATGAGCTCAAAAATGCCCACCCTCCCCCGATAGCCAAGATTCTGGCATTTTTCACAACCCACTGCCTGAAAGACTTTTTGCAGATGGATCATCTCCGTGGAATCTATGCCCAGCATGGCGAGTGACGATTTTAATTCATCATGCTCAACTATTCCACTTTTTGCACAGGTGGAGCAGAGTCTTCTGACCAATCTTTGTGCGATTACCATTTCCACGGAAGAGGAAATTAGAAATGGCTCTATGTCCATGTCAATTAGTCGAGTAATTGCTCCCGGTGCATCATTAGTGTGCAAGGTGCTGAGCACAAGGTGTCCGGTTAATGAGGCCCGAATTGCAATATCAGCAGTTTCCCGGTCTCGAATTTCACCGACCATGATAACATCTGGATCTTGTCGCAGTATTTCCCTGAGTGCACTGGCAAAAGAAAAGCCTATTTCGGAATTGACCTGAGTTTGATTTACTCCAGAGACTTCATATTCCACTGGATCTTCTACTGTCATAATCCGCCGTTCAGGCTTGTGGATCTTCCGGATAAATGCGGTAAGCGATGTGGATTTGCCTGAGCCAGTCGGGCCAGTGACCAAGACGATTCCATGTGGCTTCTCGAGCACCATTCCAATCTTTTTCTCATCTATTCCCTGAAGCCCCAACTCTCTCATTGATAAAGGTTGCGATTTTTCATTGAGTAATCGCAAACTAATGCTTTCCCCGTAGAGGGTGGGTAAAGTTGAAACGCGAATATCTAAATCGCTCTGACCTTGGTTAAAGGTAATACGGCCGCCCTGGGGTCTTCTTTTTTCTGAGATATTAATCCCTGCCATTATCTTTATTCTGGAAATAATCGCATCCTGAAAACTCCTCAGGTTGTCAGGCACCCGTACCGGCACCAACTGACCATCAATACGGTATCTAATTTGGAGTGTTTCTTTGTGAGGTTCGAAATGAATATCGGTGGCCCGATCAACAATCGCACGCTGGATAACTTCGTTCACAAAGCGAATAATAGCTGCATTCTGATCTTCGATATCATCTTGCTGGTCCTCTTCTTCTAATTCCAGATCGGAATCATCCAAACTATCAGCCCCAATACCAAAGTTTTCTGTTATTGCTCGTGCCACTTTTTCTGGATTACCCAAGTGCCAAATAGGCATGCGACCAGAAACTGCATGTATCCATTGGTCCATACGCTTAATGGGGGGCCATACTGTAAGCAGACTGACTTGATCCTCATTTTCTTCTTCTTCATTGAACTCTTCAATGCTTCTAGCATAAAGATCGGCACATTCATTAAGTGCAGTTTTAAGAAGTGCGGGTGCAACGGGTTTGGTGAGGATTTTGTGAACGCCGCCATCATTAACAGCCTCTTGAACAAGATTAAAATCTGAATGTCCGGTGAGTAAAAGAGTCTGGACTCGTGGTTGTAGCTCCTTGATGGTGGCAACCATCTTAGCCCCATCCATTTCGGGCATTCTCATATCTGAAAGACATATCGCAATATCCTGATGCTCTCGAAAAACCTCTAGACCCTTCAATCCATTTTCTGCAGTTAAAATCTCAAAGTCCCGCCCAAGATGAAGATTAAGACCTTTTAAAATTCCCTCATCATCATCCACACAAAGTATTTTTAGCTTTTCGGGAATAACTTTGCGGATTTTTTTGATTGGCAGACAGGTAAATTCATGGATCAAACGAAGCGGAATTAATTTAGTAGGGTTTTCAGCAATATTAAAGGACTGCAGATAGGGTATCCCAGTTCTCTCTGAAATGGTTTCCATTGTTTCTTCGATCGTATTGGAAAGCTTGGATGTTAGAATTCTGGCTCTGTCTTCGATCGAGGCAGACAGAACATTTAATCGGTCCAAATCCGATATCTCTCCCCACCAATCCATTTCATTGGAACCTAGACGAGCAAGGTTGTTTGATTCAGGAATTCCCTTAAGATTTGCAGATTCTTCATCCAAAGTAAGTCCTTGGGAAGAAGATTGCTTTCCCACATGCTCAGTCTCACTCATAGCCAGAGATAAAGACTTTATTCATTTGAATTTGAGCCCCAATCTTTTTCAACTTTGTTTCTTTCAGGTAGATTAAATTTATCCAATGCACTTTCGAGAATTCTGATAGATTTTCTATATCAAACCAATGTATTTAAAACTCTGAGCAATCACTGACATTTTAAGAAGTTCTCGCATCTCGGAATTAGTTAAATTTTTCATCTTGTTCTGGTGGATGGACGCTTTACTGGAGCAGGAATACGTGCAGGAGCGGGAATCGGTAGCTTCTTTTGAATAGTTTTAGAAGCAGACTGCATACCTGCAATTGGCAAGGTACGCCCCTCCGATTCTTTGAGTTTAAGTGAAATCCCTCCCTTAAGAACGATTTTTTCAGACTCATCATCAAAAGATTCTATTTCGGTTGATCCATCATCAGATAATTCATCTTTTTTTAACCAAAACCCTTGGTTCTTGGCTTTATCGAAAATTGCAAATTTCCATTCCCCTTCAAATTTGTAATATCCACGAAATTCTAAATTGGGATTGCGAGGGATAGGTTTTGGTGGTGGTGGTGCTGGCTTTACTACAGCAGGTGGTGTGGGCCTCTTTTGCCCAGGAGCCAAGAATGGATTTGCATCGGCCAAAGAAATTTCCCAAGCCAAAATAAAAGCAAACAGACTTATTACACTTTTAAGCTTCATCAAAAATGAGGCTTCGAGGATGGTTTATCCTGCCTCGAAGAAGGTAGTTTCTTTTCCGTGCCATCCAGGTTTGGCATGCCGAGAATTCTCCCAGATGGAGAGACAAATTTAGGTGCATATCCAGACTCGATTCTGGCATCTATCTGTTCGATATTAACGTCCGTTTTCTCCCCACCAGAGGTCATGATCGTGGGCTTGAGAAAGATTAAGAGTTCAGTTGGGGTATATTTTACTGCTTTGGGTCTAAAAAACTTTTCTCCGAAATAGGGAATATCGCTAAGGAGATTGTATTTAGATTCCGTGGAATCTACCTGAACCTCTTGCAATCCACCCAATACAAGGATTTCGCGGTCCTGGATAGTGACCAGAGATTTTGCTTCACGAATTTTTTTCGCAGGGAGTGACTGTCCCGCATAGGTATTGCTTTGAGTCTCATCAAACTTTTCGGCTTTTACTTCAACCTCCATAAAGATCGAACCTCTACTGATAAGAGTTCCATTATCGTCAAAGCGGGGCAGACCAATCTTTGGTTTTTTAATCTGCAACTCAGTTTTAGCAGTAATTTGATCCCTTTGACCGGTGTTGGTATTTTCCGTAGATGAATATGTTCCATAGGTGGGAACAACAATATTTCTTTCATCTTCGATCAAGATGTGAACCTCTGGAGCATTGTGTGAAACCATCAGCGACGGTGTGGAAAATATTCGCACATCATTTCGTTCGGAAGAAAGGGCAAAGATTTGGTCCCATCGAATTCCTGTAAGTTCCCAGTCCTGCATCTGGAAAGGAATTGTGGTATTCAGACCAGGTACTCCCATTATTCCCTGAAATGACTCTCCTCCCACATTTGTGGCGACTGTGGATGTAGTGGTGCCTACTCCACCGGTATTCGGATCGGCATTGGTCACTTGTGTAGTGCCGGTTATCGGTTCACCAAAAAGATTGTCACCCCTGGCACCACGAGCAAACTTTGACCACTCCAAGCCACCAAATAAAGCATCGATCCCACGTTGGTTTTGCTCAGTCAAGTCAACCATGACAAAAATAGTGTCAATTCGTGCCAAAGGCAGGGGTTGATCAAGAGATTCAATCATTCTACCAATCTCGTCGATATCTGCCTTGGTTCCGTAGACTAATATAGCATTACTCCTTTCATCAGAAGAAATGGTAACAAAATCACTGAACTCATGAGCTCCCTCACCAGATGAGCCATCAGCGGCAGCATCCTGGGTGGATATACTTTCCTTCGCGGCACCCTGCGGGACCGGGGGGGTCTTACTGTTTGAGGAGGCATTAGCTCTCGCCGCAGTATTTTTACCCTGTATTTGTTGCTTCACCCTCTGTTGGTTTTTAATCACCTCATCAAGGATTCCTTGAATATCCTTAGCTTCTGCATGTTGGAGTTTGAAAAGTTTGCTGGTTGTTTTCATTTTCACCGGGGCGTCAAGTTCTTCGAGGAAGAACCAAAGAGTTTCCTTATTTTCTTTTCTGGTAATGATGATTAGTTTCCCAGTACGATCATCCGAATCCAACTTAGTAGTCCCGCCCAAAAAAGGCTTAAGACTACCCTCAATCATACTTTTTAGTTTGCCTTCAAGTTCTCTTGCCCCCGCATGCCTGGTCGACCAGACAAAAAAATCGGTGCCAAGATCCTCTTTCCGAACTGGCCGATCAATAGTTTCAAGCAATTTTTCCATCCTTTGCAAATTAAGCAATGAATCAGTGGCTAAAATACTGTTTGCTTTTTCAAATGTTAACAATGCTCCAATTCCTGGAGTGGCAAATGGATTTAGTTGCTCGCGGACTTCGATTGCAGGGGCATATTTAAGGTTGAACATTTTTATGTAAATACGCTGGCTTGGACTAAGTAGATTGGCTGGCCCATCCAACCAGATAGGAACATGCACATTCATTCCACTTGCTGGCACGGCCTTGAAAAATTGATCATCAATTTTAGTTATTCCTATTCCGTTCATCGATAAGAGACTATCAAGTGCCAAGAGCGTTTCTCTCTTGCTCAAAACATTCATACTATCGAAGGAAATTTTAACCTGGGGTAAGTTCTGAGGCCTAAGAATATATCTCCCTGTAATGGTTTGGATTAAATCCAAGATCATATTCGCATCGTGATCGCGTATTTTTACACGCTCCAGTGGATCATCCAATCCATCTATCAGTGCGAGTTCTTCAGGATCAGATAGAATACCTCCTGGAAAAAAGCTTGCAATCGGAGCTTCGCTTTCGCTGGGAACTTCAGGGGAAGGTGCTTCAAGCTGTGCGGGAACTTGTGCGAGCAAAGCGAAGGGGATTGCCAGCAAAATCGGAAAAGTAAAGAAAAGTTTTATCATTGATTAATAAATTCTACAGAACTTACCTCAAAAACAGCGTCAAAGGTAGTAGGTTCAAATGGCCTAGATTTGGGTGGGTATCGTGGAGTTATTTTCACATCACTTAAAAACATGAACGGACTTTCCTTACGAATCAAGCTGGCAAACTCATTAACCTGCTCATAAGAAGAACGCTTAAATGAAATCCTAACCTTGTGCTGAGAATACCTTTCCTCTTCCTCCGTATCTAATTCGCGGTAATCACGGGCAGGAAAAACCTTGTCAGCCAAATTTGAAGCTTTGTTGCTCAACTCCTCTTTTGAATAGCTCTTATTTTGCTGTTCCTGCTTTTGTTTCTCCAGTTCAAGATCAATGGTTGGCTTTAAACTTAATTCCTGTTGATAGCCCTGTTGCTGAAGCTTCAATTCCACATAGGTTTGGTAAATCAGGACACTTTGTTTAAAAATTTGAATAACAGTTAGAATTAACAATAGAAGTATCGATAGGAGTAATAATTTTTGTTCCCTGTCATTGAGGCGGAAAAATATCTTCTTTGGTTTCTTCATTGGATAAGCTAACAGCGGTCACTCACCTTCTGCGGTTTCTTTCTTCTCAAACATTTGTAATTCGATTTCAAAAGTGGTCTCCCCGCCCGCACTTTTAATTTTCCTCAATTCATCTCCGGATCTACCAATTCTAAGCTCTGCAACTCCAGCAGACTCAAGTTTTCCGATAAAAGTGTTGATTGCAGCTACATTACGGCCCTGCCCTTCGAGCCTTATTTTATTTCGGCTATCAAAGCTTGCTTCAGTAAACCAAATATGGGGATCATCTAGCGATCCACCGCGATGTGCTGCCAAACGGCCAATACTTCCAAATGGGTCAATCCCTCCCAGTTTTTGTTGTTTCAGTTTGTGCAACAGCTCCCTTGCTTTAATGACCAGGGGAACCTGTTGAGACATCAGCACAACCTCTGATCGCATCGACTCTACTTGATGGCTACATATTTTCACCCCAATAAATGAAGATGCAAGCAGGAGAGCAAAAACTAAGGAAAGCTTGAGCGATCTCCACCTTAACTGAACTGCATTCCTCCGCTTTTTCTCCAGTAACTTGAATTCGGAAGAACGAAGATCATGCCTCCAGAGATCCTCAGCACTAAGGGAAAATCTAATTTCCTCGTCTGCCGAGGCCAAGTCCTCACTTGCCCAGTGATTTATAAATTCAAATTTTCCATCGGTTGTTCTAATTATTTTATCCGCAATCAGAACTCTATATGTGAGACCCAGCTCTTGATTTCCAGATATTGAGATCAATTTACTTTTGGTTTGATCGATCGATGACTGACTCTCTGGATCGACAGGTAGGGAATAGATATATTCGGGAATGGTTGTCCCCGGTTTAAAGCGAGCAAGGGACAAGGTATCTTCGCAGAGCAGAAAGATAGATGTCTCGCTTTCATATTCCTGGCAAAATAAGCTAATGAAAGAGGGGAAGACTCTTCTGAAGACTTCCAAGTTTTGCCAACCTAATTGCTTAAGCCTGATAGTTGGGGTGGCGAAGAAAAATGCCTTCTCGGCTTTTTCACAAACATGATATCCCCATGATAATTGTTCGATTGGATAAGGAGAAAAACCAGGCTCACTTACTTTTTCTTTCAGAAAATTTAATTCAGTCTCAAAACCTATCGGGTTTTCATCTTCTTTTCTGAGTCTGGTATCGAGATCGATTGTATCACAGAAGAAGCACTCACCCGGTATCCTTAGGGTGACTTCATGTAAGTCAATAATTGCCTGACTTACAGGTACTTCCTGCTCTTCCGACATTTAGATATCTACTATGATTGGCTCGTAATCCTAGTCGAACAAATTATTGATTTTTCAATCTACTGATTAACAGATACCCGAGCTAATATGTAGAAAATTGCTCCCTCGAATCCAACTCAACAAATCGGTACTTGTATCCGAGTTCCTGCATTAATGCACTCCTCTTAAGATACTTCAATTCTTGCGGGCTTTGTGGTTTACCCACATTCGGTTGCTCCTTCTTCTCATTATCCATTTTCAACCTTGATAAAATCGTGAATTTTGCCCCCTTAATCGCAGAAACCGTAAGGTTTTGGTATCGGACCGATTGATTTCTTTGATCGGTCAGAATCGACTCAAACCCTGGTCTTTGCTCTCTTATTCGAGGCAAAACCGAGTTGAATGAAATTAGCTCTCCATCCCGATCTGGATCCAAGTCTTCCCTTAATCGATCATCATCTCCAGCAAGAAAGTCTTTTAAATCAGTAGAAAACAAATTTCTTTCTGCTTTTTCATCGTTATAAAAACTCACTAGGTTCCTGAACTTTTTAAATTCTGGAGTAGCACTACCATTTAAATCAAAAAATAAACCAGTGTAACGAGCTTCTTTTTCATCGTAGAAAAATCCCTTGATCCTTTTGAAATCAGAAAATGTGAATACTTTATTATTTTTGGGGAACAACCCAAATTGTTCATAATAATCTTTTTCTGCACCTTCATCTCTTTCTTGATCATCCGAATCTATCCAATCCATCATTGCATCATAATAGGGTTGTCCGTCATCCTCATCAAAAATATCCTCATTTTTAATGCTATGCAGCCAAGCAAATAATTGCTTCCAATGAACTGGCTGTAATTGAAAAAAAGGTAATTTCCCTCCTTCATTAATTTCCGACTCCTGGATTCCCCAGCCATATGATCGATTCAATGGTTTTATCTCATGAGAGGCCAACCATTCCAACAGCGATTGATTGCCCGGCCAACCAATTCCAGGGAAATTTAATCCGTAATCCTGCTTAACTGCCAGAGCAGCTAATGCTGCCTCTAGGGCAGAAGATGCCTCCACACTGTATTCAATTTCTTGCCCCTTGGAAAAAGGTGCTTTGCGTAGTTCATCCAGGCTTTTTTCCATCAAGCGATGTGCAAAAATGCCCAGCAGCAAAATGATGCATAACATAAAAGCGAGCACAGAACCTCTCCTTTTCTTGGTCTCTGTCTCTTTCAGTTTCATTGATAGAGGGGTTCACGCTCAGGCCCTGTGGGAAGAGACTGATTCAAGTATAAATGAAGAACTTGAGCATCTGCATACTCAGACTCGAAGGTAATTTTTAATGCCTCTGGCAAGGATCTCCTCCCATCTTTATCTTCCAGCTCCTCTTTCTCCTGCCAATCCCCATCATCATCTAAATAAAAGTAGCTCAACTGAGCATCTTCACTGAGAATTATCGAGTGGTAATCATCTTTATTTTCTGGATCAATTTTTCCTTCGTCGCCACTTCCAGTTCGCATAATTTCAGAATACCACATAATTTTAAGTATAAATCCTTCCTGCAATAAAAAGGCTTTCACTTGGCTTGATCCCCCAGGCAATGCAGACCAGAAAACTGGAGGGGGCTCAGCCCATTTAAAACAGAGTAAAGGATCATCACCTTTGGCCGGCCACTCCTTGACTTCGATCACTCCTGCACTTTCCTCAACCATCTCACGGAGCATTCTTTTCAAATTGTAACATCGTTCTTCAAAAACTTTCTTTTCAGGCGTATCCCTGGACCATGAACCTGACAGGGAGATCAAAAGCGATGAAGCAGCAGTTAAAGCAAAAGCTCCCAAAGCAAGTGCCAGTAATGCCTCAATCAGGGAAAAGCCCGCCTGGTTTTTCATAGTGCACCCCAAGGTCTTATGTTACGGTCATTGTTTTCAGCAAGTTCCTTCATTTCATCTTCCAAATTCTCCGCAGCTTTTCTCGCTTCTGTTTTTCTCTCAGGATCCTGCATCGCCCATTTAGTTCGAAAGTAGTACAACGGGACAATCCTCTCCCCAGCGTCAAGACCTAGTTCACGGTTACCCTCGTAGCTTAGCTCCAAAATTACTTTGTACAGGTGTGGTATGTTTGTACTCTCAATCTCGGGAGTCCAGGCAACTTCACCAATCGAGAGGCCATTGATCTCCCCCCCTTCCTCAAATTCCTCAATATTTTTTGACTTTCGGGCAATCGCACTGCAAACAGCCCTTAAATCTGCTTCTAATGCCCGGTCATCTTTTATCAAAACCTGAAACCTGTTGGCGGTAAATGCGGCCTGAACTATGTAAACTGAACATAGCCCAAATAATGCAATCGCAATGAGCACTTCTACTAGGAGAAATCCTCTGGTTAGGTTGTATTGTGTCATAAAACTTAAATTTTTATGACCCTTAATTTTTCTTTATTGCGTACGCTGAGAAAGGGTCAAAAGAGAGCTGCTCCTCTCCCTCTGCTGAAACAATTCGAGCAGAGAAGTCAGGGCTGCAACCTGCAAAAAATTTTACCTTTGAAAGTCGTAACTGTTCGGGAGTGTAATTAAACGGACTATTTTCACAAATTGCAGAAAAGGTAATTTCTGGAGCTTGGTCAGTCGAAGTTTGATTTCTTTCATCTAAACTCAGCTTTATCTTCTTGGACCCCTCGATTAAAAAAATTCCTCCAGAATTTGTACTGTAAGACAGGTAAACTGGCTTGCTTTCTCGTTCAGCAAGTGCCCTTGCTTTAAGCACCGCCTCCTTCAGTCTACGGTCTGGTGGGTGTATTTTACCGGCTTGAAAAAATCCACCAAGGCCACCCATCACCAGCCCGCCCATCACTCCAATTAAGGCAATGACAAGCAATATCTCAACTAATGTAAATCCGCTCTTGCAAAAAGATTTCGGGAAGTATCTCGATCTATTATTGCTTACCAAGATTACTAATTTTCTGCCCTGATGGGCTCATCGTGAATAGTTCGTAATTAGGACCTGGGTTGGTGTATTGATAGGGTTTCCCCCAAGGATCGTTCAAATCGCTTGCTTTTTTGACAAACTTAACATCCCCAGCAAGCAGTTCGTTTAAGGTACCCGGATAGTTCCCATTGATTGCGTTGTAACTCTCTAGATATGCCGGCCCCGTACTCTCTACCCAGATTCTCGCAGCCTTTTCTTTTCCACCTCCGAAGATTTCTCCTAGGTTTGACATCGCCAAGCCAGCAACGATACCAATGAGGGCAAGGACGATCAAGATTTCCACCAAAGTAAAACCATGGCACCTATTTTTTCTTGAAATCTTAGCTTTTGTTTTTTCGCTCAAATTTATCATCGGTTTATCCTATGGTGTGCAAATCAGATTTGGCAAGCTCTGAGAAATAATCTGCAATGCATCCGTAAAATCCATTGAATATTCTTGCCACTTTTAGGCTAAGCAATCATCAAGGAATTGATGACTTTAGAAGGCTTTTTACCTGTTCTCATTCAGATTGTATTGGCAATCGGAATTGGGGTTGGTATTTTGGTCGCCAGTCACTTATTTGGACAGCGTGCAATCCGCAATAGAATAAAGGATTCTCCTTACGAATGTGGACTGTCTTCCGAGGTTGGTGCAACTACCCGTTACTCGGTTAAATTTTATGTAACCGCTATGCTCTTTATACTTTTCGATATCGATGTTGTATTCCTAATTCCTTGGGTGCTTACCCACAGGGAACTTTCCTTTGCCGGAGTATCATTGCTTGGCCCTATGCTTTTTTTCACTTTTGTGCTCGTTGCCGGGCTTATTTACGAATTAAAAAGTGGGGCGTTGGAGTGGGAAAAGTAAGAACTTCACTTATTGATATAAAAAACTGCTTCTCCTTACTGCATGATTGCTCTTTTAAGAGATGCGTGTAGACCGCTACATATCAACAAACCGAATCCTTGATCTTAGCAGTCAAGACCTCAGGACTGCTTATGCCCAACTTGTTGGAACCTTTAACAACCTCCTTCCATCTCCGCGTTCTCGCAAGAAAGTCTTAGATGAATTAATTACTCGCGAACAGGCAATTACAAGCTATCTTGGCGAAGGAGTTGCCCTGCCCCATGCACGGGTAAAAATGAACCGTCCCTTCGCACTTGCGATTGGTCGCTGCCCTACAGGTCTCTCCTTTGATGGTCAGGGTAGTTACGATGAAATAAGATATGTTTTTCTCCTTTTGGCCAGTGAGAATGCCAAAAACTATTTGTCATTTCTTGCAACCCTTGCCCGAACATTCCAGGACAAATCCGTCATGGACCACTTATGGATGGCTCGTGACCTGCATGAATTTAAAAAGGTTGTACGGCATGCATTTTCGGGAACAGACGAAAGACCAGCCCGCCGGCGAACAAAGTTCAACAAATTACTAACCGATGAAGCAGCTAAAATTGCCAAAGCTGCAGATTGCTCAACCATTTTAGTTTTTACCGATGTGTTCCCCGCATCCCTTGCTCCCCGGATGACATTCCCGGGCTTTAAAGTCGTACTTGCAGGCGAAGGCGTATCCGAGCATGAACTCGAGCACCACCGAGCCCATGCTGCCCTCGCGGTTCGTGCCCTTTCAAACTCCAGGCTATCCCAGCTTCGTGCTGCGATTCTGCTTGGTCTGACCCGGGAAATCTTTGGTTTCAAGGACCGGGTGTGCTGTATCGGGGGAATTCCTCAAAGTGGCCAACTGGACACCGTCCTGGTAGTAGATGTAGATGAGGAATTTGACTCTGTGATTGGTCACGAGGAAGACATGTTACCATCTGGCGTTTCTGCAGAAGCTCTTGAACGTCTAACTGCCATAGCCACCGACCTCGCACTGACTGGTCGTGAAGGTAAATCAATTGGAGCTATGTTTATTTTGGGGGACCACGAAGAAGTATACAAAAGATCAAAGCAACTCATCCTTAATCCTTTTCACGGCTATGAGGATGAGGACCGTAATATCCTCAACCCATTCATGGATGAAACTATCAAAGAACTTGCCCTGATTGATGGTGCTTTCATTGTTCAGGGTAACGGTGTAGTAGAAACCGCCGGAAGTTTGATTCAAGCAAAGGCCAATAATATAATTTTGCCTGGTGGCTTAGGTACTCGGCATGCTGCCGCTGCCGCAATCACTCATGCAACTGATTCTATTGCACTGGTTGTTTCTTCTTCCGGACAGGTAACCTATTTTCGTAAAGGCAGAATGTTTACCTTATTTGAAAATTCGGCGGGGCGGGCCTTTTGAGGCTTAAATGGTAAGTTTTTCTCATCCCAGACTCGGTTTCTTCGGTGGCTCTTTTGATCCGCCACATCGTGGACATCTCAGAATTGCTGAGATTGCACTTGAGCAAGCAAACCTTGATAAGTTGCTTTTCTGTCCGGCATATCATGCACCGTTGCGTCCTACGCCACCTTTTTTCACATCGCATGACCGACTAGCCATGGTCGATATACTTAGCCAATCTCATCCTAACATGGAAGTCTACGCTGGTGAGATCGAACATGGTAAAACGCGCTACACCATCGAAACCATTCGGGAAGTAAAAAACCAGTTCCCCAATCATGAGCTCTTCCTTATTCTGGGTGCAGATCAGTTTTCCCACTTATTGGATTGGAGAGAGCCTCATTTGCTTGCTCAAATGGTTCATTTTTTGGTCTTTGCCAGACTCCACAAAAAAATTGAGAAACCGGCCATCCCAGACCTGCGTTTTACATTCATGGGGAATCCATTAATCAATATTTCTTCCACTAATATTCGTGCTAGTCTAAACAATAAACACTTACCCTCATCAGTGTTACCACCCGATATTTACACATTCATAAGAGATAAAAATCTTTGTTCAATAAATTAAAAAACGCATGACTTCTGCTATCCCGTCAGCCCAATCCGAACTCAATAATAACTTAAAACTAGCATGTAATGCCTTGCTCGATAAAAAAGCGGAAGATATAAAATTACTCTATTTCGGTGATAAATCTCCCCTTACCGATTGTTTTATAATTGCCACTGGGACTTCTGACCCTCACCTCAAGGCACTTCGAGACACCCTTGAAAAAACCCTTAAGGAAAATGCTATTGAGACTTTATCCCGTGAACGATTTAAACCTGGCGGATGGCTGATTTTAGATGCTATCGACTTTGTGGTCCACTTATTCTCGAAAGATCAGAGAGAAAATTACGCTCTGGAACACCTGTGGAAAGACGCCCAAGAAATAACGCTTTCCGATTTAGGCATAGACCCGTAAATACTTAAAACTCATGGGGAACAGTTTTCTGCTTTATTTCAGTTTTCCCTGAGCGTAATCGTAAAAATATCTTACCCCCGAAGAGTAAATCGGATAAAGCCAATCGCTTGATGAATCTGACCAGAGGAATGGCCAAACACTCTTTTTTGTCCACAACCATTTTTCTTCCGGCA
>JAYODK010000005.1:54714-56994 GCA_038106225.1 Opitutales bacterium | reverse complement strand
TAGTTCGTACTGATTGAGGGTAAATGTTCCCGTTATGTTTTGATCTTTTGTGACATACACCGTTGTAGATAATGCATTTGGATCAAACACCCCTTCTCCTGACCAACCTTGGAATGAGTAGTTATTTTCAGGAGTTGCGATAATTTGTGCATTTGTACCGTACTCAAAAATCCCTGTTCCAGAAACTGTTCCTCCCTGAGTAGCAACAACCAACAGGGTGTAATCATCCAAATCAAGCTCCCCGGCAATTGCGGCGGTGCGCAATACAAGGGTTTGCTGCAAAATTTCCTCCTGCTCATCCAGAATAGTTTGAGTTGATGGATCGCCTGTTAAGCTTTGGACATATAATTGGTCCACTTCAGAGATGAGAGTCAGCATTATCATTTCATCCAGATCATCGATCTCTTGGGCATGATCGACGGACTGAATGGCGGCAGGAATCGCAGTAGATAAGACTTCCTCTATATCCAGTTCAGTACCTGGGGCAGAAAGAATAGCCTGTGCAATCTGATCGAGTAATTGATCTCCTACGGTCATGCCCTCGTATTCTTCGGCGATAGCCAGCAACAAACCTTCTGACTGATTAATCAGGTTAGCCATACGCAGGTTTGCAACGAGAACGGCACCTGCTAGTTCATCATTACCTAGGGCAGTCTCTAAAATTGGATCATAGGTTGTGAGATCGATTGATGCATCAACTCCCAACGCCTGAGCAGTCATGAGTATCGCGGCCTGCTTAGATATCCCTGTATCCATTATTTTGGAAACTATTGTGGTCAGCGGAGAAATCACTGAAGCATTGGCATCGGCAATTAATATGCCCCTAAAAGGAGCACCAGTGCTGGTATCTATGCCACCTCGGGCAATAAAGCGACCTTCCTCTGGATCAATTTTCCCATTCCCATTTGCATCAATTGCACGAAGATCAGCATAGGTTAACTTAATTCCAGCAACCCCATTCTCATCCGTGTAAAAATTTCTTGATAGGTCAGATAACCCATCTCCATCGGCATCGAAAATCACTTCTGCACCAGACACATAACCATCAATCACTGTAACATTAAAGTCTGCCTCCAGGAGATAATTTAAATAGAGTGTGAAGTTGAGATCATTTGCTACATCATCGGATGCGAAAATTTCAATTTTGTAATTCTGACTGCCACTTTCATTAATCTGGTAAGTACCGTTGTAATCATCCACATTGACCACTTCGTTCGCCAATAAAGTGTATGATGCTCCACTTTCCTCATAATAAGAAACTGAAGCAGTCTCAATTAAGCCATCCTTGTTGTCCCGTATTATTAAAATGTGGTTAGCAAGATCAAATATTTCGCCCGCTTTCCAAGTAAGGTTTGCATCGAAATCCACTAAATAAGTTATGTTATAATCGGAAGGATCAACGGCTGAAACATTGTTTATGGTTGAATTTGTTTCTGTCGTGATCCCACGATATGCACCACTAGGATACTTGTTGCTTTCCAATAGGTCCAGAAAGGTAAGGTGGGGGCTTTGTCTATCCCGGACTGTAATCTTCTGAGTGAGTATGTTGGAGGCATTCTCAAAGCTGTCATATGCCTTATAGGTTAAAACATATGAACCAATAGGTGTTTCTGACAGATCGGCGATTTTTCCAAAGCCCGTAAAATTAGAATCCAAATAACTGGAAAAGTTTCCATCCACCACGATTCTTATTCCCGAGCTATTTGTAACTCCGTTGGCATCAACTTGGTCGTCAACATACCATGGCCCATCTAGCAGATCGTTCGCTTTCACTAGCCAATCTATGGTGCTGGTCTGGGTAGAACTATTTACATCAATAGTAACATTACATTCTCCGGCCGATATGTTTATATCGTATTGAATATTTGGATCTGAACTGACTTGATTTATGAATTCAAGTGTCGGCGGTGGATCCAATGGAACGAGATTAAGCCCATATCTACTGGTTGTAAGAGATGTGATATTCTGTTCATCGTAAGGCTCACCCGGGTCATAATTGCCATCAGAGTCCAGATCAATAAAGGCACTGGATCCATAGATTAAACCAGACACGAGACCAGATCTGTAATAATGCGTGGCAGAATATGCTTCTGTATCGGGACTGATCTCAGAAGGGCTGGGTGCAGCTGGGTTAAACCAGTTGAAGGATTCTTTCCGGAAAAACAAATCACCTGTATAAAGGTTTGATTTATAGATTCGACCAGAAATCGCCAGGTTGCCGGATGCGACCGTGGGATCCTCGTCCTGTGAGTCAATCAATCCATCAAAATCAGTATCAGG
>JAYODK010000005.1:0-54614 GCA_038106225.1 Opitutales bacterium | reverse complement strand
CGACCGTGGGATCCTCGTCCTGTGAGTCAATCAATCCATCAAAATCAGTATCAGGCAAGCGAGGATTGGTATTCGCACCCATTTCTTCGGAGTCATTTAATCCATCGTTATCTGTGTCTACCCTTAAAGGATTGGACAACTGACCCGGGGGTTGGGATTCGTTCGTTTCCCAATTATCGTAAAGTTCATCCAAATCGGTATCTGTTTCCAGAGGATTAGTGCCATATCTCCACTCAAGCAAGTTTGATAAGTTGTCACCATCATTATCCAAAGATAAATTGTAATCCATGAAGGAATCCAAATATTTATTCAGCCATCTTTCCTTAGAATTGAGGGCGTTTCTCAAAGATGGCTTAATTCGAACACTTGAACGGATGGCATTCCCGTTTACGGTCGTATTTGCCTCAACAATCATGATTCCACTAAACCACAGAGGCTTTAATACCGCACCACTCCCGTTACTTTCAAGGGAACCATTTTCGTCGTATACAGTAACCGGGTCGCTGTTTAAATAATCAAACCCCCGCTTGGTGATATTAATATCAGTAATATTACCATCTGAGCCTGTTGTAACATTCGCCTCCAAGCCATATCCATATCCGGAAAGTTTGATCACATCTCCGTCTGCATAGCCCGTGCCCCCTGCGATAATTTCAAAGTCTCTGATGGATCCTGTTCCAGACCGAAGGGTTGAATATAGATATAAATCAACGCTTTCCCCTGTTGCATTCAAGTCACGAATGCCCAACGAATCCTCAAGCTGTGCAATGCGCGAATTATTTCCGTCTGAAGCATTAAAGTCGAAAGCTATATTCCAGTCTACAACAGGTGAAGCTACTCTTGAGCCATTGCTTTCAAAGACACTGGCAGACAAGGTAAGGGGAGTGTCTCCAAAAAGGGCACTTGATAACCAAGCTTCCAACGGATTGGTGCCGTTGGAGTCATCAGGGGAGATGACTAATCTTGGCTCAGCGACATACTTATCCCGATCCGTTCGGGAATCATTATAGTCAAAGGAGGCCAAAACTCCCGAACCAAAACTTTGATTGGATTCAGTCCAAAGGTAACTCTCAAAAAAGTCCACCCCAGAAACAGTACTGGAATACCTGACATAGAAACGGTCGTAGGGGTAATAGTTAGATGTGTTCACATCATCGATTATGGTAAGGCTCAATGAGCCATCTACTCCCACTGATATGTTTAGATTGGGCTGACTTTTTCCAATATTGTTATCGTGAGGAATAAAAATTAGCTCAGGAGTCTTGCCGGGCTCAAATCCACGGCCAATTCCATATATAGTTTTATCATCACCTTCTGGATTGGAAAGTGCCTTGGATTCCCGAGACCATCTTAATGTACTCCTTCCAATTCCCCCGCCATCTGTTTCAAGGATTAACTCAGGAAAGCCGGGCACATAAATAAATTGGGAAATACGGGCATCATTTGCTTCAGGCCTAAAGGTACTGTCCTGAAACTTTTGATCTTCCATAAAGACTGCTAAGTTATACATACCTGGAGCCAGATTACCGAAGGCATAGTATCCATTTTCATCTGAATATGAATAGTGCGGCTTGGCAGATTGCTCACCAACCGCCCAACTATGCCCTGGAACTCCTTCCGATACTAAAATTTCACCACCTATTGCGGGAAGTAACTGGGCAACGGTAGTATTATCATCAATACTCGTTGCATAAAATAATTGGCTGGGGAACCGATCATCAATGTATAATTCTTTGTAGCTTTGCTCTTTATCCGCATCATAGTAAACTCGATCATTTAATCTGATGTAGGAACTTGCGGTCTCGTTTTCAAAATCTAGAGAGCCCAACCCGCCTGTTAATAGAAAATTGTCTTTGTGCAAAATCTGTATTTTAGGAACTTCATTAAACAAACCTTTTTCAATAATGGTCCCCGATGCATTTTCATCGTAACTACCATTATCATCCAAAATAAATCTGGTTAGCCGGGAAGTACCATGTCCGCTCACCTGAGCAGCTATAAAATCAACCTCTCCATCCAGATCAAAATCCAAAGAACCACTGGAATTATAGTCTATGGTAACTGCCAAGTCTGTGGCCGTCGCATAGAGACCAGGATCCCGAACCTCAACTTTGGAAATCCGGTCGCCGAGATAATCGGCGACCACAGGTTGACCAAATTTCCAAGTGGAAACTTGGTCTGAATAAATAACGATTGAATCCACCCGGTCGTCATAGCCCCAAATCGGATCATTTAACTGACTTCCCACACTACTACCAATGGAAGTAGAATAATGTTGTTTTGCCTGTTCATCTCCAGTCCACGGGCGCTCACGAAACCCTTGTCCTGCACCTGTTGGTCGGTCGACATGATCTATCTCCAGATTTCTAATTCTTGGATCATCAAATATTATCTTGGTGTTTAATCCAAATTCATCAAACACCGGTATGGCATCTACACCTGCCCCGGTTCCTTCAACAAGGATCTCGGTCGCATAATAGTTTGTCCCCTGACCATCTACAATAATTTCCCGGATTTTTCCATTTTTTGAAATAACGGTTAAGTTGGCATCAAATTTGAGCCAGTCAGATCGTGGGTTTCGATAAATCGCATCGTCATGCAAAATATAGTTTGTTTTGGTTCCCCAGCATTTTCGCACCAAAAACTTTGCATTAAGATGAGTATCGTTCTCGATGCAGTACTCATGCTCTTTAATATCGTCATGGCGAACCTTCCATTCTTTGATATCATTGCCCGATGTTGGCCACAATGAACCATTTTCATCCTCATAGGGAAGCTGAGAGTCCGTTTCGCCAGGGCATTCTTCTGGGGGGTACTGACCCCAATGGACATGCCCACATTCCTCAGTTCCTCCCGATTCCGTGGGTCTCAAATAAGTACACTTCCACTTTCTACGAAACGTTGACGATGGACCATCATAGTAATCAACATACTTAGGGGGTGCATCGCGTACAATGGCGATGGGGTCAATGTAGCCTGCCCCGCTGTTGGTCACAATCACCTTGGTTACTTTACCATTCCTGACTTTCGGTGCAGCATGTGCACGTGTACCCATGGTATCAATTGCAACCTCGCTCCTACCCCTGTCCCAGATCTCTATCCATGGCTCCAAGTGGGAGTAGGCGGAAGTGCCGGGATTAAAATGACCAGTTGGTGCACCAGCCTCACACGCTGTACAACGGGGAATTTCCTTGAGGTATCCTCCCAGCATGACCGAAAGGCTGGCATTCTTTTCGTCGCCTGCAAGTGTTGGGGTATGGGAAGCGGTGGGAAAATTATCCGCTATGGTATTTACATATCCTTCACCTCCGGAAATTTGAGCTGTATTCGTTATGCTCCCATTGGTTATAGTGATGGAGAAACGGGCACCGTGCCCTCCTCCGCCCGTTATCGAAACAAAGGGATATTCTGATATATCAAATCCCTTTTCTACGAGTATCATCTCCAGAAGGGTTAGATCATCTCCTTGCAAGCCTCCAATATCAACATAACCCTGGCCTCCATTAATAATATTTAATGTTTCAATTGAACCACCTGGGCCAACTGTGCCGACCTCAAATTCTGCTTCTACAAAATTATAGGCAACGCTTGAATTATATTCGGGCAAAGCTGTAACAAAAACACCTCCTTGAGTGGGATTTGCACCGACGACTTTAAATTCAAGGGGCGTGGCGTATCCAAAGCCAGGATTGTCAACCGAGACAAAAGAATAGGTTTTGTTGAACTCCATGGTAGATACACCGATATCCTCACTGCCATTCCACTCGTATATAGTTCCACCAAAATAACTGATTGTCCCATCGGCACTTGTATCCGTGTCAATCTCTGCAAAACCAGCATGCTCTTCCTCCGCCTGATTGGGGGTTGAGGGCTGGTAACCACGACCGCTTATTTTTATGCTATTTAAGGGTATGGCTTTAACCCCACTGCCTGGATCAACTATGGTGATCGATTCATTTGCATCGTGATCGATATAAAATTGAACAAAGGCATCTGCGGTGTACACACTCAGGGCAGCTGGATTGAACTCTAAGGGTGATGAAACATTGAGATCCACTTTTTCAATAAAGCCATAAAGTCCGTTTGGTTTATAATAAGAGAAAGGCCATGATGCAGTTTGGTTTCTTTCGAGAAAAAAGGAGTTGTTGGAATCCATGGATACATAGTCAAGATACCTACGCCAAACTAAACGACCATCGGGCAGAGGCACCTCCACTGGAGAGTTTAGCTTCTTGGTCCAAACCACATCCCCAAGTGATGCATTTTCATACTCCACTAATCCTCTAGCCTGCACAAGCCTTCTCCAACCATGCTCAGCACCGTTTCGCCAGTTGTATGAACGACTGCTGTGTTTTCCGTTATGATGACTGTAAACGCCTTCTTCCGTCTCATCTACGGCACCATTTACATAAACAAAGGTTCCTTCGGTTCCATTAAAGTCCCCGTTACCGTCATGAAAGAAATTATTAACATCATCGATACTATCAAATTCTTGAAGGGTTGATTCATTCTTATCGCTCTGACCGTACCAAAAAACCAAGTCTGGATTCTCGCGATACCCGGCTCCGCCTTCATTGATATCCACAGTGCCAATGGCATCAACCAATGCTTCCAGTCTTGGAATTTGCTCCCTGCCTCTACGCAGTTCATACAGATAATCTACTTCTGCACTGGTCAGAATACGGTCATAGATGGCAAGATCATCAATTAAACCATTAAAAAATATTTTGGATGGTTTCTCAGCTAGAGGATCATCTTCACGCGAAAAAGAAATTCCGGCACCAAAAATTTTTGCATCACTGGCTAGGTTTAGCAAAGTTGCACTCTCATTAAATCTGTCCGCAGAAGTAGAATCCTCAAGAGTAAGGTTTACTAAATTCCCATTAAGCCAGATGGTAACGCCTGCTTCACTAAATGAACCGACAAGGTGGCTCCATTCTCCAGCAGAAACCTTTTCGGCGGAAAGAAACCCACGGTATCCGCTCAATTTTGGCCAACCATTAACCAATTCAAAAGAGAAAATGTTTCCAGGTTCAGAAATTTCATAATCTGTAGAATTATCATCTGTTAAAACCGCACGATAGGGTGTCGCCATGGTTAAAAGCGGTGCGGTGTCTTGGCTGGCAGAAGGATAGATCCACATACTGATTGTCCCTTGAATCAGGGGAAATTCAGATGCATGCTGCAAAAGATCCAGGTACTGGTTGGTGCCATCTAGACTGATAGAAAGACCATGGCTTTCTCCAGGGTAGGAATCTCCTAAGCGTCCACTGCCATTGGGAGAATTTAGGACCGCACTATCAGATGGAACATTTAATGAGCTAATCGTTTCGCCCGGTCCCTCTGGGTAGGAGCCTGTGCCCATTGGGGTTATGTGATATTTGTTTCCCGAAATATCGAGCATATTTAGACCAGCGAGATAACGAATTTCTGCCTTACTTAACAAAGCGTCATAAATTCGAATTTCGTCCAGTAAAACATCACCGGTAACATTTATGTCATATTGACTGTTATAAGCGTTGGGTGCTCCATTTGAGCTTCTTCCGTCTATATAAAGTGTCGCATTATTTTCACTTGATACCACCGCTACATGAGTCCATCCGGTTGATGATTGCGGATTTAGGCCCGTAAGCCCGTCATATTCAAATTTGAGAGGTGCAGCGGGGTTGTAAACCAAATCATTGCCATTGAGTTGAACGGTGCATGTTGCTTGAGGGTTAACCCAGGCTGAAAATGTGAAATTATCTTCCAATACAGAGTCAATGCCTAGTACATTTCCACCCTGTAAAATAAAAGCATTACCAAGCAGGCCAAAAGAGAAATTACCCTCTCCGATCGGAGCACTTGCAGAGATATCAACCCCGCCCTTCTGGTCGGCAATCGTTGAAGTGCTGCTATTTACATCCAGTTTCCAATAATGGGCAAGATTGCTGTCATCGTGCTCTCGATTCCAAGCAGGTGACGGCAGATACCGAGCTTGGTCTGGGTCCTCAAACAAGCTTTCGTGCCTGTCAAATGTCCAATATGCATGAGGATCAAAAGGGTAATGCAAAACCGCCATGGTACTATTAGGTTCAAATCCCTTCCCTTGGTTGGTTATGCTGATCGTGCGCTTAGTTTCGCCAGAAGCATCATCCGTCCAAGCAAAAATAGATGCATTTACCTCATCATAGAGATCGTCATCGTCTCCTCCCCCTGATCCCCAGATCAATAGTTCAGGAACAATTGAATCATTTTTTCTGGTGCTCCAATCACTCCCTAAAAAATCATCTGCGTTAACCGGAGATATCGTACCGACGCCATCCACATAGGCAGTCGCATTAGCATTGGTCTTGGAGTAATCTTCCCAAATACTTGACCGGCGCACCTCGACAGTTGGCACATTTTCACGGTTATAACCACGACCGCCGTAAGTAACATAACCTAGTTCATCAATCAGTGTTGGTCCCACTCGGGCAATACTGACATTCGTTTCCTGCATTAATGCTTTGGCAAATGGGCGGGTAATGTGATTATTATTTTCAAAAAGTGTTAGGTTGGCATTTTTCAAATGTTCAAGCACCTGCAAAATGGAACCATTGTCGTCTGTGATATTTGTGATTGATCCATTGTCTTCCATCAGAAATTCGAGCATTTCCAAATATGTTCCAACATTTCTTGTTACATAACTGGAAAAGGATGACCTGAAATTGTAGGTAATTTCCGGATTACGAAAATAATTTGAGCCTTTATTAAAGTCGGCACGAGGATCAGACAACATATTGATTGCGACCCGCGGGATGGTGTTTTCAGGGTTATCCAGAAAGGACATTGATGTCCCTGAAAGGGATGGGTCGAAGTAGAATCTATGAATCTCTCCTCTTCGGACAAGTAATTGAGGAGCCTTCATCCCATCAATCTGGAAGTAGGCAGGTTCATTTAGTCCGTCCGTGAAAAAGCTGTCATTAATGTTCCCGCCCAAGGAAACGGTATGCTCGATAATGGGGGCTGCCTCAATTGCCACCCTGGCACCCTGTACCAGGCCTTGCCTAGACCGGATCGTTCCTGAAATAAAGGACTCATTCCCCTTTTCCGCACCATCCACCACAATAGCTAAGTTCCGGGATGCCAGTCCTCCTTTCATGTCTGATACAACAACCCTCACAACCTGTGTACCAGGTTGTGAGAAAGTTTTACTAAGGGTATGCCTGTTTAAAAAACCTGACTGCTGGATGGGTTGTTCGTTGATGTACCAAGAGTAGGCATATTGACTGGTGTTTCCGTCCGCAACTATAACTGCAATGTCCACAGTTTCATCGATCGTAGGATTTGCATTGCTTACACTCAATTCGTACTGCGGGGCCTGGGCTTCCCCGCTGCCAACTGTTCCCATATTGACCACAACATCAATGTATGGCATGGGATCAATACCTCCTTTCGCTATAGGAGTGATGTGTATATCGGCATCATAATCAGAATAGGTAGTGCCAATAATTAATGCCGCATCATTAAAATCCAATGGCGTTTGTGGGGTTGCATCTAAAAGAAAGGATTCCAATGCCCCATTACCCTCAAACAGGTCATTAGTAATTTCCAGCATAATACCCTCATCTGAAACATCTGACCGGAAAGATAGATAATAATCAGTTAAAGGAAGATCAAACATTCCTTCGGCATTTATGTTGGTTGGTCTTGCTGAACTGCTTAAGCCAGATATTTGGACTCCTCGTATCCAGCGGTCTGTTGCTCCGTAGCTAACCAGTTGGGCAGTCTGATTGAAGTCACTGCCGTTTGACACTCTGATCCAAGAAGGATTTAAGGTCATTCTGATGGTTTCATTTTCATCTAATATTTGAATGGTTGGCTCTTCTACGAAACCCCTACCTCCATTGGATATGTGAAGAACTGCGGTCGTTGATGTGACTAAAAGTGTGCCATTCGCATCTTCTCCAGAACCCACTACTCTAATATTAAAGGGAGAGTTGTTGAGTTCATTAAGGAATTCCAGTTCTTCTGCAGGAATATCAAGCGTATAACCACCCGTCCCAGTCGTTTCCTTGAGGAATCTTGGGGGGGACCTGTAATTGCTTCGGTATATCCTGAAGGTATTAGGGACTGTGCCATTTGCTTCCTTAAGAGGAGTAGTGGAAAGTGTGTTAGCATTGGACAAGTAGACCACATCACTTCCGATGGTGTTGCCCAAAAAATACCCAGCCTGACCGGCAAAGGCGATATTCAGGGCAACCTGCTCTGCTATGGTAATATCTCCCGAGTTTACAATATCTTTTCCCTGGCCCATAACAGAGAATGGATTACCATACTCGAGGATATCAGCATCATCACTGAGTGCATGCTCACCTCTTGGAAGGTAGCGGTTGGCATGGTTTAATCCAAAATTGTGTCCAATCTCATGAGTAACAGTACCTTCAGAAATTGAACCATTCGTGATCATTACATGGGCACCCATTCCGCCAACAAAGCCAAGGCCTGCCGCCCCGTTCGAATAGTTGCTGAGAGCAACTTTACTGATAAGAAGCGATTCAACAGTACAAGCGAATTCCGAAGTGTAGGATACACCATTAAGCAGTATATCTGGAGCTGTTTGATAATAAGCTCCTGGCTCGATCAAATTAATTCCCACTACATCCCCGCCGGCATCTAAAATAGCTTCTGCTTGTGCCGGCTGGAATCGGGGATGCGGGAACCCTGATCCGTTCATTGCCTCGCCCCCGTCAAATGTAACGCTAGGTGGGGCAGTAAAGTTTGTATCAATCGAATTATTGACAAGGGATATACTGGAAATTCCTCTAAATGCAGGACCTTCATAATTCCAATCTTCACTAAGGGATGCAGCCATACTCATGGCTAGACCTTCAATGCCAGGATCTTCAGGCGATGGTAATTCTTGCAATGTGTTAGGCTCACGCCCAGAATAAACACCTTCGGAATCGTAGTAGTTTTTCTCTGTATTATTGGTTGTCATTACATACCTAAACAGCGGTATGGTGACCGTTGGGGTAATGACAGGGATAATGTCGAGTTCTTCATCGGTTATTCTGTAAAAATAATCCCGAATATTTTGCATGGCTTGCTCTAACTTTTCCCGGGAAATAGGTTCATATGCATCTACCTGTAATTCTGCCAGTAGATCTTGTCCCAGTTCATTAGTAAGTAATCCATCTTCATATTGGCCCGTAGTTTCATCGAGAAAGCGGGCCGGAACGACCAATATTTTGCGAATTCCTTTTAGGTCACTGTCAACGGTAGGTAATTTAATGTCATATTCGATTATAAAGGGCAAACGGGCAGTTTTATTCAAATCTACCCATGTTCCGTTGGTATCATTCCAGTCCAAAGCGGCAAAATCCTTATTATTATCATCAATGTGGGGGTTGTCTTTCCAATTAGCATTGACCCAAGTTTCTCCATTCAACCATTTCCAATCACTTTCACTCGCATTGATAATACGTGTCTGAGTAGTTAGATTGGCATCCTCATCATATACCGTTCCGTTTGTTTCTTCATTATCTGTGGCACCGAGCCAAACATATGGAACTCGGGTTACATTATCTTCGTCAATTCCTTCGGTAAGTAGGTTGTTGTTGGCTTTATCTAGGAGCCATTGTTGTATCGATTCATTTTCCGTCGAATCTTCGATTTGTAAAAGGTATCCATTTTTAGAGATAGCAACCGCGAGTGCTTCCTCGTAAGTCGCTAATGTAGTATTTAATTCGTACCTTGTCTCCATCAGGGCATCTGCTGAACTGGATGATGCAAGGGCGATGGGATAATTGATTTTGTGAACTGATCCTCTTTTGCCAGAATATGACCTTTCTGCTTTACGAATCTGATCTATTACAAACCTTCTCTCCGCTAACCCATTATAAGAGATTCTCGATTCTGCTATTTCTATGTGACCTGAAAATTCATCAGATTCAACCACTTTAAATGGTTCATTAGAAATTGCCATATCTTCTCCAAGCGAGATTCCCCAAATGGCTAATCCCTTGGTTATGGGCATTTTTTTTCTTTTTCCAAAACTCCATACTCGCAAGGTTCTGCCATCTGAAAATGTTGCGTTTGTTTTGATGTATCCACCGGGGTGATTTTCGGAAAAACAGACATGCATGGAATTGATGTCAACTATAGCACTTTCCCACTTCTCTAATTCATTTTGAACAACAAAAGGCAATTTTTCCTTGGTCTCTTGCGGTATTGCTAACTCGATAGCTTTTTGTGGATCACCTCTTATGACTTCGGATAAAATCTTCGCGCGCGTACGAGTGAGAGCTAATCCATCATTAACCAACTGACTAATTATTCTCGGATCATGGGTGAGGCAGGAGTCCAAATCAGAACAATTCAAATCACTGTAAATTTGTATCCAATCATCGAATTTCTTAAATGCGGGATCAGAAGATAAATCTGTGTATTCAAGTGCTTTACACCAGATATTATCCGTATCCTTGGCAGGAGGCAGATCACTAGATTTCAGAGGCTTGTTTGCGTTGGGGTATTTGTTACTAGGATCAACGCCGTCGAAGAATTTTACACTTTCCTCCGTGGATTTTGTGATAAAATTAACTCGCTGCTTGGTGCCAAAGTAAAGGGCAGATAAGACAGCCAAACCAAGGAGGAAGATTGGGAGAAATTTTGCAAACTTAATTATTGCAGGAAAACGCGGCTGCATTTTCTTAATCAAACTGAACATTTTCTTACCCTAGAGGACAAATCTATTTATTGCAAATTTTGACATAAATTTTGCAATAATATAATAATTATTACCTGAAAGCCGGCTTTTGCATTGCACTGTATGATTAAAGATCATCCAGCATATCAAGTGATGTTCTTCGTATTGTTCCTGTCGGTGTCATAATCACAGGATCTTTAAATATTGATTGTGGGGATATGCTCTGGATGACCTCGCGAACAGGTGACCCACCTTTGGATACAATGCTTGCACTAACAAAGATCAAAAGGTTTCTTTTTTGGTAGCTCTCAGCATTAGATTGGAAGAGTTTTCCAATTAATGGAATATTTCCGAGCACCGGAATTTTATCATTTACCGTTTTGACTTCCTCACGCGTCAAACCCCCTATAATGACTGTCGCTCCATCAAAAATACTGACTTGAGTTTCCACCTTGCGAACCGAAAATATGGGCATAAGAATTCCTGATGGCTGTATAATCATGGGAGGTGTTCCCTCACTAATCGCACCAATCATTGCTGAATTTCCGCCATACTCTATGAAACCATCAAATTCAGTTACCTTTGGATTTAATTTTAAATTTATTGAGTCGTACTGTTCGATGATGGGGGTGACATTCAAAACAACCCCAACCTCCCTGAAGCCAGGTTCTTCATCAAGGGGGTTTACTCTGTCAAATTCTGGTATAGCAGATTGTAATTGGATCGCACCGCCGAGCCCGCCTCCATTGTCGTTTCCTCCTCCTCCGCCTCCTACAGTTGGCAAAGGTGCAGGTTCGTAGCCAATGGGGTAGATAAATTCTTGTGCCACTGTTATTTGAGCAGTCCCACCGTCCATTACGGTTACCCGGGGAGCACTCAGCAAGTCAGTACCTTGCTTTCTTTTTAATGCACTAATCAATAATGAGGCCTGACTGGAGCCCAAAATCATCCCTGTTCCATCATCGATTCCATCATTTCTTTGCGTAAATTGAGTTAATGGAGAGACTCCGTCTCCTATACCAATTTTACCGGGCAGCTGAGGAATTGGATTAGCAATTCTCATATTAGCATCCGTATTTCTAGGCATTTCAATAATTGTATCTCGGGATGTTCCAGTAGGAGAGTGTGCAGAAGCCAGTGTTCTTGTATTTCCGGTGAGCACTTTTTCATAAGACTTTTGTGGTCTTCCATTTGCATCAAGAATTGGCAAAAAGTTGTCATCCAGCAGGATGGGAGCGTCACCCCAAGAATAGCTCCAATCAAAACTGATTTCATCTAAGGCTCCCTCTTGAACCTCAAGGAACTTCGCCTCGATTTCCACTTGCTTGGATGCCCTTTCGTCCAGTTTAGAGATAATTCTATTGATTAAGTCTAAATATCTTCTTTCGTGTGTTATAATTAAATCAGTTCCATTAAAGGCGAATTTGTGGCCTTTGCTAGCAATGAATTTAACCCCAGCATTTTCGAGAAAGGCCTGAATTTGTTTCCCTTCGTCCCCTCCCCCTCCATCATCATCATCAACCGCAAAAGGATCTGCATTTCCCCCTCCGATACTTTCGCCAGTTATTCTACTGATGACACCTGGATCCACTTGAATAAATTCAGTTTCTAGAGCTGGGCCCTTAAAGCTTCCACCTTCTTTAGTAATCACAACTGCATCATCACGAATATCAAAGGTCCAGCCAACCATCTCCGTAATAAACTCCAGCATATTTCTAAGAGGCATAGGGTTTAAAGTAATGTTCACTGTGGGCTCCGTATCCCCTCCTATGATAGGAATAATATTTATGCCTTTTTTAGCTGGATCAGGCTCCGTCAGATCGAATTGTCGTGCCAATCTTTGCAACTCGGTCGTGGCCTCTGATAGTGGTGATTCGAAGAGGTCTATTCCGGGTATCTGAATAAGCTTAAGCTTATTTTCAATATTACTGGGCCCTTCCTCCACTTCTTTCGTCTCTTCAATTTGGCGGTCAAAAACCTTCGGTCTTTCCCATTCTCGCTCAATTTCCTCAAGCATCTCCTGGCGGGTTTTAATGTAGCCGAGGTAACTTTCTTTTTGTCGCATCTGCGAAATTCTTTTTAACATTTCTTTGGCTTCAAAGTTGTCACTGTAGCGCGTCTCAATAACACGATAACTTTCGGTTGCCCCGGTCAAATCACCGTTAATGAACTGCACCTTCGCACGCATTAGCAGTTCTTTCAGCTTTTCTTGGTCTTCCTTCCATTTTGGAGTAAATTCAGAAATATCCCTTTTGAAAGGATCGCTTTTATCATTACGTATCTTCTTTAGTTCCTGCTCCGCACGGTCGAGTTCTTCCTTAACAGCCTCTTCTCCTTTCGTTTTCTCTAAGCCCGGGCGCCCATAGGTTAGAGTATCTCCCTGTATATTCCGGTCCGTGTAAAAACCTGTTCGGAATTCATCCAAATAGGAACTTGCACTATCCCAATCTTTTTCCTTTCGGGCATCATCTGCTTTTGCCAGATTAATGCGATTTTTTACAAGTGAGGCTTCGAGTATTAGTGGCCAGGTAAGTGTATTTGGCTCAAGAAAATTTGATATCTTAAGGAGAATTTTCTCAGCTTGCTCATATTCTTTTTCACGAATTAGTTTTTTTGATTCATCGAGCATCTCTTCGGCAAATTCAGCTTGCTCCCGGTTTTTCTGATTTGCTTTTTTGAGTTCTGCGTCAAAATCAATCTCGGCAGAAACGCCCAATGTATTGGTCTCAACCTTACGACGAGAATCTTCCACTTCTCGATATGCAATCGTTAGTTCCTGTACCTCACCGACCTTCCCTTTTAGCATTGCCTCACCAACCCGATACCAAATGATCTGCTGTTTTGCTTTGTATAGATCGCTAATCATTGCAATAGTGCCAGAATTTGGACTTAAGAGTCCAAGAGCTTCATCAAGTTGTTTATCGGCTAAACCATACCTGCCCTGTGAAGAGTCATTGCGAGCTTTCCTTAATAAGTTTTCGGCACGCATCAGGGAAGATTCCAGTTTTGCTTTTTCGTCAGCAACTAATCGATTAAGGTCTGGAAGGGAGTCATCTTTGGGCAAACCTGTTTGAGCTCTGATTTGTGCTAGGTCTTTCTTTGCTTTATCAAGTTCTTCCACCAATCGACCAACCAGAGAAACATCCTGTGTTTGCTTAAGTTCTGTTTTGATGGAACGGCGGATTTTTCTCTCCTCTAGTTCATTTGCAACATTTTCGCGGTATCTTGCTATATACTGACTCGCCAATGTATATTTTTTGTCGAGCATTGCTTGGTTCGCTAATTTAAAGTAAAGCTTGGTTTCTTCAGATTTAATTTGCCTTAAGTAAAAGGAGTTTTGCTCATTTTCATCCAATTTTTGCAGTGCAGAGGTAGCAAGATTCTGTGCCTTGCCCAACTCACCCTTGGAAGACAAATCTCGTATTCGATCAAGCGTTACAACCAAATTGGTATTGGGACCAAGATTGATATCATCCGCCTCAGAGAAGGATTCTTGAAGTGCTGGAGGCTCTTCTTGTCGAGGCAGATCCAAATCATCCGAAAATTGTGCCCAACAAACATTAAATCCCGGTGCAATAAGAAGAGCACATGAGAAAAGCCTGGATGCTTTGGATAGTAGTTCAAAAAAAGACATATAAAAGTGGGCTTATTTCTGCTCGAAAAACAAATCCAAATTCCATACAGAAATCAGCAAGGGTCAATACATAAAACCTTTATTGGATAAAGGATTCTTGAAAATGCCTAAAATGCGAATGTTCGCGAAGTATTTTCGGCAACCCTTGGGTCTTTTTTAGTTATCATTACTTTTTTTAGATCTAAATCGACTTGAGAAATCTCAAAGTCCCGGCCACTGAAGGTAAATATTTTTCCTGTATCTGCACTTGAGAATAAAAGTTGTTCTTCTGAAATTCCTGGAAATTTAACAGAGAATTTAAATTGATAATCTCCAGCGGGTGCGTCCGTGTTTAAGCTGTTAATTTTGAAAGGCGGTCGATTGGAGATAAAATCCTTAACCGTGGCAATTCCAACTGGTTTTACTCCGCCGGTTTTGGAATTCTTATATTGTAGTACTTCGAAATTTTCTACTACAAACCATGCTTCGGTATCGTTTGCATCGCATGCAATTAGTTTTGATTGACCAGGGCTAGGGTTAATCGCTTTTTTGTATCTAGTTTGCGGAACAATTCGATTCCTCGTAATTTTACCGCCAGACATATTTAAACTATCTTCTTTTAGTTGAAAATAAGGAACATCTCCAACCCATCCTACAAGCAACAAAGGATATGGAGTTTTGAGTGCACTAATAAGTTCAAGACCAAAAGGCTCAATATCTTCTTTAGCTTCTTCCTTACTTGGTATCCTCGTGGTTAACTTTCCTTCGTGAATATAAATAATTGGTGGTGTAAAAAGGTCATAATCAGAAGAATTGCTATCCGCCTTTTTATGGGTCCATTTGGGGCGTTCTTTGATGGTGTGTAATGAACTCTCAGAGTATGTTCTTTGATAAGTAGACCAGATCTTATTGGACTTTGAAATGGACTTTATATCTTCACTTGGTAATACGCTTGATTCACCTACAATCAAATCAATATCGGATATTAATATATTTTCGTTTCCGTTTGATGTTTTGAGAACAACGGGTTCTCTCGATGATTTCCAATCCTTGTTTAGGACTAAGTCTTTTCTTAAAGTTCCTTCGAGGTTATTCCCCTTTGCGGTTATAAATAGATTAGATCCACGTTTGTAGTGAATTTCATTAATCTCGAAATATTGATAATCTTCATTTTCAGAATTCTTGTAATAAATAAGATCTCCAGGAATTAAAGAAGTTTGCTGAGGAATTGAGTAGTAATATTTACTATTGATTTTCGTCTGATCTAGAAAATTTGTGTGTTCATTAAAATCAGATTCAAAGTGATGCTTTTCTGCGTCAATTATTAAAAAGAGACATAAAAAACAGCCGATTAAAAAGAAAAGTGCTGCTTTTTCTAAGTGAAATTTTGAGAATGCAGACATATAAAATTAGATTTCTGAAAGATATTCTTCAGAAATAAAAGGCTCTAGATTTATTTCGAATTCTGCGTTTAATTCAGAAATTAAATCAGTATTAGTGGCGGTTACATATTCTAATTGAATAGTGAAAATTGAATTAATTTCCCTGATTATTGGTAAAATGTCTAAGGTCCCTTGATTACTGTTGTTGGAAAAGAATCCTTCGCCGAATGATCCTCCCGAAGTTCCAAATCTTTTTACAGAAATTGATCTAAGACTAAATGGTGGTCTTAGTTGGTTTACGAATGTACGAAGATTTTCTGTTTTACCGTTGAAGGTAATTTGAAAAATGTAGCTACTCACAAAACCTGTATCTCTTAAATTCTTAATTCCAAAATTAGATTCTATTTTGTCGTCTTTAATAAATTGTAAATCAGTTGGGCCTACAGGCTCTCTTTTAAGGGAGTAGAGGGTAGGTTTATCTGTTTCCTCAAAGGAATTGATAAAATAACTTACAATTTGCTTTATCATTTTTGACTGTATAGCAATTAAATTGGCTTCGTCTTTCTCAAAACTAGGCCAAAATCCATCGTATCCAGAAAAACCAAATCCAAATTTATAAGTATTTACATCATTGTCCATAAATGGAGATGGTGTATCTGATGGATTGTTAAATTTTATATTAAGCTTTTCGCATTCTCTTAATAATTGAGATAGTAGCCTTGTAAGATCTGTGTTTATGGACGATGAACTTTTAATTGAATGTGTTTTACTGATATTATTTTTTTCATCTAGGAAGGTTTTCCAAAAATTAGTATGAGACTTTGCAGTCTGATATAAGCTATTCCATTCATTTTTAGCTAGTTTTAAATCTAACTGTGTAAATTTATCAATTTTCTGTTTTCCTTCCAGATCAAGAAGAGCTTTTAAATTGTTTTTTAATACTGTTTTTGATTCGTGATACTGATTAAGATTAGCATTAATCAAATAGAAAATTGATATTGAAATCAAAAAGCAAAAAAATGTCCAAATATAAAAAATTTTCATTTTAATAGATCTAATTCCAAATCAAATTCAAAATGTGTAAATTGTCTATTATATAGATCTCCTTTGCCCTCTGTAGAAAATACTTTGTTAAGTACTTTTATCACTTGTTTATGACCTGAAAAGGAGTTTGTTAGGGATTCTTGCTTCCGGCCATTTGAGTCAATGAGTGCGAGCTTTTTTTGATCATCACTTAAATTGTATGCTGTATTTTCTGTTTTTACAATATAGCGACCAGTAATTTTTGCTCCCTGCGAATTAAGCGGTGTATTTAAGTAATTAGTGCCCGGTTGAATTTTAATTTGATAAAAATTAACGCTATCTATCCAAGTGTTTTCATTTACATCCTCTTCAATGATAAATTGTAGACCATTTAAAAAATCCTGGATGGAGGATGTGTTAGAAGTTGTTTGGCAAATATTTTCTAAATAGTTCGATGAATAATTGTTGATTTTTTGTAAATCAAGTAGTTCTGCATTATTCTTTTGGTTTAATGCCAAACTTTTCTTTATTTTATTAATCTCACTAGACTGTTTTAATATTTGACTGTTAATATTGCTCAGATCTTCGTTTGTTTTTAGCAACCATGGTAGTGGTAAGATCGACAAAAATAAGCACGAAAGGGCAAGCCATGGTAATTTTTTCTTTGATTCTATTTCTCTGATCTTTTTCTTGGGGAGCAGATTTACAATGGTTTCTTCTCCATCTTTCTCTAATAACTTGTACGCCAGGCCAGCAGCTTCGCTTGTCAGGTAAGGTAGTTCTGCAAGTATTTCCTGTTCGAAATTATCAACCTCCAATGAAATTAAGTCGTAAGGATTAAAATACTGCACAGGCAGTCTTTGGCTACTTGACAAAGTATTGAGAAGGCCCTGTGTTCTAATCCCTCTGCCGGTTACATATATAGCTTGTGGTGTTCTGCCTTTTTTAAGTCTTTTGTATGTAACTATTGCTCTAGATAATTCTTGTGCAAATTTATTCAAGAAGACTTGTCGTGAATTCAATAATTTTAATTCATTGGCATCCTCTTGGTTTAATGCTTCATCACCGCTCAAGTATTCTAATTTAAGCTTTTCAGATTTTTTAAATGAAGTTGCTAGTTGTTCTGAGATGATTTCAGTAAGTGAGTTTCCACCTAGGTTTATAGTTCTTACTAGAAAACCTGTTGGGTTTTTAAAAATAATATTAGTACTTTTCGCACCCATGTTCAAAAAGAGGCACTCTTGGTTTTCTGTATTCGGCGTAGCTTTTATTGCTTCATGATCAAGGATTGCAGCAGGAATAAAATGGGTTGGGGTAAATCCACATGAAAAAATAATTTTACTCAATTTGTGTGCTAAATCTGGTTTGATAGCAAAACTTAGAATTTCTTCCTCTATTCCATCGTCATCAATAACAGTAAAATCCCAGGTTAAATCTTTTATAGGAAATGGTAGCTTTTGAGATAATTCATATTCTACAATTTTTCTTTTTTTGGATAAATCGACTTTTGGAACTCTTATGGTTTTAGATAATACTAATGACCCAGGCAGAACAAATTTTGCAACACCGCTGAGACGATTCTTTTTTGCAACCTCCCCAAGGGTCTTCTCCAATTCGGGCAACCACTCATTTTCGGTTAAATTTTCAGGGTTAAATTCTTGGTAATAAAATCCCTGCAATGTAATGTTTTCTGCGATTGTAAACACGCTCGCACTAATGTGAGCACTTCCCAAATTAATGATGAGCTCTCTTTTCTTTGCCATTGCGGTGGCTCGTTTTAATAGAGAGAATCTCTTTTAACGGGACCCAGATTTTCTAGGTAATTAGGGTTAATTAAATGTGCGGGAATTAGGATGTTTTCATTTTGGGCTGATTTCGATAATGCTTCGGCACGGAACTTGTCGAGAACATCACTTGTTTTATATCTGTCGAAGCGAACCGAATCCGTAATATCGAGTGGATTGCCGTTTACCGAAAATTCGACTACATACCCAACTAGGTCAGGTTGATAGCCTAGTTCCATTTTGTCTGCAACAGCCTTGGGAAATAAAAAGTGTGCTTCTTTTTTGGAACCTCTGTCTACCTCCATTGTAATCAATTCAAGCTCTGAAGAAAAATATTCATTAAATTTTATATCTTTTTTATCACCCCGTACTTCTTTTCTAACAAAATCATTTCTGCAGCATATAATGACTTTGATTTTCAAATCATCCAAAAACTTTTCGTTTATAATATCTTCCGGATTTACTGATTTCTCTTTTTTAAGAAGAAAATCTGGTAATTCTAAGACCCGGAAAGGCACGGTTAGTTTCAACCAGGAGTTGGACTCTTGAATAAATGTTACTTTACCGTCCAAAGCCACAGATTGATCGGCGTTTGCAAATGCAATCACTTGTAGCAAGCAGAGTTTAATAAGTAGAAAAGTTGCTTTGTATATTCTTATTATCATAAAGACTAGACAGGGTTTTACTAAGAATACATTTTAGATAAATCCAGTTATGAACAAGCCTTTTTTATATGAAATTTAAGATTTCGTGTTTATTATTTTTTCGTGATGATACCGGCCGGCTACTGCTAATTAAAAGAAGGCGTTCTCCAAATCTCGGATGCTGGAGCCCTCCAGGAGGAAAGCTTGAGATGACAAAGGGTGAGTCTCCTTTTGAATGTGCAAAAAGGGAGACCCTCGAAGAAATAGGTATTGTTGTTAAGGATTCAGACTTACATCTGTTTGGTTATGTATCAGAAAAATCATACGAAGGAAATGGTCACTGGCTAATGTTTCTTTTTGATTGTTTGGTTCCCCTCGATAACCTACCGAGAAATATAGACGAGGGATATTTCAACTTTTTTACACGGGCTCAAATAAATAGTCTTTCAATACCTCCTTCGGATCATAAATTAGTTTGGCCTTATTACGATCGTAGAAATGAAGGGTTTTGGGGGGTAAGGGCAGATTGCTCTAACATCTCGTGTAATTTAGAGGTTGAAGCTAGTCCAAACCAGACATAAAAAGTATTGTTAAAATTATACTATTTTATGGAAGGTATATACCACGACGCTGATATTAAAGTTGATTCCAATACAGATACTAAAACAGTAACTGAAGATATTCACACTGAGCAATCAGGTGATTTTTCTAGCTTGGCAATCAACTCGGATTTAGGACCTGAGGAAAAAATCCGTCTCTATTCTCAAATGGTGCGTATTCGCCGATTTGAGGAGCGCTCCCTGCGTGCATACCAACAAGGTCATATTGGTGGTTTTCTTCATCTTTACATAGGACAAGAAGCCGTAGCCGTTGGCTCTGTTTCTGTAATGTCTGATGAAGATCATGTAATCACTGCTTACCGGGATCATGGTCATGCATTAGCTGTGGGAATGGATATGGACGAATGCATGGCTGAATTGTTTGGTAAGCGCACTGGTTGTTCTAAGGGCAAAGGTGGTTCCATGCATTTTTTCGCACCTGACAAAAATTTCTGGGGAGGCCATGGTATTGTTGGTGGTCAAACCCCGTTAGGGCTGGGTATTGCATTCGCGCTTAAACAGAGGAAGAAGAAAGGGGCTTGTCTATGTTTTATGGGGGACGGAGCGACCAACCAGGGACCTTTTTATGAATCTCTTAATCTTGCATCGCTGTGGAATCTTCCTGTCATCTACATCATCGAAAATAATGGTTATTCAATGGGAACCGCAGAATCTAGGCATTCTGCAGGAGAACCACTCGCTCGCAGAGCAGATGCTTTCGATATTGATTGGTCCGTTCATCAGGGACACGATCTTTATGAAGTTCGAGCTGCCATTCATGGTGCATTAACCCGCGCAAGGGAAAGCTCCACTCCCTCGGTTTTAGAAATTGTAACCTATCGATATCGGGGGCACTCAGTTGCAGATCCGGATCAAACATATCGGAGCAAGGAAGAAATAGAAGAATATAAAAAGCACAAAGATCCGATTAACTTATTTCGTGATAAACTTCTATCAGAGGCCGTTATAACTAATGAAAAAATTCAGGCATTAGATCAAAGCGCCAAGGATGAGGCTGATGCTTCAGTTGACTTTGCTTTGGCTAGTCCTTTTCCGGATATTTCTGAACTTATGGATGATGTTTACTGGGAAACTGATAATCCAGACCATAAACATTCTGAAGGCGAAATGTTTTTTGAATCTTCTTGCTAACCTTACTTCACACAGATGGCTGAAATCACATACAGAGAAGCACTCAACCAAGCCCTAGCAGAAGAAATAGTGCACGATCCCAATGTCATCCTTATGGGAGAGGAAGTTGCACAATTCAAAGGTTCATACAAAGTTTCTGAAGGCTTACTAGAAAGATTTGGGTCGGATAAAATTATTGATACACCTATAAGCGAAGCTGCTTTTTCTGGTCTCGCCGTTGGTGCCGCCATGATGGGCATGAGGCCAGTTGTTGAATTTATGTTTTGGAGCTTTTGTTATGTTGCTTTTGACCAAATCTTTAACAATGCGGCTAGTGTAAGATATATGTCGGGAGGCTTGATCAATGTGCCAATCGTTTTTAGGGGCCCAGCTAATGGTGGAACAAATGTGGGAGCAACTCACTCCCACACGCCTGAAAACTTCGCAGCAAATACCCCGGGATTGAAAGTTATTTGCCCATCCACCCCCGCAGATGCAAAGGGCATGATGAAGGCAGCCATTCGCGATAATGATCCTGTTTGTGTCATGGAAAACACCATCCTTTATAACCTAAAGGGCGAAGTTCCTGAGGATGAAGATTTCATTATACCCCTAGGTAAAGCTCGATTGGTTTGTGAAGGTAATGATCTATCCATTATTGCCCATGGGCGATCAGTGCAAACCGCCCTTGAGGTTGCAGAAACCTTGAATGAAAAACATAATGTTTCCGCTGAGGTCTTAGATCTTCGTTCTATCAGGCCGCTTGATTTGGATTCAATTTTGCAAACAGTTAGGAAAACTAACCGTGTACTCTTGGTAGAGGAAAATAAACCTTTTTGTGGGGTGGATGCCCAAATCTCTTATCTTATTCAAAATCATGCATTTGATTACTTGGATGCCCCGATAAAAAGAGTCTCCGCTATAGATGTTCCACAAGCGTACAGTAAGGTACTTGAAAACTTTCAAATACCTAATCATGATCGTGTTTTGGCTAAAGCGATGGAATTACTATAAATTTCTTCATGAGCACTATTATTGAAATGCCAAAATTAAGCGACACCATGTCTGTTGGCACAGTCGTAAAATGGTACAAAAACATTGGCGAGATAGTAGTCAATGGTGATATTTTGGCTGAAATCGAAACAGACAAAGCAACCATGGAATTGGAAGTTTTTGATGACGGTGTTTTATTGCAGTTGCTAGCTTCTGAGGGAGATGAGGTTGAAATAGGGAGGCCTTTGGCGATTATAGGAGAAGAGGGAGAAGAAGTTCCTCCACTTGATGATGCAGTCGACAGAAAGGCTGAGCCTGACAACGTTGCCATTGTTCATGGCGAAGAGGCCAAAGCCATTAAGGAAGCGACTCCAGATCAACTAAGCTCATCTGGTTCAGGCACAACTGATTCTGATAGCTCAATAAGTGCAAATGATCAAAGTAGGCGTCTGTTGGCCTCTCCCCTTGCTAAAAAAATCGCCGCGGAAAAAGGTTTTGATTTATCCAAAATACGCGGGTCTGGGCCTGGGGGAAGAATAACCAAAAAAGATCTGCCATCAGACGGTAAATCTGTCCTCGATGAGGCAGATTTAGGCACTAAACACTACGATGATTTAAGCCTCCGCACCGCGGACAATCTTTCCACTCTCCAATACAAATCTATTCCGGTAAGTAAAATGCGTTCAGTAATCGCCAAAAGGTTGCTTGAGTCTAAGACTACCATCCCCCACTTTTATCTGCAAAAGGAAATAAACTCTGAACCTCTCCGTATTGCTAGAGAATCCATTAATCAAAGGCTTGCTAACCAATCTTCGGTGGCCACTAAGGTTAGCATTAATGATCTGATACTTCTATCCTGTACTCGGGCAATTCCGCAAGTTCCAGAGATCAACACATCCTGGGCGGATAAGGAAATTATTTTTCACGCTAATGTTAATCTGGCTTTTGGAGTTGCGATCGATGAAGGACTTGTAACACCAGTTATAAGGAATGCTGAACAACTAGACCTTCGTGCTTTATCTAGTGAAGCAAGGTCTTTGATTGAAAAATCCCGCTCCAGAAAACTAACAGCCGATGAAATGACAGGGTCTACTTTTACTGTTACAAATCTTGGGATGTTTGGTATTGATTTTTTTAGTGGCATTATCAATCCACCAAACGCCGCTATTTTGGCAGTAGGCTCAAGTGTCAAAAAGCCCGTTTTGGCTAAAGATGGCTCCATTCGATCAGGCGAAACAATGACCCTCGGGTTAAGCTGCGATCACCGGCTTGTCGATGGGGCTATAGGTGCTAGATTTTTACAAGTCTTAGCTGAATTAATAGAGAACCCAGCAAGCATGCTTATTTAGCAAAGCATTTTATGTCTTCTTATTAGTTTGCTCTTTTATGAGCATCCTCGATAAGCCAGTTTCCAATAGATTCAATCATATTGCTTACCTCGTGCTTTGACTTCTCCAGGTCGGAAGGATTGGAATCTCCACATCCAAATAAATAATACTTTATCTTGGGCTCTGTGCCACTAGGGCGAATCGCAATAGTGTAATCATTTTCCAGAAATATTTGAATAAAGTTTTGCACAGGCAGTGGTTCATTGTCCTCGTCAATATAGCCTTCTTCTGAGAAGTCCCTGATTTTCCTTACATTGATTTCAGAGATTTTCTCCAATGGGCTTTTTCGATAGCTCTCAACCAAACGAGTAATCGTTGCACTGCCCTCTGCCCCCTCAAAGTAAATGTTTTCTGTTTTTTCTAAATGATAACCATATTTTTGGTAGATATTATCCAAGAATTTAAGCGGGGTCGAATTAGTTGACTCCATAAAAGAAAACGCTTCTGCTATGGCAAGGGAGGATGCATTACCGTCTTTATCCCGAACTAAATCTAGTGGTAAATATCCGTAGCTCTCTTCAGCTGCCAAAACACAGCAAGTTGAGTACCTTGATAAAATATCCATACGAGTAAAAAGCTCTGTAGAATCGAAGTCTAATCCAACCCCCTCTTCTTCCAGCATTCTTACTCGGGCTACTTCTTCAAATTTACGCAACTTTTGTGCCATCCACTTAAAGCCAGTTGGTGTATTTATACACCGCACATTGTATGCCTGAGCAATTTTTTCTAATAAAGGTGAGGTTACAAAGGTCTTAAGTAATGCAAAGCCTGCTTCATTCCCCTCTTGTATGATTTGTTGTGACTTTAATGCTAATAATCTGTATTCACCAAGCATGCACGCCACTTGATTGCCCGTTAGACAAGTGAAGCCTCCTTTATCCACCAAAGCAACCCCAATACGATCACAATCTGGATCGCTTCCAAACACATATGGAGATTTAGTTTTATTTGCTACTTTTATACCCAAAGATAAGGCACTTGCGTTTTCTGGGTTGGGAGAACTGACTGTGCTAAAGTTCGGGTCTTCTGTTCCCTGCTCCTCAACCAATGCAACCTGGACACCGTGATCCCATAAAGCGGGCACTGATGAAATTGCTCCTGTTCCGTGGATTGGGGTAAATACTATTTTAGGGGCACATTGTTTTAGTAATTCTGGATTTATAACAGCGTCTTCTAGGCAACCTTTGTAAGCCATGTCGTCCTCGGTTTTGAGCATCTTTGGTTTAGCCTGCTCTAGTTCATCTCCGTTAAGCCATTTGGCAACTTCGGCAAGGCTGATATTATTGTACTCTGCAACCACTCCTTGGTCATGGGGGGGCACCAATTGTGCTCCATCCCCAAAATAGGCCTTAAAGCCATTGTCGTGGTAGGGATTGTGACTGGCCGTAATTACTACTCCCGCATGAGCATAACGATGGCGCACAGTGAAACTCAATTGCGGCGTTGACCGAGGACCGTCAAACATCATGGCAAGTCCACCCATTTCTATCCACGCCCTTGAAACTAGGTTTGCAAACTTTTCGGAGAAATGCCTGACATCGTAAGCCACTACCAAGCGGGGTTGCTCAAGCATGCCTTCAGCATGCATCCACTTCTCCAAATAAATGTAGAGTGCTTTCGTTGCCCTCAAAAGAGTTAACTCATTTAATGTATTGCTTCCAACAGCAGCAAAACTTGGGGTTTCTCCCTCGTTGCTTGTTCCTTTTTCGGCAGTGGTTATTATTTTTCCGATCGTTCGGCCTCTCATGCCCCCCGTCCCAAATGCTAAATTAGAGTGAAAACGATCATTTAACTCTTCCCATTCGTTTCCATTTATCAACTCATTCAAACTTTCTAAAACCCAAGCCGGGCAAGCTACAAGATTTTGTAGCTCAGTAATATTTTCTAGAGCAGCAGGGAGGAGCAACCCCTCTTCTACTGCTTTTTCTGTAGTTTTTTTCGTCATTTAGTTAATATGTTATATTGCTTTAGATATCCCAAACTCGTCAAAGATAACTCTGTGCTTGGAGAGAAATCTTTGTTCTGGGCGATTTGTTGAAATTTGTTCAACAAAATGAGGCCATGTTGGGGCAAATGATGGTGATATTTCAATCTCTTTTGGTACCGTTTCAAACTTTTCTTCTTTAAACCATTTTCTTGCCCGGTCGAGCTGAAGCTGGTGAGATGATTTAAGCGAATCTTGCCCATGGGCATTTTTGATTGGTGCAAATTCTTCACTCCGGTCGATCTCAACTACGAGGGGATTTTGGGCCAACGGAAGAGCATCAAAAACAAAGGTTTCTGGCTTCAGTGCATTCGGTGAATCTGCTTCTATGTATTTTCCATCTTCATCAAGATGGTTTACTGCTTTTAAAGCTCCGTGATAGGTTAGTCGGTTGGGGGTTTCTTTGTTTGTTGTTACTTTTTTCACAAAACTTCGATTGATTAAATGAATGGCAACACTTCCCAGTCGATACCGTAAACCTCCGTCTTCTTTCCTTTCATCAGACATTTTCTGGGGAATATCACTATACTCAACCACATGCAGTTGATCTCCGAGATTCACAAAGGTTCCAACTTTTTCAGAAGGATTTAGTTTTTGAACTGCCTTTGATGACATTTCGGATTTTTTATCATAATGAAGCCCAATGAAAGTTGGGTCTAGGCAATAGACTAATGGATTATCTATTTGAAAATAACTGATATAATCAATTTTCTGTTGTTCCATTTGGGATAATGCACCTGAGTCTAGCATCGCACGAAAGGAACCCCCGTGACCGTTTGGGCTCATCAGTATCTCGTGCTTTTCTTTGAGCAAGATTTTCCCCTGCAGATCAAAAACCGGCATCATCCCTTGCTTAAAAAAGGTGACCCGATCTCTTTCTAGGCCAAAATAGTTATTGTGAGTGAAAAAATTGACTGTGTCCTCGTGGTTTTCTTTGCTCGTCATAATAAACCACATTGGGCTCTGTCCGTATCTTTTGGAAAAAAAATGTATGTTTTGAGCAAATTTTTCAAACAACGAAACTTTGGTTATTGGAGTGCATTTGTATGTTCCCTTTGGTCCGTTGTGGCCCAAGCGGGTTCCTTGACCTCCAGCAACAGTAAACGCAGCCACCTTATTGGTGCTCAATAATTCTTCACCTATCTCTCGGAATTTAGATAGTTTTTTACAAAGTGGGTTGACTGCAGAAACAAAATTTGGCTCCTTGGGACAGTTTAATTTATTCTGTACAGTTTGCATATCATTCCATGCAGATTTACAGTCCAAGGGAGATATTTCTTTTAGTTGTTTCAGTAAATATTTTCGTTGTGTGGAGTTGAGCTCATTCCAAAATCTAAAAACATGCCCTTGGCCGATCGAACAGAAGGCCTCTCTTAAAGCACCTTCTTGGTCGGAAACTTTCTTCATAACAAATGCCTAATCAGAAGACTCTTCCGGGAATCGATAAAGCCATTCCTCGGGGTTGCCGTACCCTAACTCTTGTCTTGCCACCTCATCTTGAAAATCTGGATTCCGTCGCAATCTGTCTAAAAATTGTTGGTGAGTTCGGGCTTCTTCTCTTAATATTTCCAATTCTTGCTCTAGGACAGATTCCCTTGTTTTCCAGTGTTTATATTCCTGGAATGCTTGATTAACCTGAACACCAAGATATGCGATACATGCTAAAGAAAATAAAAATAGGAGTATCGAAAAAATTCTTTTCTTGATCATATTTCGAATCTTATCCGGCGAGAATATCGTGTAGACGGATAAGCCCAAGGAAATTTTGGTTTTCAGGGCAAACCACCGGCAGAAGAGATACCGGGGTTGGTTTTCTTTTTTCCATAAGGTCCAGGGCAAAGCCAAGGCTTTCTTCTGGACTTATAGTTTTCGGGTTTTTTGACATTATATCTCCAACTGAGACTCTATTAATATCATCCGTTTCTAAAAGAGTGCGCCTAAGATCGCCATCGGTGATAATACCTATTAATTTTTGGTTTTCCAGTATACACACTGCACCTAAAGGAAACTTGGTCATTTCTATGACGGCTTCTTTGATTTTAGCATTCTTGTGCAGACAGGCCACCATACATTCAGAGTGAAAAACATTTTTAACTTTCAGTATTAAATTTCTACCCAGTTGTCCTGCTGGATGGGTTTGGGCATATTGCTTGCTATCAAAGTTTCTTCTTTTCATTAATGCAGACCCTATTGCATCTCCGAGGGCGGCGGCGGCGGCAAAACTAGCTGTTGGAACTATGCCCAGAGGGTCAGCTTCTTGATTAACAGATGCGTCTAGCGTTATGTCTACTTTCTCCCCTAGTGGACTGTTTTTCTTACCAAGAATTCCCACAATGCTCGCCCCTCGCGATCTTAAGACTGGCTCGAGGTACAGTAATTCGGGTGTTGAACCGCTATTCGAAAGAAAGATTACCGGGTCCCCTTCTTGATGTATGCCCAAATCCCCGTGAACTGCTTCTGCGGGATGAAGGAACGCTGAGGGTGAGCCTGTGCTACATAGCATTGCGGCCATTTTTTTCCCCACATATCCAGATTTACCTATTCCCGTAATAATAATCTTGTGACCTTCTCTGTGTAGAATATCTAATGCTCCCGAAAATTCTGTCGGGTTTAGACGATTGGCTACCCCCTCTATCGCCGATGCTTCTTTTGCTAGAACTGCCCTTGCTTCTTCGGCTTCTTTTATTTGGGTTTCATTCATACAACCATTTCTTTATATCAACAGATTTATAATGGAGAAGAACTAAATAAATTTTTGTAAATAACCTCCTTGATATTGCATCTCGTTTTTTATTTAGATAAAGATGAGTGCAGTGAGACAGGTTACTTTTTCATCGCAAAGCTTAGAGGCTATTTCTGGTTTATCTCAAATTGAACAACTTGCACTTGTTGAGAAATTAAGTTCTCTTTCCAGCGACATTCTTTCCGATAGAGAGTCGGGCATAGGAAAATTTATTCGCAAAGGAATGACATATTACAGAATTAGACTTGGTGACCTTAGGATTTATTTTGAGAGAAACGAGCATGCTTTGCATTGTCAGTTTATTTTGGAAAAAAACTCTTTCCAGGATTTTATGATCAGATGCAATGTGCCTTCTTCAGAAGATTCTGTTGTTGAAAATCACCAAAGCTTTTGGGATTTTCTCGAATCCCTTCGTAAAAAGTGAGTTTTCTGAGTGTTATATCTTTGTGGATTATGTAGATTTTATACACTCATTTCAGTTCTTCTTTCATTTCCCTTTTTTTTATTAACACGATTTTTTTTTATAAAACCATGACAATCAATGTTTTAATAATATATTAAAGTTCTTGTCCTTATATAATATAATTAAGTTTTAGTCTTTTAAATATATTCTTAATAATTAATGGTTGTTTAATATTTAATCCCACTCCAAAACATAATCGATGAATTTCAAAATAAATAGAGATCATTTTGTTGCAGGACTACAACTCGTTTCAAGCGTGGTTGGATCAAGGAAAACAATGCCCATTTTGCAAAATGTATTAATTGAGGCCAAAGAAAACTCCATTTCGTTGTCCACAACCAACCTAGATCTTGGAATAAAATGCTCGGTGATGGCTGATGTTCAAGAAATTGGTTCCGTTACTCTGCCTGTCAAAGAGTTAGTTAGAATAGTAAGGGAATTAGCTGATATGGAAGTGAGTGTTTCATCGCAAGGCACCCCTAAAGCAACTATATCAACCCGTGGATCGATATTTAATCTTGTGGGTATGGATAGCAAAGAGTTTCCTCCATTGCCTGAATTAGAAAACAGCAAATCATTTAATTTAGAGCGTGAAGAGCTGGCTTCCATGCTTAAAAGTGTTTCCTATGCCCAGTCAGTTAATGAAGAACGCTATATGCTCAAAGGGGTATTTTTTCAAAAGGAAGAAAACATGATCTCGTTGGTCGCTACCGACGGAAGAAGGCTTGCGGTTACTAGTAAGTCCGAAAAATCATCAACTGAAAATATTGGGGAATTCATCTTACCCTCATTAACAGTAACTGAACTAGAAAGACTGCCCAGCGTAGCGCAAAAATTAGAACTTAATTTTACTGATAGACAAGTATCACTCAAATTAAATGTATCTAGTGATAAAGAAGAAACAAACGGTTTTCGTGATTCTATCTACTTAGTATCAAAGGTGGTGGAAGGGAAGTACCCAAATTTTAAACAGGTTATTCCAAAAGATGATTTTAATCAGGCGGTGGTAGAACGGGAATTAATGCTGGAGTGTGTAAATCGTGCAGCTTTAGTTTCAGATGAAAAGGTTACACTACGAATAAAACCAAACGAAATGGAAATATATGGTCAAAGTACCCTTGGTGACGCCAGTGAGTCCATGACCATAGAATATGGCGGTGAAGATGCGGTGGTATCTTTCAACCCGAAATTTCTGCTGGATCCTCTAAAATCGATCAGTAACGACAAGGTCATTTTCGAGTTTAGAGACGATATGAGCCCGGGAGTATTCAAGGTAAGTAATGATAAAAACAACGAATTTTTATGCGTTGTTATGCCAATTAGAACAGACTAAATTAATCAACGGCTGTTTGATATTTAAATATTTTTCCCTCAAAGTTTTTAAGTACCCATAATTCTTCTGTCGAACTTTCAACATAATTTGGATTCAAGGGTATTTTACCACCACCACCAGGTGCATCTATCACAAATTGGGGAATTGCATAACCGGTAGTAGACCCTCTCAAGCCTTTGATAATTTCAAGACCTTTCGATACAGGGGTTCGCAAGTGCGAGCTTCCCGGAACAAGGTCGCACTGATATAAATAATAAGGTCTTACCTTCATCATTAATAATCGATGAATAAGACTTTTCATAGTATTGATATTATCATTAATGCCTCGAAGAAGAACAGATTGGTTGCCAAGAGGTATGCCATTTCTCGATAGCTTATGACAGGCTTCTTTAAGCTCTAATGTGCACTCGACAGGATGGTTTACATGAATACTAATCCACAAATTTGGGTAGGCCATCAATGCATTTAATAACCCTTCTGTAATTCTTTGAGGAAGGAAAACAGGTAATCTCGATCCTATGCGAACAAATTCGACATGAGAAATATCAGCAAGCTCCTTCAGTAATGAAGAAATTTTATCATCAGACAAAAGTAATGGGTCTCCACCACTTATTAAAACATCCCTAATTTCTGTATGTGATCTTATGTATTCAAGGTTTTGTTCGAAATTTGGATGAAAACTGTAGCCTTGTGCATTTGATACAAGTCTACTGCGTGTACAGTATCTGCAGTACGAACCGCATCGGTCGGTGACTAAAAAAAGGACCCTATCTGGATAGCGGTGAACCAATCCAGGAACAACCATAGATGCTTCTTCTCCAACAGGATCATTATCTTCAAAGTCAAAAACGACCCCTTCCGAACGATCAGGTATAACTTGTTTTCTGATAGGACAATTGGGATTATTTATATCAATTAAGTTGAAAAAATGAGGTGTCACTGAAACCAAAAGCTTATCTCTCGAAATATCGAGCCCAATAGATTCGTCTTCGGTCAAAGTGATATGCTTTTTAAAATCATCCTTGCTAACAAGCCTGTTGCGCAATTGCCATTTCCAGTCATTCCAATCAGATTTTGGAACATGATGCCAATGTCCTTGTCCTTCGTGCCAATTTTCTAGAGAGTCTGTGCAGTACATTTAATTACAGAACAAGTTAACTAATTGATAAAAGCCCTCAGGGCAACAATGATAAAGAAACCATTGGGCTAAAGGCATAGACATAGGCAGGTTATCCATAAAAATAGATAATAAACGGAGACGGAAAAAATTCTAATCTTTGAGGGTATTTGAAAACAAAAAGTGAATAAAATTAAAATAAACACACAAAAATGTATAATGTTGTTTATATTTAATACTCTAGCTTCCTGTTTTGGTAGTAGTTTAGATAACTCAACACCAAATTGAATAATATAACTAATAATGTCATAAATAAGAACCTGAAAACTAATTATTAAATAAGAATCTAAAGTAAAATATAAACAGAAAAATAAAATATTTATAAAATAAAATATGAAAATTATTGGTGAAATTAAAACATTTACAAGAATTCCCACAAAAGAAAAATGTCCAAAATAATCTAGCAAAAGTAGAGCAGATCCACTAGATGCTGAAATGGAAACTACTAGTATAAAACTAAGGTCTAATGGAGAATAATCATTCTTTTGATTCAAATTTTCTAAAGAAAACAAAATAAATAATACTACAGTAAATGAAAGTTGTACACTGATTGAGTACAAGACTTTTGTGTCAAGGAAAAGAAACAAGATAAGAGTAATACTAAAAAATACAATATTTTTATTTTTAAAATAAATATTTTTACAAAATTCATACATAGAAATCATTAATAATGCCCTGATTGCAGAGTATGGATAACCAATCAAAAAAATATAGGTTCCACACACTATTATCTTCATTAGTAACTTTGTTTTATGATTTATGTAAATCCATTTGAACAAAATGGAAAGAATCATATAAAAAAATCCAACATGTAGACCACTTACGGCAAATAGATGCATTGTTCCAGTATTGATAAAGCGTTTTACATCCTCATACTTTATAAACTTCTTTGAGCCTGTTAGCATTGCCCAACCAAATGCAATGGAGCTACTGCATTGGTAAAATATTGGATATTTTTCAAATTTATTTAAGAATTTATTCTTAGTAGAATATTTTTTAATTATCCTTTTATTTCTCAGATATAATATATCGCCTGTTTTATTTATGTGATCAACACATGCTATTAAATGTATAATTTCATTATTTATAAATTTTATTTTTTTAGATAAATGAACATTTATTCCATACAAATTTTCATTATACGGGTTTGTTTTAATAATCTTTCCTAATGAAGTTTTATTATTATAAATGATTGAAAATTTATATTCCTTATTATTTTTAAATGAAATTATTTTAGAATCATTATTCCAATCTGTAACATTTGACTTTGTTATTATAAATAAAGTTGATAATAGAAGAACTAAAATAAATTTCTTTTTTTGATGCTGAGAAGTTATTTTAAAATTAAGATATATTGTACATGTTGTAAGAATAATTAGGAGTGTAAATACGCTTAAGTAACTATGTATAAGCAAGGTCGATATTAGTATTATTGAAACAAGCAATACAAGATGTAATTCACTTTTAAAAAAAGTTAATTTCAAGTGTTGTTTTTCATTCACTCTTAATTTATTATTTAAAGTTATGCTCTACGACAGGTCATATATGAAAACGCCAAAAGAGGTGTTTGCTCGATCATTCACTGATTCATTAATCTTTAGTTTAATAGGATTTTTTTTAGTACATGCTATAGCTTCCCTTATTTCCGATGCAAAGTTCATTAATAATTTCTTTGCTTTCTCGCTAGATAATTTCATTAGCGGCTTTATTTGGACTCCCTTTACCTATGCACTCTTACATGACGGACCTTTTCATTTAATTGTAAATTTGCTAGGATTGCATTTTATTGGCAGACCTGTAGAGACAATATTAGGTAAATCCAAGTACAAATTATTTTGTCTTTCTTCGGTCCTTTTGGGTTTATTGGTTTGGACCCCCTTTAACGCACATGATCAATATATTGTAGGATCTTCTGCAATCGTTTTGTCTGCTCTTTGTTTTTTTTGCCTAAATCGTCCAAATGAGCCAATTACTCTACTATTATTTTTCATACTTCCCGCAAAGATTAAACCCAAATGGGTCTTATTGGGTACCCTCCTTTTGGAAATATATGGTTTTTTCACAGTTGAACTGTATGGATTTGGTGCAATAGCACATTCAGCTCATCTTGGAGGGATGTTTTGTGGGTTATTATTTTTTCTTTTTCATACTGGCAGGTTTTATTTTCCTTTCAGGATAAGGTTTACAAAACAAGCTCAGCCAAACAGGACTCATTTGCAAAAAAGTTACAACTCCAAGTATCGAGTAAATTTTGGATCTACAGACTCAATCAAAAAAGAAACAGACCGAATATTAGATAAAATTAATTCAATGGGTTTTGGCTCTTTAACTACCGATGAAAAAGAAACTTTGGAAAAAGCCAAAAAACTGCTAGATAAGTAGAATCCACATTTCTCAACTGATGAAAACTTTTACTGCATACTCTTTTATATTATTTTTTATACTATCGAGTGCCTTTGCAGATGAAGAGAATGCAATACCTCAAATAGAAAAACCATCAATACAGAGAAAAACTTTACAAATCATCAATAAACCCGCACCACTTGTTCCAACCGCACTTATGACCGATGAGACAAAATGGCTATTGGGTGCACTTGAAAAGGCTCATTACAAAAGATTATCAATTACGGATTTAGACAAGATTCAATTTCTGGAAAACTACTTAAAAAATCTTGATAAACAGAAACTTTTTTTTACAGCGGCAGACCTCAAATCTTTTAAAGAAAGGTATGAAGCCACCCTTTTAACCTATCTTACCCAGGGAAATCTCTTTCCTGCATTTGAGATGTACGAAGAATACCGCAAAAAAGCCCTAATCAGATTAGAAAGTACTATAAATTTATTAAGAGAGGCACCTAACCTTGAAGAAAATCAATCATACATTGTGGACAGGTCTGATCTTGAATGGTCAATATCTAATGACGAACTTGATCAAACATGGCGACAACTCGTAACCTCTGAATACATCAATGAGATTTTTTCACAAGTTGATGGTAATGAAACCACCGAAGAGACTCTCGGTTTATTAAAAGAGAGGGAGAAAGAAACTCTCAAAAGAATCACGAAGAAATATGAAAGATGGCACAAAAATATATTAGAGTTCGAGGCAACGGATGTTCAGGAACTTTACCTTACAACCCTCACCCAAATGTTTGACCCCCACACGTCCTTTTTAAACATCAAAGAGAAGGAAAAGTTTGACCAAGCTATGCACAATGAATTTGTGGGTATTGGGGCGGTCTTAACTGATGCAGATGGTTATTGTACGATTAAGGAATTATTGCCAGGAGGTCCTGCAGAGGCTTCCCGGCAACTAGAACCTGAAGACATTATATTACAAGTTGCTCAGGGAGAAGGAGAATTTGTTGATGTGGTAGACATGAAACTATCAAAGATAGTTGAATTAATTAAAGGCCCCAAAGACACTTTAGTGTCTCTTAAGGTGCGACCATTTACAAATCCCTCTACCAGCAAAATAGTTAAGATTATTAGAGATAAGATTAAACTAACTGCAAATTTGGCCAGTGCATCATTGCACAAACTTTCGACTGAAGAAAATGAAATATTGGCAGGAGTTGTAGAACTACCCTCCTTTTACGGATCCAGTGGAGATGGTCACAAAGCAACAGATGATGTCGAAGAATTAATTAACGCACTCAAGCAAGAATCCATTCAGGGGCTAATATTAGATCTTCGCAGAAATGGAGGGGGTTATCTTAGTGAAGCGGTCAATCTCGCGGGCCTTTTTATTTCCAGAGGACCAATCGTTCAAGTAAAAAGTTCCGATGGAAAAGTTAGAAAAAAATTTGATTTCAACCCCAAATTAGCTTGGGACGGCCCACTCATTGTTCTTGTATCCCGATACAGTGCTTCTGCCTCTGAGATCGTTGCCGGAGCATTGAAAAATCATCGCAGGGCTATAATCGTAGGGGATTCATCTACTCACGGAAAAGGGACTGTTCAGTCTCTTTTGCCTATGAACTTACCATTTTCATTTAATTCTTTAGATGGTAAAAAGAGTGCGGCAAAAATAACTATTCAGAAGTACTATCTACCTTCAGGAGAAAGCACTCAATTAACTGGGGTAACCAGCGATATTGTGATGCATTCAGTCAATGAATATTTACCTATAGGAGAGTCTGATTTAGAAAAGGCACTTGCTTGGGATAAGATACCTGAAGTTAACTTTCGTCGGCCAGAAGGAGAATTTAAATATACTGATTCTACTGTAGAATTCTTGAGTGCACGCAGCAAAACAAGACAGAGCATCGCCAAAGAATTTGAATATCTTGAAAAAAACATTTCATGGTTTAAGCAGAAAAGAGAGCAGAAAAGTGTATCGCTTAACTTCAAATCAAGATTGAACCAGAAGCTAGAAGATCTTAATAAGTCTCAACAACTTAACCAAGAATTTGAGTCCTTATCCAGTCTTTCTTTCCCTTCCCGTGAATTTGAGCTAAAAGTGGTTACCGAACAAAAAGAAAAGTCTTTGGCAGTAAGAGGATTAACCGGAATGGAAAATAATCAAACTGATGGCTTATTCAATAAACCTGATATTCTAGATATAAGACTTCATGAAAGCCTGAGAATCTTAGGTGACTGGGTTAATGAAAATTCTCTTTCCCAAGTAACCCAAGCTCATTCCCAAAAGAGCAAAAAAATTTAATTGACCTTACTTCCTGTGTGCAAGAGCAAATCTGCGCACTAAAAATTGGTCGGCAATAATTTCAACCTGAAATTCATCAGGAAATAATTTTTTAACGGTGTCTGCTTGAGACATTCCAAACTCTAGTGCTATGTACCCTTTAGTTGCTAAAGATTTAGAACACACCGAAACAACATTTTCTATATCAGCGAGACCTTCTTTATCTGAAATTAGAGCATCCACAGGGTCGTGTAATCTAACTTCTGGCTCTGTTTGATTCCATTCCTCTTTTGAAAGATAAGGTGGATTACAAACGATAAGGTTGAATTTTTCGCTTAGAGAATTTTCATTCAACCAATTAAATTTTCTAAAAGAAACACGATTTTCCAATTTGCAATAAGTAAGATTGTCGCGAGCCAATGAAAGGGCTTCAGTGGAATAATCAAAACCCACACCACGAGTATTTGGCATCAGAGAGCAAAGCCCCAAGATAATTGCACCACCCCCACAACCTAGATCTGCAATCTTTCCCTTAAAATCAGAAGAAAATTTATGGTAAAGATAATCAACCAAGAACTCGGTTTCGAATCTTGGGATTAAGGCTCGATGATCAGACTTTATTTTTAGCCCAGCAAAATGCACTTCTCCCAAGATGTGTTGCAATGGAATCCTTTTGCCCCGTTTTGTTATTAAGTTTCTAATTTGATCCAAAATGCTTTCAGGGAGCACCTCTCCATAGCGCAAATAAAGCTCCATCCTTTTACAACCAAGTGCATAGGCAACCAACCATTCTACATCAGTTTTAGGGGTGGCAACGCCCTTTCTTTCTAAATATAAAGAAGATTTGGAAATTACCTCTATAATGGTGAGTGCTTCATTAAGTACCATTATTAAGAAGATTCTCTAATTTAAGTTTCTGATCATGGGCAATAAGGGCATCTATTAGATGATCCAAATCCCCCATCATTGAATCATTGAGGGCATGGGAGGAGTAATTAATTCTATGATCAGTTAATCTACTCTGTGGAAAGTTATAGGTTCTGATTCTCTCGCTTCTATCACCAGAGCCGACTTGGTTCTTTCTGTCTTTTGCATACTTTGCATCTTCTTCTGCTTGCCTTACCTTTAGTAAGCGCGACCGAAGTACTGTCATTGCCTTATTCTTGTTTTTTAACTGAGACCTTTCATCGGCACAATAGACAGATATTCCACTTGGTTTGTGGAGAATCTGAACAGCTGAATCGGTGGTATTAACACCCTGGCCACCAGGACCAGAAGCTCGGCATACACTAATTTCTAGATCCTGAGGATCAATTGATATTTCTACCTCTTGGGCTTCTGGAAGGACAGCTACCGTCGCTGTTGAGGTGTGAATTCTACCACCAGCTTCGGTAACTGGAATTCTTTGTACTCTATGAACCCCGCTCTCAAAACGCATTTTTGTCCAAGCATCTTCCCCTTTAAAAATGAAAACAACCTCTTTAAATCCACCAGTTTCGGAGGTGCTTTGGCTTAAACACTCAAAGCCCCACGATTTATTTTCTCCAAACTTACAATACATTCTGAATAAATCTGCAGCAAATAGAGAGGCCTCGTCACCACCTGCACCCGCACGGATTTCGATAATGGTATTTTTCCCAGAATCTGCTTCTTCTGGAAGCATTGCCACTAATAAGGAGCGGCTCAGTTGTTCTAACTTCTTTTCTAAAATAACAAGCTCTTCTTGTGCGGAAGGTCCAAGTTCAGCGTCATCTAATAATTCTTTAGTCGAAAGCATTTCAGACTGACAAAGCTGGGCCGCATCATAAAGCTCCAATATTTTTCTTACATGAGTATGCTCTCGGTTTAATGAGCTTGCCCGCATGGGATCCTTAAAAAAATCCGGTTGTGCGAGTTTATTTTCAATCTCTTTATATCTTTGCCTGAAGGGTTCGATATTTGGTAGCTCTTCCATAAGAAATTTATTATAGTCAAATCAATGGAGGAAAACGATTAAATTGAGCAGGGATTCGCATAGCAATCAAATGCACACCCAAAACATAGTTGCTTGTGTTTGGGATTTCGACAAAACATTAATTCCAGGCTACATGCAAACCCCGCTTTTCCGCCATTATGGCATTAATGAAAAAGTTTTCTGGTCGGAGGTAAATAAATTGCCCGAAATTTATGCAATGCGCGGACTAGCTGTTTCGGCGGAAACAATTTACCTTAATCACTTGCTAAGTTATGTCAAAAATGGACCAATGCGAGGGCTTACTAACCAAAAACTTTTGGAACTAGGAAAAGAACTAGATTTTTATCCTGGGTTGCCCCAGTTTTTTGAAGAACTGGCTTTAATACCGCAAGAAGTCCCTTTTAAAGAACACGATCTGAAAATTGAGCATTATGTTATCAGCACAGGGCTAGCACAAATGATATTGGGCAGTAAAATATCGTCCTTCGTTCAGGGAATTTTTGCCTCCGAGTTTATTGAATCAGCTTTACCACCGAACTATCTCAGTCAAACAGATTTATATTTACCGCTGGATCCTGAAATCTCACAAATCGGTCTAGCAGTAGATAATACTACTAAAACGCGTTTTATTTTTGAAATTAACAAAGGATGTAACAAAAGTTCCACGATTGAGGTAAATTCATCAATACCTCATGAGATGAGACGAGTTCCGTTCGATCAACTAATTTATGTCGCAGATGGCCCAAGTGATGTACCGGTTTTTGCAGTTGTTAAACAAATGGGAGGCAAGACATATGCAGTTTATGACCCAAATGATGAAGATGAGTTTGCACAAACCTGTAGTCTAGTTGAAGCAGGACGGGTTCACAATAATGGGCCTGCTGATTACACATCAAAGTCCTCAACATCAATCTGGATGAAACAAAAAGTTCGCGAATCAATGCATGCAATTATTAGAAAAAAAGAAGAAAGTTTACAGAGAAACACCCAATCTGCACCGAAGCATATGCCCAAAGAAGACGCACCGCGAAATTTAAAAGAGTGGAAGCAGGAAACTATTTGGAACCAATGAACTGGCGACGAAAATCTCTCCTATCCATCGAGGAATTATCTTCTGAGGAAATAGTTTTCTTATTGGATAAAGCCCGGTCAATAAAAGCTAATGAAAAAAAAGCACAATCCCTCAACAACTCTTTAAATGGCAAAAGAATTATTAATTTATTTATGGAGCCAAGTACTCGAACACGGGTAGCATTTGAAATTGCAGCAAAATCGCTTGGTGCCGACATCATAACCATCACAGGAGAAGCAAGCAGCTTAACAAAAGGTGAAAATCTCAAGGATACAGCGATGAATGTGCAAGCGCTGGGGGCAGATGCCATTGTTATAAGGCATTCTTCTCCAGGCTCTGCCCTTTTTCTCTCTAAATTGGTTGATGTCCCTATAATTAATGCAGGAGATGGTGCACATGAGCACCCAAGCCAAGCACTTCTTGATATTTTTACACTTAGGGAAAAATTGGGTGATTTGAAAGGAAAGAAAATAACAATACTGGGAGATATTCTTTTTAGTCGTGTAGCACGGTCCAATTTGTGGGGACTTAAAAAACTTGGGGCAATAGTTACCTTGGCTGGTCCCTCTACTCTTGTGCCGCGTGAATTTGAATCCTTTGGTGCAAATGTTACATATGACCCAAATATTGCCTTGGATGGAGCGGATGCAGTAATGCTTCTAAGGATTCAGCACGAGAGACAGCAAGCATCCCACTTTCCGTCTTTAACAGAATATGCTAATATGTTTGGCTTAGGAACTGAATCACTTTCTAGGATGAAGGACCAGGCAATCATCCTGCATCCAGGTCCCCTTAATAGGGGAATTGAAATTGAATCGGAATTGGCAGACTCTAATAGGGCGGTTATTTTAGAGCAGGTTGCTAATGGAATTGCAGTACGAATGGCAATTATGCATTTATGTATAACTAATTCAGAAAAGAACGCCAATGAGTAAAATTTATACAGAAAACTTTGATTTATTAGGCGGAAAATTAATAGACCCATATTCTGGGATTAATAAAATTACAGATATATTTATACGAAAAGGCAGAATTTACCATTCAATTCCTAAAGAAAAAGCGTCATATAAAACTTTCAATATAAAGGGGCAAATTGTTCTTCCAGGATTATTAGATTTACGTACCCACAGTAAGGTACCTGGTGGAGGAAAGAGCGAAACGATAGAAAGCCTTACTCGTGCTGCTGCTAAAGGAGGGTTTTCATCAATACTGGCGATGCCAAACACAAATCCATATTCTGACAACCCAGCTACTATTAGGTATATTCAGGATCGGATCAAACAAACATCAAAAATAAAAGTTCTTTTAACTGGCTGTTTGACTATTGGCTCTCAGGGTGAAAATATTGCACCACTGGGTTCACTTAAGGATGTGGGAGTTGTCGCAGTAACTGATTGCCCTAGGACTAGTGCCAACACAGAAATTTTTACTAATGCGATAAAGTACGCACAAATGTTCGGTCTCCCTGTAATTGATTTCCCTCAGGACTCTTTTCTGACATCTAATAGACATGCACATCAAAGTCCGCTAAGTTTAAAAATGGGAGTTGCAGGTAATCCAAGATTAGCAGAAGAACTAGCGGTGCAGAGAGCAATATTGGTTGCAAAACATCTGGGATTTCCAATTCATTTAAGCTCCATTTCTTCTTCTGGGTCAGTTTCACTTATTGCTCAGGCAAAGGATGCGAATATACCAATAACATCAGATGTGTCCGGACATCATCTACTTTTAACAGAAGATCAAATTAGAGAATACAATACAAATGCCAAAATTAATCCACCACTTCGAAATGAAGACGATCGACTGGCATTACTTAGTGGACTTAAAAATAATATTTTAGATGCATGCACTTCTAGCCATGAACCATATGCTGAGCATTTGAAAAATGTAGAATTTGATAAAGCCCCAAGTGGTGCAACCGGACTAGAAACTGCGGTATTAAGCGTTATGGAGGCAATTGGTGAAAAAGAGCCCTTTAAAACGGTAGCTACAAAGATGTCCACAAACCCTCATAAAATACTTGGACTTGAAATTCCAACACTACAAGAAAAAAGTATAGCTAATTTTGTTGTAATTAATCCAGGCCAAAAATGGATATATGATCCGAACAAGGGTGAAAGCCTTTCCAAAAACTCACCATTGATTAAACATGAGTTTTCAAATTCCATTAGCATGACATGCAGTGAAGGAAATATTGCATTTGAATGTATTTCGGCGAATAATTAAAAATATCGAATAAACTTGTGATTAGTAAATAAGGCAGAGATTATAGTGAATAATTTAAAAAACGCCTGCATCTTTCTTTCAGGCTTACTTTTTTTAATACCTCAATTGATTCCACTTCTTATAGCACTTTATTTTTTACTTGAATACAATAAAAATAAATGGAATCAATTTAATTTTTGTAACTTAAAATATATTCCCTTGGCATTTATATGCTTTATCCCGCTTTATTTACTTGTCAATTACTTATCAGTAAAATTTTTAGATGAATACAATCTTCAGTCTTCAGTATTGACACTACAACAAAAAAGTTTTGTTAGTTTGGCATCTTTTATTAACTTGGTTGTTTTATCACCAATTCTTGAGGAGTATTATTTTAGAGGTCTTTTATTGAAGCATTTTCAATTTTTAATCGGCCCTTTTTGGGCCACAATACTATCATCTTTTTATTTTTCATGTATTCATCTAAATATTCTTGCTTTTCCTACATTATTTGTCCTGGGTGTTTTTTTTGGATTGATATCAATCTTAACAAAATCAATAGCACTACCTATTATAATGCATTCAATATTTAATGCAACAATGGTACTTGTGATAATATGATTACTTTTGATATTAGCAGTGGTTCAAACTACTTTGAATCAGCTAAAACGATTTTCGAACAAATCAAAAATAATGATAAATTGGTACTTTTTGTGAACGGTTCAATGGGTGTCGGAAAAACCACATTTTCAAGAAGTTTAATTAAAATGTATGGCGGCACTAATGTAAATAGTGCTAGCTATGGTATTGTTAACAAAATATCATGTGATTTTTGCATATTACATTGCGATTTTTATAGATATGAACCTAACGATTTGTTTTTTGAAACAGAAATACAGCCGCTTTTATCTGATAAATACCTTTTATTGCTTGAATGGGCTTCACCTCAAATTACTTTTAGCAATGCTTTACATTACCATCTCGAAATAATTTTATTAGATAACGGAACAAGAAATCTTAAGTTTTCTAAGTTTAACTAGTATTTTGTTTGCCAACTACTATCTTGCAATCTTTTCATATTAATAATATTGTAATTTCTTTGCTCAGGTGGCGGAATTGGTAGACGCGCTAGACTAAGGATCTAGTGCCGTAAGGCGTGGGGGTTCGAGTCCCCCCTTGAGCACCAATGACATAGGTTAACTCTTCGTCTTGTCGAAAATTTTATGTTTAATCCTAAGTCCCATTTTATAGTCATCCTTGAATGTTTTGTTTCCGAATCGATCAAAACCCTCAAACAAGCCATGCCGTAAATTTTCTTTCCAATGTTCTAAAAGACGCACAGGAAATTCGCCTCCTTTTGAGCGATAATTAAATGTAACCCATTCGTTAGCTTCATGTGAACCAAATTTTTCTTTGAACTTTTTTTGTGCATCATCTCTTAACTTTATCCATAGGGTAGGATAAATATCTCCCGATTTGGATTTTACTGGAACATAATCTTCTGGGTCGTTGGTTTGTTCAAACCAAAATATGTGTGTTCCGTGTTTCTTTCCATGAATGTAATCTTTTGAAGAGACTGGGATTCCATATTCATTCCAACATTTTTTAGTTCCATGAACTTTACCGGCAAGATATGGAACTTGTTCTATAATTTGACCACTGGGAAATTGACTTTTAACAATGCCACTAAATGGGTATGCCTCGTCAAATGCATAAACTAAAGGTTGATTGTTCCATTTTGCGGATTTGATTAGTGGTAATGATAATATCGAGCCATTTTGCACAATTGGTGTCCCGATATCAAAAAGCTCTCCGCCCGCTCCCGTAACATAAGCTGTAACGAGATTAGAATATCCTTTGCCTCCATTTAATACCGAAAATTCTTTAACCGTATTGTCTTTTTTTAATATTGGAATTACCTGAGCCCCCATGCCTTTCCAAAATAGATGGTGGTCAATAATGTTTACTTCATTTGCATATTCGGTACGAATTTCAGATTTTGAAACAACTCTTGTCTTGTAAGGAGCAAATGGTAATGACTCGCTATCTCTAGCGATTTCTTGCCACCAGCTCTTCAAAAGCACTGGATTCCCTTCGAAAAGAATAAAAAAAGACAGGCACCCTGTTGCTAAAATAACAGAAATGCAAATAAGTAAAACCCCCTTCATGTAAACAATAAGATTTAGACAATAATCTATCTAATAAAAAGATTTTGCAAGTGGTATTCGTCGGGCTAATCGAGACGGCCAAAGTGGACCATTGTAAACAAATGAAGTGTAAATTTGGAGAAGTGATGCACCGGCATCTAGCTTTCTCTGTGCACTATCATAGTTGTAAATACCACCGCTTCCAATTATTGGTAATCTAGATTCTGTTTGCCGGTAAATAAACTTTATTACCTCATTTGCTCGTACCTCTATCGGCATTCCACTAATACCGCCCTGAGGCAAGTAAGGGGACTTACTCATTTGTAAAGTAGGATGGATGGATGTGTTACAAGCAACAACTCCATTAAATCCGTTGTCAATTGCACTCTCTATAATATTTTCCAGACTTTTGAAACTTTCATCAGGTGAAATCTTCAATAAACAGGGCGGAGAGGGCCTATTATTAGCTTTTGACCAATTATAACGATGATTTTTAATGCCCGATAGCAACGGAGCAATAAACTCTTGGTTATGTAATTTCCTTAAATCTGGCGTATTGGGAGAGCTAATATTTACAGTAATATAATCTGCGATAGGGGCAACAGCATCAAAGCCAGAGCAATAGTCCTGCAATGCCTGTTCGAGAGGAGTAGCTTTCCCTTTTCCTAAATTGATGCCTAAGGGAATGTGCCTGTTTTTTTTTGGAAAATTATTTTCCACCTGATGCTTCAGAGCCTCTACGCCTTGGTTATTAAAACCCATCCGATTAATTAAAGCATACTGTTCAGGAAATCGAAAAAGCCGCGGTTTTTCATTCCCTGGCTGTGGCTGTGGTGTTACTGTGCCAACCTCAACAAAACCAAAGCCAAGAGCTTCTGATGCAGAGGGGAAAATGGCATCTTTATCTAAGCCCGCTGCTTGTCCGATACAGTTTGGAAATTTTAATCCAAATGCGCAAACAGGATTTTTATTACTTAGAAGAAGCCTTCTTAATGTAGAACAAATCGGTCTACATTTACCAATTATTTGAAGTGCTTTGCCTCCAAGCTCATGAGCGATTTCTGGATCAAAAGAAAACAAAATGGGCTTAAATATGTTTTGGTAGAGCATTTTTGAAAGAGTAAATCTGATCAGTAAACTAAAGGAATTTGCTAGGAATAATGCAAAAAGGATGTAAAATTTTTTCGGTATTGATTGACATACAAATTGAACTTCTCTTAAGGCAATCCAATGAAAAAAACAAGTCCTAGCCTAGATTGGTGTATTGTTCGTTGTGATGACGAAAGTAAATGGTGGGTTGATTCGATAAGCGATGCCGAGAATTGGGATAGCGAAGATCTTGGTATTATTGACCCTAAGCAATTCATCTACATTAATGAACTCTTAGACTCCATGACTGAATTTGGATTACAATCCCAATTAGTGGATGAAGCATTTTTTACTTTTGAGATATCAGAAGAAGTGCCGGGTAAAAAAGTTAAACTCGAACGAGTAAGGGATTCTTTATTGAAGGCAGAGGATATGTTGTTCGCCTTGCCTGATGTCTTGGATGAAGAAAAGGGACCTTATGCGGATTTTTTGAGTCATGTGACTCAGATCAGAGTTGCTATGCTAAACGATCTCATTGAATTTTCTGAGCCTTACACTATTGAAGAAATGGAAGAAGTTCTATCTGAGAAACAAAATAACGATTTTTTGGAAGGAAGGCGTAGTCATTTTAGTGATGAGCTTGTTGCAATTCTTGAATTTGTACCAGATGGCTTTGAAATAGATTCTGATTTAGACGATGAAAAAGATCAGGATGAAGACGGAGAGGAAGATTATTCTGACCTGGATACCCATTTGGTTGAGGTTTCGGATAAAGAAGAGAAGCTTTTGCCGGACGAAGATTTGAAATGGGAGGATGATGAAGATCGTGAGGAAGAGGTTACATCTTATGAAGGTGGTGCACCTGATGAAGCAAATAGCTAACAGTTTTAGAGTGATGGGGCTAATCGATCGGCAAAATAACTAAATATTAAACTAGCACCCGCACGCTTTATGGATAGCAAAGATTCAAGGGCACACATCCTCCAATCTAACCACCCCAAGTGATCAGCAGCCATTATCCGAGCATATTCCCCAGAGACTTGATATGCAACGATGGGAAGATTAATATTTTGACTCGCATAGCTAATCACATCCAGGTAAGGCTCTGCGGGCTTAATCATTAGCATATCTGCCCCTTCATCAAAATCCATCCAAAGTTCTCTTTTCGCTTCGGTAAAGTTAGCTGGATTTAGTTGGTAAGAACTTTTATCTAAAGGATTATTACCAGGAGAAGAATTAATGGCAGATCTAAAGGGACCATAATATGAGGATGCGAACTTGGCAGAGTAGGAAATAATTCCGGTATTATAATAAGAGTTTTGTTCTAGAGCACTACGAATGACCCCTACCCTGCCATCCATCATATCAGAGGGGGCAACCCAATCAAATCCGGCATCTGCACAAATGATAGCCGCTTTTGCAAGGATTTCAATGGTACCGTCATTGTCAACCGAGCCATCACCTAGAAGCAGCCCATCTTGCCCATGTGTTGTGTATGGATCTAGAGCCAAGTCAGCGATAAGTAAAATATCTGGAAATAAATTTTTAATATGAGCAGCGGCTCGATAGACTAAGCTTTCTGGAATTAAAATTTCGCTTCCATGTTCATCTTTTTTTCCTGATTCAATTTTAGGAAAAAAAGCAAATGCCCGAATGCCCATTTGGATCCATGATTCGATTTGTTTTTCTAAATGGGAGAGTGGCCATCGAAAAACTCCTGGCATAGAAATTATTTCAACAGGAACTTCTTCTTCAGATATAAATACAGGCAATACGAAATCAGAAACCGCCAGCTTTGTTTCTTGCGCGAGGTCACGAATCGCAGAACTTGACCGTAGGCGCCGAGGACGATGAGAAAACTGATATGTCATATGTAAAATCAGGATATGTTCGACAACACGAAATCAAAATCAGATGATTTCTTAAATTACAGAATTCGCAAACTTATTAAAAATTAATCCAATTATTGTGGAATCTTTTATCGATATAGAACTATTGCTAGCATTATTTTTGTTAGTCGGTGCCATTTCATCTTTTGCACTAGAAAAAGTAAAAATCGAAGTGACCGCAATATCCCTCATGGGCTTAATTTTGTTGGGTTGTGTGCTAGGTATGGAAAAATGGCCAAGCACAAAAGAGTTATCATTGATTCTTTCAAGTGAGGCACCTTTAGCCATTTTGGCTATGTTTATTGTAAGTGGTGCCTTGAGCAAACAGGGAGTAATTGAAAGATTAACGAATTACTTGGAGAAACTTACTCGCCTGGGGTTTCATCCGTTTATGTTACTCCTTCTAACCGCAGTGGCATGTTTTTCAGCCTTTATTAATAATACTCCAGTAGTGGTAATTCTTTTACCTGTGGTCATAGGCTTGTCACGGACGCTGGGGGTGGCATCTTCAAAATTGTTGATACCGGTTTCTTATGCATCCATATTTGGCGGATGCTGTACACTTATTGGTACCAGCACTAACATTCTTGCCAGCGGATTTATGTCTTCATCGACATTTTATCCCCATATGGCACCAATGGAAATGTTTGAGTTAACCAAAGTGGGCCTTCCTTTGATGGTCTTGGGGATTGCGTTTCTTATATTATTCGGAAAAAAACTACTGCCCGAAAGAGAAGCATTAAGTAAAATATTGGCAGACATAGACCGCAAAGAATTTCTCACAGAAGCTTTGGTGGTAAGGAATTCCTCTATGGTGGGTCAATTAGTAATGAATGCCCCTATATCAAAAATTACGGGAGTTCGACTACTTGATGTAGCACGTAATGGAAAAAGCTTAAGTATTCCACTGAGGGAAATTAGACTCGCTGCAGGCGATCGTTTAATTCTGTCATGCAAACCCCAAGGATTAATAGATGCCCGTGAAGTCCAGGGGTTTAAGTTTTTTGATCAAGCCGATTTGGGTATTGAGCAAATAAATACTTCGGAGGCGATTATGGTTGAAGCCATGATTAAGCCGACCTCAGGCTTACTATCCCAGACCCTTGCTGAAGCTGATTTTCGAGGCCACTTCAATTTAACTGTGGTTGCCCTACATCGTAGAGGAAAGAATCTGCGATTGAGGCTCAATGAATTAAAATTAGAAATTGGTGACACTCTGCTACTACTCGGTTCTGAAACAAGTGTTGAGAGATTAAGAGGATCGCAGGAGGCAGTGCTTTTGGATAAAGCACCGCTTTTAGTCGATAAAAAACCTATCAAAACCGCCTTTTCGGTCTGCACACTTCTAACAATTGTTGCGATAGCTACTGCTGGTATTCTGCCTTTACATGCCATGGCTCTTCTAGGTGCAGGCTTTTTAGTTTTAAGCAACTCAATCAACCTTAAAGAAGCCATTCGATCGGTTGAGTGGAATCTGCTTTTGCTCATTTACTCAATGCTTGCTTTAGGTTTAGTGATGGAAAAAAGTGGTGCATCTACTTTGCTGGCTGACTTGATCAAGACAGGGTGTACAGCTGGTTTAAGCGAGGGGTGGCAAATAATAGGAGCCTTAATTGTTTTGTATCTGTTTACTGCCCTAATGACAGAATTACTTTCCAACAACGCCACGATTGCGATTATGACCCCAGTTGCCCTTATGGTGGCTTTTCAGTTTGGCTTAAATACCGAGGATGCAAGAGCTTTTGTATTAACATGCTGCATAGCCGCGTCGGCCAGCTTCATGACACCTATAGGATACCAAACGAACACCTTTGTCTACACAGTCGGAGGCTACCGATTCAAAGATTTTTTAAAGTTTGGAATATGGCCAATGCTAATTTACTTTATCGGCACTATTTCGATGATTGGATTTCTTTGGAAATTCTTTCCTTTGATAAAATTTCCATAATCATAACTTATCAAAAACCTCCAAATTTACTGGAAAACCACGTTATAATATTTAGAATTTTTGACGGATTTCTAAATAGAAATGCTTAAAAATACAGATTTATGTAGGTAGATTTTACTAAGTTTTGAATTCGATCTCGTGCTCGATGGAATAAAATTGCAAAAAAGAATAAATTTGGGTATAGATATTGTTTACATAAACCTATATTGTTCAATATAATAAGTAATATTTTAAATATCTATTAATTTAAATATTACTAGGTGGATACTTCAGGAAAATGAGTTCCTAAAAGGCAATTAGTCACTTGACCAATCATGCCTATCGGAACAAAATAAAGCATGATTTTAATAAAAGTGGATCACACTGAAGTGCACGACATCACCACCCTTTTCTATAAGTAGGCCTAATACCCAATTACTCATTTCATTTATTTCATTATGACAGATTCAGATAAAGACGAAAAAGAAAATTATGACTCCTCACAAATTCAAAAACTTGAGGGGCTAGAGGGTGTCCGTAAAAGACCTGACATGTATATTGGTGACACAAATGAGAGAGGCTTGCACCACTGCGTTTTCGAAATAGTAGATAATTCGATTGATGAAGCACTTGCTGGTTTTTGTAGTGAGATATCGGTGGTTGTGCATGCTGATGGTTCCTGCACAATTCAAGATAACGGACGAGGTATCCCTGTGGACATCCACCCCAAGCATAATATGCCTGCTCTAGAGTTGGTGCTAACTAACCTTCATGCTGGTGGCAAATTCGGAAAAGGTGCATATCAGGTCTCTGGAGGTTTGCATGGTGTGGGGGCAAAGTGCGTCAATGCAGTCTCTGAATGGTTTGTTGCTGAAGTTCGAAGAGAGGGCAAAGTTCATCAAATGACTTTCTCCCGGGGAAAAACCACCCAGGAACTTAGGGTAATAGGTGAGGCATCAACAACTGGCACGAAAATCACTTTTATGCCCGATGACCAAATCTTTGAAGAGGTCCGAGATTTCAAATTCGAACTCTTAGCCAAAAGACTTCGTGAGCTAGCATTTCTAAATCCTGGTGTCAGGATTTACCTTGAAGATGAGAAAGATTCACGAAAAGAAAGTTTCTTTTTTGAAAACGGCATTTCTGAATATGTCGAATATTTAAACAGAAACAAAGTGTGTCTCATCGATCAGCCAATTGCATTCAAGGGCGAAGCACCTCCTGAATCTGGTGATGGTTTAATAATGGTGGAGATTGCCATGACTTACAATGACTCTTTCAATGACCAATTATTTGCATATGCTAATTCGATTCATAATGTTGAAGGTGGAACCCATCTTTCTGGCTTTCGCACAGCATTGACCCGGGTGATCAACTCTTACGCCCGTCAAAATGATTTGCTTAAGGAAAAAGAGCTCTCTTTAACTGGTGATGATGTTCGAGAAGGTCTTACTGCAGTGGTATCAGTCAAAGTCCCAGAACCTAGATTTGAGGGACAAACAAAAACAAAATTGTCCAATAGAGAGGTTGATGGAATTGTTCAAAAAATAGTCGGCGAAAAATTAAAACATTACTTTGAGATTACTCCAGAAGAAGCCAAAACTATTGTACAAAAAGTAATTCATGCTGCACGAGCAAGAGAGGCTGCCCGAAAGGCAAGAGAAACGGTAAGAAAAGGTGCCCTTTCAGGAGGAGGTTTACCAGGCAAACTTGCCGATTGTTCAGAAAAGGACCCTTCTCTAAGCGAACTATACATTGTCGAGGGTGATTCTGCAGGAGGATCAGCCAAACAAGGAAGAGATCGACTGACGCAAGCAATCCTGCCACTCCGGGGAAAATTATTAAATGTAGAAAAAGCCCGCCTAGACAAGGTTCTCAACAACGCTGAAATCCGAAGCCTTATAACAGCCGTTGGAACTGGAATAGGTGATCACGAAGGTGAAGGATCTTTTGATGCAACTAAAGCGAGGTACCACAAGATCATTATTATGACCGATGCCGATGTTGATGGTGCTCACATACGAACCCTGCTTCTAACATTTATATTTAGGCAAATGAAAGGGCTGATCGAAAATGGATATGTATATATTGCGAAGCCACCGCTGTATAAAATCAAAAGAAGAAAGACTGAACAATATATACAGGATGATTTTGAGATGAGTCAGATTCTAATAAAATTGGGATCTGAAGACATGCAATTAAAGCGAATAAAAGACAATTTTATCTTCACTGAAAGTGTATTGACGGAGATTAACGAATTATTATTAAAAATAGAACAGGTCGGAAGAAGTCTTGGAAGGTACGGCTTTAATCTAGAGAGATTGCTAAATCACTATGATAAGACCACTCGCCAATTGCCTAAATTTGTTGCCAGAATTAGAACAGGAAATGATGAGGAAGTCAGGTTTCTTGCTGATTTGGACGCAAAAATAGGCTTTATGGAATCTCACGGTCTGTCCACAGATGATCCAGACAATAATTCCGTAATTAGAGAAACGGAACGAAATGGAGTAGTCTTCACCCAGCGAATTGACCTTTATGAAGTATTCGAGTCCAACGAGTTGGGAAAATTAATTGAGAAAGCAAATGGGTTAGGGTTGAATTCAGAATTTTTCGTTTCCAAAGAGGATGACCCTCCCTTTCACCTCATGGATGCTAAAAATCCTGACGAATACTCAGTGAACTTAGGTGGTGTCAATGACTACCTTCAAAAACTTAGGGCTCTTGGGCGAAAGGGACTACAGATTCAACGCTATAAAGGCTTAGGAGAAATGAACCCAAAGCAATTATTTGAAACTACAATGGATCCCTCAACCCGTACTCTTGTTAAGGTTGAAATAGAAGATGCCGTCGCGGCAGATGAAATATTTACAACCTTGATGGGTGAGGAAGTTGCCCCCCGCAGAATGTTCATAGAAGATAACGCCCTAAATGTAAGCTTTTTAGACGCTTAACTAATTATTTTAATAGTATATTTATGAAGGAAAATATCAGTGATATTATGCAAAAAGCATACATCGATTATTCGATGTCAGTTATAGTTAGTAGAGCTCTACCAGATGTTAGAGATGGATTTAAACCCGTTCAGAGAAGAGTTCTCTATGCGATGCTCCGTGAAGGTTTGCTCCACAATCGTGCTTATGACAAGTGTGCGGGTGTCGTAGGGGAAGTTTTAAAGAATTATCATCCCCACGGAGATAGCTCAGTTTATGATACTTTGGTCAGAATGGCCCAACCATGGGTCATGAGATATCCCCTGGTTGATGGACAGGGAAACTTCGGTTCTGTTGATGGAGATTCTGCTGCGGCATACAGATACACAGAATGTAGATTAACAAAGCTTTCAGAGGAATTACTTAAAGATATTGATGAAGATACGGTAGATTTTGCACCCAATTATAAAGAGAGTTCAACTGAACCCACTGTTTTGCCATCTGCATTGCCAAGTTTATTAATGAATGGGTCAACTGGTATTGCTGTTGGAATGGCAACTAATATACCTCCCCATAATTTGGGTGAATTGATCGATGCGGTCTGTGCTATCATTGATGATCCATCTATTTCAATTGAAGATATCATGAAAATATTGCCTGGCCCCGATTTCCCAACGGGTGGAAGTATTTCCGGTAAGGCGGGCATAGAATCATACATGAAGACAGGTCGTGGTATTGTTCGTATGCGTGGCTCACTCGATATAGAAGAATTACCAAACGGCAAACAGCAACTCGTTATAACCCATATTCCTTATAATGTTAACCGAGCAACTCTGGTAACTCGGATAGCAGATCTTGTTAAAGAAAAGATATTGGATGGCGTCAGTGATTTACGCGATGAATCTACTGAGCAGACACGCATTGTGGTTGAATTAAAACTTGGTGAGATTGAGCGTGTTACAATTAATAAATTATATAAACTTACAGCCCTTGAAAGTAGTTTCGGGGTTATCCTGTTAGCTCTCGATCGCTTAAGGCCTCGACAATTAAATATAAAAGAAGCAATTCAGTGTTATATAGAACATCGAAGAAATGTCACTCTGAGGCGTACTTTATTCAGGCTTAGAAAAGCTGAAGACAGGGCTCACATTTTAGAGGGATATAAAATTGCACTAGATAATTTGGATGAATTTGTGCGCATAATAAGAGCCTCATCTAACAGAAATGAAGCAAAGGAAAGATTGAGCGGAAAATTTAATTTAACAGATAGACAAGCAAACGCAATATTAGATCTTAGGCTTTACCAATTGACTGGGATGGAGCGTGAAAAAATCGATGCTGAATATGCTGAACTCATGTCAATAATTGAAGAGTTAAAAAATATAGTTAACAATGAAAATGTACTGCTAGATCTAATAAAAAACGAACTTAATGAGTTAAAGAATATTTATGCAGACGATAGACGCTGTGAAATCGCAGAATTCGACGGTGATGTACGCATGGAAGATTTAATTCCCAACGATGGTTGTGTGATTACGGTAACTAAGACTGGATTTATAAAAAGAACTTCTGTTGAAGAATTCAAAGTGCAGAATCGTGGTGGTAAGGGAGTGATTGGCAGTGGGTTAAAAGATGAAGACCCAATCGATATTCTTCACACATGCAATGCTCACGATACACTTATGTTTATAATGAACAACGGTCGAGTTTATGTTGAAAAGACATATGAGATACCTGAGGCATCAAGAACCTCCAAAGGCAGAAACATCATTAATCTACTCAACATGCTCAAAGATGAAAAAATTGCCGCTGTTTTGAACATTGATAGTTTTGAGTCCGAAGATTCTATTGTTTTGTGCACTCAAAACGGTGTGGTTAAGAAAAGCCTAATTAGAGAATATAGAAATCATCGAAAAGGTGGAATAATTGGTATCAATATTGATGAAGGAGATCGGGTGCTTAAAGCTATGATTGCTAAACCAGATGATCACCTGCTAATTTTAACAAAAAATGGCAAAGGACTTAGATTTTCCTGTGATCAATTAAGAGATCAGGGCAGAGCAACCCGCGGAGTCAGAGGGATACGCCTAAAACCCTCTGATAAAGTAGTAAATATGTTAGTAGTGGATGATACACGATTACTACTTATTTGCGGACGAAATGGACTTGGGATTAGGACAAAATTTGCATCTTTTCTACCAAATGGTGGAGGAGAATCATGGGAAGACACTTCGCCACGTAAGAGAGGAGGCCAAGGTGTTACCGCGATGAACACAGATGCAGTATGTGACGCGCTCAGTGTTGCCGAGGAAAGTGAGATTTTGCTTCTTACCAAAAAAGGACAAGCGGTGAGATGCAAAGTTGTCAATATACGTGAAACAAACCGCGGATCAAAAGGTGTTAAATTGATTGGTCTTACTGGAAGTGATCATTTGGTCGGAGTATCTGAAGTTGTAATGTTAAATGAAGGCAATGGCGACGAGCACTCAGAAAGCACGAGTGATTCCAGTGCTAATGAAGTTCTAGCTCAAGAAGAGAGCTAAATCAACTGATCCACTAAGGCGTATTAGCAACAGGTATGTAATTAAACAGTCAAACATGGACTGATGAAATCTCTTGCCTGTACGGATGCACAGTTGACTAGCTAAAGAACAGATTTCAGATTCATTGAGAAATTCGTTACTTAAATTTTGCAGGCTTAAGTTTTGTAAATCAGGATAAAGTTTTCTGTAGACATAAAGGGTGTCTATCCATGGTCCCCAACTAAGGCTATTAATTGACGAGCTACTCAGCAGTTTGTATGGAGTGTGTTCTTTGATTAGGTTTATTTCTACATTAGCATTGTGTGCAACCCAATAATCTATTTGGTAAAGTGAAGTACTAGATACGACCCAATCACTAAATATTCCATCAGTGGCCAAATATTCAGAATGATTAGTTATTTTATAGTCTTGAATATCGATGAATGAAGCTTGCTGAATTCCATTTTTCCTCGAACCCTCAAAATCAATAATTCTTCCCCTTTTTAATTTAAATGCTTTCATTTGAGAAATTTTCTGAATTTTGTGTAGAAGTAACAAATTTTATAGCTGATACATTGCATGCTCCAAGTGCAGAATTTCAATGCACTTACAAGGATGATGGTACCGAAGTGACTTCCTGTGACTTTTTAATTGAAGATAAAATAAGGAATTTAATTTCTAGTGCCTTTCCAGAATGCGGTATTATCGGAGAAGAGAGAAGGAACCACCATGGTTCTACTGAATGGAGTTGGATAATAGACCCAATTGATGGTACATTCGGATTTTCAAAAGGTGCTCCCCTCTTCGGTACCCTAATCGGCTTAATAAAAGATAATGAACCTAAATATGGTTTTCTTCGCTTGCCTATGCTCGGAGATACCTGGATTTCAGGAAATGGAAAAGTTGCACTGCTCGAGGGCTCGCCACTGCAAACAACTTTCCCCAAATCTCTCAACAAGGCTTTGATTTTAACGACAGATCAGCAAACAATAGTTAATTCTCCAATAAATAAATTTTGGCAATCTGCACTGAAGCAAGGTGCAACTGCTAGGACATGGGGAGATTGCTTTGGTTATTTCATGGTTTGTAAAGGTGAAGCCGAATTAATGACCGATACTTCATTGAAGCCTCATGATATACTTCCGCTCATTCCAATACTAGAAGGAGCAGGAGTAGAAATTCATAAAATTGATTGTGAAGATTACTCCAACATAATCGCCTGCAAAAAAGGCGTCATGGAGCAACTAAGTTAAAGTGGAGCGGGCGAAGGGATTCGAACCCTCGACATCCACCTTGGCAAGGTGG
>JAYODK010000048.1:5024-11162 GCA_038106225.1 Opitutales bacterium | reverse complement strand
AATCTATGGCGGATCAAAATCTAACTATCGTAACCGCGATCGTGGCAGGAGTTTTCCTGCTTGTACAAATTGTGATTTTCATGATTTGCATATCCCGCGTTTCGCAAATTAAAAACGAAGAGTTGAAAGCAGGGCTTAAACTCGGCCTGCTCGACAATGAAGAGAACCTTTTTGATCTCGGTTTGTATGTTGGTCTTGGGGGAACCGTACTTTCGCTCATTTTATTGCTTGTTCTGGATGTCAAACAAGATGCCCTAATCGGTGCATACACCTCCACTTTATTCGGTATTCTATTTGTTGCGGCTCTAAAAATTGTCATCATCCGACCATACCGCAATCATTTGCTGGTCAAGCAAGCAGAAGAAAAAGCAGTATGAACCGCAGCTTGCTGCTCGTTGTCTGCGACTTCCTGCTCCTTAGCATACTTGCTTTGGCACGTTTTGATGTGCCTAAGGATGCCGTTATTGCCCAGGATGATCAAAAAGTTGTTTCCAAAGAGGTTGTGGAACGGATTTCCGATGGCGAAAATTACGACGATGTGGTCGCAGAACTGGAAGCAACTAACGAAACATTGCTGGAAAATTTAAGTAGTGATAAAGATGCCCTTGTTGAGCAAAAGCTCAAACTCGAAGCCGAAATTGCCCAAAGACAGAAGGAACTTGAGCAAAAAGAATCTGAGATTGCTTCCAAAGATGCAGTAATCGAGGGAAATAAAGAAGCTCTAGATCTAGCAAAGAAAGAGGCGATGCAACTTGAGGCTCAGCGTCAGGAAATTGAAAGAAAAAGAGAAGAACTTTTACAAAGCAACGCTGCATCTAAGAGAGAACTTGAATTACTTGCGAAAAACCTGGAACAAGCAAAGAAAAAGTCTGAAGAGCTTGCCGAGTTGAAATCGAAGAAAGAAAAAGAGGCAGAAGCTGCCCGCTTAGAGCTTGCAGCTTCAGTGGAACGTGCAAAAGCTCAGGAACTGGCAGCTGCGGAGGCTAAGGCGTTATTGATCGAGGAAAAGAAAAGATCAGATGAACTCCTCGCATCCACTGCCAAGATCGATCTTAAAATCGACAGCTTAAACAAGGGATTGGATGGCGTTGGACAAGGGCTTAAGACTGTGGGTGAGGGATTGGCTGGCGTTGGCGAAAAGATTTCGACCGTTTCGGAGGATGTCAGTTCCGTTAAAGAGGGGGTGTCCAAGGTAGAGAAAGATGTGCAGGAATCTGTTGAGGTTCAAAAGGAAAACTTCCGTAAATTAAATGAGAGGCAGACCCGTTCTGTTAATGAAATCTATACCCGTTTTGATCAAAATAAGGTAACCTTGGAATTGTCCTATGTTTACCGATCAGGCATCATCCCTTCCGACCGGGAAGACAAATTTTTGATCGATACAATATTGATGGTAGATGGGAATTTTGTTTACGCGTTGGTTCATGCGAAAGAAAGCCCCTTCAGGGTTGAATTTAATCCCCGGAAATTAGTGTCCGTAACTGGTCAAATTTATGGTCCTAAATTGAAAAGCCCTCTGCAGGTCAAAGAAATCGCTTTTATGGATGATCCGAGAATTCTGATCGTTCCTCTTTACGCGAACCCGCAAGATCTATCCGAGGCTGGACTGGAGTTGTTCAAGGCTCCAGAAAATCCTTTCCTCTTTGATGATGCAGTGGTTGTAGATGTAAAGGATGGCAGGTTCGGACAGACAAAATGTCTGCGTGATGAGAAGGATGGACGCTACATCGAGGTCGATGAAAAGCATTTTGCATTTCTCTCTGGTGCATTCAACCCAGGGAAGGGTGATCTTGTCTTTTCCCAGAATGCGGAATTACTCGGTATTATGGTAAATGGGGATTATGCATTTCATGTGAAGAATCTTGGTAGTCGAATTCAGGGAGGTTCCAGAACCTTACTTGGCCCGTCTTTCCAGCCAGATAAAACAAACAACCTTCTTAAAGATCTGAACAAGAACCTTTCTGGACTTAGCAAGAAGTTCAAATTTTAATTCTGAGTTTCCTTCCCAACCTTTTTTGGTAAGCTTATCTTCAGTTTTATGAATCTTTTTGAGTCGGCAGTCAAAAACCGTGGATTTGGTAGGAATTTTATCATTTTACCCAAAGATAAACTCCCGGTTTCCGCTACACTTGGGTTCATCCTCATAACCTATCTGTTGAGCTTTTGGGTAAGGCTCGAATGGATAGACTATGCTCAGGCTAGCTACCTGGATGAGAAGGGAGAAACCGTTTTTTTACGGCCCAATATGGTTAAAGATGGGGTGGCTCTTGCGAATACCCACGACAGTTTTTATTTTGGAAGTATCGTTCAAAAAGCCGCCCTGGGGATGCATAAAAACAACGATTTGCTGCCTGGGGTTTATCAGAACGGCATGATTACCGCCCTGCCTTATTGGTTGGTCAAATTTTTTCCTGAATTATCGATTGAGCACCTGCTTTTATGGCTGCCCGTTTATGTCGCTGGGTTGGTATGTATACCCTTAGTTCTGATTGGCAGGCTATATCAATGTACTTTATGGGGTGTGGGGGCAGCTTGCTTGGCAGGTATTACCCACAGTTATTACAATCGTACTTTGGCAGGATATTATGATACCGACATTTTTGCGATTACATCGCCCGCCTTTTCGGTATTTTTTCTTTTGGCAGCAGTAAGAAAACAGAGTTTATTGTATTTGGTTGCCGCATCGATCTCACTTTACTTGGGCCGCTTTTTTTACGGTTCAATTCAAGCGGTTACATGTTCCTTGTGCCTTGGCTTTATGGGATATCAGATCGGCTTGTCACTTTTGGATTCCTGGAGAATGCGTTCCGGGCAAAAGATCTGGGGAATCTTTATCACCGGACTTTCCAACCCTTTTACATTTTTCACAATAATTTTTTTGTCCTGGGTCTTATTTGCGGAAAGTTGGTCTTATGGAGGCATGATTGAGAAGTCCCCCGCCTGGTTTTTTGCGGGATTGGTACCCTTGGTCGCTTGTTGGCTCATACTTTATTTTGTGGGATCCTCAAGATTACGCGAATTTGTGGATACATCTTCCACAAAGAAGATAACTAGACTACTAGCCCTGTCTTTGCTTTGTCTTCTTTTTGCGGGTCTCCTGCCTTACACCAATTTTGGGCCTTTTGCAGGAACCATGTCCAAAATTACCGGAAAACTACAAAGCTATTCCGTGGTCGGTAAAACAGGCACCACGATGACATCAAAAGCCGAAGCTCTCAAATTTCTTGATGTCAAGACCACTATTCGGGAGGCGAGTAAAATTCCTTATGAAGTCGTTCGAAACAGAATCCTTGCGGATGCTCCCTCCTGCTCATGTCCCCGATGTATGCCGGGGGGATTAAAAAATGCCGGTTTTGTCGTCCATTCTTCAATTATTGGAATTATTGGTTTGTTCCTCTTGATTTTGTGCTACTGGGAATTTTGTATTACCCTTCCTTTTCTTGCCATAGCTTATAATTGTTTTCAGGGGAATGTTGGTTTAAGATTTACGGTTCATGTTGGAAACTATGCCGCCATTGGATTGGTTTTTCTTTTTGTTATTCTAGTTTGGGGCACTATCCGTTTGATTGCCAAAGAACGCATGGAGCATGAAACCTTTAAGAAGAGGGCAGGGTGGGGAACTTGGGGTGTGGTTGGACTTCTTGTTCTTTGGTTTGCCTCTCCTAACCTTCAGCATGCCTCCAACTATCACTCCCATGTGGTTTATCCAATCAAGACCATGGAAGTTCTTGAGCAATTAAATCAGGCATCTGAACCAGACGACTTTGTGGTTACCTGGTGGGATTACGGTTCTGGATGTTGGTATTACGGAAATACTCGAACATTTACCTCTCCGGCCCATCAAACTGTGGACAACTTTTTAAGTTCAGAGATTCTTCGGTCCACATCCCCTGTGAAATCCTATAATTTGGCACGCCTCAAGACAGAGACATATGTTCAATTGCAAAATCAGCATGATATCAATGGATCGAGCACTTTTTCGACAGCAGTCCAGGCTATCTTCAAGGATGGGACCGATGAACAGGAATTTTATCAGGGTTTATTATATGACGCTGAAAAAACAGATTTCTCCCTTCCTTCCAAGACCCGGGATACATTTCTTTTTTTGCCTTACGAAATACTAAGAATCTTCCCAACTATTCTGAGCTTTAGTTCAAGAAATCTGTATTTTTCTGGCAATGAGGGCAGCAATGCCCCTTCTCTTAATGAACCACCTATGATGATCCTGCGGGGTGGCAGAAGAGAGGGATCTTCTTATGTTTTTGACGGTGGATACCGTTTGAACCAACGGGGGGATTTATTGGTAGATGGTGTTCAGAAAGGCATGGTTTCCTATGGGCAGGCCTTTGAAATTGATCCGTTGGGTGGCCCTGCTCAATCTATTGAGTCCATCTTAATTGATGGCTTGCGTGTGGCGTTGAAATATGACTCAACGGTTGGCAGGAGAATTATTCATGTACCTCATCTTAATGAGTTGATTATTGTCTCGGCCGATACATTCCGATCCTCTTTTGCCAGACGCTACTTACTTTCACGCTTTGATGCTCAAGTGTATTCGCATCCACTTTTTGCCAGAGGTGCCGATCCCAGGAAACAACCATTCTTTACCCAAGCGGACTGGATAACCAGTCAAGGGGCGAAAATTACTCTCCATATGAGAGGAGGTTATAAGATTGAGGCAGATCTATCGCAAAATATTGCCACTCTACCTAATTCATCGACTCCGATACCATTTTCTTTTCACCGGAAGATACACGACTCCAAAACCGCTAAATTGATTGATACACCATCCATTGAGAAAAAAGATGCGAAATTTCATCTTATTCAGACAACAATACCATATTTTAGTGGAGACAGAGACTATTTGGTGCCCGAGAAGGGCAAAGCATTGAGCGAAATTGCAAAAATGAACCGAATGCCCCTTGCTGCAGTAGCTTCATATAATTCTTTGGATGAAAATGATAACCTTAAAGAGGGTGAAAGAGTTGTAATTCCTGGGATGGGCTATCAACTTGGCCAGGCATGGTTTTTCATGGATGATGAAGCATTCAACAGTTTGCTCGTACAAGGATATTTTATGGAAAATCTTGATAAGAAATATTTCCAGAAAATATTTTCAAATGCGTGGGGAAAAGTGTACAAATTTACCAAAGAATAATTTCCTTGTATCATTTCCAAGGTATTGGCTAAATACTTGCATACCTTCTTCAATCATTTTACTATGAAAGCCATGAGAGCACTATCCCTATTTGTAATTACAATACTTTCATCTTCTATCACTATTCCATTATTTGCGATTGATTCAAAGGGAGCGATCATCATAGCCAACTTGGTCGGGAAAGTAGATGTGGTTAACAATTCAACCCAGGTTTCTCTTGCGCCTGAGAAGGTGAAGGTAGGTGGTGTGCTTATGGATGGTCACACCGTCAAGGCGTCAGCAGGAGCCAAAGCTGTCCTCTTGATGTCAAGTGGGACAATTCTTACGGTTAGGGAAAACTCTTCAATTAATCTTCAAAAATTCGCTCAGGAACCTTTTCAGCCTGGTGATACTAAGCTAGCAGAACTTAAATCAGAACCTAGTCCCTCAGAAACAGTAATCGAGGTAGAGGAAGGCGATTTGGTCTTCAATATTAAGAAGCTAGACAAAAGTTCCAACTTTGACATCAAGTCTCCACTTGGTACCGCGGGTATTCGTGGTACTGCCGGTTCTGCTGGGACGGATAAGCTTACCCTTACCGAAGGTGCCATTCAAATGACGAGTCCTTCTGGTGTAAGTGTTCCGCTTAATGCGGGTCAGACCCTAGCTGGTGCTCCTGGTGGTGGATTTAACACGGCTCCGGCAAGCCCCGAGGAAATGAACAGTATTAATTCTGATAATGCAGAAGCTGAGAGCTCCACTCAAGATGTCTCCATGAATGATGTGGCTGAAGCTAAGACTTCCGCAGAGGAAGAAGCTCCTGCAGAGGAAGAAGCTCCCGCTGAAGAAGAAGCGGAGGAGGAAGCAGAGGAAGAAGCCCCTGCTGAAGAGGAGGCCGCAGAGGAGGAAGAAGCTGCAGAGGAAGAAGCTCCAGCGGAAGAGGAGGCTGCTGAAGAAGAAGCTCCTGCTGAAGAAGAAGCTCCTGCTGAAGAAGAAGCTCC
>JAYODK010000048.1:0-4924 GCA_038106225.1 Opitutales bacterium | reverse complement strand
GAAGAGCAAGCTGCTGCTCCACCACCTCCACCTGCTGCTGCCCCTTCCCAGGAGTCAATTCGTGAATCGGATCCCGAGATGAAAAACAAGCAGAAGGGAAAAGAGACCAAAGATGCCAAATCTGCGATCTTGGCCGAAGCTTTTGAATCCGCTGGGTTTGACGAGGAGAAAGCTGAGAAAATGGTCAAACAAGTTGAGCAGGTTGAGAAAGCATCTGAACTTGGTATCGAGATTAAAATTGATTTGGATAAAGCCAAAGATACATCCGCGGATGATTTAGATGCTCAGGCAGAATTTATTGCTGGTACTGCCGAAGCAGTTGCCTCAGGCGAAATTTCAGCAGAGGATGCTCAGTCTGCGACCGAAAATCTCGATGAAGTAGACACAACAGTTGCAGCAGGACCTATTGATCCCAAGGTAATCCTTTTGAACAAATTAAAAACTGCCTATCCAGAACAAAAAGAAAAACTTGAACTTCATAAGAACTTTGCGACCGAAATTGATGGACTTTTAAAATCGATTGAGTCGGAAGAGCGTAGACTTGATATTTTTAAGGAAGGGGTATTGGAGATATTTGCCGATGCTGAAAACCAAGCTCTTTTTACCAATGAAATTGATGAGGTTTCTGGCGACGCGTTTCTTAATTTGCTTTTAGATGATCCAGCTTATTTTGCTAAAGTTCTAGCTGTACTAAAGCAGGACTCATCTTTACCACCTATCCTGTTTGAAGAACTCAGAAAGTTGAATCTGAGCGACTCCGAACTGGAATCTATCTTTGCTGACGTTGGTAATGGACCAAGTGAAGAAACACCCACAACTCCCCCTCCTGGCGATACATCGCTTTCACTTGCTCAGGAAGCAAGTCTTGTTCATCTCCTCCAAGATTACACTGGTGAGCGAGCATTAACTCCTGATAGTCTTGACCCATCCTTATTCATTTCCTCCGAACAAATTGTGGCGAGTGTATTTTTTGATGATGTCATTCAGGCTTTTGATGCCTTGCGGAATTTAAATTCCTCTGATCAGGATTATTCCCCTGCTGAAGGAGAAATCTTAAATAGTTTGGATGATGTAATCAATGAAACTGGAGATTCTGCCTCTCCTGACACAGGAGATTCCTCCAGTTCACTTCTACCTGCACGTATTTTTGGCGGAAGAAGCATTTCACTGAGTGGAGGTAGTTATGCTCTTGGTCTTGATTCATCCTCAATCGCAGCATCGGAGCAGTTAAACCTTCTTGGCAACATTGTTTTTGAAGGTGAAACTTCAGATGAATTAATCTTACTTTCTGCTGGCTCCGTAGATATGTCAGATCTTGAAAGTTTTACTCATCCTGGATCTCTTGGTATTGGTTCTTTTAATTCTTTAAATATTGATCAAGTAAGCCTTACGGCCGGAGACTTGAGTTTGCATTCTCTGGATAGTGTAGTTCTGAATAATGTTTCCTTACAGACCCGCTCCACAGGTGCTGATTTCATTCACATCCTCGCCCAAAGGGAAATTGATATTCGTGAACTTTCTCTACGCACAAGAGAGATTGTCATGTCTGCGATGACAATTAACCTGCTTGGCGTCAATTTTCCTGATAATTCTGATGTCTACTTGAACAGTGCGTACGGTGGAATTAATGGCAAATATCCTAACTTTGGTTCGGTCACACAATACGGCAGAGTTAATTTCATTGAAAATGTTAGATATGGATCGAATCTAATAAATAACAATACATCCTTTGATCTTCATGGGCAGAGAATTAGTATTGGCACACTGGGTGCCAATTAAATTTTAACTTTAACTTTTCACCTTGCCCCGTATCTTCGGCAATTGAGCACTTACTTATCCCGTGAAATTTAGTTTTTTTTCCTTCTTTCTTCTTACTTCTGTAATTCTTCTTGCGGAGAGCAACTCATCCGAACCAACTGATGGTTCAAATAATCCAAGTGGTCAACCTGTCTTACCTTCGGATTTCTTCGCAGGAGCATTGGCAGATGCCACTGCAATCAGTGAGGAATCCGGCAAACAACGCCTCATCGATGTCAAGAGTACTACACTTTCTCCAGCATTGGCTTTTGGATCTTCTTTCAAATATATAAACAACCCAGAGAAGAATTCCTTGCTTAACCGAAAACGGGATGGTTCCGCTTTGGATGTCAGCCTTACCTTCACTATGGGTCTCGGCGAATACGGACTTTCGGATTTTGCAGTTTGTGCCCCGTCTTTGATGCTCATGCACATGCGCACCTACAACGATCCAAACAAAGATTTTGGTGAAGAGATGGAAGCCTACGATGTTGATGTTCAAATTGCTGGTTTATCCCTCCCGTTCGTTTTGCCCCATGATTACACAGTTACATTGGGTCACACCTATGTGGTTCCATCACAGTTCAGAAATAATGGAAATATTCTCTCTTATTCGAATACACCCAACCTAACTATAGCTAAACCTATAACTCTTCCCAACGGAGGAGTAGTTGCATTAACCACAGGATTTAGTTACACATTTTCTGAGGGTGATTCACCAGACGAAGTTCTTGGGCCCTCTGAAACTATCCTCAGGCAATCAGGAATTTATGATACATTGCTCGCATCGATGTTGATTAACAATCCTGCTAATCTGCAGAATGGATTTGGTCACAGTGTCGGACTTTCCTATCCTATCACTCTGTCAGAGCAGTTGAGTTTAACTCCAACCCTAAACTATTCAAAAATGTATTTTGATAAAGGGTCAAACGATGGCCGTCGCGATACAACCTATGTTGTGGGTGCATCTGCAGTTTATAAAGTTTTTGATTGGATGAGTGTTACTGCTCTGTCCAACTATACAAGCAAGGAAACCAATGGTAATCTTTCTCCAGAATTTAAGGATTTTGTAGGTGGTATAACCCTTGGTTTCAATCGGGCATTCTAAATATACTAAGTAAAATGCCCTCTGCAGGCATTTATCATTATCTTATTGCCAGTTTTTTTGTTTCCATAGTTGCGGGTTGTTGGAATTCTGTCCCTCAAGTTGATCATTTGCATGAGGCAAATACTCTTCTAGATAAGGGCAACTTGGCACTGGATAATAATCATTTTAATGAAGCAATTGCCTTTTATGAAAATGCGTTGTTACATTCCCGTTTTTTGGGTGAAGATCAGAATCTGACTTCGACAATATCAGGAAAAATAAAACAGACCAAAGCAAGATCCCTTATTCATCATTTTAAAGTTTCTTCTACTCGGTCCGATAATTCCCAAAATGATTTACTTCCATCCACATTGGAGACCAAGGATTTTAAAATTATTCAAAGCTTTGGTGATATCAGCCTTACCCGTACATGGTCCAACAAGAAAATATCAACTCTGGATACCACTGTGGGTATCGGTCGCAAAATCACTTCACATTCCAATGCAGGAATTGAAATTTGTTCAAATCATCAAAACTACATAATAAGAACAGTCGGTCCGTCTGGATTTATCCTGGATGATAAGAAATCAATATTTATAAATTCTGGAGCTTATTTTATTTCAGGTGAGAAAAATCTGTCAGAACCATTATCCATTGAATTTCCATTAGGTAAGGTTACTTTTTGGCACAATAAAAACTATGCCTTCTTTTTAGAAGTTACAACAAATGGAGGTTGCAAGCTGATCTCTTTGGTTGGCCAGCCAAAATTTCAATTATCAAACCAAGAATTAATCGAGTTACTACCAGGTGAGCTTATTTTTGTAACTGCAGACGAGTTTAGTCGGAAAATGAATATTGAATTATCAACCTTTATTGCCAGTTCAAACCTGATAAGTGATTTTGAGGAACCACCGGATTTTGCTAAAAAAATGAAGCAGAATGCATTGATACAAGCGATCCGAACAAAAAAACATTTTAGGGTTTTAGTCGGAGATGCTAAAAATGAACAAGATTTTGAGGTCAAAATATTAGATGATCAAAGCGAAAAAAAATAACCTTTGTCATCTTTCAATGATTCTGAGATTTTGCATACTAGTTTCCTAATTGTTCTGAAAATGTACCAGAAGATTTGCCCATTATGTATCGTTTGCTTGTTTGTCTGCTCGGTTTTAAAGGGTCAAAATCATACGGCACGCAGTCATCTAATTGAGGAACATATCAAGCTGGGAAAAGAATTTTATGAAGAGGGCGATTTTTCCAATGCATTAATGGAGTTCAATCTAGCAATTGGTTACTTAAAAACTAATTCCAGTTATGAACTGAAATCGGAAATTAATGATCTTATTGTCGACACTAAAGAAAAAATACGTGTCTCAAAAAAAAGGGTCCGCGACCTATCGAATAGTAAAAATGGAGATGCTTTATTCCCGGCAGAAGAAGAACCCAGGCATTTTGTTGTTTCTGATATCGGGGGAAAAGCGTTGGCCCGAAATATTTGGACAAAAAAACAATATCTCCAGGTGGGTGATTATTTAGGATCTGGTCGGTTGGTAGCAGTTTTACCAAACGGTGCAATTGAAATTCAGGAGAATGATCAGAAAAGATTTGTTCTTCGGTCATCTGAAAATGCTGCCTTTACTCTTGAAGATGAAAATCGAATAAATTTTCACTCAGGAAGGTTCTGTTTTTCAACTTCTCAAAAAGTGAATGATTTTGTTTTTTCTTCTTCTAAAATAAGTTTGAAAGTAACTTCCGAGCTACCATTTGTTATCTTAATAGAGGTATTATCCTCAGGAAATCTTTTAATTTTTGATATTTTAGGAACCATTAAATTATCATACCTGTCACATGAAATTTTACTCAGACCAGGGGAGTTATCTTCTGTTGGTGGCGAAGCAATGCCTGAGATTAAGGAATTTGAACTTAGCTCCAATTTAGTCAAGAACAGGGTACTTTGCGGTCTTCGAACGGAACCCTTTTTTTATACCAGTTTTATCAAGCAAGCAAGTTTGCAAGCTAAGTATTTACGCAGAAGATAAA
>JAYODK010000047.1:0-11274 GCA_038106225.1 Opitutales bacterium | reverse complement strand
ATTAACTGAGGGAGTAACCATTCTCTCCATGAGCGGCTTGGTCAAGCCCCTTTGTTTCATCATCATCTGATACGCGAATGCCAGAGGTGATGGCTGAAACAATTTTTACGATGATGTATGTTGCCACAACCGAGAGGGCAACTGCAGCCAGACAGCCCTGTGCCTGTACCACTAATTGATCTTTCCATAATTCATGATTGATGCCCAATCCGCCAAGTTCACCCTTCCAGCCAAGGTAGGATACCAGCAATGTGCCAAGAATACCACCGACTCCGTGAACCGCTGCAACATCGAGGGAATCATCAATTCCCAGTTTCTCTTTAACAAATCCGCAAGCGTAGTAGCAGATGATGCCGGCAGATGCCCCAATTATGATTGCACCAAGAGGGCCCACACTGCCAGATGCAGGAGTAATGGTGGCCAGTCCAGCAATTGTGCCTGTCACGATTCCAACCAAACCGGGCTTGCCGGTCTTGCGCCATTCCACCAGCATCCAGACTAGGCTGGCGGTTGCGGCGGATAAGTGTGTTACCAGCATAGCCATACCTGCACTGGTATCCGCGGCTGCGGCACTTCCAGCATTAAATCCAAACCATCCAACCCAGAGCATTGCAGCACCCGTCATCACCATACCCGGGTTGTGTGGAGGTTTTAAGGTTTTGGGGAATCCATGGCGACGTCCAAGCATGGCAGCCAGAGTCAGTGCGGATGCACCGGCAGTTGCATGCACCACAATACCACCAGCGAAATCAATCACTCCACGCTCAGCAAGCCAGCCACCACCCCATACCCAATAGCATACAGGGCAATAGACAACGACGAGCCAAAGACCGCTAAATAGAAGCACTGCTGAAAATTTGATCCGCTCAACAAAAGCACCGACAATCAGCCCCGGGGTAATAATGGCAAAGGTCATTTGAAACATGATCCATACAGTCTCGGGATGATCTCCATTTAAGGCATCCACTGAAAGATGTTGAAGAAAGAATGCATCTGTTCCGCCAATCCAGTCTTTTCCACTGCCAGTGGTCAGGGACAAGCTGTAACCGACTGCAAACCAGATAATCGAAGCCAAACATGCGATAGCAAAACAATGCATCAATACAGAAAGCACATTCTTTGATTGTACCAATCCGCCGTAGAACAGAGCCAAGCCCGGTAGAGTCATGAACAAAACAAGGGCGGTGGCAGTAATCATCCATGCAGTGTTGCCGCTATCAAGTGCAGGTTCTTCCTCAACTGCTTCAGGCGTGGTATCAGATACCTGGATTGTGGTCACACCGGATCCAACGGCATCAGGCGCGGAGTCTTGGGCAAATGCAAAGGAAGCAATTCCCATACAAAGAAGTGGTAGGATGTATCTTAGGATCATAGATTGTTAGGGTTCTTGGGTTAGTGGCTTAGACAAGATAAATACCTAGGAATAAAATCAGACAAGGAGCAAATATAAATTTTACAGTGAGTATTTTGGGTATTCGATTTCATTAAACAGCAAAAAAAGACCCGGTCACATGACCGGGTCTTTTATAGAGAGACCTAAAAGGAAAGAATTATTCTACATTTCTTCCATTAAGTCTAATTGGGATTAAACAATTTTTAATTAGAGAGCGATATCACCTTTCTCTCCCGTACGAATACGTACGCATTCTTCCATAGGGAGAATGAAAATCTTACCGTCTCCGATTTTTCCGGTTTGAGCGGCGCCCACTATGGCGTCTACTACCTTATCGGCCAAATCATCGGCTACACCGATTTCAATTTTTACTTTGGGGAGGAAATCAACGGTGTATTCGCTTCCACGGTAGATTTCAGTGTGCCCTTTTTGTCGGCCAAATCCTTTTACTTCGGATACGGTCATGCCTTCTACTCCAATCTCAGACAAGGCATCCTTAACTTCTTCAAGCTTGAATGGCTTAATTACGGCTTTAACTAATTTCATAATATTTAACTTTCGTGTGAGGTTAATGGGTCGTGATAACTTGTGCAGGATTATCTTGTGTATGCTTCCTGACCATGCTCGGTGATGTCAAGACCGCGTTCTTCTTCCTCTTCGCTTACTCGTACTCCCATAAATGCTTTTAGTACTGAAAATACCACATATGCAAAGATGAATGCAAATGCACTAACGAGCAATGCACCTTTTAATTGAACCATGAAATCAAAATCTGCAAAGATCGCACACGCGAGGGTTCCCCAGATTCCACATACACCGTGTACCGAGATCGCGCCGACTGGATCGTCAATCTTTTGTTTGTCGAAGAATGTTATGGCAAATACCACGATCACCCCAGCAACCGCACCGATGATAATGGAGCTACCAACAGATACCACATCCGCGTTAGCGGTGATACCTACAAGTCCAGCAAGAATACCATTCAATGCCATGGAAAGATCGGGCTTTTTTAAAGCAAACCAGGAGGTGAACATTGCACCCAAGGCACCTGCACATGCAGCCAAGGTCGTGGTGGTGAATACAAGGCCAAGTGCACCCGGCTCAGCGGATAGCACAGAACCACCATTGAATCCGTACCATCCGAACATCAGTAGGAATACTCCGATGGCGGCAAGGGGAAAGTTGTGTGCAGGGATAGGCTTGATACCATTTTCGGTATATTTCCCACGGCGAGGTCCAAGAACCATAACACAGGCTAAAGCACCAAACCCACCAAAAGCGTGTACCACCGTGGAACCGGCAAAGTCTTTGAATCCAAGCTCGGAAAGTACGCCACCTCCCCAGTGCCAGGAACCGGCTATAGGATAGGCTACACCAACGAATAGAACCGCGAAGATCATAAAAGAAGACAGTTTAACTCTTTCAGCAACCGCACCTGAAACAATGGTGGCACCAGTGGCCGCAAACATCGCCTGGAAAATGAAATCTCCAAAACCAGTCATAGCCAGTCCAAGACCACCATATCCCCAGGTAGCACCTCCGTCGGCATTTAGATCTCCAATCATTCCACCCCAGCTAAACCATCCATTGAAATCCCCAGGATAATGGGTATTAAAACCAAAAAGAGCGTAAGTCAGAATACCTATGGAAATAATAAACACATTTTTAAATAGGATGTTTACGGTATTTTTTTGCTGGCACAGACCGGACTCTAAAGTTGCAAAACCAAGGTGCATTAGGAATACGAGAGCAGCCGCAATAACAGTCCACAGCATTGAGGTTGTGAAAAAGTCATACGCTGGTGCGTAATCACCCTGAGCATCGAGGAGTTCGAGGTAGTCATCTACGGGACCAGCCTCTTCAGTTGCAGCTTCAGTAGCAGGAGCTTCCTCATGATCATCCGCATGGGCAGGCACGGCATTAGAGAACGCAAGAATTATCGCAAGAAGCATGTACTTCCATGGTGCTGCGCCCAGATTTAATAACTTTAGGGTTTTAGATTTCATTTTATTATTTATTGATATTCAGTTGTTTGTGAATTTTATAGATTCGATATGAAGATTTCTTGCAAAACTCATGCCAAAATTCTGATCTTTAACAAAGTGGTCGTTTTTTCATCTTCCGAATTTGGCTAATTGTTTATTTTATGATCACCTGGATGTGCTAATCTTGAACAACTATTTTTGTTTGCACTCTCTTTTCCATTAGCTTGCCCCCTTCGAGCAAGACTGCTTGGATTGGCATTTAAAGATGCAGGAAGAAAGCACCGAATTTTCACTCGAAGGACAGGGTCATAAGGTTCAAGCATGCCGCCCATTGGCGGAACGGATGCGCCCATCCAGTCTCGATGAAATGATTGGGCAGGAACATTTACTTGGAGATAAATGCCTTCTTCCTAAACTCATTCGGGAAAACCGGGTGGGTAATCTTATCCTAGCTGGTCCCCCTGGTACCGGTAAAACCACCCTTGCAAATGTGGTCGCCAAGGAAGGTGGATGTAAGTTGCTTAAGATAAATGCGGTCACTTCAAATGTAGCCGAACTCCGGGAGACTCTTAAACTTGCCCGCTATCATGGGGCAGATCAGTGCTACCTTTTTGTCGATGAGATCCACCGCTTTAACAAGGCACAGCAGGATTTACTACTTCCCGACATTGAGTCTGGCGAAGTTCGTCTAATCGGAGCGACCACCCACAATCCAAGGTACTACATTATTGATCCTCTGCTCAGCCGTTCCCATCTGTTCACCTTTAAAACTTTGGGCGTAGAGGAAATTGCACCGGCATTATCATTTTGTTTGATGAATCAAGAGCGTGGTCTTGGGAAAAGAAAGTGCACCGCTTCCACGGAGATATTGCAAAGACTCGCACTTATGGCAGAGGGGGATATGCGACGGGCCTATAATTTATTGGAAACTTTGGTAGAGGGACTTCCGCAGGGGGCTGAACTTTGCGAGAATGAAGTTTCTGCCTTCGCTCAGGAACGGGGCGTGCGTTACGACCGCGGGGAGGACGAGCATTACGACACCGCCTCCGCCCTGATCAAGAGCATGCGGGGAAACGATCCAGATGCCTCAGTTTACTGGCTGGCAAAGATGCTAGAAGGTGGTGAGGATCCCAGATTTATTGCCCGCCGCTTAGTCATTTTCGCTTCAGAGGATGTTGGTCTCGCGGATTCCCGTGCCTTGCTGATGGCGGACGCCGCCTTCCGTACCTGCGAGACCATCGGGTTACCCGAGTGTGAGCTCAATCTAGCCCATGTCGTCCTTTTTCTTGCCACCTGTCCCAAAAGTAACTCGGCCACCCTTGCCATTGGGGAAGCCAAGCGTGCCCTTCGCGAACATCCTGTTCAGTCCGTTCCTTCATCCATACGCGACCGTCATGTCCGTAACCGCAAGGACCGCGAGGAAGGAGAGGATGGCTACCTATACAGCCACGAATTTCCCGAGAATATATCGGGTCAGCGGTACCTCGAAAAACCAATCACATTATATACTCCAAAGTCATCGGGTGCAGAATCTGCGATTGCGGAAAGACTGGAAAAGTGGAAATCCCTGCGGGATTCCCTCGATAAGAAATAGAGTTATTCCTTATCCGAGGTCTTGCCTTTCCAACTTGAGCTTTTTTGGGCTGCCTGACGCCCTTCGTCAGGGTTGCCGGCATCTCCTCCCATCGCAATCATTTCGGGATAGGTATCATCCCACCATTTATCATAGGCTTTGTTCAGCCTGGTCACCAATCCGGGCTTTTCGTCTGCCAGGTCGTTTTTACATCCAGGATCCTTCTTTACATCAAACAATACCCACTTGTCCTTTGGGCTGATTCCCCAGTGGTACTGGGCGGTGCCGTAGGCATAGGTATGAACAGTCCGTCCCTTTTCGATCGCCTGCAGGGCCATGCATTGGCTCATGTATTTCAGGCAGTCCTTATTTCCGCAGTGGTGACTGCGAAGCATCAGGAAGTTTCCCTGCCGAACCCCTGCCATAGCATATTTGTGATGCTCGGCAAATCCGCTGGGCCAGCGGGCTACATGGTGATAGAGAATCCTGTCATTTTGCCATTCCCGATTCTGTCCCTTGCTCTCGAGCAGAGGGAGGAGGTTGTGCCCTTCGAGCTGCGGTTTAAGTTCCGCTGGAATATTTGTCCCGGTCAGTTCGCAAATCGTGGGAAATACATCAAGGTGAGCGGTGAGATTACCTAGAATTCTTGGTTTCCATTTATTGGGCCATCTCCAAAAGGAAAAGGCACGGGTGCCACCTTCCCAGGCGGAGCACTTTGGCCCACGCATATTAGCATTGTAGACATCCAATCCCTCGGTCACTCCATTGTCATTCACCATGATGATAATGGTGTCCTCATCCCGCCCGGTATCCTTTAAAAATTTCATCAGGCGGCCGAGATTGTAATCGATATTTTCAACCATCGCCAGATAAGTGGCATGGGTATCATTTAGTCCGGCATCACGGAATGGTTTGATGAATTTCTCCGGTGCGGCCAGCGGAGTATGGGGTGAGTAAGTGCAAAGATAGCAAAAGAAAGGATCATCCCCCGCTTCCTCAATAAAGGTCATGGTTTCATCAAAGAAAACATCCTCACGGTAGCCCTTGGTTTCCATCCTCTTTTTGTTACGGATGAATACGGTATCGAAATGCTGCAACGGCCCAGCCTGATTGGTGGAGCACCAGTCAAACCCCTGTCCGTCTGGTCCCGGGGCATTTCCCAGATGCCACTTCCCCACAAATCCAGTTCGGTATCCATTTTCTTTCAAAAGTTCAGGGAAACAGACGACTTTTTCCGGGAGTTGCTGGCGCGGGGGAATGGTGTGGGTCACCCCGGTTCGGAATTCATGCATTCCACTGAGCAGGGCTGCACGGGTGGGGGAGCAGGATGGACTGACATAAAAATTATCAAAGCTTACACTTTCCTCACGCAATTTGTTGGTGTGCGGAGTCTTGAGATAGGGGTGTCCGTGGGCATTGACATCCCCGTATCCCTGATCATCTGTGAGGATGAAAATAATATTTGGGCGTTTGGCTATTCCGAGGAGGGGAATAAGAAAGAGTAGGGCGAGGATGGGCTTTTGCATATACAGTAAATTAAACCTCTTTTGGGACACGAAAATCAATCAAATAAATTGGGAGTTAAAATTTCTCACATTGACCGATCTCCCGAAATTTGGAGGATGGCTAGATTGAAAGATTTAACGACCAGCGAAGTGCTTGGGCTCGCATCCCTTTTTCAACTGGATGGTACCCCTAAATTCTCTGAACCCTTCGGCAATGGGAATGTAAACGACACCTTTCTCGTTACCACCGATTCTGCCAACAGGTACACTCTTCAGCGGATCAACCACGATGTGTTCAAGGACCCCGTTTCTTTGATGGATAATTTTGCCCGGGTGACCAGTCATCTTGCCCAAAAGCATGCGGATGGACATACCACCTTGCAGACCCTTGTCCTTGTGCCTGCCAAAGATGGATCGAGTTATTTAACCGGTGAGCATGGCAACTATTGGCGGGTTACAGAATATGTGCCTGGCGGACTGTCCCTTGAGGTGCCCCAGTCCAGGCAACATGCCTATGAGGCTGCCCGTGCCTTTGGAGATTTTCAGTATCAACTCGGAGACCTGTCTGGCGATCCACTGATTGAGACCATTCCTGACTTTCACAACACCGAATCCCGATACCATGCATTTGTTGATGCGGTTGATCAGGATGTTTGTGGACGGGCAGGGGAGGCAGCTGATTTGATTGCCTTTGCCAGGGAAAACGAGCACCTGGCCCGTTTGATCCGCTATGCAGATTTTCCCACCCGTACGGTGCACAACGATACCAAATTGAACAATGTTCTATTGCATGAGGAGACCGGCAAAGGGATATGCGTGGTTGATCTCGATACAGTGATGCCCGGTTGTGTGCTTCACGACTTTGCCGATCTTGTACGAACCGCCGCCTGCTCATCGGAGGAAGATGAACCTGATATTTCCATGATTCATTTTTTACCCAATCGGTTTTCCGCTCTGGTCGATGGTTATCTTGCCGGGGTGCGTGACCTGCTTGATTCCAGTGAGATCGATCGACTGGCAGTTTCTCCACAGGTCATTACCTACGAGCTTTCTTTACGGTTCCTGACAGATTTCCTGATGGGCGACACCTATTTCAAAGTTAAACGGCCGGGGCATAATTTCGAGCGTGCCCGTGCCCAGTTTCAATTACTCCGGTCGATGCAGGAACATGCGACAGTTATGGAGGAGGCGGTCTCCGCATCCCTCGCATCCGGACCCTGTTGAACCTTTATCTTTGGGCTCGGATTAGCGGATTTTTTCGTCCGGTAGTTCTCCCTTGATTCCCTCGTCCATTGGCATGATGTCCGGCTTGCCCTCATGTGCCTGAGAGATCAATCGGTCCAGTTCCTTGCCTAATCGGGTGATCAATTTTTTCTGCCCTTTCTGAGCGATCAAATTGGTGGTTTCTCCAGGATCCTTTTGCAAATCATAGAGCTCGGCCATGTGCCGGTCGGGCGATCCATCTCCATGGGGGTAGCGGATATATTTCCATCTGTCCGTACGCAGGGCACGCACATTTGGGGTATAGGGAAATTGTTTTTCATAATTGTACTCGTAGTACCAGCTGGTCCTCCAATCCTCGTCTCCCGTGCTCACCAATTTCTTCCATGATTTTCCCTGGGTTTGGGGCAGGGGGGCTGCCTTACAGATTTCGAGAATACTGGAAGCAAAGTCTAGGGTCAGGGTCTGGGCATCTATCACCCTGCCTGCATCAATCAGGCTTGGATACCGTACGACCAGCGGAATGTGCAGGGACGGTTCGTGCCCGGTGCGTTTGTCCACCATCCCATGCTCTCCCTCCAATAATCCATTGTCACTGGTGAAGATAAACAAGGTATCGTCGAGTTTGCCTGAGCTTTGTAAATAATCATAGATTCTGCCCACCGAATCATCAACCGATAGGATGGTTCCCCAGTATGCCCTGACCATGCGTTCAAAATCGAGCATTGCTTGGGCCGAGCGGTCGGGAAATTTTTTCCGCCAGTCAAACAGCGGGCCGTAAATCCCGTGCCAGGTATTGAGACGCTGCTTGATCCAGTTCGGTTTATCATCCAAAGAAAATGCGGTTGCCGGGTAGGGTACCCGTACATCATCAAAAGTATTTTCATACTTTGGTTCAGGGAAATAAAAACTGTGCGGTGCCTTGTGTCCGAGCATCAATAGGAATGGTTTTTCGGAATTTGCTTCCTGTTCCTTCATCCAATTGATGGCCATATCCGTAACCACGCTTGTGTAGTATCCGGGCACCACTTTCCGTTCTCCATTGTTTGCACGGAATTCGGTATCGAAATATTTTCCCTGTCCCCGATGGGTCACGAAATGATCAAAGCCCGGACGCTTGCTGTCATCCTCTTCTCCCATGTGCCATTTTCCGATATATGCGGTTGCGTATCCTTCAGATTGTAATTGCCTGGGAAAGGTTGGCAGGTCTCTTGGATAATCGGTGAAATTATTTACCACCCCATGGCTATGGGCATAGAGTCCACCAAGTATGGATGCCCGGCTTGGTGAGCACAGGGAAGTGGTGCAAAAATGGTTTTTGAACAAGGCTCCCTCTTCTGCTAAGCGGTCAATCCGTGGGGTCTTGAGGTGGGGGTGCCCCATACAACTCAGGGCATCGGACCGCTGATCATCTGTCAGGATAAATACCACATTGGGGCGCTTTGCCTTAAGCAGGGCAGAACTGAATAGAAGGCAGAAGATAAAGAGACTCGTGCTTAAACTTGTGGTACTGACTGAGTTATTCATTTGGAAAAATAATTCGAATCATGCAGGAGGAGGCAAGGTTTAACCAACAGTATGGAACAACGGCTTGTTTAACCTTAAAAAATAAGGCTTCTGACTTTAGGTTAAATTATTATTCCAAGGTGAACCATTCTTCCTTTTTGAAATCGTAATACCTTGGTTTGTCAAACCCTGCCTGGAAGTACAAAAATCCACTGCTATTGGAATCGAAAAAGTAGGGGTAGACAGATTTATCGGTCCACATCCAGCCACGCTCGGGCAGGTAGAACCAGTCTGGAGTGTATGGGGTGGCGTTGGTGTCTGCACTTAGTTCGATTTGCTCCTGAATCTTCTCATATTCTTCGAGGGTTACCAAACCATGACTGCTCAAATTATTTAATATTGAATCCCTGGCTTCCTCTTCACCAAGTCCCTTTAGATAATCCACCAGTTCCTCGTCTGACTCTGCCGGGTTGCTTCCCATTAGAATTTCTATGTGATCTGGCAGACCATCCTCGTCTGAATCGTCTGTTTCCGGATCTGTTTTGTACTCAAATAATTCCAGGTAGTCACTCAGACCATCATTATCACTGTCCCAGTCATCGGGTACACTGAGCTTGGAAACTTCCATGTGCAGATATTCCCAGTCGATATCATCTGGGAGTGCTTCCCAAAAGTTAGCATGTTCAATTTCAAACTCTTCAATTGTTTCAAAACTGGAAAGCCAAAATCTTTCACCATTTTCTCCATCCGGTGCGTTAGTCCCATCTGGTGCGGCAGGCACTTTTTTCTTGGCGGTGAAAATTTCGCCCTCATCCACAGAAAGAACTACGGCTTCCCCGGTATAATAAGTTCTGGCAGGATCGTAGAGCAGACCGCCAAAAAGATCGTTCATGGTGGAGATATCTTCCTTATCTAGTTCAACTAACTCGGCGATTTCCATCGATAAGGCGGATATTTCCAAGTGCCTCGGCATTGCCCCGCTAAAATCGGGATTGTTGATTTCAAAAGTTAATGTGGTTTCGAAAGAACTCGACCAGTAGGTTCTGGAATTTGGACCTTCCGGCGAGTAGGTGTCGTCATCTTCACTCTTGCCAGCTGGTACCTCGGTCTTGGAGGTGTATATTTCCCCATATTCAATATCCAACAATACGGCACTGCCAGAAGGGTAGCTTTTTAATGGATTATAAATAAGGTCGAGAAAGAAACCGGGAAAGTCTTCCAATTCATCTTCCTCCCAATCTTCATCTTCGTCCCATCCCCAAAACTCCTCCAGTTCAGAGTAGAGAATTTCCATATTCAGATCATCGGGAAATGAATCGTGCAAATCCGGATTTTCTTCCTCAATTATCGCAATTGTTTGTTCAAAGGTTTGCCAATAATTAGCTCCGCTTGGCCCAGTAGGGGAGTAGGAGTCATAGTTTTTACCCCAAGGCACTTCTTCTATCGCGGTATAGACCTGACCATCTTGCAAGCTGGTGATTACCGGTTGGCCGGGTTCATAAAAATTGTGCGGATGGTAAACCAGATCGTTTGTCTCCATACTATGATAATTGATCATTCCCCAAAAATTTTCATCCCAGTATTCATCTTCCCATGGGTCTTCAATCCAACCTTCATCTTCCCAACCCTCCTCGTCCCAATATTCAAACCAGTCTTCCTCGTATTCCTCATCCAGGTCATATTCTCCATCCACTAGGTATTCTTCCTCCGGATACTCCTCGTCCCATTCCTCGTCCCATTCCTCGTCCCAATAATCTTCCCAGGATTCGCTCATTAAGGTAAAGAATTCCGGTCCGGAAAATTCGAGCCACTCCAATTCTGAGTTGTAAACGAAGGGAAACGCATCCCTGGATGTCCAGTTCCAGGAAGCGGGCAAATCTCCAGAATCAGAAGGAATAAAAAACCAGATATCTTCTTCGTTATCTGCATCCTTGAAATAGATCCATCCATAAAGGGTATGGAAGCCCCAGTTTCCTTTTTCGAACCGCAAGCCAAACCAATCCAGTTTTGTGGTCAATGGTTCACTCGGATCATTGCTCGGATCCACCAACGGTCCAACGAGTTCGGCCACTTGGGTCGAGAGTGTTTCTG
>JAYODK010000147.1:0-1690 GCA_038106225.1 Opitutales bacterium | reverse complement strand
GGTAAGGAAGCCACCAAGGTTAAGGAAAAGCGTCTCTACGAAGCAAAAAGGAAGGGTTAATCCATTCCTGAGTTTTTAAGCCCTCAGCAGATTCAGCCTTTCGGGGCTGAGAAATTGATCGAGCATTTTTTCGCTGTTGGCAAAGTTGGCTTTTTCAGACTGGCATTCCAATAAGGACTGGTAGATTTGAAAAACTTTTGCTCCGTAGGCAGAAAGAGAAAAATTTTCCGTTACCGCCGCTTGGTTCTTTTGAATATTTAGTTTGTTTAAAATCTGAAGTTTTGCCTGTTTCCGAACGGATTCAGTTTCCTGCTTGGAGGATTGAACCCCTGCGATTACCTGTTTTTGTAAATCCTCATTGAGGCTACCAAACTTAACCCCTTGTCCATTAAGAATCGATTCCGTGGCGACATTGACCGCATCTGCTGGTAATTCTCTTTGGTAGTCCTGGTAAGCTGAACCAAGGGCAGCAGAGATGGCATGCTTTAAGGATTCCTGATCGACCAGTGATGAATCCACCCATAATTCATTGTAGAGATTATCGAGGTGTACTCCCAGTTCGGAAAAATCTGATGTAATTTCCGGGATATTCCGGCCAATCAGACATTTTCCAAAAGTCCATGGCTCCAGGAATCCAAGACCAAAGCCCTCGGCAACACTCACATTAACAATTGCCTGGGCATGATTTACCATTTCGGGAAAGCTTGCATCTGTTTGCTCTCCCAAGCCATAGGTTAGAGCCAATTGATTATGCTGGGCATATTCGATCCAATTCTGGTAGATCGAATGAAAGGCAGGATTCGTTGGGCCGAGACTATTGGCAAAATGAAATTCGGGATGTGTGGCGGAAAGAAGGGCGAGTTCTCCAAGGTTTTTTCGACGAACTGCCCGCACAGGATAAAGAATCAAGTTTTCCGGCACTTCTGGGAAATTTCTTTGATCCTCTCTGGAACTTGAAGCTGGTTGCTGGGGAATGGCATTGGCCAGCAGATGTACCGGACTGTTGAAATCATCAAGGATTAACTGCAGGAAGGACTGATCCCGGCGATTGAGGGCAGCATAGTGAATTTGTCCAGCGGTTGGATAAAGGAGTGCTCTGGCCTTGCCCAGATTCCTGAAATTCTGGGGTCTGCCATCTTCGGCAAAGTCATGGGGTTGTAGAAGTAATCGTGCACCGGACTTGGCCAGTTCCGCAACCGCACCACTAAGCCCCGCATTTTTGCCAAGGGAGTGATTATGAATGTGCCAGACATCTGGGAGTTGACCGAGCACCGACCTGGCGGCTTCTTCCATCCGCTCTTTTAAAATTAAGGGATCGGTGGCATCGCTTAGATCCATATAGTCCAAGCCCTCAACAACACGGACATTTTGGAGCTTACTTCCCGAGTAGGATCTACCTGATAGAATCACATAATCTTCGGGTCCGTCACCGTTGATTTTCCAGGCATTAACGGTATTTTCAATCACCCGGGTCACACCACCAGGTTGAAGGTGGTAATGAACAAGTGCGACTTTCACCGGAATTTGGTAAAGTTCAGGAGGAGGTGTCCCGGTTGCGGTATCCCTCGATCTCGATCATTGGGGGTCTTTCCTCTTCCACCACTTCCTGAACCAATTGCCGGTAATTTCCATCCTCGACTTCAAAGCGGCGGTAAAAGGTTTCCAGATCCGGCATCTGGTCAAGTTTTCC
>JAYODK010000146.1:0-1700 GCA_038106225.1 Opitutales bacterium | reverse complement strand
TTTTTCCACAGGCACTGGGGAAAGCACCGGCCACATAGGTTTTCTCCCCATCAGGGTTTTCAACACCCAAGATAAGCATGTGCTCTGCCATCCATTCATTATCCCGTGCCATACAGGAGGCAATTCGGAGAGCGAGGCACTTTTTCCCTAACAAGGCGTTGCCGCCGTATCCACTTCCGTAAGAGACGATCGTTCTTTGTTCAGGAAAATGAACGATGTAAGTATTGTCAGGATCACAGGGCCATGGAACATCCTCAACACCCTCAGTAAGAGGCATGCCCACCGAGTGTAGGCAGGGAATAAAGAAATCTTTTTCTCCAAGAGTATCCAAAACGGACTGGCCCATGCGGGTCATGATCCGCATATTTAAAACTGCATAAGGGGAGTCGGTAACCTGTACTCCATACTGGGAAATGGGAGAGCCCAATGGTCCCATGCAGAATGGAATAATATACATCTCCCTCCCCTCCATACATCCCTTAAAAAGACGCTTGAGCTTGGCCCGCATTTTACGGGGTTCCTCCCAGTTATTGGTGGGGCCAGCATCCTCCTTACCGTAGCTGCAAATAAATGTTCTGCTTTCCACCCGGGCAACATCCCGAGGATCTGATCTTACTAAATAACTATTTGGTCTTTTCTTTTTATCCAACTGGATCATCGATCCGTTCTTCACCATCAATGCACACAGTTCATCCCATTCCTGATCCGAGCCATCACACCACCGCACACTAGCTGGCTGGCACATTTCCACCATTTTATCCAGCCATTTGAGCAGGGCTACATTTTGAGTTTTTGAGCGATCGTATAATTCCTTTTGATTTCCCATGGATTCAATTCGCTAGGGAGAGTCTATCGGTTAGTCAAACTTACTATCTGAAAAAATGGATAAAATACAATTTTTACCCCCTTGGGAATAAATCTGGTTTGCTTTCAAGTACCGCTAGCATACCATGCGGATTCGAGCGTATGAGTTGGCAAGCTAAAACAAGAAACGCCGTCCTCGCCTTGGAGGATGGAAGCATATTTCGCGGATTCGCCTTTGGTGCGAAAACCACCGTAACTGGGGAAGCTGTTTTTAATACAGGTATGACTGGTTATCAGGAGACCCTGACTGATCCTTCCTATTTCGGTCAGATAGTTACCATGACCACTCCTCAGATTGGAAATTATGGGGTCAATCTGGAAGATGAGGAATCCGATGGCCCCAAGGTCGCCGGTTTTGTCATTCGCAACTTAAGCCCCGTAGTCAGTAATTGGCGTGCGACTGGTAATTTATCCGATTATCTGGAAAAGAATGGTATCCCCGGGATTGAGGGCATTGATACCCGTGCTGTCACCAAGCGTTTGCGCGTGCATGGTGCCCTCAAAGCATGCCTGAGCACGGAAGGTATTTCGGATGAAGATGCATTATCCAAGGCCAAAAACTGGGAAGGCATCGTGGGGCGTGATTTTGTCAAAGAAGTAACCTGTGAAAAATCCTTCACCTGGGATGAATCCGGTGAATTAAGCAAACCCTTTTCCGTGCCTGGGACATCTCTGACGGGCACCCCGCAAACCGATGGGGAAACTCACCGACTGGTTGCTTTTGATTTTGGGGCAAAGCGAGCCATTTACCGCAACCTTCGCAACAGTGGATTCGAGGTGATTGTCCTCCCTGCAGATGCCACCGCGGAAGAAGCCCGCTCCCACAAGCCCGATGC
>JAYODK010000145.1:0-1745 GCA_038106225.1 Opitutales bacterium | reverse complement strand
CCAAGTAGTTTCCAATCCATCATAATATCCCTCTGCAAAATGACCTTTCCATTCAGGTTTGCCGTTTGGATGGTAGGTTTGGGCAACTCCTTGGCCATTATCAACATTTGTTACTTCGCATTTTGACCCATCTGGTTTCCAACTTTTGGCAGAGATAATCAGACCATTTTTATAAATATCCTCATATGATTTTGACCCATCTGGATAATATTCCACGGAAAGACCGTCTATTTTCCCATTTTTGTAATTTACTACCCATTTTTTCCCATTCTCATAAACATCGATAGACTTCCCATTGAAGGGTTCTTTTTCATTGGGCAAAAATTGTAGCTTTTCACCATCCACTTCTTTGGAAATCAGATTCTGAAAATCTACGGGTTCTTTTTTATCTGCGAAAACTATTTGGGTGAGCAGCAAGATAAAGAGGGGCAGGGCTTTCATCGTTCCTGATTTTTGCAATCGAATTTCCGTATGTCAAGGACGGCTATCAATGGTCAATTACCACTGTTGTGAGGTTTTATTGATTATCCAAAATGCACCTTCAAAAAATTGACCTATCATACGATGAATGTTTAGTTTCTTTGATGAAAGTAATTGTACAGCTTTGTCTTGCTATCCTAGCGGTCACCCTTAGTGCAGAGCAACCGCTCCGCACATGGACGAGTGCCGATGGGCGGACCATTGAGGCTAGGCTACTAGGTATAACTGATGGAAAGGTCAAGTTAGCTAAAGTGCAAGGCCGGCCATTTTCTTTGCCAATTTCCAAATTTTCACAGGGGGACCAGGAGTATTTAAAAAAGATTATTTCCAATAAACCTTCAAAGCGGGGCAATCAATCGGAGATCAGTTCAACTGACTCTGGAAAAACTTCATTATTTTCTATGCCAAAACCCTTTGCCAACCAAGGAAAAGGTGCGATTATCGTTACCTACACCAAGGGGTCAGTTGAAGTACTGGAAAGAAAAAATCCCGATTCAAACTATACAGAAGAATATGGTGATGCTGTTGATGAATACAGCAAGTTATTGGTTGGTGAAATCCTGCCCATTGGTTCAACCATGGTTACCGGAATAGATTCCGAGGCTCATCTGCTCTTAACAAATGGAACTCTTGCCTATGTCGGGCCACAAACCCAGTTTCGCCTGGTTGCTTTTTGGCAAAACGAATTTGATGGTTCCAATCAAAATGCGGTTAATCTTGTGACCGAACCCAGTGCAAGCAGGATGGCACTTGAATTGGTTGAAGGAAATCTTGTTGTGGAGGTGAAAAAATTAAAAAAGTCTTCCTCCTTGTGGATCAAAACCCAACTTGCACATGCAGGTATACGCGGTACAAAGTTTAGCTTATCTGCGTCGCAATACCTGACGAGTCTTTCGGTTGCAGAGGGTAGGGTTGATCTGATGGATACTAAGCAAAATGTTCAGACAGTAAGCACTTCTCGTAAAACTGTTGTCCAAGTTCCGGCAAGATCAACCATGCAGAATTTGTCGGCTCTTGAACTTGCTAATATCAGGAGAATATTATCACGGGTCAGAAAATCCTCGAATCAATTTACCCAATTGGAACTTTCAGAAACCGTGGCCGGATTTTCCAGAAAAGCCACCCTCGATCTTGAGAGCTTGAAAGATTTACAACTTATTTTTGTTCGACCAGGAAAAACCATCTCACCAAGCAAACCGGGGGAATTTGTATTGATAAGAAAAGGGTTTTACATGAGCAAGTATGAGATTACCAATCAACAGTAT
>JAYODK010000046.1:0-11804 GCA_038106225.1 Opitutales bacterium | reverse complement strand
TTGAGCGACCAAGCAATTTCCAATTAGTTCTTCAGCCATGACTTATAAAAATGAATGTAAGCTAAAAGAAATGCACGCTGCCCCCCCCTGTTGGCAATCGCAAAATCCAAATTGAGGTGGTCTAAATCACCGTGAAAGTGTGGCCTCAAAGTATCGAAGGAGGACAATACTCTTTTGCTTCCGGATATTTGTGACCCCAGTTTTTAGCACGGTTAATAAAGTGTTCAACTTGTTCCCTAGCCGCTCCAACCCTCTGCTCGCCGGCGGATAAAATTTTCTGGAGATCATTTTTTTTCATACCCACACGCGCATCTTTAGCCAAACGGTCAATCAGGTTGTTATCTTTTATTTTTCCATCCCTTAGGTCGCGAACCGTGGCAACCGCATGTTCTTTGATCGCAGAGTGGGCATCTTCCCGTCCCGCTCCTGTCTTCACCGCTTCCATCATAATTGTTGTGGTCATAAGAAAGGGAAGATATCGATTTTTTTCTGACTCAATGACCGCAGGAAAAACTTCCATTTGTTTAAGTACTGTCAAAAAAGTGTCAAACAATCCATCCAGAGCAAAAAAAGCATCTGGTAAAGCAACCCTCCGCACTACCGAACAAGATACATCACCTTCATTCCATTGATCTCCAGCCAAATTGGAAATCATCACCAGATAACCATTTAAAATAGAATGAAATCCATTGATTCGCTCGCAGCTCCGGCTATTCATTTTATGGGGCATCGCAGATGATCCAGTCTGCCCCTTGGCAAATCCTTCTCCTAATAACTCATGTCCTGCCATGATGCGTAAAGTGGTGGCAAAATTTGCGGGTGCTGCTGCCAACCTAACCAGGAGTGACATCACCTCAAAATCCAGACTCCTCGGATAGACCTGTCCAACATTTTCCCAACTTGAAGTAGCGGCTAAATGGATCATTACCCGTTTATCAAGTTCGGCTGCCTTTTGCTCGCTCCCAAGAAGGGTAATCTGATCAAGCCGGGTACCCACCGCACCCTTGAGTCCACGATAGGGATAAGTGGCACAGATTCGCGACAAGTCTTCCACTACTTTGGATAACTCTTCTCCCCAGTTGGCCAAGCGTTTGCCAAGGGTGGTCAACTGGGCGGGCACATTGTGAGAACGCGCAGTAAGACAAAGATCTTTGTATTGTTCCGCACGGTCTGCCAGGGCAAGGATGGAAGCAATCGCTTTTTCGAGAATGATGCTCAGGCTTCGATGAATTTGCAATTGCTCGACATTCTCAGTCAGATCGCGGCTGGTCATTCCCTTATGTGCATGCTGGTGTCCGGAAAGATGGGCAAACTCTTCAAGCCTGGCTTTAACATCGTGCTTGGTTACCAGCTCGCGTTGACGGATCGATTCCAGATCCACCCGTAATTTAACCTTTTTTGATGCCTCAATTGCAGACTCATCAATGTCTACTCCCAGTTCCTTCTGGGCCTGCATCACCGCAATCCAAAATTCCCGCTCCAACACAACTTTGCCAGAAGCAGACCATAATTGAGTCATTGCCAGGGAAGCGTATCGATCGGCCAAGATATTGGGAATAAATTCTTTCATGAAAAATTATATTAGATGGATTCCAAACGCTGGCATACGGAGCGAATGATAAATTCGGGAGTCGAGGCACCGGCAGTCACACCAACTGTGCCAAAGGGTTTTAATGCGGACGGCTCTATATCTTCGGCAGTTTCAACATGAAAGGTTGGCCGGTCGTGGGAGGATGCCAATTTCGCCAGTTTCCTTGTGTTTGCAGAATGTTTGCCACCTATTACCACAATTGCTTCAGCTCCCTCTTTTACCAGTTCAACCAGATCGGACTGTCTCTCCTTGGTCGCTCCACAGATGGTATCAAATACCACAAGATCTTTATATTTCTCGGATAATTTGGAGGTCAGCTTTTGAAACTCATGAGTAAACATCGTTGATTGGGATACCATGGCGACGGAGCCCTGAAAGCTTGGTAATCTTCCAAGATCATCAATGGTTTGAACGACATGCCCTCTGCCAGCGGCATATCCTAGTAAACCGATAACCTCCGGGTGTTCAGGATCGCCGAAAATAACCACATTATATCCACGCTCAGCATGGCTTTTCACCTTGCCGGCAATAATCCCAACATCCGGACAAGTTCCGTCCCGAAACGGAAGACCGAGACTTTTAAGATAATCTCTGCGCTGAGGCGATATTCCATGAGCACGAACCACTACGACCGATTCTTTCTCTGATGATTTCCCAAGGTCCAACTCCTCACTACTCTGATAGTTCCCAACTTCCTGGACATCCTCCTTGCTTAAAGCATTCATCATTTGTTTATTGTGAATGAGTGGTCCATCAGTGTAGACCCGTCGTTTCCCACCTTGGGCTTCCTCGCGAGCAATTTGAATGGCACGCTCAACACCCCAGCAAAATCCCGCACTCTTGGCTCGAATGACTTTCATAAATATCTTCCCACCCTATCCATCACCTCACAATGGTTCAATATTGATTTGCATTTGAGAAAGGCTCATTCAATAAATTTCTAAATGAAATTAAATTGTCTGCCCAAAGTTCTACTCTTTTATTCCTTGTTGTCCAATTTCTTCATTTTCAATGCATTTGCTGAAAAGGAAACTCCTCAAGATGACCCCCATTATACCTTTGGCGAAGCATCTAAGGATGGTATTGGCAAATTCTACATGGGTCGTGAAATTTCCAAAGTCATGGGGCACTTAGGTGCGGGTTGGCTGGAAAGACCTGAACGGGTTCTGCAGGAACGGACTGATCTACTGATCAAGAATCTTGCCCTTCGTCCCTCAGATAAGGTCGTTGATTTGGGAGCAGGATCGGGATACTTCACCTTTCAAATTGCCCCACTAGTCCCTCAAGGAAAGGTGTACGCAGTCGATATTTCCCTACAAATGCTGGCTATTATAAAGGCGAAAATGAAGAAAGAAAACTCGGCTAATGTGGAAACCGTACTCAGCACAATCACCGACCTGAAGTTGGAAGAGAATCTAGCTGATTGTGTCCTAATTGTCGACGCATACCATGAATTTTCCCACCCACTAGAGATGGGTCAATCCATTTTTAAAACCCTCAAACCCGGTGGTAAGCTTGTGCTTATTGAGTACCGTCTGGAAGATCCTGGTATCCCCATTAAAAGGCTGCATAAAATGTCTCAGAAACAGGCAATCAAAGAGCTTTCAGCCACAGGACTGGAATGGCTTGAAACCTCTGAGTTTTTACCCCAGCAGCATTTCATGGTCTTCCGCAAACCATAAAATTCAACAGGCTCTTTGCCCCTTTCTTATCCGTAATGCCCTAAATATGAAGAAATTATACTTTTCCCTGATCATCTCCTCTTTTTTCTCTCCCCTTATTCTCACTGCAAATGTTGTAGAAGTTGCAGGTTATCGATTTGTAGCTCCTGACAAATGGAAACAAAGCGAACCTAGTTCCTCCATGCGCAAAGCTCAATTCGAGTTATCTGCTGAAGACGGGAAAACTGCCGAGTTAGTATTCTTTTATTTTGGTCAAAGTGGTGGCGGTGGAGTTCGTGCGAATGTGGATCGTTGGATCAAACAATTTGAAGATCTACAAAATAAGGAAGTCAAAGAGGAAATTGTCGAAGAAGTTAAAGTTACCTATGTCCGGGCAACTGGTACATTTCTTAGTGGTTCTCCTTTCGGGCCAAAAACGCCCAAGCCCGGTTACTCTCTTCTTGGTGCAATTATTGAGGGCAGGCAGGGGTCAATCTTTTTAAAAATGGTTGGACAAACAAAAGCGGTCAATGAGTTTGAAAAGCCCGTAATCGAGATGATTGAAACATCCCTGACCAAATAATTATTTGTTAAAATAATTTTCCAAACCAAGCAGAACTGCCTGGGCATATTCCTCAATTAAACTGTTTTCTTCTTCACCTATGCCAAGCAACCAGTTTTGAATCCTTGGATATGTGGATTTAGAATTCGCCACATAAGGTTCCAAAAAAACTACTGGGCACCGGTAAATTCTATTCGCTAAAAGATTACGTGCCCAAACTCCAGGAACATTGCCCACTTTCAGTGCATTAGGTCCTTTATAAGAAAATGTTGGCATGGATGTGACTTCTGAGAACGACATGGAGAGCGATTCTGCCAAACCCTGCTCATCGATACACCAACGATTGAGCAAGCGCCAGATCATTTCAAACCTCTGATCATCATAGGCAAGCTCTCCTCCCATATAGCACCCGTTTACCAGCATATGATGATCATTCCGTTCCACTAATTCTTTTTGCTCAGGATTCGCCCAGGGAGCTGCGTTCAAATGTATACAAATAACCAAATCAGGCTTGATCGATTGGTTGATTAATTCGGCACGTGCACGAATTTCATCCACCCGGTAAAAGAGCAGTTCCTCCCGGTCCTTGATCAATAATTCCCGCTCCTGGCTATTGTTATCTTCAGTACCCAGCATTTCACCGGCCCACTGGTTAGCGACTTCACGAAAATCTTCGGGTCGCTGCAGGGTGACTGGTTCACTGAATTTGCGGACGAGTATGGCAGTAGCACCCAAAGCCTCTATTCTAGGTGCTAAATTTTGGGCAACAGCGAGAGCAAGGTCTCCTTCTTTTACCGGCGGATCTCCGTCCAAATAAAAATGCCTCCTTTCCATTTCTGACCACTCTCCTCCAATATGACCGGGGTCCAGAGCGATGATCATGCCCTTCGGAGCTGGAGGACTATTGACAGGCGGGACTGACACTAAGGAGTCATTGCTATCCTTGGAAAAGTAGAGGTCGTACCAATCATCCTTTCCAGAAACTTTTCGTATCCTGACCTTATCCTGATCGATGATCATCCATGGAGACCACCATTTCTGGTGCGGACAATACACAGTATCTAAAAAGTGAATGAATTCGCCTCGGGACATGGTCTTTTGAAAAATATCCAGGTCCGACCATTGGGGAACCTGTCCCAAGGAAGTTGTTTTGGCATTCAAGCCAAAAGATAAAATCAATCCCGTTACTAAATAGAGAATATACCTGACCACAGCACCTACCATGAATCGAGTTAAACCATAGGAAAAGATTTTTCTTATCGACTCAAAAAGATTTGCGGTTCATTTCGGGGTAACGGAGCAAAGTATGAATTCGATTACTGGAAAAGAAGTCTTATTACTTGAAGATGATCTTCTGCTTGGTAAAAGGATTGAAGCTTTTTTATCTGGGCTGGGGATGGAAGTAACGAGAGTTGAATCCTGTGCCGAAGCTCAGACTGCGTTGAAAGAAATATTTTTCGACTTCGCTCTTTTTGATCTAAACTTACCCGATGGCGATAGCCTTACTTTACTGAGAGCCGGATCTATTCCTGACAACACCCTCTGCATTTTAATGACTGGCGAGGGTGGAGTAAAATCTGCCGTGGAATCGATCCGCCTTGGAGCCGCCGATTATCTATCCAAGCCTTTTGATGTCGAGGAACTGCCGCTTGTTTTCAACCAGGCACAAGCGAACCTTAAAAATAAGAGATTGGTCGAGCATGTCACAAAGGATTCCAAAGATCGTGCGGAGCATTTATTTTTTGAAGGTTCTTTTTCTACGGACTTAGAACAGTTGGAAAAAATTCTCTCTGCGGATAACCGTTTACAAAAAAGCCTCCCTCCCCTCTTGATAGATGGCCCGACTGGTGCAGGTAAATCCACCTATGCCAGATGGGTACACGCGAATGGACCGAGATCCGATGCCCCCTTTGTTGCAGTAAATTGTTCGGCAATTGCAGAGAACCTAGTTGAATCCGAATTATTCGGTCATGAAAAAGGAGCTTTCACTGATGCAAAGGATAGCCGTATCGGTCTGTTTGAAGCTGCCGATGGCGGCACACTCTTTCTGGATGAAGTGGCAAGTTTATCCTTATCGGCACAGGCAAAACTACTTCTGGCAATTGAGTGCCAGAAAATCCGCCGGGTTGGTGGAAACAAAGACATTGCCATTGATGCCCGCATTATTGCCGCGGCCAATTGTGACCTAAGAAAGATGATCATCGAAGGAAAATTCAGGGAGGATCTTTTCCACCGGCTCGATCTTCTCCGCATTTCCATTCCCCCACTCTCCCAACGATCCAAGGATTTGCCTTCATTAGCTGACCATTTTCTGGTCACTCTTTCGCAAAAGTATCATCTGCCAAAACCAAACCTTGATTCTGCCAGTATCAAGTATCTGCAAAACCATTCTTGGCCGGGAAATAGCCGAGAACTCTTACACGAACTCGAAAGGTCAATTGTTTTACATGAACCAGGCAACCAGTTGAGATTGAGCTCAGTAGATTCTAAAAGTTTGGGCCAGCAAAATTCCAGCAGTGGAAGCGATTGGCTTAACGAAAATTTTTGCTTTCCAGAAGAGGGCTTTGACTTGGAAAAAGAAATCCTACGCTTAATTCAATTAGGAATCGACCAAAGCGAGGGCAATGTTTCTGCAGCTGCCCGCCTACTTGGTGTTCCCCGCGATTATCTACGCTATCGTCTTAAACACTCAGATTAAGTTTTGGGGGAATATTCCCAAAAAAACTTATGTACCTTGGTAAATATTCCCCAATTTTAATTATTTAATTCAGAAAATATTTGGACCTTAATCGTACATTTGTACCTGTATTTCAATTACTTAAGTAATATTCGATTCTTTGGCACAGAAAATGAATCTCCATTAGAGTGAACCTTAATTAAAATCCATTATGAAATTATCAAAATTATTCCTCTGTTCAACCAGCCTACTTTTTACCTGCTTACTAACTGCCCAGCCTCAGAGACCAAATAGACAGCTTCCTCCAGAGCTTAAATCCCAAGCTGATGCGATTAAAAATGATGTGGATTCCGGCAAAATCACCCCCAAGGAAGCTGGCGAAAAACTAAAGGAACTGCTTGAGCAAAACAAACAAGAAGCAACCGAGCGTGCAGAGAGTGTAAAAGACCGAGATCATTCAGCTGAAATACAAGAAACTTCCAAAGCACTCAGGGATGGAAAAATTACTCGTAAAGAAGCCAAGGAAAAGATCGATTCGATCCGAAAAGAGATGGCAGAAAAAGGAAAGATGAAAAGGCCTGAAAGGCCCGAAAAAGCGGATTTGTCTGATGAGGTCAAAGATCAGTTAGATTCGATCAAAGAAAAGCAGGAAGCATTGCATGCAGAGCTAAAGAATAGCATTAAAGAACTTGGAAAAGATGCCACCAAAGAGGAAATTAAGGCTGCGGCTGAGGAATTCAAAGCTGCCAACAAAGATAGATTTGAGGCGATTAAAGCTGAGCATGATGCCATTCGCGAGGAATTAAAAGCTGCCCGGCCTGAACGTCCGGAGCGCCCTCAGATTGAACTTTCGGATGAATTAAAAGCCAAAGTCGAAAACCTTAAGGAAAAAAGAGAGGAACTCCATCAGGCTCAGAAAGAAATCCTAACCTCCTTGAAAGATGCATCCAAAGAAGAGCGCAAAATAATCATCGAGGAGTTCAAAGAACTTAACAAAGATAGACATCAGGAAATCAAGGAAACCGCAAAAGCTTTAAAAGAAGAAATTCGTGAGCAGTTGGAAACGGAAGCCACCCGCTCTTCTGATCTTTGATTTAGAACATGTTTAAACTGATAAGTTTCGAAATTAGAAAATATTGCCCTAACTGATTTCGCCCATAGAGACTCCATTCCTGGAGTCTCTTTTTTTATGTTTTTAAATTTCGTAAAGGAAGATATTTAAGATAATAGAATGTCAGGTCGGGCAAAATACTATCTTTTTTATATTCTGATTGGCTCCATTACGCTTTCTGCAAATATTCCAAGTTTCGATACATTTCACTCCAATATCGGCGAAATTATAATTCTTTCTCCAATCAAGAGGGAAGCTAGTTCATCCTCCAAAACTACTCCACCAACTGAAATAGGGACCCGACTTACTAGGCATGAAAACTTAGCAGATACTTCTGCTATTCAATCGGTCCTTGTCCAGGATGAAAACCAATCAAATAAAGAATTGAACATGTCCTTTTTGAGTGAGGAGGAAATTGATGATTTTTTATTTGATCAGTTATTTGAATGGGATGAGGAAATAAGTGAAATCACTCTAGAAAAAGTGAACTGGTACAAATTCTACACCATCGAAATGGGATGGGGATATTCAGACAATCCCTTAAATGCTGCTTATAATCCACAAAAAAGCCAGTTTGCGGAATTAAATCTAGAAACTTTCTTTTTGAACCAGCAAAATCCCCAGCATGAGATATTGCTCTATCTTTTTGCCGAAGGAAAAAACTTTTACGAACTAGATAGCGAAGAGGTTGCTGGTTTGATCCTCTCCCAGTTTGATTACTCTTTTAAACCACTGCAAAATCATTGGGGATATGGTATCCGATTTCAGCACACTTTTTTTGACCAAGGCATGGATTTCTCTGAGATTGGTAATCCATATCGAACCAAAATTACCTCCCATCGCTATGAACTATCCCCAAATTTAAAGTGGCATGGAGAAAACGGTGGGGAAGGAAAATTCGAATTTAGCTGGAGTAAAGAAAGACTTAGGCAATTTGAAGACCAAAATACCAAATTTGGGGTATCTGCAAGTTACGCCAATAAGTCGACTAAACCGTTAAAATGGCAGACCAAATTATTCCACATCCAGAGCAAATATAAAGATCGTGAACCCAAGGATAGGACCGGAAATATTCTACCCGGCAGACTCGAAACCAAACAAACTGGAATATTCACCAAACTCTTGAGTTCCGCAGAGGATGGATGGAGCAAGGACCTATTTTGGAGCACGGGCGTTGACAGGGTAAATGATAACCATGCAGGATATTACGATTACACCCGTTTTAAAACCTCCCTAGGTAAAACAATAGAAACAGAAAACTGGGAGAGCCAATTGTCTTTGGGATATAATAAGACTAGGTATTCCGAAAGACTGGTTGATAACCTGCAGCAGTTTTCTAAAAATCATTGGTCCTTCGAACTTGGTCTTACCCGGGAATGGAATGAATCCTGGAAAACCTATGCCAAATGGATGCATGAAACCGACCAGTCCAACAATGCTGACTTCTCGTTTGAAAGTAATTTTTGGTCTTTTGGTATTTCTTGGGAAAAGTGATCCCTCTTTTAAAGGATAGTCCCTGGACCAGTTTTATTTGGTCTGCCCTTACTATGCTGGTAATGGTTATTTGTGTCTTAATGTTTTCCCGAACCCAGCTTCATGAAGAGGTGCTCGATTCCGATGCTCGGTTCTTGAAATCTATTTTCGAGAAAAACCTAGAGTCCGCTTATTTGGAAAATTTGGAACCACGAATACTTTCAGAAGACTCAGGCATATTTCTAAATGATTTGCTGGAAGTAGTGCCCCTGCTTAATCAAACTGCGATAACCTGCCTGAATATTCCCTATCTTCAAGGTATTCAAGCCTACGGGGAAAATCGCAACTCATTCAATCTTTCCACCTCCGTGAGCAACTCTATTCCTGATCAAAAAGATTTTACTTATGCTCAACAAAAGGGCTGGTTCTATCAGCTACAACCTGAAGAATACCTGACTCTGCTTTTACCAATCATTCATGAAGATAAATTACTCTTCATTGAATTCAGTTTAGTGCGTAAACCATTTGAAAAATCATGGAGGGAAATTGATACGGCCCTTATCAAACTCGGTTTATTGATCAGCTCTACCATGCTGCTTATTCTCTGGGTAATTTTCTGGATTCTGATCAGGAAAATCTCCGCCAAAGAAAACTTACTGACTGAAAGGACAGAGGTTTTGCAAAAAACAAATGAGGAACTTTCCCGTGCCTATAAAACTACCAGTCTTGGTGCAATGACCGGGCATTTAATGCACGGACTTAGAGGGCAACTTACTAACCTCAAAAACTTGTTATCCGAAGATGATAATGTTCAGGAACAAATCTGCAAAATCCAGGAACTCGTTCAGCAATCCCTTGGCTCGATCAAAGAGGTGTCAGATATCGGAATCAGCTATTCTCTAACCATCGAAGAACTTTTCGAAGTTGCAAAAAGGCAATTCTCCCTAGTTTCATGTGAAGCAACTTTCACAATTGAGCCTGCTGACTGCCTAGGTGAATCCGTTAACAATTTACAGGCCAATCTTGCTCTAGCTATTTTGAGCAATCTTTTCCAAAACTCCGCAGATGCTTTGGAGGGCGTCAATATCTCTTTGTCATGTCGGAAAAACAAATCTTTTATTGAGATCGATATCTCTGACAATGGAACTGGTATTCCTTCCGAGACATTGGCACATCTTTTCGAACCTGTGGAAAGTAAGAAAAAAGGAGGGTCAGGAATTGGTTTGGCTCTTAGCAGACAACTGGCTGAAAGTATGGAAGGAAACTTGCAAGTTATTATCTCCAACAATAGGGGAACAACATTCCGTTTATCCATTCCAATAGCTACCTAAATTTGAAACAGCTGAATTGCCATTGGTCCAGTACCAAGTCTATGTTCTAGTTTTGAAGGATTCAACCAAACTCTGTTTTCGGGAATTTTACTGCTTGTTTTGGCTATTTTTTGCTATCTTCTTGCCCATACCTATGTGGTCGCAAACGATACCAGCATCCCTGTCCTGGACCGGTGTCACCAATGGGATTATTTTTTCCTCTCCTGTGATTGATGCTAGTGGTGTAATCTATGTTGGATCGAATGATAATAACCTTACCGCATTCAATTCCAATGGAACCATCAAGTGGACTTTCCCCACCGGCAACTGGGTGGACTCCTCTCCTGCACTGAGTAAGGATGGCAGCACGGTTTATGTGGGTTCTTGGGATAATTATCTTTATGCAGTGAATTGCGATGACGGATCTCTTGCATGGAGATATGAGACCAATAGCTATGTAACCTCCAGCCCCGCGGTTGATATAAATGGTAGAATATATTTTGGCTCAATGGACTCGATTTTTTATGCTTTGGAAAGTAATGGATCATTGGCATGGGAGTACTTTGTTGGACAACCAGTTTTTTCATCTCCTGCTATTGGGATTGATGGCACCATATATTTTGGAGATGAAAATGGCACTTTTTATGCCCTGAATCAGAATGGCTCCGAAAAATGGACTTTCCAGGTAGATGATATTGCTGATACCAACAGATCCATTCTTTCCTCTCCAGCACTTGATGATTCTGGAAATATATATTTCGGAAGTGGCAACGGATTCTGCTACAGCCTGGAGGATAATCAAAGCCAAGCATCCCTGAATTGGAAATATGAAACTGGAGACAGGGTAGATTCACCGCCTGTTCTTGGTTTAAATGACGAAGTCTTTTTCGTATCTAGAGACGGATATTTGCGTTCCCTCCCTACATTTTCCGCAACAGAAGATAATTTACCCAACTGGGATGTTTTCACCGGGGATGTATTTTACAGCAGTCCGGTGGTCGATGAAAACGGCAGGGTTTATGTGATCGGCTATACCGGTGGAGGCGAAAATCATCTTTTTGCCTATGATGCCAATGGATCCAAAGCATGGGACACTAATGTCAGTAATCCAGCGTTCGAAATACCTGCTGTGGTTGATTCATCCCTCTTATTGAGCGATGAAGGAGAATTGTTTTTTGGTTGTTTTGATAAGAAGCTTTACTGTCTCGATATTGGAGTTGGCCCGGCAGATTCTCCATGGCCGATGTTTGGAAGAACCAGTCAAAGGGATCGTGACTGGCCAACCCGCACTCTCTCGCTTTCGGTATCAGGGGATACTGGGGGTGAAATTACCGGATCGGGCGTTTACTATGAAGGATCTTCTGTGATGATCTCCGCAACTGCGGACAACGGATATTCATTTACCGGCTGGTCTGGGGA
>JAYODK010000144.1:0-1750 GCA_038106225.1 Opitutales bacterium | reverse complement strand
GATCTTTCAAAAAATAGCCGAAACCGAGGAGATGAAACTTAAACAGTTGATGCCCATCTTTTTTGTGGCGATGAGTGGTACTTCCGTTTCGCTTCCTCTCTTTGACGGCCTTGCCCTGCTCGGTCCCGACCTCACCCGGATGCGATTACGCCGGGCATTGGAAATTTTGGGTGAGTCAGGCAATGGGTTGAGCAAGAAGGGATTGAAGTCTTTGGAAAAAGACTACGCCTCCCGCTACGGCGACCGCATTGATTAGACGTCCTTAAGTACAAAAACTTTTTTCTTCCATGAGCGAACCAGAGCAAACCGAACAACATCTCGATTTCATCCGTACCCGGGTAAAAGCTGATCAGGAATCCGGCAAAAATGACAGCCGGGTGCATACCCGTTTCCCTCCTGAACCAAATGGATATCTTCATCTTGGCCATGCGAAGAGCATTTGTTTGAATTTTGGAATCGCCCATGAATTTGGAGGCTTGTGCAACCTGAGGTTGGACGACACCAACCCGGTCGCGGAAAAAACCGAATATGCGGAAGCCATCCAGAGTGATGTCCGCTGGCTCGGTTTTGAGTGGGAAGAACGCTTTTTTCATGCCTCCGATTATTTTGACCAACTGCACGCCTGGGCGGTGCAATTGATTAAGGACAGCAAAGCCTTTGTTTGTGACCTCTCTTTTGAGGAAATGCGCCAGCACCGGGGAAACTTGGTGGAAGCCGGCACTAACAGTCCACACCGCAACCGCTCGGTTGAGGAAAACCTCGAACTTTTCGAAAAAATGAGGCTGGGTGAATTCCCCGATGGTTCCAAGACTTTGCGGGCAAAGATCGATATGGCCTCCCCAAACCTGAATATGCGCGATCCAGTAATTTACCGCATCATTCACCAGGCACACCCTAAAACTGGGGATAAATGGAAAATCTATCCATCCTACGATTTCGCCCATGGCCAGTCCGACTCCCTTGAGGATATCACACATTCAATCTGCACTCTAGAATTTGAGCACCACCGTCCCCTCTACGACTGGTTTTGTGAAAACCTAGGCATTCACCATCCTCAGCAGATTGAATTTGCCCGCCTCAATTTAAACTACACCGTAATGAGCAAGCGGAAGATGCTCCGTCTCGTTCAGGAAGGTCATGTGAATGGTTGGGATGATCCCCGTATGCCCACCCTGCAGGGGATGCGCCGCCGTGGATACACCCCTAAGTCTATCCGCGACTTTTGTGAAAAAGTGGGTGTGGCCAAGCGGGATAATGTGATCGAGGTTGAATTGCTTGAGCATTGCTTACGGCATGACCTCAACCTCTGTGCCCCGCGTCGTCTCGGGGTACTCGATCCTGTAAAGGTAACCCTTTCCAATTATCCCGACGACCAGGAGGAAACCGTGGACGCGGTCAACAATCCGGAAGATCCGGATGCGGGCACCCGCCCAGTGAGCTTTTCCAAATATCTCTATGTAGACCGTAATGATTTCATGGAGGATCCTCCCAAAAAATACTTCCGAATGTCTCCGGGCAAGGAAGTGCGTTTGAAATACGCTTATTATATTACCTGTACTGATGTGATCAAAGATGAGGATGGTAAGATTATTGAATTAATTTGTGAGTACGATCCCGAGAGTCGTGGAGGCGACACCCCCGATGGACGAAAAGTCAAGGGCACTATTCAGTGGGTGGATGCCTCCACCGCTAAGGCATGCGAAGTGCGTCTTTATGATCGACTGTTTATTAATCCCGACCCTGAAAAAGT
>JAYODK010000143.1:0-1760 GCA_038106225.1 Opitutales bacterium | reverse complement strand
GAGCACCAACTCGTGAGTAGTTCATCACAGACTTCGCCACTTGGCGGAGCGAGGATGATCTTTGAAAGTTCGCAGGGAGTTATTTTTAAATCCAAAGATTGCGAGAAAGAAGATGCCACCAGCTCGCTATCTGTGCCACCAAGAGAAGAGACTAGTTCGCAACCACCACAACGGTTCTCCCCATTAAAAGTCCATTCAACCGCATTGGAAAGAGATCCGGCTTGCTCATAAAATCCATCTATCATTTTCGCCCAGACACCAAGCTGAAGGACTGCCAGAGGTAAGCTAGCTGAGGAAAAAACAGCGAGAAGTGCAAGTATAGACAGAAAACGTTGAACCATTATCAATGAACAATTTATATCCTAAACCACACTTCCTAGACGAGTACAAAGACGAAAAGAGTACAAAATTTCATATAGTTCTTCAAATTTCTTAAAACGATTATACGAATCATCGAAGTTTTCTTGAAGATCATGAAAAGATAGTAATGAATTGTCCAAGAACTAAAGAACATTTTAGATTAGTCAGTGTAAATGACATCTTGTAAAACTTTCTTTTCAATATTGCTTTTGATTTGCCTACTTGGATTGTGTGCCCAAGCACAGCAGGAAGTCTCCCGCTTTACCAAACCTTTTACCCAAAAGATCGAAGGATGGGTGGTTGAGTTTGGTATCGAGTTAAAAGAAGAAACAAACGCACAAGTTTTCAATCAATCAGTCAAGGCCCTTGCCAATCATTTGCAAAGGATCACATATCTCATGCCCAAATCCAAGTTGGAGGAGCTACAAAAGTTGTCCATACGAGTAGATTTGGATCACGAATTGGAGAGTATGCAATACCATGGGGACCCAGAATGGTTGGCCGAATACGGGTTTGACCCTTCGCTGCAGAAGCGAGTGCATATTCCCCGAGCCCATTTGTTGTTCGATCGGGGAATGTGGCTGAAGCAACCCTACGCCATTTTGCATGAATTAGCACATGCCTATCATGATCAGGTGCTGGGGTTTGAAAACGAAGCAATTATCGAAGCCTTCAATCGCGTGGAAAGGGAAAGGCTCTACCATCAGGTTCTGGATTTTGAAGGAAGGAAAACCAACCATTATGCCCTTTCCAACCCCATGGAATTTTTTGCGGAAATGACCGAGGCATATGTGGGGATGAATGACTTTTATCCATTCGTTCGTGCAGAACTAAAAACCTATGATCCTCAAACCTTTGCTTTGATGAGAAAAATCTGGGGAGATTTCGAATATTCATACCCTTAATAAATACGGCAGTTCCCTTAATTAGCATGCTATCTGCCTCTTCAAGGCATTGCTCCTATCACTACTATACCAAATTTACAAAACTCATTACTGCATAAGCCATTTCCTGAGTATTGGCAGAGAAAGCTCCCCTAAATCATTGACCACCCGCTCTGCACCTGAAGCAAGGAGGAGTGATTCTTCATTGGTTCCTTTTACGGCAATCACCTGCAGACCAGCTGCACTTGCCGATCGAATCCCATTTGGCGAATCTTCAATTGCCCAACAGGAGGAAGGCTCCACACCCATAATCGCGACCGCTTTCTCATAGGTTTGTGGATGGGGCTTGGGAGCATCTACCTCACTGGAGGTAACGATAGCAGAAAAAATATTCTGCAATGCCCCCCCTCCCAGCACCGCAAGAGCAGCCTCCACATCATGCCTGCGGGAACCCGTGGCCAAACCAACGGGCAATTCTTTCGCCACCGATAAAACCAATTCAATGGACCCAGGAAT
>JAYODK010000001.1:0-176208 GCA_038106225.1 Opitutales bacterium | reverse complement strand
TCTTCTCTCCACCAGATTTTCCGGCTGCCCCACTGTAGCTTTGGCGCAAAATATTTTCCTCTTTGTAAAATTCATCTGCACGGAATTTGAACCAGTTTCGGACATCAATAACCCGCTCAGTCCAATTATGATCCAGTTCCAATTCTCCAAGAAACTGTTCCACGCGATGGTAGCGTTCACGGCGGCGCTCGTCATCGTCATCCGACTCCAGGTCTCCCTCCAATGCATGACGACGAAGTTTCTTGAATTTGCGAACCCCGTCGTCTCCTGCATCCTCAATCATTAACTGGATGTAAGTAAGTTCTTTGCGGTCAAAAATTACCCGGGAGAGATGCTCATTCAATTCATTGACCCGTTTGCGAATACGATCGCGATGCGATTCCAGTGCTTCACTAAATCCAGAAACCTCTTCAGGTACCTGAACTCTTAATAACTCCTCAAAACGTTCATGGTTTTTGGCAAGGTCTTCTTCTTCGATTTGTTTACGGACTTGCTCGAACGATAAATAGGTTGTGTCGGAATAACCTTCTTCAAGATCGAGAATAAGTTCATCCCGGAATGCCTGATTCCGACCATCTGCAATGAATCGTTGCATGGCTGCAACATTTTTGTCCCGGAATTTATCCAAGGAAGCTTCAAGCTTATGGATCCGGGCATCCAGTTTGTGAGTGGCCTCGCGGGCGGCTTCTTCAATATCATCTGGAGAATCAGGAGGTGCACCAAATTCTTCCTCTATCTGAGTGTATAGTTCCTCTAATACTTGATCCACTCTGTCTTTTGCTTCCTCAGGATCCTCCTCCCCTTCAGTAAGTCCAGGAATGAGTCCCTCCCGGTATTTTTCGAGCAAGCTACAAATCGCTTCTATACGGGTTTCATTTCTTTCGGCACGGGCTTCAACTCCTCCAATTCTTTGAAGAATCTGATCCCGTGAACTCTGTAAGGCATCTAACTTTTCGGCGAGAGCATCGTGGTCTTCCTTCAACTTCTTGAGCACATCAGAACCGCCCACGATTACCCTCTCCTCTTCCTCCAAGTCTGAAATTCGGGAGGAAAGGCCCAGAACATCAATATCGGAAAATTCATTAGCACAGGCTTGCAGTTGAACACCCGCACGCAGTTTAGCCCGTAAAGTCTGTCTTTCAAACTCGGACTCACGAATGGAGCGACCCGCATTATCTGATTCTTCCCTCCATTTTCCCAGGGCCTCATCCAAAGATTTTTGCTTAGGACTGAGATCCCATCCGAGTACCCATGTAGAAGCATCGCCCAAGAAGAAAGTATCATCTTTTTCTCTGAGCGAACCGCCTGTTTTGACAATTCCCTCAAGGGTAATGGCGTCACTTACCTCATCAAATTTCTTATTTCTTTCCTCGATGCAAAGATGGGGGAATCTTCGGTTAATCTCCCATTTTAGCCAGGCCTGCCTGGATTTTTCAATCTCTGAACGAATAACCAGTTTGGCCACAAGAGAATCATCATCAGGTTTGACTTTCGAATGTCCAGAACTTGGACAAATAAATGCCAGACGGTCTGCTAGGTGATTCTCCTCAAGAAATTTTTCTGCTTCATCGGCAAGTTTTGGGGGCACCACGATGGTAAGCGCAAAAGGACGCAGTGTCCGCTCGATTGTTCCGGCCCATTTCGACTCATCCGGTAATACCTGAATAAGTTCGGCAACAAAAGGAAGCTCAGCAATATCACGATCTAAAACAGTGGCCAATGATGCCCTTAATCGAGCTATTTCGGGGGGAACATTGGTATTGGCTTCCAGAAGATAATTCCTTTCATCCTCCAAAGAATCGACCCGCTCGTTCGCTTTCTTTAACTGGTAGGATACTTCGACAATTTTTTCATCAAGCTCGGCAATTTTACCCTCCATTCTGGGCAGTTGAGAATCCAATTCCCGGCGCAGAGTAAGAAAGTCGTCCTCCTGTTTCACAAAAGAACCTTTTTCCCAGGCACTCAAATGGCGCTCAAAATTTGCTGCCCTTTTGTTGACCACTTCCCGCTTGTCCCGCAGACGATCAATTTCGGCACCCACCTGTTCTAGGCGGCGGTTTTCATCGCTGTCCGAGAGGGCACGCTCCAAGTGGCTAAGTTTTTCGCGATACCGCTCAATTTCACCCCTTGCTGTTTTTAAACGTGCTCGCTCGGCTTCTTCCTGATGTTTTAATTCATCAATCCAATCGGTTCTACGCTCCAACTCTGCCTGAGCATAAAAGGGTTCGATGGTCTGCCTAATTTTCTCCGCATTTGCCCGCAGGTTCATCGAGTCCAGAAACTGGGCATGGGTGCTGCGAATCTCATCCAACTGCTCAATTTGATAGGATGCTGTCTCGATTCTACGATGGGTGCTACGAAGATCATCAAATCTTTCCTGCAAGGCTAATAATTTTTCCTTAGCCCCACCGTCGTCAAGCATGTGCTCACGGATGAATTGGGTAAGGTCTTTAACATCCTTGATGCATACTGCCTGGTTAAAAATAGACATGGGCGAGCGGGTGCCCAGATCCGCATCCAGGAAAAGCATGGATTCGAATTTTTTATGATATGCAGTAAAGGAATCAAAAATATTGAAACCACGCTCTTTTAAAATTCGGCGCAAATTATCAGAGTCGCCCAACTGGTTGAAATCTTCCTCGATGGTAAGCTTCCTTTTTTCGACCATGTATACCTTGTCGACCTTACCGGATGGCAAACACCAGAGGACCTGAGCAATAGTCACCTCCGACTGGTATGCTTCATTAAAAAAATGAGCCAAGAGAACGGTGTAAGTTTCACCGGGTTTTCGCAAGGTTTCCTTGCGCCCCTGCCCGGTTGTGGAATCATGAATTTCGGAGTATGCACCAAGTACATAATCTCTCTCGTTGCGTTCCCGGCTTCCTGCAGAACTTGAAGCGACATTGTAATTGCGGACACGATTGGGAACAAGCAGGGTTAAGAGAGCATCAACCAAAGTGGATTTGCCAGAACCGTTCCGTCCTGTAATCATTGCGGTTCTTCCATCCGGACGAATGGTGTAAACTTTATCGTGAAAGGTTCCCCAATTCAATAGGGACAATTCATGCAGGCGGTAACCCGCGGTTGATTTATCTGGTGAAAATTCTAATTCTAACTGAGACTCAAGCATCTTTTTCCTCCATTTCCTCATCCAGTTCAGGAGCTCTTCGTTTGATTTGATTTTTTACCTCAGTGAGTTTTTCAGGAGGTAGTTTTGCCTTGATAATACGCTCTACGCGGTAGAGCCCCTCATCTTTATCACGTACTTTTCTAATAATCCCCCACTCTTCAAATTTGTTGATCAGTCCAGCAATTTGTCGATGAACTTTTTTCTCATCGTGCAGCTCAGGATAGTAAGGTGCCATCAATTCAGTAAGATCGAGACTGGAGCGGTAAAGATGGTCACCTTCCTCTTGATTCTGCTCAAAACGCATCAATTCCTCCCTCAATAGAACCATGAAGATGGTCTGGTGGTAGGAAAGACGGGTTCGGCGCAAAACACGTGGCAATGGTAAGGAAGTGACATCATCCCAATTCTCATCTTCTTCAAAATCTTCTTCACGCTGCCTGACATAGGCATAGCCGGCTGAATCATCACGAGCGACATCAAGCCCAATCTCTCCAAAATGACTCTTAATTTTTTCCCACTCTGCTCCGAGGCGACTCCAAAGATCCAAGTCTTCCTGATAAATAGGACCGTTCAATAAACGAACGATTACATGACGGTGAGTAATGGCTGGATTCATAAGCTATTTTTTTGAAAGATGAGTTGTTCAACCTCGACATACCTAGGTTGAGCGGGGCGGTTTAAATCAACTTGGATGAACTCGTTGGCAAGAATTTCGTGTCGAGGGTCTTCACCGGCAATAACCCGATAACATACAATCTCCACTACACCACGCTCCAAAGGATATCTCTCCACCATTTCGGAAAGAGTAATTTGCTCTACCTCATCCAATGTCTCGGTCACGCGGGTGCGGTATTTCTTGAGATCCAAAGGCTCACCAACTGAGCCCAGAATCTCATTGATCCACTCGACATCTTCAGATTTGGCTGACTTGACTTCGGCAAAGGCTTCAACTGCTTTGGGTTCCCAAAACTCTGCCTCCATAAGGGTGAAGAACTGAGGTCTGATCTCGATTTCAAAATCCCAATCTTCCAAGGGGGTTTCCCTGAGTCGGTAGGCATGATTACGAATTTCGGAAAGTGTTTCCCTAATCTGCCTGCCGCCTCCACCCGCATGATCACCAACCACCTGTCTAAGCTTTCTGCTAATACGACCGTATGCACCATGAGCAGAAGTGGCTTCTCCGAATAATCTATCACCAAGATTCGAAAACATTTTTTGAGGATCTAAACCCCGCCTGCGGGCAATATCCGATGTTTGTTCAGCTAAATTACGGAATCGGCGAGCCAAGGATGGATTGGTCATCATTTCTCTAAATCCAAAATAACTTTTACCCTGATCACAGGAACGCAATTCCTCATCAGCATCCAGGACATGCTCAACTATATCTCCTTTTGATGCCTTGCCCTGAGCGTACAGATTAGAAATTTCACGGGCATGATCACGGAAAAACTCTTCAATTGCACGAAAATCGGAAAGGAAATGTTCTACTAAGTCCGATAAATCATAAACCTGATCACGAATCACATCTTCACCAAAAATAGGAGCTTCTCCAGTCTCTTGAATCTTACGAATTTCATCATCAATTTCATCGCGTTTGCGAACAAGATCACGAATTCGGGCCTCAGGATCAGAGTTCACTCCATTGCTTAACTCCTGCATTTCCAAGAGAATACGATTGAACCGGGACTCGGTGGTAGCATAACCACGATGTTGCATCGCCATTAGTTCATTCAGCCAACTCAATGCTTTTTCGGAGTGCCGAGTGAGCCTGAAAACATATTCCTCACGCTCTTCATGATAAGTTTTTGTAAGGTAACGATGATATTCGTCACACCATTCATCGAGATACTCTTGTGGACTCCTTTTCGGTGCTTCTGCATCCTCCAGCTCACACACCTGGTCAATATGTTCAGCAAGCGTCGCAGTGAGCTCTTCTTCCGAAGCTTCAATGACTCCCCATTTTTTAAAAGTTTTAAAAAAGAAACCGGTCACAAAAGATCCAAGCCTTCCACGCATGAGACGCAAGGCAGGCGATTCGTCGAAAAGATGTAAGAAATCCTCATCCATAGGTTTAAGGCACTTGTAAAACACTTGAGAGTGAAATTCATTTAGGGAACGTCAAAAAGAAGTTATCCCCACCCTCGCAAAGTTGTTAAAAAGTATATCTATTAAGATCGGTATCGATGAGAGCGGGTAAAGGCAAACGACAGAAGATTAATTTCAATCTAGTTTACAGTGAACGGGATTTGCTTACGAATAATTCCGTTACGGGTTTGTAAATATATCCATTCTGAATGAGCTCTCACACGGAGACAAAGAAAACTAAAATCTATCTGCTCCACCAGTTTCCCCTTTAAGAGGTCAAAAATCTGTAACTGCTTCCCTCGGTTAATTAATACCGCAATATAATTAGAATCAGAATCAAGAATATCCAGAGATATAGGTCTTTGTTTTGAAAATTGAATCAAATTCCAACTTCTTTTAATAATTTCTGACGAGTTAATATCATATACCAGAATCCTGTTGGGGCTAGATTCAGCCACAATTAAGCGATTGCCAGCGGCGTTCATGGTAAAATCCTTCGGTCGGACTAAGTTTTCATTAAGAACAATCAATTTGCCTAAATTTGTATCAAATTCATAAATCGTTGCCGAATTAGGTGAACCGATAAAAATTTTTCCATCTTTGGTTCCATTCAGACCATGAATCTTAGACAAACGATAGCCATCATAAGAATCGGTAAGATTCTCGAGTTTTCTTGCATCTTTTGATACCCTGAGAATCTTTCCCGTTGTGGACTCTGCTAAAATCAACTTTCCTTGATGATCAACCCAAAGATCATCTATTTTAAAGTCGCTGGATTCTTTACTTCTTATCCATTCCTTAAGATCGATAAATTTTTCAATAGATTTATAATTCTCCAAATTAGCTTTTCTTACAATAGAGCGATCCCTAGGGTCTACGAAATAAATATTCCCCTCATTTGATATTGAGAAGTTACCGCCCCTTAGAAAAAAATCTTGATCAGTTGAGTGATTGGTTGAATTAAGATCCGAAATAATGGAATTTGTTTTCTTATTTACAGGGGTGTTTGGTATCGAAGATATACACCCAAAAAAAAGAGAAGTAAGACTCACTAGTAATAAAATAATTCTTACCATTCAAAATTCCCAAAAGTAGTTTATTAAGAGCCAGATTTCAGAAAAGAGATTGATCTAAAAAGTTTCAAAACAAAAGTGATAACAATTAAGAAGAAATTTGAAGAGTATTCCTGTAAACTTACAAAAATGTGCTGAAATAGTTCAGAATTGTAGTGCATTGCTTATTGGTGCTGGTGCAGGAATGGGTGTGGACTCAGGACTTCCTGACTTTCGCGGAAAGGAAGGGTTTTGGCAGGCATACCCGCCCTTGGCCAAACTTGGATTAAGATTCGAGGAGATGGCAGACCCAAGATGGTTTAGGGAGGACCCTCAACTGGCATGGGGATTTTATGGTCATCGTTATAATCTTTACCAAGCAACAAAACCGCACAAGGGATATTTTATTCTCCTCAACTGGGTTAAAAATTTAAAAGTTTCGAGCTTTGTCTTCACTTCAAATGTGGATGGACATTTTAGCAAAACTGGTTGGTCGGAAAAAGTTCTGGAATGTCATGGATCATTAATGCGGTTACAATGCTTGAATTCATGCGGCCAACCGATCTGGTATTTAACAGACAGCTCGACAAAAGCTTTTGACATCTGTCCTGACTCATTAATTTGCAAAAGTCCTTTGCCTGTCTGTCCCAAATGCAGCTCCCTGGCACGACCAAATATTCTTATGTTTTCTGATTTTCATTGGGATACCTCCTGTTATTCAATTCAGGATAACAAACTTCAAAAATGGCTTAAGAAATATGGCGGGAACAAGCTTCTTATTATGGAATTTGGTGCAGGCTTAACAGTACCTACGGTGCGTTTCTTTTGCGAAAGGACTTGGCGTAAATATGCCTGTAATATGATTCGTGTAAATCCTCAGGACAGTATGGTTCCCGATGGGGCTCACTCCATTGCAGGAGGTGCACTAAAAACACTAAAGCTGATCAATGAGTCGGGTTTAGTTATCTGAAAATAAGCAGTAAAACTATAATCGTTATTCGACTGTAACCGACTTTGCTAAATTTCTTGGCTTATCAACATCCAATCCGCGCAAACGTGCGAAATGATAGGCAAAAAGCTGCAAGGGTACATTTGCAAGAATTGGACGAACAATCTCATGAGCAATTGGTAATCTAAAAATGTCGTCCGCTGCTCCTTCCGGAATCTCGACATCTTCCGGAGCAAATGCAATCACTGGTCCTTTCCTAGCTTTCACCTCCTGCATATTCGCAATGGTCTTTGCAGATAACTTGGTCCCCTCAACCAAGAAGATCGACGGACATTCTGGATTGATCAGTGCGATAGGACCATGCTTGAGTTCAGCGGCCGGGTAGCCTTCGGCATGAGCATATGAAATCTCCTTCAATTTTAAGGCTCCTTCTAATGCAACTGGATAAAGACTTTGGCGCCCAAGGAATAAAAGATGTTCCGTTTTCGCGTATTTTACAGCCAACTCTCTAATCTGCTCACCTTTTTGAAGAATCTGCGTAACTAAATCCGGCATGTTTTGTAAAGCATCGACAATTCCCGCACCATCAATTGGAGATAATTCCCGCATTCTACCTAAGGCCAGGCCAAGCATGGCACTTAAACAAACCTGAGAAGAAAAAGCCTTGGTAGATGCAACCCCTATTTCGGGCCCTACCCTTTGGTACACACCACCATCAGTTTCACGAGCCAAAGATGAACCTACAACATTTGTAATTCCAAGCGTAAGAAGCCCCTTGGTTTTCGCTTCCCGAACTGCTTCCAATGTGTCCAATGTTTCGCCGGACTGACTGACGGCAATAACCAGCGATCGACCAGACTTAGGAGAATTCCGATAACGAAATTCCGAGGCATGCTCAACTTCAACTGGAACACGAGCTAATTTTTCAATCAAATATTCTGCAACCATGCAGGCGTGACGAGCAGTACCACAGGCAACGAAAATAATGCGGTCTACATTTCTGAGTTCATCCTCGTGACCTTCTAATCCACCAAGTTTGGCCGTAGTTCCATCATCGCCAAACCGACCCCTTAGGGTATTACGCAATGCAGAGGGTTGTTCAAAAATTTCTTTTTCCATGTAGGAGCCAAAATCACCAAGTTCAACCTCCTCTAGGCTTTGATCTATTGGTTGGGCGATTGCTTCTGCATCAAGTCCTTCATGGTTCGTTATCCGGAATTCCCCACCTTTCAAAATGGCTAACTCCCCATCTTTTAAAAAAACGGCCTGCTTAGCCCTACCAACAAAGGCAGAGGCATCACTGGCTATAAAATTGGCATCTTCACCAATTCCAACAACTAAGGGAGATCCCCTCCGGGCACCAATCATCGTATCCGGATAATCAATGCACATAATTGCAATCCCATAAGCACCGCGGGACTTCCCAAGAGCACTGCTTACTGCATCAATAAATCTACTTTCTCCTTCTGGTAACTCAGAGTAATGAAATGCGATTAAGTTACAAAGTACTTCGGAATCTGTCTCCGAAGAAAAACTTATTCCTTTTTGCAATAGAAATTTTTTAAGGGTAGAGAAATTCTCAATAACCCCGTTGTGTACGAGAGCAAATTTCTTGTCATGACTCAAGTGTGGATGAGTGTTGGATACAGTAACCGCACCATGAGTAGCCCAGCGAGTATGTGCAATTCCCAACGAAGAATTACTCATTTTACCCTGCAAAGATTTGGCTAAATTTTCCACTCTTCCCGTCTGACGGGAACATGAAAAAGCATCCCCATCATGAAAAGCTACTCCTGCCGAATCATAGCCTCTGTATTCCAACCGTCTTAATCCATCAATGAGTGGTTCTTGAGCAGTACCTTTACCTAAATATCCAACTATTCCGCACATTGCACAAAAATATTCAAAAACATACTATCACTCAAGCAGATGTTTTATCAAATATTGTAATTCAAAAAAATGATCTCAAAAATATCGCAAAATTATGAATCAACCACAAATATGAACCAATGATCCGCGAGTTTTACAGACGGCCTATTTTTTTTATATGCGCCTTAAGCCTTCAGCTCTCTGCAACCAAAAAAGATAACTCAAATGTAATAATTTGCATCTCAGAAGACCATGCTTTCCACCTTTTTGATTCCTTAGATCAATTCGGTTCAACCATCAATCCGACCCCTAATTTGAGCCGTATCGCACAATCTGGCTATTTCCATCAACACGCATATTGCAGCAATGCAAGCTCAGGGAATACAGCTTTTCCTATTCTTACTGGCTTGGCAAGAAACTCTAAATTGGAAAACTTCGCACCTTCAGAATTTATCGGGAATTATTTCCAGTCTATCGGATATGAGACTGCATTTTTTGGATCTTGGACCTGGCCAGAAAACCCTGAAAAGTTCGGCTTTAAGGATTGGAAAGTTCTCTCCGATTCTGAAATTTTTTATAATCCCAAAATTAAAGGCCCTGAAATCAACAGAATTGTTGAAGGTCATTCAACTGATATTATTACGGATCTTGCTATTAGATGGGTTCTTGAAGAACGATCTCAAAACAAACCTTTCTTTGTCATAGTTTCTTATCAATCTACTAGAAGACCTTGGATACCTCCAGTTCGAATGATTGATAGCTATAACAACGAGTGGTTTGAAGTACCATTGAATTTTTTTTCTACTTTTGATGAAAGGGCACCTGCCAATAAATATCAGACCATGAATATTAGCAGGGATCTAAGTCTAAGCGAAGACCTCTTCTTGGAGACTTCTACAATTACAGACGAAGCCCCTCTACCTCTTTCCATATTGGCTAAAAACTTGGCCTCCATGAATGATGAGCAAAAGTCTGCTTGGATATTATCCTGGAAACCACAAAATGAAGCGTTTGCCAGAGAGTCTCTTAGCAAAGACTCCTTAATGAACTGGAAGTTTCAACGCTTCTTCAAAAATTACTTAAGATGCATTCTGGCATTGGATGAAAACATTGGGCGAATGGTTGACTTTCTCTCAAAAAATAATGAGGAGACCTTCCAATTTATTTACACTGCGGAAAAAGGTAGATTCACCGGTGAGTTCGGTTGGTTTGGAAGTGATTGGATGTACGAACCTAGTACAAAAATACCGTTGATTTTATGGAACAATAATAGCGATAATTATAAAGGAATCGACCAAGAAAGACTATTTTTAGATAGAGATCTCTATGGACTCCTTAAAAATATTCATCTTTTACATTATTTGAAAAAAAATGGAGCTCCCAAAGAATCAAAAGAGTTATCCAAATTAGATGATGTACTTTATTTTACACATCAAGATTACCCTGGTGGGTACAATGTAGCTTCTCATCACGGCATACGTAAAGGAAGGTACAAGCTTATTCATTACTATCCATTTAATGAATGGGAATTTTATGATTTAGAATCAGACAAAGGAGAGGAAGAGAATCTATACTACAAAGATTCTCACAAAAGCGAAATTACCCGCCTCAAAGAACTTTTATCAATTTCAGCAAGTCACTCAAAAATCAATGAACACCGATTAAAGTTCACTGAATCCTGGAGAAGGGAACAAAGAAGTCCCGAAAGGAAGACTCGTTAAAATTTTGCAATAAAATCAATATTTTGCAAAATTTTTATAAAAATCTTTTGAATTATTACATTTTATAAGCTATTTTTAAAAAGGTTTGCATAACTTGAGAGGCATCGTTTGGGAGGACGATGCCTTTCTTTTTGTAAATAATACCTACGATTCTAAGCTCTCCTTAACCGTTTTCCGGCTCTCGATTCCCATCCAATCAAAAAGATTCCATTTTTTTACTAGCACTCGATATTTAGCAGCAGACGACTTGAAGGCAGGTTCATAGTTAGTATAGAAAGCAGTTTGCATATTACCTTTTTTATCTATGCAAACAGTTGAAGGATAGCCAAGGTCGGTAGCCTTATTCCCGCACTGATGAATCGTCCATGGGGGTAGCCATGTTTCACCGTTGTCGATACTTAGACGAGCAGCAAAACCCATTAAGCCACGGTTCCTTAAACCATATGTCAAAAGAACGCATTGTTTTCCCATCGAAATTAGATCTGCAGGATGCTGCATAGGGAGAGTAACCGCCCCGTTTTCCTTCCACTTTCTTGAAGAGGCAGAAAATTCACAAATTTTTACATGGTGATCTATATGAGTTCGTGCAGCTCCAAGCAGTCTACCAACACCGAGTGGGCAAAGAGCAACTTCATTGGAATCATTCTTCCCAAGCTTATAATATCGGGTCCAGGATATTCCGTCATCATCTGAAAAACAAACCCATGACTCCGAAGAGCTCCCTCTTCCCTGAGTCCGATAACAAGAATAAGCCAGAGTTTGATCATCTAGGGATACAATTCGTCCATATGGTATAGTGTTCCTGAGCTTTTGAGGAATTAGCGGTTCTTTATCCTCTTCCCAAGAAAAACCTCCATCAGAAGATCTTGATAACCAATGTCCGGCAAAACCAACAAATTTTTTATCCTCTAAAATAAATCCACTACTAAAACAAAGGATGTCTCCATTATTGGCGATTCCTACTGCCAAATGCATCCGGTTTCCGCCCGGTGGTCTATGGGAAACAACAGATAATTTTTGCCATCTTGGTGAATAAGGTTTTTTTACTGAGCAAATGAGATCACCCTCCACCTGACCATGGCTCGGAGCATTGAAGTATACACAAAGCAGATCTCCATTTGAGAGTTTAGTAAGATTTGGCCAACCACATGCATTAGTGGCAACAACGGACAAATCTGAGGAAGGCATTTGGTTGAGCCTTTTGTCTAATTAGTGTTTTGTAAAGATTTGCAGAACTCAATAAATCCTTTGGCTTGTTCGGACAAACGGGAAGAAATTTCCTCATCAATAATACCTTTTGCAGGGTCTATGACTTTGTAAGAGTTAGCCAAGAATACCCGCTTTGAATAATTATAAGCATTACGATACGCAAAAACCTGCATCGCATGCTCCACTGGACGAAGTCCACCAAATTGCCCGGCAGCCACACCGATATAACAGACGGGTCGATTTTCAAAACTCTCAGGAAATGGAAGTAAATCAATGAAGAGCTTGAGTGCCCCAGGCATACTTCCATTATATTCTGGTGTAATAACCACCAAACCCTGTGAGCACAGCACCCTTTCAGTAAATTCAATTACTTTAGGAGGTTTTTCTTGGTATGCATCAGGCGTAAATGTTTCAGGAGGTAAGTCCTCCAATCTCATCAGTTGAGCTTCCACAGATAACTCGCGATACTTACTTAGTAAGCAATTCCCAAGAGTTCCGGATAGACTACCTCTACGATTTGTACCGACAATGACTTCAAACATTTAGCTCTAGTTATCTAATAATATAAAAGAGTATAATTCGTCGTATGTTTTGCAGATTTTTATATCGGCATACTCTTTGGTAATTGAATCTGGAGGATTAAAGAAGGTACACCGATTTGCGGTAAGCAACATTCCTAAATCATTATAACTGTCACCAGCTGCAAGTACCTCATAATTTAGCTTCTGAAAATACTGAACAGATTTTCTTTTGTGATCGGTCAAACGGATCCTAACTTTTTCAATTTTTCCGTCATCTGCAACTTGGAGCTCATGGCAGAACAATGTCGGAAAATTAAGCTTTCTCATCAGAGGCAATGCGAATTCTCTGAATGTGTCTGAGAGGATTATCAGCTCGTGGGATTCTTTCAGTTTTGAAACAAATTCGTTGGCACCAGGCAAAGGGTCCATTGACTCGATGACATCCTGAATTTCTGGTAATTTAAAACCGTGCTGGTCAAGGATGTTTAACCGATAATCCATCAACTTTTGATAATCAGGTTCATCCCTAGTTGTCCGCTTAAGTTCTTCGACTTGAGTTTTTTCCGCAAAGGCAACCCAAATTTCCGGTATTAAAACACCCTCAAGATCCAAACAAACGATCTGCACAACAAAGGCGAGTAATCAAGGGAGGGATGTTTCACCCATAAGAAAACGATCACATTCGCGAGCAGCAGCACGACCCTCATTAATGGCCCAAACTACTAATGATTGCCCACGCCTTACATCCCCTGCAGCAAAAACGCCTTCAATGTTAGTTGAAAATCTACCGTACTCTGCCTGTATATTGGATCTTGAATCTCTCTCTAGACCGAGTTCCTCAGCTATCGTATCTTCTGGTCCTAAAAAACCCATCGCAAGAAAGGCGGCTTGTGCAGGGATCTCTCTTTCACTGCCTTCTACTTCTACAGGTGAATACCTTCCATCCTTTTCCTGCCATTCAATATCACAAATCAAAATGCCTTTGAGATTCCCGGCATCATCCCCAATAAATCTTTTGGTCATGGTGAGGTATTTACGGGGATCCTCACCAAAAACTTCTTTGGCCTCCTCCTGACCGTAATCGAGCTTGTAAACTTTAGGCCATTCGGGCCATGGATTGTCAGCTGCTCTTTCCTCAGGAGGACGAGGCATTATTTCAAGCTGGGTAACGCTTGTGCAACCATGACGGACGGAGGTGCCGACACAATCGGTACCAGTGTCGCCCCCTCCGATTACAACTACATGCTTATTTTTTGCAGCAGTTTCAAAAGCCGTAACATCCTTTAATTCCAGTAATCCTTGGGTATTGAGCGTCAAAAACTCCATCGCGAAATGAACACCCTTCAGGTCTCTTCCCTCTACAGGCAAGTCCCTAGGCTTGGTGGCACCACAACAAAGAATAACCGAGTCGAATTCTTCGACTAATTTCTTAGCTGAAAGATCTTTCCCAATTTCAGTTGATACAACGAATTCAATACCTTCCGCAGCCATGAGATCAACTCTTCGTTGAACAATCTCCTTCTCCAATTTCATGTTGGGTATACCGTACAAAAGAAGTCCACCAATACGATCCGCACGCTCAAAGACAGTTACTGAATGCCCCGCTTTATTTAGCTGGTCAGCGGCAGCTAGTCCCGCAGGACCAGAACCAACAACTGCTACTTTTCTACCCGATCTGATCGCCGGCGGATTTGGTTTCACCCACCCTTCCTCAAATCCTTTGTCAATGATGGAGCACTCAATACTTTTAATGGTAACGGGAGGCTCAATAACCCCCAATACACAAGAGCCCTCGCAAGGAGCCGGGCAAACTCTTCCAGTAAATTCAGGGAAGTTATTTGTTTTGTGCAAACGATCCAAGGCATCTTTCCATTTACCCTGATATACAAGATCATTCCATTCCGGAATAAGGTTGTTGATAGGACAACCGCTAGCCATGTTACTCAGGGTCATACCCGTGTGACAATAAGGAGTGCCACAATCCATACATCTGGCACCCTGCTGACGAATCTGTTCTGGATCGAATGGTTCGTGAATTTCCCTCCAATCCTTGATCCGATCAAGAGGTTTTCGATCAGGTATTGCTTTTCTTTCGTTCTCTAAAAATCCGGTAGGTTTACCCATAATAAATTGTTCGGTAGGTTTGATTAATGTCCGGCAGCCACATTCTCTTCAAATGCAGCTTGTATCGCATCATCTCCCTGCAATCCTCTTTCTTCAGCTTTTTTGAGGGCTAAGAGAACACGCTCATAATCTTCAGGCATGACTTTGATAAATTTTTGGGAAAGATTATCCCAATTCTCTAGTAAATATTTAGCTCTTGAGGATTCTGTGTACTCAAGATGACTGATGATTAAATTTTTAATTTTTTCGATCTCTCCATCCTCGCACTCGACTAAAGGATAAGTTTTCACCATTTCAGTGTTCAATTTCGAGGACAGGAAGTCACCGTCTTCATCAAAGATATAGGCTACTCCTCCTGACATACCAGCACCGAAGTTTCTTCCTGTCTTGCCAAGACACAAAACAAGACCACCAGTCATATACTCACAACCATGATCACCGAGGCCCTCTACCACAGCGTGGACGCCGGAATTTCGCACACAAAATCTTTCACCTACGACTCCTGAAATAAAAGCACTACCTGATGTGGCTCCATAAAAGCAAACATTACCAGCAATGATGTTTTCATGTGCTTCGAAAGGTGAATCATCAGGTGGACGAACAATTATTTTGGCCCCGGACAAACCTTTTCCAAGATAATCATTGGTATCACCAACTAAATTAAAGGTCATACCTTTGGGGCAAAAGGCTCCAAGGCTTTGCCCTGCAGAACCTGTAAGGTTAATTCGAAGAGTATCCTCAGGTAAGCCCTCAGCTCCATTATTTCTGGAAATTTCAGCACCAGTCATCGTACCTACCACTCTGTCAGTATTGATTATAGGTAAATCAATAGTGACGGATTGACCGTTGTAAATAGCAGGTTGGGCTTGCTTGAGGATTTCGCGATTGTCCAGGCATTGATCCAGGAGATGGTCCTGCTTCATTTGACAATAAGTTCCAACCTCTGGGCCAACATCCGGACGATAGAGTATTCCGGAATAGTCCAACCCTTTGGCTTTCCAATGATCAATAGCCTTCCTTAGCTCAAGTTTATCCACACGACCAACCATCTCATTGATGGTTCTGAATCCCAGTCGTGCCATAGTTTCACGCATTTCCTCAGCCACAAAATTCATAAAGTTTACAACCGCATCTGCCCCACCTGCAAACTTAGCCCGTAATCTAGGGTCTTGGGTTGCAATACCAACTGGACAAGTATTTTTGTGGCATACTCGCATCATTAAGCAGCCGAGAGTGACTAAAGGAGCCGTAGCGAAGCCAAATTCTTCAGCACCTAACAAACAAGCGATTGCAACATCCCTGCCAGTCTTTAACTGACCGTCTGTCTCCAGAACAACCCGGCTACGCAAATCATTAAGCAGTAAGGTTTGATTAGTCTCAGCCAAACCAAGTTCCCAGGGAGCACCTGCATGCTGGATGGAAGATCGGGGTGAGGCTCCAGTTCCACCGTCATATCCGGATACCAAAATAACATCAGCTTTGGCTTTCGCAACACCAGCTGCTACAGTACCGACACCCACTTCAGACACTAACTTAACATTGATTCGTGCATGATGGTTGGAATTCTTTAGGTCATGAATAAGCTCAGCCAAGTCCTCAATCGAATAAATGTCGTGGTGTGGTGGTGGAGATATTAAACCAACTCCGGGAGTAGTTCCTCTGGTTTTGGCAATTGGAGGCAAAACTTTGTGTCCTGGTAATTCTCCTCCTTCTCCGGGCTTGGCACCCTGTACGATCTTGATTTGAATCTCATCAGAATTTACTAGGTAGAAACTGGTAACCCCAAAACGACCACTAGCTACCTGCTTGATTGCAGATCTTCGGGAATCGCCATTTTCATCAGGCGTAAAACGATCAATATCTTCTCCACCTTCTCCAGTATTGGATTTACCACCGAGGCGATTCATCGCAATTGCAAGACTTTCGTGAGCTTCCTGAGAAATTGATCCGTATGACATAGCTCCAGTCTTGAAACGTTTTACAATTTCATTAGCAGACTCCACCTCCTCCAGAGGCACGGATTCTGATGGATCAATAACAAACTCCATCAATCCTCTAAGTGTGTAGAGGTCACGGGATTGATCGTTGATCGCATTCGAGTATTCCTGAAATACTGCATAATCTCCTAGTCTTGTAGCCTTTTGAAGTTTATGAATTGTTGTCGGATTAAAGAGATGTTTTTCTCCATTGGCACGCCATTGGTAAACACCGCCAGTGTCTAAGTTGGTTCCCCTGCCATCAACTCGCTCTGCAAATGCAGATTGGTGCCTGGACAAAGCTTCGCTTGTTAAAGCATCCAAGCCGACACCCTCAACTCGGGATGGAGTTTTAGTAAAGAATTTATCAATTACTTCCTGGTTTAGTCCAATAGCTTCGAAAATTTGGGCTCCACGATAAGAAGCAATGGTGGATATACCCATTTTGGACATCGTTTTAATGACTCCATTAAGATTAGCCTTAAGAAATTTTTCGCAAGCAATCTGAGGCTCACCAGCTAAGTCACCTGTATTGATAAGATAACGAACTGTTTCAAGAGCAAGATATGGGTTTATCAAATCAGCTCCATATCCAAGCAGAAGGGCAAAATGCTGTACCTCCCGAGGTTCGCCGGATTCAATGATCAAGGAAACCTTAGTACGGGTTCCTTGACGAATCAAATGATGGTGTAACCCGGAACAGGCAAGTAGACACGGAATCGGTGCTTTTTCAGAACTAAAATCACGATCAGAAAGAACCAAAATATTAACACCCGACTCAATGGCTTCGTCAGCTTTTTGAAAGAGCACATTCAAACCAGACTGCAACGAACTGGACTCTTCATTTCTCGACCCTACGGAAAATTGAATTGGTATGGTCGCTGAACGAAAACCTTCTGGTAAATCGCCTTGCAGTTTCCGTACTACTTCATCGGCTACCAAAGGACTTTCGAACTTAATCATCCTCGAACTTTCTGGTCCAGGCTGTGTAAGGTTACCTTCCGAACCAACAAAGGTGACAGATGCGGTGACAATTTCCTCACGAATAGGGTCAATGGGCGGATTGGTAACCTGTGCAAACAATTGCTTGAAGTAATTGTAAAGCAGTTGGGGTTGGTCAGAAAGGACAGCGAGTGGAGAATCGTTCCCCATAGACCCAAGTGGTTGCTTCCCAGTATCAGCACTGGGACCTATTAGGAACCTCAAGTCTTCAAAAGTGTAACCAAAAGCTTTTTGTCGGCACAACAGAGTATCACTGTCATCCTCAATCTTATGGATAGCTGTTGGTAATCTGTCTTCGGTAATAATTGAATTACAAATCCACTCGCCATAAGGGGCTTGACTAGCAATATCAGCCTTAAGCTCTGCATCCTCGATTATTCTACCTTGTTCCATATCGACAAGAAACATTCGTCCGGGCTCCAATCTGCCTTTCTTAACAACCTTGTGTGATGGAATTGAGGATAATACACCAACTTCAGATGCAAGAATGACACGGTCATCAGATGTCACATAATACCGGGAAGGACGGAGTCCATTACGGTCCAGCACCGCACCGATCTGTACACCGTCAGAAAATGCTATTGAAGCAGGACCATCCCAAGGCTCCATCAGGCAGGCATGGAATTCATAAAAGTCACGCTTCTGCTTATCCATGCTTTGGTGTTTCTCCCAAGGCTCAGGAATCATCATCATCATGGAATGGGCAAGGCTCCTTCCTGATAGAGTCAAAAACTCTAGGCAGTTGTCAAATTTTTGAGAGTCAGAACCATCGTGTCGTATGATGGGAAAGAGTTTTTTTACATCCTCCCCAAAAACCTCGCTCGCTAGTTGCATTTGCCGAGCATATAACCAGTTCTCATTTCCCCTAACCGTATTAATCTCACCATTGTGACAGATGTATCTAAACGGCTGAGCCCTTGGCCAACTTGGAAAAGTATTCGTAGAAAATCTAGAGTGAGTTAGAGCCAGAGCAGACTCCATATCAGCATCACTAAGGTCAGGAAAATAGTCACCCAATTGTTCAGTTGTAAGCATACCTTTGTAAATAAGCGTCCGAGAAGAGAAGCAACAGGCGTGAAAGTCGACATCATGGGATTCCCCTGAATACCTCAATCGGTCACTAATAATACGGCGAGCGAGATACAATTTCCTTTCAAATTCCAACCCAGACCCAACATTTTCAGGTCTCTTAACAAATACTTGCTCCATCTCAGGTTCACAAGCGGCAGATGCCTTGCCAAGTATCTCGCTGTTAACAGGAACAGATCTCCAGGTTATAAGATCGAGTGATTCTTCACCCAGTACTTCTTCGACCACCTTCTTTTCGTTTTCCCGTGAAATTTGATCCGGTGACAAGAAGAAAAAACCAACTCCATAGTCACCCAATTTCGGCAACTCAATTGATTGACTATCCTTCAAAATTTTTCTAAAGAATTTATCAGGAGTTTGGATGAAAATGCCAGCACCGTCTCCAGTTATTGGATCACATCCACAACCTCCTCTGTGATCTAAGTTCACACAGATCTCAAGAGCTCCTTTTACAATGTCGTGAGATTTGCGACCCTTCATGTCCACGATTAATCCAATGCCACAATTCTCATGCTCAAATTGTGGATCATATAAGCCTTGTTTACTGGGAAAAGTCATCTTGATAAATTTATCTTGGAAGTGAAGTATCTCAAAAAGGAACAATCATTTTGCGCCATGCAGATTTACGGTCAAGGCAGAAGGCTCATCTAAGAAGTTAACATAATTTAAACACAATTAAGACTTAAAGTGAGGATCCAATAGTTAAGTAATTGTTAATGTAAATCCAAATTCAAGGAGAATTGTTAGAATTCTGAATGATAAATGAGAACTCTAACGGATATGTGCCAATAAAAGCAGACCCTCCAAAATAAAAATTATCTGATTTGCGATTCCGTGAACTAAATGTTATGAAAAGAATTATGAAAATAAAAGCCTACCTTAAGCCACACTGCGGATGGAGCATGGGAGTGCGTGCAATCATGCAAAAATACGCTTTGGAATTTCAAGACTTAGATATTATAAATAACCCCGATTTGTATGCCGAGATGGTTGAGAAAACTGGTCAAACCAATCAACCATGTGTAGAAATCGAAGGTGTTATGCTTGCTGATGTTAGCGGTGAAGAGGTTGAAAACTATTTAATTTCCAACCAATTGGTAGTTTCGAATGATGAAAAACCCGTTGCTCCAATCGATTCTGCTTGCTCAGATGAGGAACATCGTCGTATGGCTGAAGATAATTCATCGCCAGTCCGATTCTTTTAATTTATCATCTTATTTATTATGAGTTATGTTGTAACTGAAAAATGTGTGGATTGTAAATTCACCAGCTGTGTTTCCGTATGTCCGGTTGATGCGTTTCATGAACTTCCTGATCGTCTATACATCAATCCCGAAACTTGCATTGATTGTAATGCATGCATGGATGAATGCCCGGTTGAAGCAATTTATCCTGATATGGATGTCCCAGACGAACTACAGGAATGGATTGAACTAAACGAAAAAGCAGAGGATTATCCACAGCTTGTTGGCCAGAAAGAAGCTCTTAAAGGTCCGAAGTGTGTTGACCCAGACGCAGACCAATAAAATACTTTTTTCAGCCAAGATTCTCCTGTTATTCCGGACATAAAATTCCTCTAATTCTTTAGACGAGCAGCTACTTTTGGATCATCCAGCTACAACTTAATCTCTGTAATTATTGTTAATTCAATTAACTTTACACTTTAACAATCACCAATAATCTCAGTTATTGTTATCGTTTCAGAAAATTTAGATTTAACCTAATGTAATTTTTAATTTGTGTTAAGTTTTAAGAATCCCTTAATGTATTCATCGCCCTATGAGTATTAAAATTAAAACAGTTTCTTATCTACCAAGTAGATCTTTACCTGAAGCATATAGTTCCGGTGACAACCACTTTATCTTCATTCTTTTCCACAACTCAGCATCAGTTGAAGCAAATGACCTTGTTTTTGATGCTTCCGCAGGCTCAGTCTTCCTTCGAAAACCTGGTCTGCCAATGGAAATTAAACCTCTCGGTAACTACTCATTGTCGTACAGTTCTTTACTCTTTAGTGGATTAGATGCCAGTAAAATAGTCAAGTTATCCAACATAGAATCTAATGTGGTACTGCAACCACTTCAGATTCATTACACCGATAGCATTTTAGGTAAGATAAGCTCTGAATTATCTAACTTAGGCATAAACTGGCAAAGTGTAGTTTCTGCATACATCCTTGAACTTCTCAGTAAGACATACCGCTTATGCAATTATGATTTCACCGAGGTTCTACCCGATCATTCTCAAAAACTTCGAGATTTACGATCTGAAATTCATGAGAATTTTTCCTGGCCTTGGAAAATAGAGGATATGGCTAGCAAAATGAAATTAAGCACCAGTCGATTTGCCTCACTTTACAAATCAACTTTCAAAATTAGCCCAACTGAAGATCTCATCCAAACACGTATCGATCAAGCTAAGAAAATGCTCTCTAGCTCTAAGGTAAGTGTAAAGAAAGTTTCTGAAGCTTGCGGATTTGAAAGTGTTCATTATTTTCATCGTGCTTTTAAGAAAAGGGCAAATCTTACACCCAAACATTTTCAAAACAGTCAGTTTGCTCAGGAAGGGTCCGTGTATACGCCAGAGAGGCACTTCTCATTAGATCGCTTAACCCAGCTTGCTGAATACTCCGGCATTATCGACATGGATGAGGATGGGCTTAAATTTCATGGAAACACTCAACATGTATCTGATCTATTGGGATATTCCCAATCAGAACTTAGGGAAAGACCATTTTTTGACTTTGTGGCACCAGAAGACAATTACATTGCCAAAGATGCTGCTTCAAAAGTCCTTCAAAATAAAAACATATTAGATTTGAATATCAAGCTACGGCACAAATCGGGGAAGCAAATCCCAGTTCAATTCTCTGCTCTTTTAAAAGGGAAAAACTGGTATTGGTTCATTAAGCATTCTTCTCTAACAACGGCAAATTAGCTCTTTTACAAAGACCAACTGAAGTTTCCTGCCCCTTCGCCGTTAACCTGCTTTTCAATTCCGTCGTTAACGGCAAACCTGATGTTTTGCAAAGAAGAGCTGTAGCATCGAAAACCCTTGCTAAAGGGAATAGAAGTTTCCCACCCAATCTCAACATTTTTAAATTCATGAAATACTTTGGGTGACTTTCCTTCGTCACTAATAATTAATCTCTCAATTGGTCCAATTGCAGCCAGTTTAAGAACAGCTTCAGTAGAAGCGTTTTCCTGCAAAGTAGAACCATTTTTCAAAACTGACTTATCATCAACTACTTGATCTAATTTAGTCTCGCGAATAGTGTTTTGTGATTCATCACCTTGCTTGGCAACATGGCTTTCGCTTTGTTCAGATGAAAATATCAGGGTCAGAACAACCGCAAATACAAGCACTGCAAATACAGAAAAGGCTATAAGTATAACAGGCTTTAAAGAGGTATTTGGTGATTTAAGCTTTATGCTAGAATTTCTAGACGAATCAACCGAGGGGGTTTCCTTGTTATCGGAAACATCTGTTCCGCCAATTCGTCCAATAGATTTCTTTGCATTCTTATTGTTACTTGAACCCATTTCGAGATTTAAGTCGGCTACTGCAGACTCTGGGTCTATGCCAAGAAATCTGGCATAAACTCTAATGAATCCACGAAGGTAAACTTCTGGCAAATTTATATCAAAATTTCCTGCTTCAAATGAAGTCAAGAAATCTCCACGAATCTTGGTAGATTCCGATGCCTCACGAATTGATATTCCTTTACGATTTCGTGCATCTTCAAGTTTTTGTCCAATGGCCATAATGGATAAATAATAAACTTACATTTTCACTAAAATGGAAGATGATCAAGTTGAGAATTTAATTCATTAAAGATCCATGAGGATTTCACGTCCTTGTCCAGGCAAATCGGGACCAACAACTCCCCTCTCCTCTAATTCGTCCATTATCCTTGCAGCCCTATTATATCCAATACTCAACTTCCTTTGGAGGTTCGAAGTAGAAGCTCTTTTGGTGGTTCTAATTATCTCAACTGCTTTTTTTAGCATTGGATCATCGTCATCCGTGTCACCACTTGACCCAAGAACATCTTCCTCTCCAGCAGATTCTATCTGCTCTCGAACTTCTTCAATAATTTGAGGTGGGCCATTTACTTTTAAATAATCTACAATCCCATTAATTTCTTCATCACTCACAAAGGCTCCTTGTGCCCGCATGAATGTTGCACTACCTGGGGGAATAAATAGCATATCACCTTTGCCAATTAATGATTCTGCACCTTTACCATCTAAAATGGTCTGACTGTCTCTGTAAGAGGCAACACGAAAAGATATTCGACTCGGAAGATTGGCTTTTATAACTCCGGTAATAACATTCACCGAAGGTCTTTGTGTAGCGATTATTAGGTGAATACCAGCTGCTCTGGCTAATTGAGCAAGTCTAGCAATTCCTGTTTCAACATCTGCTTGTGCGACCATCATTAAGTCTGCTAATTCGTCAATAATACAAACAATATAAGGCAACTTGTTCTCTGGAATTTCAAGTGCAGAATCATCTCGGGGGACCTGAATAGAGGAAAGGGCTGCTCGCTCCTCAGCTGTCATTTCAGCGTCTAACAACTGAGCTTTTTCTTTCTCTTCCTTATCTTTGAGAATTTTGGCGTTGAAACCGGCTATATTTCGGACACCAACTTTGGAAAAGATTTGATACCGTCTTTCCATCTCCACCAAAAGCCATTTGAGTGCACCAGGAACCTTTTTAGGCTCAGTTACAACTGGAATTAACATATGTGGAAGATCATTGTAGACTTTCATTTCAACAATTTTTGGATCAACCATTATGAATCTAACATCGTCCGGACTAGAATGGTAGCACAGGGAGGCTATAATAGCATTAATACAAACTGTTTTTCCAGAACCCGTAGATCCTGCAACCAATAGGTGAGGCATCTTAGTAAGATCTGCAACCAAAGGTTTACCGCTTGCCTCTTTACCCAGCACAATAGGTATTTCTGCATTTGCATCAGCCCATGCTTTTGATTGGAGGATTTCTTTTAGGCATACAGGTGCAGCAGTTTCATTTGGTACTTCTACTCCAACGCAACCTTTTCCAGGAACCGGGGCCAATATACGTACACTTTCGGCCCTAAGTGCCATGGCTAAGTTCTTGTCCAGATTGGCAATTTTTTCTACTCTTACTCCTGCAGCAGGATGAATATCGTAGCGCGTAATTACAGGTCCGGTGTGAACCTCCCCAAGTTCAACATCAATTTTAAACTCCGAAAGGGTTTCTTTTAACCTCCGAGCTTTATTCATATGATCTTCATCTCCTCCAGAACTAACTTCTGGAACATCCATTAAGAGTTCTAATGTAGGGAAATGATAATCTCCTTTTCGTTCCGGAAAGAGATCCGTTGCTTTCTCAGTTTTTTCTGCTCTGACTACCTTAAAACCATCATCCAATAAAACTTCTTCTGATTTTACTTCATCGCTGGTATCCGTGAGCTTTGGACTTAAGTCACTATCTGGTTGAGGATTTTTTTGTTGGACTTTATTAACGGTATCCTCGGTTGGCACTGAATTCTTGGGCTGAGATTTTTTCTTTGTTGAAACAATCTTTTGGGAACTTTCTTTAAACTCACTTTCCTGCTTTGAGACATCACCAAATAAAGGATCCTGATGTAAGATTTTCTTTTCTGAAAAAATGGTACTCCAGAATTTTTTTCCCAAAGATTCCTTTGACTGAAAATCTTGATTTCCGGTTTTTGGAGCAGGCTCTTTATTCAATTCAGCCCTTTGGCTGTTCCTGCGGATTCCAGAAATTAACGACATTAACTTTTTGCATTTTTCTAAACCAAAAGAAAAATGCACTGCGAGGGATAAAACTAGGGCGATAACTGCTATGAACCATGATCCGACCTCACCGACCCAGATTCTAAGAAACCCACCCGAGAAGCTTTCGTTAGTGCCAAATATCGGCAAGCCTGAATAAAGCCATGCACCAAGCGAACCTCCAGATCCATGTTCAAAAGTAAGTTGATTAAGAAGTGGGGAACTATTTTCCTTAATTCCACTAAAGTCATGAAGATTAGCCATCAAAGAAACTGCAATCGCAACAAATGGAAGGGGCAGCAATCTCCTAAGTTTTTGGTCTTTTCTACTAGGCATTAAGCATAGCCATGAGCATACTCCCAAAAACCATGGTAAAAACCAAGCCGAGAAGCCAAAGAATGCAAATGCATATCTGGCAGCAATAATGCCAGTCTGTCCTAATAGGGGAATTTTCCCATCAGGAGGAAAAGAATGATAATTTAACGGGTCATAGTCTATGAGAGCAATCAATGTAAATAGTGACAATGAGCCAAAGATTACTCCCAAACTAGTTTTCCGAACTGGAGTTAATTCACTCAGTCCGCTACTCTCCTTGCTTTTGCTAGATACGTTTGCCACCTGATTAAAGATAGCGTAGATACAAATGATATATTTTCCCACCCATATCCTTTCATAGAATCCACAAAATCGATGATTTTCAAGTTTGAACCACACTATTTTGAAAGAGTTTGGGGAGGACGAGCTTTAGAAGAGATTTTAAGCCGAAAAATTCCTCAAAAAACAAAAATTGGAGAATCTTGGGACCTTGTAGATCGAAAAGATTTTCAGTCATTAGAAATAAGTCCTGATCATTGTTGTAAGACTATCCGTGAACTACTTAAACATGATCATCGTGGAATTATGGGACCTGGATGGGATCAAAATCGCCACTTTCCAATATTAGTAAAATGGCTTGATTGCACAGACAGGCTTAGTTTGCAGGTCCACCCACCATCTGAGCTTGCAGATTCGTTAAATGGCGAACCCAAGACAGAAAATTGGTATATTGCAAATGCCAAGGAAAAGGCGGGGTTATTTGTTGGTCTTAAGAAAGGTAAAAGTAAGGATGATTTTCTTCAAGCACTTGAAGTGGAAAACCTCGAAAGCGTATGTCACCGCATTGACTCCCAAGTAGGAGATTCAATATTAGTTGAAAGTGGTCGCATGCACGCTATTGACGCAGGAAATCTAATTCTAGAAATTCAACAAAATTCAGATACCACTTTTAGGGTATTCGACTGGGGTAGAAAGTGCATCAACGGATTAGCTAGAGAACTTCATATTAAAGAGTCAATCCAGTGTATTGACTTTGGTGATTTCGAACCTGCACCAATAAAAGATGACAAATCTCCAATTCAGGTCCTAGCAGACTGCGAACATTTCAGAATAAGGAGATTCCGGGGTGTTAAAGGTCAGACCCTTAAATTAAAAGACCAAAGGGAACAATGCATAATTCTAAATCCTATTAATATTCGATTGTCGGTTGGTGTCACCCAATTATCCCCTGGAGAGTTGGGACTATCACCTTATGATTCAGATTGCGAAGTCAAATTTAAGGATTCCGGCAATCTCATTGTGACGGATAATTTCTATAATCCTAGATCAATTGAAACTAATAATTAAGAATAGTTCACTTCATTCATGTTGACCTAGGATTCATCGGAGCATTTACTTAACCCCCTTAGTTTCAAAACTTTAATCATGGAAAAGAAAGAAGATCTTACTAATAATCAAACAGATAATACTAACTCCGAAGAGGAGAATCGTGTTATTGAGGATGATGGAATTGAGAATGCTGAAAGTCTCAAAAATCAACTTACCGAGGCATATAGCAAACATGAAAGTTTACATTCCAAATATTTACGAACATTTGCGGACCTAGAAAATCTTAAGAAAAGGTCAATTCGGGATCGTGAAGAGGCAATAAAAAGATCCCGTTTGCAGATAATTGAGGATTTACTCCCAGCAATTGATGCATTCAAGATCGGCATGGAAGAGGCCCTAAAAGTTGATCCAGAAGGACCGGTTGTTAACGGATTTAAGATGGCGATTGATCAAATGCAATCAACCCTAGCGGAATATGGTCTTGTTTGCATCGAGGGCACCGATGAAATATTTGATCCAAATTTGCACGAAGCAATCGGACATGAAATTGGAGAAAAGGACGATGTAATTTTGAAAGTAATTCGTAAAGGTTATCGCATCAAAGATTATCTAATAAGACCCGCTACAGTAATTATCTCAAAAATGTCAGTAAATGAGCCCACTTCTTAAATACTGATTAGATTTTATATTAATGTGGTTTTACATGTAGGAAGATGTCGGACAAAGATTACTATCAAGTTTTAGGAGTCAGCAAAGATGCATCTGATGCAGATATCAAAAAAGCATATCGTAAATTAGCTGTTCAGTTTCACCCTGATAAAAATCCTGGGAACAAACAAGCGGAGGAAAAATTTAAAGAGATTTCCGCCGCATTTGATGTTCTAAAGGATCCCGAAAAAAGAGCTAAGTACGATCAATTTGGTCATGATGCATTCAGAGGAGGTTCATCTACTGGAGGTGTTGATCCGTTCGATTTATTTAAAGATGTTTTCGGAGGTGGTGGTGGTGGCTTCGGAAGTATATTTGAAGACTTTTTTGGTGGTGGATCAACGGGAAGATCTGCCGAAGGCTTAAGAGGTAACGATCTTCGGGTAACTGTTTCTATTACTTTAGAACAAGCCGCTAAAGGGGTTGAAAAAGAAATAAAATACTCGCGCCAACAAGAGTGTACAAAATGCGATGGTTCTGGCTCATCTGATAAATCATCTAAGACCATGTGTCCTACTTGCGGCGGCGTTGGACAGGTAGCCTCCAATCAAGGTTTCATAAGTATAAGAAGAACATGTCCTAGTTGCAATGGATCTGGAGTCAGTATCAAGAATCCCTGCACTTCCTGCCATGGTCAAGGCCGCTCCAAAAGCAGTGACACAGTAAAGGTTAAAATTCCTCCAGGAATTAACGATGGTTCAAGATTATGTTCAAGAGGCAGGGGTGATGCTGGTCCACAAAATGGCCCCTTCGGTGATTTATATGTAGATGTTCAGGTAAAACCACACGATCTATTCGATCGAGATGAGGATGACCTATTTCACGAAATCTTAATACCATTTACATTAGCAACGCTTGGAGGAACTGTGGAGGTACCAACATTAGATGGAAAAGTAACCTTGAAGATACCATCTGGTACGCCTTGTAATAAGACTTTTCGTATTCGTGATCAGGGGATGCCAATTTTAAGATCTCCTTCTCAAAGGGGTGATCTTTATTTCAAAGCAGTCATTGATGTACCCAAAAACCTTAATAAGGAACAGAGACAGAAGCTAGTGGATTTTGGCATCTCTTGTGGAGAGGAAGATGTAAGCGAAGACCCAAGTTTGTTCAACAAAGCTAAACGATTCTTCGAGGGCGATAATTAAGGGTGAATATTTCTGGCAATTCTTCCAAGTGCATTTGTTCATTTGCTGATGCTTGCCATAAAAGAGAAGAGACATTTAATCAAAAAAAGAAAATTGTTCTTACCAACGGATGTTTCGATCTTTTACATGCTGGACATATTTATTCGCTAGAAAAAGCGTCAGAGTTTGGAGACGAACTTTGGGTTGCCCTTAATTCAGACTCAAGTGTTAAATCCATTAAAGGTAATGAACGGCCAATATTTTCTGAAAATGAAAGAGCATACATGGTTAGTTCATTAAGGTTTGTCTCTTTAGTCTTCATTTTCAACAGTACCCACTTAGCTAATGAAATTTTAGCTTTGAAACCAGATGCTTATGTTAAATCAGGTGATTATTCATTAGAAACATTAAACTCTGATGAGAAAAAATCATTAAATGCAGTCGGAACTGAAATACATTTTGTTCCTATGCTTTCAGGATTTAGCACTACAAAGATCATTAATAATATTGCTGATACTAATAAGAATTCTCGTACTGCTTTATGAGAATTATAATCCTTGGCTCAGGTAGAGGTTCGAATTGTAAAGCTCTACTAGATGCTTATGAATCTAGAATGCTTGGTTCATCTGAAATTATTGCTGTATTTTCAGATGTTTCAAAGAGTGGCATTATGGAAGTCGCCCGCACGGTTGGTATTCCTGGGGTTTATTTGGGTCATTACAGCCCTACTAATCTTAAACAAGATGATTATTGGATTTCTGAAATTAAAGAATTCCAACCTGATCTAGTTGTACTTGCTGGCTTCATGAGAATTTTAAGTAGAAAATTCATTCAAGCTTTTGATTCTAAAATTATCAATTTGCATCCTAGCTTACTACCAAGTTTTCGTGGTCTTAATGCGATTCAACAAGCTTTTGATGCTGGTGTAAAAATTACTGGTTGTACTGTTCACTGGGTAACTTCTGAATTGGATTGCGGAAAGATAATTGCTCAGGCACCCGTTCGCATTATGCCCTCAGATACCTTGGAGTCTGTCACTGCAAAAGTACATGCTGCTGAACATATGTTGTTGCCAGGAGTGGTTTCAGAAATATCAGAAGGATTTCACCGCTAATGAATAAATCATTATTCAAATTATCAACCGCAATCCCTGCAGAAAAAACTGATCTGGTGGAAGGTTTCTTATTCGAACATGCACCATCTAGCTGGGCATTAGAGGTGAACTATTTAACTGGTGAAGGACTCCTAAATGGTTTCTTTACATCTGCTGATATCATGCAGAATCAAAAAAATATCCTTACCAAAGAGATCGGTCATTGTGTAAAGCTTAACTTTTCAACTCTTATAATCGAGGAACAAGATTGGAAGGAATCATACAAAACTCATTTTATTCCTTGGACATACAATGGGTTTCATTTAATCCCACTTTGGCTGAAGCATACATATAAAGTACCCGATGACGAAATTTCTCTTTTTTTAGATCCTGGAATGGCATTTGGAACAGGTAACCATGAAACCACTCGAATGTGTCTTGAGTTTCTTCTTGAAAACGGGAGAACTCAACAATGTTCAGAAAGTCTTTTGGATTTTGGTTGCGGTTCTGGCATTCTCTCACTTGTTGCCTCTTTGCTAGGCTTTGAAAATGTTATCGGATTGGATAATGATCCAGACGCTGTTCGTATTTCAAAAGAAAATGCTTCTTTAAATCATTTAACTAAAAATGCAGAATTTATTTGCTCCGATTTATTAGACCTTGAACAACCTATTGGAAAATTTGACTGTATAGTTGCTAATATTCAGGCTGATATTCTGATTAGCTGTGCCTCCAAAATAATTGACCACTGTCACCGTCGATCAAAAATTATTTTATCTGGAATATTATCCAAAGAGATTGATCAAGTAATTAGTGAATTTAAAAAAAGTGAAAAAGATTTAGTTTTAAATCACAAAATCAAGCAAGATGGGGAATGGAGTTCTGTACAGTTTTGGAGTGGACTACAATAAAAGCAGTCTACCTATAAAGATTATTTGAAATAAATCTTAACCACCTAAATAAGTTAAAGCTCGCGGTATTGGTAAAGTATAAAAGGCATAGCGATCGATACCAATAGACTCTATTTTAGCGGATACTTTTTCCATGACATTATCAACTGATGAAGGTGCAAGAGAAGTGTAAACAAGTGCCCACTCTTCATTACATGCATCTTCGCCAACACCTGTTTGATCGGCCATTACACCAAAATTTGTACTCACACCAGGAGCTCCTGCGTCTAAGATGGAATCATATACATCTGAGTAGTGATCTCTAGGCACAACACAATACAAACCAGTAAGATCTTTTAAGTAAGTAGTGTTGAGGGCAGCAGATTTATTTTCACCGCTTGTTCTCCAATCCTTACCACCTTTGATTTCATCTAAGGCTGCAATAACTTGTTCCATGCTCGCACCATGAGTGGAGCTCGAAACAGTACTGCTAACATTTATAATTCCATCAGAAACTGGAATAGAGTACATAAAACCTCTTCCCGGTTCAGTAATCCTACCAGCACGTGCCATATTGGTGAAAACTTCACTTGATTCGGCTCGATCAACAACACACCAAACAAACTCTTTCTCAGGTCCTTTAGTCATGCGAAGCATAGGTATTTTATCGCGAATTCCCCCACCCTCACCGAATGTAACGGTCGGTCCAGGTGCTCCTGCCGATAAAGCTGCTTGAGCAATATCTTCCGCTACACCTTTCTCACATATACAGCATATTGCTTCCATAGCAGCTGTATAATTTGATTCCGTATTATCGTCATTTCCAGAGGTAAGTGGGAAATTTTCGGAGTGGTAGGCATTATTACAGGATATACTAAAGATCGCTCCCGAACCTACTCGATCAAGCCGACCTGAACTAATAGCAACATCAGAAAGTCTCTGCTTTTCAGAATCTGGGATAAGAACTTGAATTAAGCATTGTTCCGGGGCAGGAGGAGGAAACATTTTTGCAAGCAGACCTCCCTCGCTGATGATTGAACCTCTGGCAGCTATGTGAAAGATACCTTTTGCACCTGCTTGCTTAAGATCAGAAGAAACCGATGCAAGAGAATCTTTGGGCAGTATTAAGCTAACCAAAGACAAATTATTCTTTAATTCTAAGTTCTTCATTATGCAGCCTCCGGTTGATGTTGAGCTGTTGGTGAGTCTTTTGGCTTTTTTCGAACAAGCAGACCAACAGTAAGGACGGTTATAATTGGTCCAACAGAAGCTAAAGATAATACTCCAAATCCGTCAATTGCACCTGTTTTAGCTCCAATGCCCAAGCCCATCGCTAGAACGAGGGGTACTGTAATTGGGCCTGTAGTTACACCAGCACTATCCCAACCAAAATTCACAAAATCCTCGCTTGAAATAAAGGTGAGAATTAAAAGCATGGCATAAGGAGGTATCAATAAATACCAAAGCTCTAAATTGAACGCTATTTTAGCAACTCCAGTTCCTATTCCTAGGGCAACACCAGTAGCAACTGCTTGCATAAGAAGATTCTTTTTGAATGCACCAACAGTTATTTTTTCAACTGTTGATCCAAGTGCATTGAGTGCAGGTTCTGCTAATGTTGCTCCATATCCAAGAATAAACCCAAATAGAATAGCTAAACATTTCCCAACTGTTGATGATTGAAACATAGGATCAATAAATCCTTCAGACTGCCAAGGTTGAATGGAAGCAAAACTGGAAACCACATTTCCCCCTAATTGCTCACCCAAAGGGGTTAGTCCAAGAGAAATTCCCAAATTGAACAAACACATGCCAATGACAGCACAAGCTATTCCAATAATTAATTCATCCATATGTTTTGGTTTTTGTCTAAGTCCAACAATCAGGACAAGTAACAAGATCGAACACAAGGGCACAATAGCCCAGATCGCTCCTTCTAATGCTCCGCGATCTTGATCGGGACCAGAAAGAATTCCATCTGCTTTAGAATAATTTATAGATCCATCAGGTTCGATCGTGTAAAAATCCTCTCCAGGATCAACAACACCGTTGTTATTTTTGTCGATTTCCTGTGGTCTAAAAGTATTAGGGAAAAAATCTAGATTGTTGGTAAATGTCGAAGCAATATCTGCATTAGGATCCCAGACAGCATCCGGGGCTTTGTAGCCCTCTCTAACCACATAAATTTGGGCACCTTCTAGTTGAACATTTTCACGCTCACCTCCTTCAAGAGGATTAGGCGATATTGACCCTTCAGCAACTTTGGTTTTGATCGCATAACCCTCCGGAAGTGAATTATGCTTATTTAAATGATTCTGGATCATTTTTCTTTCGTCTACTGATAGAGACCAAGCAAGTTCGCTTTCACCAACTCCTCCTTGAGCATCAATCTTCTCTTGTGCTTTTAATTCGCCGAATTTCTGGAAGTCTTTCGAGTAGTTTTTGCCATATTCTCCTGCATCTATATGCCATTTCGCAGTTGAATGCTTAGCATAATAGTAATTGTCTGTATTAAATAAATAAAGGGCATAACACATTACCGCAAGGATCGGAAACAGCGACGCTAAGGTTACGACGCCAAAACCGGTATTGCTTGACCCACCAGTCGAAACAATTCTGCAAACTCCAATACCGAGGGCTAAAACTAATGGAACTGTGACTGGACCTGTTGTTACGGCACCACAATCCCAAGCTAAACCAAGTACATGTTTAAGTCTATCGTCAGAAAACTGCATATACAGGGTCAGGCAGGAAAGAATCACAACACCAGCATAAATAAATGGCTTTAAAGACCATCCTTTATAAAATCTTAAAACTCCAAGTAATACTGCAATGCCTACTCCTACGCCTACGCAATTTACAAGAAGTCCAGCACCAGTATTGAGAATTGTCCATAAAAGAGGGGCCGCAGTCGGATCTACCCCAGCCCCAGCAGCTCTAAGAACGCCGATTGCAGGTTCTGCAAAAGTGGCGAATGCACCCAAAACAAATCCAAACGCTAAACTTGTGGGTAAGCAGGGTATTCCAAGAATCTTTTTCCTAGGAAGAGTTGAGCCAAGAGTTTCTCCTAAAGGCATAAGCCCCAACCTCAATCCCTCCATGAAAAAGGCTAAGCCAACGATAACAATCATGATCCCGGCAGCAATCATAAGGGAGTAAACGATAGGTAATCCAAGAACAAGAACCTGAAATACTATGAGATATAGTATAATGAACCATACACATTGTATTTGCTCCACCACCTTGTCTTTGGAAAAAGAAAGAAGGATTCCGAGTTTCTGCTGAAGGGTAAGTTGTAGCTTTTTGCTATCAGAGGATTGTTCAGTACTCATAATATAAAATGTTATCGCTTTCTTAGATAAAGTAATAAGTTAGGTAAAGAAAATTAATTGCTCCAGGTAGCGTTCCCAAGCGTCAAGGATAGTTTGTTATGTCCTGGCTTTAAAGAAATTGGTAAATTCCAAACCGTACCAGTTTTCCCCATTTGAGACATACCAAGCAAGAAATAGTTCCCTGGTGCAATCTCATTGATTGTTGCAAAGCCATCGATGTCTGTGCGCACACGATTTCCCCTTCCCGTCTCAATTTCCTTTAAAAGTAAGTTCCTGATTCTCTTATGCAAACCAGGGTAAGCAAATGGGGACTTTCGCGACTTGGCCCATAACTCCTCGTCAGAGTAAATTTGGTCGTAATCTACCAACATAATACCTTCTTCCGAAAACAAAGCTGATAATTGTTTTCTAAGTAAAAAGAATTCAGTGTAAAAAATTTCTTTATTTTTCCCGTTTTGCAGAGTAACAACCGCATCAAATTCCAAAGTGCTTTTAGAATACTCTCTATCGGTTTGTTTTGGATACGCATTAGAAAAGCCTGTGCTTTCAAAACCACTGGTTTGTGAAATGTTAAGCGATGACAATCTTGTGACTAGATCGTTGTTTAGACTGCTGAGTTTATTTAGATCATCCGACTTAGTAAGAATATCGGCTTTCAGATTTGCAATTTCTTGCTGCAAAGCTTGCAAACGATTAGTCACTAAACCATCGGGTTCTTCGCTATCTTGGATGAAGGATAAACCTGAGCCTCTTATTCTCTTAAGTTGGATTAATAATTCATCGTTTAACAGTTGCAAGGATGCGATAGTCTGATCCTTGGTCAGAATCAACTTTTTCAATTTCAGAATCTCACTTTCATCCTCAACAATTTCCTCTCCACCCGCAGTATCTGTAAATTTGTCCTCATCTAAGTTTATCTCACTGTTTTTATTGATCTCGTAGATAGTGGTATCAGATTTGTTAATGCCCAGATCCTGGTGTAAATCATCCTGGTAAGCACCATCGTTTGCATTTACAGCTTCGGCTTTTTGACCACTGTTGAGGAATTTAGCTAAATCATGACCACCAGCAGATTGCTCAGATATCAATGCCGCAAAGGAATCATCATTTCCTGCGATATTCGCAGTAGAACTATCTTTGCTGTTTTGCTGAGAACAAGAAATTAAACAAAGAGTAATTATAGAACTGGTTAGAATATGAGTTCTCATTTTTTTTATAAACCAAAATTTGATGAAAAGTAGAATTTTCAAAAACGGCAAGGTTCTTATTTACAGCCTCTATTTTTTTTGCCAATAAGAGAATATGTCTCTTCTACCCCCTTTCGAGACTAATTCGCTTGAACGTGAATTAAATTTCTTGAAACAAACTATTGGTTCTCTTCGTGAACAAATGGAGAGAAATTTAGATTTGCATGATACGGAGCTTCAATCTTTAGAGGAGGAGCATAAGAGCAAAGAAGCTGTTCTTCAAAATGTTATATCCGAAATGCGGGCGGATTATGAAAGATTTTCTGAAAATCAGGAGGTTGAAAAACAAAAAATAAAAAGTAATTTTGCTGCTGAGCGGAAGAATTTTAAGCTTTTAGTGGAACATCTTAGGCAAAACTTAGAGGAGGCTAAGGTCAATGGTCAAACTGCAGTCCAGAGTGCTCTAGTAGACCAAGAAACAGAAATCTTAGATTTGCATAACTTAGTTTCCTCCCTGCGCCAAGAACTTGAGGCAAAAGACTTAGATAGCGAAGCAATCAATCAAAAAAATGAGCAAAAATATAAAGCTCAAATTACTCAATTACAATTGCTTGCAACAAGCCTGCGCGAAAAGATTCACAGAGTTGAGCTTCGAAAAGATAACGAGATTGGGAAGATCAATTCAACTTACACAAAGGAGATTAAATCTCTTCAGGATATTATTGAAAACTTACGTACAACTTTAGAAGAAACTAAGGCTCTCAACAAGGAAGACATTCAAAAGGCAACCAGCCAACTTTACTTAGAAAGAAAATCACTACAAGAATCTCTACACCGGAGCCGTGAGAATCTAAGTCTAGCTAAAGTACGAAACGAAGAGAAAGTACAAAAATTACTTCAAACACACACCAAAGAAGCAGAATCATTAAAAGAAACAATCAATATATTAAGGAACGAAATTGATTCTTTTGACCATCGTATACAAGAGGCGGTTCAAAATGAACAAAAGGTTCACTTGAATGAAATCCGTCAACTTCGCTCGACCCTTTTAAATACAAGATCGAACTTAGAGAGAAGTCAGAATGAGCTTCAGGACAAAATTCAAAAGGCGGAAAATTCCAATTTGAAAGAATTAGAAGCACTTAAAAAAACTATCTCTACCTTAAGAAATGAATTGGAGGAGAACGAAGCAGACCGAGTTGGAGAAGTCCAGCGTGCAGTAAGCTCCAAAAATGCTGAAATAAAAATGCTCAAAGATTCGATGTCCACTTTAAGGCAAACCCTGGATAGGCTCGAAATTAGACATGCAGACGCTGTACAAAAAATTTACCAACAAACAAATGCTGAGAAAGATTCTTTGCAATCGACTATTCAATCTCTACGCAATGAAATAGAATCACTTCATGTACAGAAAGAAGATTCGGTTGAAGAAGAACGGAGGATTAAAAACCAAGAGATTGTCCAGTTGAGAAAATCATTATTACTCGTAAGAAATTCCCTTGAGCGAGAGAAAGACCAATCAGAAGTTGCTGTTCAAAAAGCGTTTGCCGAGTCAGCAATAGAAATTAAATCTCTTAAAACTTTGGTAACTGAACTGCGAGATCAAATAGATCATGTTAAAGCCGAAGAGCAATCTAACATCCAAAACGCACTAGGCACCTCCAATTCTCAAATTCTGCAACTGCAGGAGAGCCTTGCCCAAACGCGTGAGCAAATCCTCCGAGAGCAGAATAATCATGATGCAAAAATCCAATCTCTCTTATCTCAAAAGAGTTCAGAAATTACAGAGTTACAATCAGTAATTTCTGAGCAAAGAAATCAGATCGAGGCATTGCAAATAGAAATTGAAGAAAAAGTTCAAGCCGCCAAAAGTTCACTTGATAAGGAAAATCAGCTTTTAAAACAAAGTACAGCAAGGCTCAGAAATAAGTTGGAAAGTATCCAAGAACGACACTCGGCAGAGATTCAAAAAGAACAGTCCCTGCAGGAAGGTCTGCTGAACTCACAAAAGAAGACAATTCTTGAATTAAGAAATGAACTAGAACGGGTTCAATTAGAAAATGAAACAGCGATCCAAAAAATCTCCTCGCGTGTAGTTCGGGAAAATAAAGAGCTTAAACAATCACTGACTAGACTAAGAAATAAGTTAGATCTTGGCAAAGCTGCAAAAGAAGAAGCCGTTCAAAATTCTCACAAATTGCATGAACAAGAAATTTTACATTTAAAAAACTCCATCATTTCACTGCGGGATGAAACAGAAAGACTAAAAAATCAACAACTTGATGAGGCCCAAAAGATTGCTTCTTCGAGCTCAAATGAGATAAACCATTACAGAAGAACGATAACTTCACTCCGCGAGGAAATTGACCAAAAGAGAATTTTGCACATTGAAGAAATGCGGAAAACCTCTCAACAAAAAGAAATGGAATTGAATCAACTTCGAACAACTATAGTTGAATTAAGATCCGAATTAGATAAATACCATGGCAACTAAATCCAAAACCAAAGAACCTAAAATTAGAACCTCTAGGTTTTCCGATATGCTCCTGCAGGTCACCACAGACTTAGCCAAAACTAAAAGTTTGGATGAAGCTCTAGAAACCCTTGTAAAGATAACTACCTCAACCATTGGTGCGGAAAGAGGGACTATTTTTCTTAATGATGCTGCGACTGGCGAGTTATATTCACGTATTGCTCAAGGTAATTTTCGCCGAGAAATTCGCATTATGAATACTAAGGGGGTCGCAGGCTGGGTATTCTCCCACAATGAGGGGGCTATCATTCCAGACGCTTACAAAGATGATCGTTTTAATAAAGCCGTTGATGTGCGAACTGGGTTTCGTACCAAAAGCATCTTGTGTGCACCCCTTCGTACCGTTAACGGAGAAAAAATAGGCGTATCCCAAATACTTAATAAGGTTGATGGCGAATTTACTGAAGAAGACCTCGAAATGCTAGAGGCAATGACAGAACAGGCAGCGATCGCAATTCAGGGAAATATTATTGTCGAGCAAGTTGAAGCCGCCCGAAAACAGGAATTGGAATTCCTGGATGTTGTCTCACAAGTCTCTTCAGAGCTTGAACTTACTCCGCTATTACAAAAAATTATTTCAACAATCTCGACTATGTTGGATTGTGAAAGAGCAACCCTCTTTATTAATGACGAAAAAACTAACGAGTTGTACACAGAAGTAGGAGAAGGACTAGACGAAAAATCGGTCATACGTTTCCCGAATCATTTAGGAATTGCAGGCACTGTATTTACTTCCGCAAAACCGGTCAATATTCCCCACGCTTACGCAGATCTACGATTTAATCCAAGTTTTGATAAGCAAACTGGTTTTTTCACAAGGTCTATTTTGTGTATGCCGGTTTTAAATAAAGAGGGAAAGACTATTGGCGTCAGCCAAGTGCTTAATAAAAGAGGTGGTTCATTTAATCAAGAAGATGAAAAGCGCTTGGCTGCATTTACCTCTCAGATTTCCATGGGCATCGAAAACGCAAAGCTTTTTGACGATGTTCAGAACCAAAAAAATTATTCAGAAAGCATACTTTCTAGTATGCACGATGCCGTTCTAACAATCGATGAAAATAAACTTATCAAAACATGCAATCCCTCAGGATTGAAAGTTTTTAAAAATCCAGTTCTGTCTGATATAATCAATCAATCAATTACTGAACTCTTGGGGTTTGAAAACGAATGGCTGAATAAGAAGTTAGAATCTGTTGAAGAACAAGAGGAATTTCTTGATGCAACCATAGAAATTCAAGGTGAAAAACTTTCGGTCAATATATCGATCACTCCTCTCATCGGACAAAAAGATGAAAATCTCGGCATTATGATAATGATCGAAGATATAAGTTCTGAAAAAAGAATGAAGTCAACAATGTCGCGATACATGGATCCTGAATTGGCTGATCAATTGATGAGTGAAGGCGAGAGCGGTGATGTTATGGGAGGCAAGCAAAGTATTGCTTCTGTGCTATTCTCTGATGTTCGAAGTTTTACCACAATAACAGAAGAACTCGGTGCACAAGGTACCGTCAAACTCCTTAATGAATATTTTACCATTATGGTCGATTGCATTACGGATGAAGGAGGTATGCTAGATAAATTCATTGGAGATGCAATGATGTGTATTTTTGGAACACCAATCCCGCACGATGATGACCCTGATCGTGCAGTTCGTGCAGCCATTCGGATGATGACGGATTTGATTGTTTTTAATGATAAGAGGGCTGCAGAAGGTAAAATGCCTATAGATCATGGAATGGGAATCAATACTGACTCGATCGTTTCAGGAAACATTGGCTCTCCCAAGAGAATGGATTACACGGTAATAGGAGATGGCGTTAATTTAGCAGCTAGAATTGAAAGTGCATGCAAGCAATACGGTGCACATATTTTAATCAGTGAATTTACCTACAAGGCCGTCAAAGCCACCTACAGAACTCGTCAGGTTGATTATGTTGTAGTCAAAGGCAAAACTGAACCTGTTGGAGTTTACGAGGTACTAGACTTTCATGATGAGAATTCCTACCCTAATATGGTGGATGCGCTGGGAAATTTTAACGACGGTTACCGAGCTTGGAATGATGGCAATTGGGATCAAGCAATTAAACTTTTCAATTCAGTCAAAAAAATTAATCCCAACGACAAAGCAGCACAATTATACCTCGATCGCTGTGATTTCATGAAAAAGAATCCCCCTAAAGGAAACTGGGACGGTGTCTGGGTTATGACATCAAAATAATTTCCTTATTAATGATGGAGAAGAACGCAAAAAAATTACTCGAAAAAGCGATTGAATTAGATCCAAATTTAGCAATTGCTCATTATAAACTTGGTGTACTTTATCAATCGGAAAATAATTTTGATTCTGCGATCTTGTACTTTGAGAAGGCGGTAGCACTAGATCCATCATATCCTGATGCTGAATGCGAACTTGCAATTGAATTAGGTAGACTTAAAAAGTTTGAGGACGCAAGAGAGCACTTCTTAAATGCATTAGAATTAGATCCGAATTTCATTAAAGCATATTTTAATTATGCACTTATATTAATTGAACTGAATGATTATGAAGAGGCGAAGAATAATTTTGATAAAGTAGCAGAAATCGACCAGAACTATTCACCTGCTTACTTTAATAAAGCAAAACTTCTTACCAACCCTGATGATTTTGAAGAGGCAAGAAAGAACTATGAAACCGCAATTGATATTAAGGATGATTACGCGGAAGCACATTATTTCTTAGCTAAATTACTTTGGGGAGGTAAAGCCACTAATAATGATGGCTCTACGGTTGATAAAAGAGACTGGGACATGGCAAAGTTTCATTTTTCTAAAGTTTTGGAACTTGATGAAAAAAATTACAAATCTTACTACAATATTGGCAGGATTCTTTTTGAAGAGGATGCACTGAAAGAGGCTAAGTCTCATCTTACAAAAGCACTAAAGTTACAACCATCATATGCAAAGGCTCATTATTTGTACGCGAGAATTCTAGAAACAGAAAATAATTCCGAAAGTGCTATGCTTCACTATGGCAAATCTATTGAAAACTTTAGTGAAAACCCTCTCGCTTTTTTTCATCTCGGCAAATTGCAATTCAATTTAGATAATATCCAAGAAGCAGAAAAAAATCTCAAACTTTCCATAAAACTCGACCCCCAGAATGCGGAGTCTCACTACTATCTTGCTAAGATACTTACTCGGGAAGACGATCCAAGTTTAGCGAAGAAACATTTTTATAAAGCACTTGAAATTAACCCCGATCATGCAAATGCCTATTTTGATTTAGCCTTTCATGCTGAAAATTCAGGAGATTTAAACGAGGCCAAAATTCATTTTCAAAAAGCCACGGATGTGGAACAAAATTTTGCAGAAGCATACTTCAACCTTGCAAGGCTTTCGAATACTCCCGCTGAATATGATATCGCTGAGAGGAATTTCGAAACTGCACTTGAAATTAAAGCTGATTTTGACGAATGCCATTATTTTTTTGGAAAACTTTTGGCTAAAGGAGAAAAAATGACCAAAGACGGGACTTTACTCATAGAACCTCAAATTATTAGAGCAGTTGAACATTTTCGAAAATCAATAAAAATAAATCCCAAAAACTTCGAATCTTATTACCAACTAGGAATTTTACTTTCACAACAAGAACAATATGTGGAAGCATTTGAATGCTTGCAAAAATCCATAGAGATCAATCCAAAATTTGCAAATGGGCATTATCAACTTGCAGTTCTTCTAATGAGCGATCCTGCTAAAACTGTTTTATCAAAACTTAAGAAATCGCAAAATCGGATTCAATCATTATCTAAAAGTAGAAAAAAATAGAATTATGGGTTTTAGTATGGACCCTGTTTATTACCTGATCAAGTCCCTCGAACTTGATCCACATAATCTGGAAGCTGCCCATCTGTACGCTAAAATACTTATTGATAACGGCAAAGCATTAAAGGCTATTGAATTTCTGAAATCCTTACTCGTTAGGGTTGGTGACCAACCAAACCTACAAAACATTCTTGCTCTTGCAAATTTGAAAATAAACAAATACGAAGAGGCTGAAGTCTGTATCAATCTTGCTCTTTCTGCTTGTCCAAGATCTGAAAAATTTTTGCATACTGCGTTCCTAGTTAAAAAAGCTAAAGGCGATAAAATTTCCGCTCAACACTATCTTGAGAGGATTATCCGTAATGGAAATGAGTCTTATGAAATGTTTTGGGAAATGGCTAAATTAATGGACGATAAATCGGAACTAAAAAAAAGAATCAATATTCTTGAAATTACCTTTTCCTTAAATTCTAAGGACCCTAAAATTTACGAAGAGTTAATACTCAGTTACAATAAATGGTTCAGAAGTGAACCAATCCAAACAGAAGACGAATACTTAAAGAAAGCATTTTCGCAGCATATTCAAAATAAAAGATTTTCTAGTTTGCCAGCAGAACTTAAGAAAAAAATTAATAGCGTTAGAAAAAGCCTCTAAGTTTGATATAGAGTTTATTTTTTCAGTCGCTTTAGATAAAAGGCGAATATTGGTATGCTTAACAGATAAAACAGAATCGCAATTGCCAATGAAAGCCACTGTTCTCGGACAATTACTGCAGCAATTAAAATTACTCCAATTAATACAAAAATTACTTTGCCGTAGGATATCCTGTACTTGATACTTTTTAAGGAAACTGTCGGTATTCTTGACACCATCAGGAAACTAACAAGCATTACCCAAAAAATGATAAAACTGGGTTTTATGCTCTCATGATATGAGAAACCAAACCTTTCAATATTAACTGATAAGATTATGGGAACTAGTAGAATTATGGCACCGGCTGGTGAAGGCACACCTACGAAATAACTCACCGATTTATTGTCACCTTCTATGTGACTATCCCTCGATGATGTATTAAATCGGGCAAGTCGTAGCACACAACAAGATGTATAAAATATAAAAGGAACCCAATACCAGCCCAGCAAATAATTACTCTCCACTTTCATTATAGAAACAAGCCAAAGATAGAGAATAATCGTAGGAGTGACTCCGAAACTAACTGCATCTGAAAGACTGTCTAATTCTGCCCCCATTTTAGATGATGCTTTAAGCATTCGTGCTGTTAATCCATCAACCAGATCAAAAAATGCAGCAACTAGGACACATACGACAGAAGACTTCCAATCAGACTCAAGGGCAAACCTTATCCCAGTGAGTCCAATACACATACCAATTGTTGTAAAAATATTTGGGATTAAACGAATAATTAAAAATTCATCACTTCGAATGTTGGTATTATTTTGTTTCGACTTCATTATTTCTTGTCATTCCTAGAATATGTTTCAAGTTTTGCATTATCGTGGAAACTGTTATCAAAACTATAACTTTTTTGATTCTCACATTGCCAGTTAGTTGTAGAAAATGGGATCCCGACTACCAATTCTCTAAGGAAATCTCTGAAGCTAAAAAGGTAAATGTAAAACAAAAGAGCTTTGTCGATGAAGTGCATATTATCGATTTGAAGGTTGGGCAATCGTTATCGGAAGTCCTTAATATAATTGGTAATAATTACAAAATTTTGGCTAATGCAAGGGCTAATGGAACAAGCTGGCTTAAAATAGAATATCAAGATTTTGCAACAGATAACGCCTTAAAATCTAGTAGGACGGAATTACTTTTTAAAAACAATCAACTGATAAAAATTTATCATCTTTAAAAGAATTATTCTTTATAGAAAGTAAGCATCACTTTGATAAGTGCACCTTCACTCATATGAGATGGGGTGATAGAAAGTAACTTCCACCCCTTAGCACTCATATCACTTGATTTCTCGTCAATAGCACAAGCAAGCTCACCACTTGTATCATCACCTTTAATACGAATTCCCTTTGCACTAACTACCAATGTTTTGTAGGAGGTTCTCACGCTGATTAGGATACGCCTCCTTTTTCTTTAATCTTTGGTGCGGGAGATTCAGCTTCATTATCTCTACCGTAATATTTGTTGTAATATTTATACCTAAAATATCCATATCCATAATAACCTGAATAGTAATAACCAGGCGTTTTCTTTTGTGGTAAATCGTTAAGAACAACCCCTAATATTCTAGCTCCTGTTTCATCTAAACTTTCAAGAAGACTCTTGGCAATTTTTCTTGAGACTTTGCCATAACGGGTTACAAATAGCACTTCCTCTACTTTTCTAGCCATTGCGAGAGAATCAGGAAACAGACCGATGGGAGGACTATCTATTATGATCACATCGGCAATACTCCTAAGTACCCCGTGAATACGGTCAAAACCTCTGCTCTCTAAGAGTTCAGTTGCTGCCCGTGTCCTGCCCCCTGAGGGAAGAACAAATAAATTTGGGTGAATTTGAACAACCGTACTTTCTGCAAGTTTTTGTAGCTCATTTAGATCAGATTGTTCAGCATTTATCAATGAAAGTAAGCCCTTTTCATTTCCGATATTACAAAATTTATGAATCCCAGGTCGTCTAAGATCGAAATCAATCAGGATAGTTTTTTTACCATGGTTCGCACAACTGTATGCAAGGTTTGCAGAAATCAAGCTTTTACCTTCACTGGGAATGGCAGAGGTAACCAAAATTGTTTTGGGATAATCATTAATAGAATTCATCTGAATACGACTAAACATGCTCCTAAAGGACTCTGTTAGTCCATCATCTAAATCATTTCCAACAATTAGGGGTCTTTGTGTTTCCTCTACTTCTGAAATTTTAGGAATTCCGGCAATTAAATCTCTACCTATAAAAACTTCTACATCCCAGGGAGACTTCACCCGATTATCAATAAATTCCAGGAGAAATGGTATAATTATAAAGATTGCACAACCAAGCATGATGCCATCTCTTTTTATTTTTGCTTTGTCTGGTGTGAAAGGAGCTCCCGGTAGATAAGCAAATTTTTCTTTATTCAAAGGTTCTTCCTGCTCGCTGGGTAAGGCTTGCTCAATTCGCACATCATTTAACCGATTATGGATTTGGTCAGTTGTTCTAGTCACAACAGCTAATTGTCTGTCTAAATTTTTTAGTTTCTCTTCGATTTCGCTTAAGTTACGCGATTGCTCTTGTACCTTGGACATTGCTGCAGCAAATTCCTTTTCTTCAGCAGAAAGTTGGATATGCTTATCTCTTAGATCTTCAATGGCCGATTTGACTTCTTTATTTAATGCTTTCTTGACAAGCTGTACCTGTCTGGCGTTTTCAATCATCTTGGGGTGACGTTCTAGGTAGCCAGAACCAGTTTCTTGGTAGTCCCTTCTTTTCCTCTCTAAATCAAACAGGTTTTGCCTCAGGGAAGGGATAGCCCCAAATGACTCAATTGCATCAATTTCAAAAAACTCTTTAATAACAGCAATATCATCATCAACATCTTGAGAAGTTGTGGATTCATTTTGTGATCCGATTCTTACCTGTATTTGAAGAATTTGCCTTAGCAGGGAATTAATTCTTATTTGCTCAAGTTTGGATTGAGTGATCTCGGCTTGGTACTGACTTTTACGAGCGGCAGTATCCTGCTTCTCGTCTTCTAAAAAGGGCAAATCGAATTGTTTTTTAAAATTAGACTGCTCTTTGGAAATTCTATCCTCTTCTTTTAAACTTTTATCGAGAAGTAGTTGAAGCACATTTTTTACATTTTCGACCTGTAGGCTCTTTTTACTTTTGTGTAATTTTTCATATTCGGATTGCACTACATCGGCAATTATTTGAGCACCTCTACCGGAGCGAGCAGTTGAAGAAATGGTGAATCTTGGTCGTCCTTCTGATGGCGGGGAAACACCAATTGAATAAGAAATTGTCGCTCCAACATCAATTGAAATGCCCTCTTTTAGATAAGGACTCAATAATTCAGATTTTAATTCTGGTGAGTCCTTGATTTTCTGAATAATATTCATGCGTAGATCTTGGCTATTAAGCCCATCTAAGTGCTTAGCCACAAGTCCCTGAACATGCTGATCCCGATCAACTTTCTGAAGATTTAAAATCGCTGGCGGGGGGATTAAGCGAAAAGATGCACTTGACTGATATAACTCAATTCCCTGAGATTTTATGTAAATGTATGTCAGTGCAATTGGCAGGGAAAGGGTTAAAGCAATAAGCCAACGATCCCTGAGGATCAGGAAAAAGTCTCCCAATCCTTTAATCTTTGTTCCTGAAGCAGCCGATTCGCCTACTGCCCTTTGATTATCAAAATTTTCATCCATTTAGAGCAACCTCTCTGGAACATCAATCCTATCTCCAGGGTAAATCCAAAAGCGTTTTGATGAACTTGCCGTATTAGTGCCAGAGGTAAGTGCCTCAACATCTACTTCATAGGTTTTTGTGTTAGTGGGACTTCCGTTATCATTAAAAAAGGTACGGGTAACAAAAACTCTATTTTTCTTGGCTATGTCGCTAAATCCCCCTGCCCTAGCAATGACTTCTACAATATTCATGGCTTCTACTTCGGGCGGGAAGACATATGGTCCTTTGCGATTTAGAGATCCTGTTAAAAATACCACTCTCTCAGAATATTGAGTAATGTTCAAAATTGCCTTGGGCCGAGCGAAAATTAATTCCTTTGAATACTCTCTCTCAATAGCAGTTTCTGATTCCTTTTTATTTTTGCCGATAAGTCTTATGTCACCCACATAAGGCATTGAAATTAGACCGTCGTTAGAAAGTGATGCCTCAGTTGTACAATCAGGTTCTCCTTGAATCATAACTTTTATTCGGTCTCCAGGTCTTAATTTATAACCAGTCGGATCTTTCAAAACAGAAGCATCAAAATACGACCCTTGCGAGAACAAGGGAAGATAGGCACCTAGAAATAAAATTAAAAGATAAGACGGAACACTCATTTAAATATTAAAATCTACCAGTTATTTGCGCATACAGTAAATGCCTTCCGTAACTACCGGACTCCCCCCCTTTGTCCATAAGAGTAAAATCATATCCTCCGGAAGAAGAGTAAGTTTTATTAATATTTTTCGATAAACTAAAGCCTAAACCATAAGTTTTCATTGAAGAAGAATCTACCTTCCCCTGACTTGAGTCATTATTGGGGGTCAGTTGACCTGACATAGGATACGTATAATCAGTTAAACCAGCACTTAAGTATGAATTGGCAGATAAGGTGTCGGTGAATCGATGGGATATTCCAGCTCTAATAGAGGTGGAAAAGGTTGAAAAACCTTGAGCAGTTGGTGAAAAAGCCCGACTAACTGAATAATTAGATGAAGTTTTGGAATTGTGCTTCCATGCAAGAGACAAAGAAGTAATCAAATTGTCCTGATTTGGCTGCTTGCTCAGATCATAGTCTATTAAGCTATAACCAAGGGAAACACTGCCACTGAATTTAGACGAATAAACACCATCAGCACCAATGCTGATAGAGTGATTAATTGCATCTGTGAGATTATTTTGGGTAGATCCATGAGCTTTGGAGCGAGAAAAAGTATAATTTGTAGAAAAGTCTAGCTTTTCAGAATATATGTAAAAGGCACGGAAGCTAAGTGGCAATGTGGAGAAATCTAAATTTGGTCTATTATCAGAACTTGTGTTTGCTGACTGATAAAACCTGTATGAATAAGATGTCCCACCTCCGACACCGAATTTTGGGCTATGGTTATAGCGAACATTTAATCCAGCTGCTATGTATGTGTAGGAAACCAAATCCTGCTCCAAGACGCTAGCCCCTATCTGCTGTCCTATATCAAAAGTTGATTCAAAACGAATTTTGGCGTTATTGGAAATTCTCTTCTTTAGAGCCAGAGTATCATCGAAATCAATTGTAAAAGAGGTAGTGGGAACGACATTACTCATTTCACCGTTGAGTAAATATTGAGAAACTTGAATTCCTGCGGATCCTGAAATTTTAAATAAACCAAGTTTGTTAGTGAAATGAAGCGCGGGCGAAAATGTGATAATAAAATCATCCTCGCTCTCAAGTCTACTTACATCAACACCGTTGCCACCAGGAGAGTTTTTGATTGCCTTGAATTCATTACTGGGCATTCCGAAAACCCTTGAGTCGTATGCGAGCTTAAGTGAAGCAGTAGCATCAAGTTTACCCCACTTACCATCGACAAGTGCAAAGACGGAAGGTGACAAACAGATGATAAAAAGCAATGAATTAAAAATCCTAAACATGTTTGTAATACAAATATAGAATTTACATTTTTAAAATATGTCAACTTAATCAGAACCAATCATTAAAGTTGTGAATAGAAGTTTTAAGTTAACACTTTTGTATGTTGTATTATACCCATGGTACAAAGGAGGACTGGCAAGTGGTTACGGAACTTTTTTTTTCATTGGAATTGGCAGTATAATTTTAATTGATAACTTTACGGGTAAAAAAAATTTAATTTCAAATAAAATACATTTATTTACTTTTCTTTCATTATTAATATTATTGATATCATATTTTAATCCAAGATATAGAACATTAAACGACAATGATTTGGTAAAATTTAATTTTAGTAAAGTTATTACAAATAATGGAAATATAAATCAGTCTAAATATCTTGCCGACTCAATAAAATATATCTTGGATACTAGCAAAACTAATCCTAGTACAAGTTTAGCACTTTTTTTTCATTTTAAAAAATCCTTTAGCGATAAATATATTGGTTCTAACTCTGATAATATAAAAGATTTTCTCAAAAAATGTGAAAGTGAAATTTCTCTAAAATATATAAAATTTCTTCCATCCTCAGCAATAAAGAGCTCTCACTTTTTACTTGGTTCAATATTTTTTATTTTTAACTTTTACATATTCATCTTTGTTTTTAACAGTATTGTAAATAAAGAATCTTTGATACTGTTTCTTAAAATTATATTTTTTAATTCTATAATTCTGTGTATAATTGGATTTGTCCAGAAATATTACCATCAATGGGACGATGACTATTTAGAAATTCTTGGTTTTTGGAATGCACCTGAACCTCGGTATTATTTCAGTACATTTACATATAAAAACCATTGGTCTTGCTATGCTATAACTTCAATATTTATTGGTATTTTACATCTATATTTAAGCCTTACAAAGAATAATATTAGGTTAGATAAAAATGTTTTTTTTATTGTTACAGTGTTTTCTATATTATTACTTTTCCTATCAATAATTATTTTAGGTAGTAGGTCTGGATTATTGTTATCTACTATAGGTACTTTTCTAATTTTATTAAAACTTTTTCCCGTTTCAAAATTATTAAGAATCAATTATCTTCTAATTACTATCTTCTCGCTTTTGGTTTTAGTCACACCTCTTTTAGTTTTTGTTGTTTTCAGTAAACAGACTCAAGAAATGCGCTCCAACACCATAAGTTTGTTTCATGATCTTCAATCTGGCAAAAAGCCTTTGCGATTTTACTTGTGGAAGGATTCTATTGAACAGATTCGTGATCGTCATTGGTTCGGTCATGGATACTCTGCTTACAAATCAACCAACCCAAACTATCAATCTAAAATTGTTAGAATGGAAAGAGCTAAAAGCCTTGAAAACGCACACCAAAAACATGTTCCATTGGTTGCTCATGCTCACAGTGATATTTTAGAATTTTTCATAGAATTTGGTTTCTTCGGTACATTTATACTTTTCTTTCCTGTGATTTTGGTGCTTTCAAAGATTCTTCTGTCCATCAAAACTGATCAAATTTATATTCTTGTTGTAGGTTTATTAACAGTTTTCGCATATTTTCTCATTGATTTTCCCAGTCGCACTCCTGCAACTTTAGCAACTGTATCAGCTTTTTTAGGGCTATCCGCCCGCTTTGCTGATTTATATAATAAGTTTACAGAATAACTTTGAATAATTTGGGAAACTCAATTAACTTAAAATCCTGATATGTCCATCATCCTTAGAATTTTAAAGCTAACAACTTTGTTTATTTATGGGCTATCCTTTGGTTCTCCCGAAATCATCGAAAGTGCATTGCTGATTAACCTCGCCGATCTTAAAGAGCTCTCTAACGAGAATTCTTCTACCCAGCGGCGAGCTTCCATTCCCGATAATGATCTCTCAATCGCTACAAACCAAATTAACGAAAACTTTCCCGATCAATCGTCTATCACGACAACATTTGCTGCATCTCATACAACTCCTATACCAACCACTGCAAAAATTACCGCAGAACTACAAATTTCTTTCGGAAATAATCCATCATTTGAAGATTTAGGGTCCTCCATTCAATTATTATCTAATAATAAAACCTCCTACAATCTGTCCAATACTGGTTTTCTTTCTGCCCTTAAATCTATACTAACTGCGTATATTAACGCAGGCGGCGACACTGAAGACTTTAATTCCCTGCCTGAAACTATCCTCTCAAATGTTTTACCCAATGTACCAGCATGGAGTGAATCTGGTTTAACATGGATTAAATCGCTATCCCAAACTCTAGTGGAATCTTTATCCAACCTTCCCAGCGATCAATTTCATGGGGTAATAGAAGAATTCACAAAGAATGTGATTTCACTTACCGACAACACATCTGATTTGCACATCAGAATCAATGATTCACTTCAAAACCAAGATGGAGATAAGAGCCTTGATGATTTGAAGATTTTCTCTTTGGCTACTGACAGAAATGATGTCGTACAAGAAAACCAAAGTGATGATCCTTTAAATAAGTTCAAATTCAACCATCAAAGCACTAATGTACTGCAACAATTTGTCGTCGGCCTTACCCAGGGTGCATTCAGCAAATTTGCACAAATAGAAAATACTGAATTGCTTAAAATTGGCGACTTGGAAGACTTTTCCGGGTCTAGCAATCCTTCAACAAATTCCGTGGAACTACCTTCCAGTGTTGTTGGATCTGTCATCAAAGGAGTTTTAAACTCACCAGTTTTTGTTGAAGAATCCAAGAAAGAATTCGCTTATGAATACCTGAAAGCTTCTGCCAATGGATTTTTGATTTCAACAACCGTTATAACCACCTCCCAAGACAATTACACTGCCAATAATCTACATCTAGATGGTGCAGAAAAAATTGCAAAGAGCATATCCAGATATGCCTTGCTAAACCACACCGTTGACGATATAGAAAAAAAATCTTTTACCGTATCAAATCTTCAGCCTGACCGAATAGCTGAGTCAATTTCTCTTGGCTCGGCCATGGGTTCACAATTGGCAACAGTACTACCAAAATCCATGGAATATTCTAATTCATGGGAGATACAAACAAACATACGCAGGGAACTGGCTAAAGCTGTTGCAAAAGGTAACGCTAACGGCACTACCGAGTCTACCAGCCTGCTTTCCACTCTAAATGATCCCGATGATGAAAATAAGAAAATCCTAGAGATTGAAGATATAGAGGATGCAGCGAGAGGGTCCTCTCTTGGTGCTATGATGGGTAATACTGGACTTGCGGTCTACTACCCAACCAAGCAAATGGTTCCAATAATTAACTTCACTGCCCAAGGGTCTGCAATCGGATCAACAAATTCCCTAAATTTGGGAGATGTGGAAACATCTAAAACCGAATCTATTGAGGTATCTGTAGCTCGTCAATCTGCAGTTGGATCCTCTCTCGGAGCATCATTTGAGCCGTCTGTTTTGCTTGGACTGAGGCCCGACTTACGATCTCGCGACACTCAAACCATAAATCATCTAGAAGCTGCTTCATTTGGGGCAACATATGGTGCGTTACTTGGTATCGAACTTAATACCAACTTGCAATCATCTCCTAGCGCTGACTCATCTAATGTCGAAGAGAAGTCCATTATAGTCAAGCAAGCTACCAAACAAGGCTCGGTCGAAGGTGCACTTGCTGGTGCAAAACTCGCTTTAGGCTTGGAAGATTTAAAATCTGACAATTTAAAATCAAAAGCTGAAATTCTAAAAGCAATTAACAAATCTAACTCTAATGCTGCATCCACTAACAACAACGCTGCGGTTGTTAACTTTCAAACAAATCCAAATGATATGCTTTTGTTAATGAACAAATTTGGTATTAATCCAAGATTCACAAATTCTGCAAAGGTATACAAGAGGCCCGTAATCATACAAACTGATGAAGCACCATTGGACGATGAAGCTGATAATGCTATCCAAAATGCCTCCCCTATTTAATAAAGCCCGTCTTTCGCTATTGTTTTACCTTTAAAAAACACACTCTTTGTGTAAGTTATTTTCGTTTATTTACACGAAATTAAATGACTCAAATGAAATCAACTTATGGTTTGATAGGTCTTGCCGTAATGGGGCAAAATCTCGCCTTAAATTTAGCAGATCATGGCTTTTTGGTGTCCGTATACAATAGGACATATTCAAAGACTCTGGATTTTTTAAATCGCAATACATATAGTAGTAATTTGTTTGGTTTTGAAGATCTTGAATCTTTTGTTTGTTCGCTTGATCAACCAAGGAAAATTATAATCATGGTACAAGCTGGTGGTGCCACCGACGCAGTCATCGATTCCTTGATTCCTCTCCTTGATAAGAATGATATCGTCATCGATGGAGGGAATGCGAAATGGACGGATACTATAAGACGAGAAAACTCATTAAGTAATAAAGATATTTACTTTATTGGTTCAGGTGTGAGCGGCGGAGAAGAAGGGGCTCGTTATGGACCATCCCTAATGGCTGGTGGATCCAAATATGCTTGGGAACAGATTAAAGATGCTTGGCTGGCTATTTCCGCAAAGGTTGAACCTTCTTCCGGTAAACCAATCGAAGGCGGTTCGCCTGGCAAACCAGTAATGGGAGGTATTCCTTGTGCTGCACACATCGGTGAGAATGGAGCGGGACATTATGTAAAAATGGTTCATAACGGGATAGAATATGGCGACATGCAAATGATTTGCGAAGCTTATCACATCATGAGTGACTTGCTTCAAATGCCAGCCAATGAGATAGGTAAAACCTTTGCTATTTGGAATGAAGGAGAGCTTGATTCATTTTTGATGAAAATATCTGCCGATGCCTTGCAGCAAAAAGATCCTAATCACGAAGGATTTCTGGTAGATTATGTACTTGATGCTGCTGGTCAAAAAGGTACCGGAAAATGGACATCTGTGAACGCATTAGACATGGGAATCCCAGCTCCCACAGTTGCAGAAGCTGTATTTGCAAGATGCATGAGCGCAATTAAAGATGAACGCATTCATGCTAGTCGAATTTTAACTCAGCTTCCTACCGTAGATGTAAGAGTTTCTGATAAAGAATCTTTTCTGGAAGCTATTCGAAGTGCTTTGTACTGCTCCAAAATTTGTTCTTATGCTCAGGGTTTTCAACTCATGCAAGCTGCTGCTGCTGAGTATGGATGGTCTTTAAATTTTGGTGAGATTGCTGAGATATGGCGAGGTGGCTGCATAATTAGAGCAGCATTTCTTCAAAAAATTACTGATGCGTATAGAAGTGACCCTAATTTACCTAACCTTTTATTAGATGATTACTTTAAAGATTCCATACATAAAAATCAGGCTAATTGGAGACATGTTGTCTCAACTGCTATTATGCACGGCATTCCAACACCCACATTTTCTTCAGCAATATGCTACTTCGATTCCTACCGTTCCGAAAAATTACCTCAAAATCTCTTGCAAATACAAAGAGATTACTTTGGTGCACATACTTATGAAAGAACCGATCAAGAAAGAGGAACTTCTTACCATTTAGATTGGTTGGATCCGAGCCGTCCTGAAATCAAAGTGTAAAGAAATTATGGGATGTTGAAAATGAGAGCAATTTTATGATCGGGTCAAATTAATATAAATTTCTCGAACTTTTTGATAATCGGTTTCCCGATCCATCGACTCTATTACATAATCAAATTCCTCTTCCCTCAAAATTTCATCTTTTGCATTTGCAAGTCTCACTTTCATTTGCTCCTCACTTTCGCTCGCTCTTTCACGCATTCGCAAAGTTAACTCCTCTAAATTTGCAGGTTTGATAAAAATCGTTCTTAGTTTTCCTTCCAGTCCTTTTTCCTTTTGGCAAAACATCCGTAAACTTGAGGTGCCATTAACATCGATATTCAATAATATATCGATGCCAAGGGACTGAGTATCCAAGATCGTCTGCTTTAGAATGCCATATTTATTACCATGTATAACTTCATGCTCTAAAAAGGACCCATTTAATAATTTCTTATTAAAATCTGCTTCGCTAAGAAAAAAATAATCTACTTCGTTTTGCTCTTGGGGTCGAGGAGTACGCGTTGTTGCTGTAATTAGTCTATTTAATTTATCACCAAACTCGCTAATTAACCGGTCACAGATTGTAGTTTTTCCTACTGCTGTTGGACCAGAAATTGCAAGGATCAGGCTCATTTACAAGGTGCAATCAATAAGTGAAGGATAGCAGGATGATAGATAGACCTGAAGAAGCTAAAATCCACCCAAGCAAACTAATCCTTAGACTTTTTTCATAAAGCCATTCTAAAAGCTCATTCATCTTATAGGGCCATGCTCCAAAATAAATCGCTAATGAGATGAGTGCATAAATAATCGCTACCAAGACCAACCTAGTACCTGCTTCGTGTAAAAAGGCAGAGTCCAAGACTTCTCTTGACCAAAGAAGCACAAGCATTGCAAGACCCCGTACAGAAAGAAAATCTGGAACATATCTAAAAGACAGAATTGCTGTAGCAAAAGCAATTGTGCCAATTAAGATCTTATAATTTCCAAAATCTGCTTCACTCAAAAAAGCGACATGTCTCCATAAAAACCAAATTGTAGCAATTCCAACAAACCATAGACTGCAAGTCTTGGATCTGGGGAAGTTTTGTAATGATGAATGAACCCTGCTTTTTGGTTTTAAGATTAAAAATCCCAGAAATGCTAAAAAAAATCCCGTGATTAAGCTAGTTTGAATAAGAGACATTGAATTTTGTTAATCTATTAATTCGCCTGTTAGACTCGAAGGGGAAGCTTGCAAAATCTTCACGCGTATCATTCTTCCAATTAGGGAGTTAGCTCCCGTAAAGTTTACTTTTCGGAAACATGGAGTACGCCCCATAAGTTGACCATTTCCTTTGCGTGCAACATTTTCCACCAACACTTCGATCTCTTGACCAATCAATTTTATGTTTGAAGAATAGGATTGAGACTCCAATAGATTTAAAAGTTCCTGATTGCGTCGCTCAAGTTCAGGCTTCTCAACTTTACCCGCAAGATCAACTGAGGGCGTGCCCGATCGATCGCTATATTTAAAAATAAAAGCCATTTCAAAGCCAGCTCTGACAAAGGCTTGTTTAGTGAGTTCAAAATCTTCAGTTGTTTCTCCAGGAAATCCAACTATGACATCTGTACTCAAACGCATGCCAGGCACTTTTGTCCGCAAGCGAGTCACAATGTCAAGAAAACGCTCAATTTTATAAGGTCGGTTCATCGCATGCAATATACGGTCCGAACCGCTTTGCATGGGAAGGTGTGCATATTTTCCTAATTTTGGAAGACTCGCAAATGAATCAATCAAATCATCCCCGTATGCAATGGGATGCGGAGAAGTAAAACGAATACGATCAATTCCTTCGATAGCAGAGATTTTTTCGAGTAACTGTACAAATGGGCTCTTCTTCTTAACCCGGGGAAACTCTCCTCTTCCGTATGCATTAACTATTTGTCCGAGCAATGTAATCTCCTTAATTCCTCTCCCCGCAAGTTTATGAATCTCATCAAGAATTTCCTGCATAGGCCTGTACCTCTCTGCTCCTCTCGTTTTGGGTACTATACAGAAAGAGCAGTTCATATTACATCCCTGCATGATTGAAACAAATGCCGTTGGCCCGTTTCTCTGGCTGATATGATGCTTGATTTCGTTCTGAGAACCAATTTCTTCTTCTAGATCAATAACCTGGCTTTGAGAGTTTGTTTTTTCTAATAATTGGGCTACTTGGTGGAACTTTTGAGTACCTACAACTAATCCTAAACCAGGCAGTTCTTTAAAAAGGGACTCTCCTCTGTTTTGTGCCATACAACCAATAATTCCGACTTTGGGCTTTTGTGGATTCGAAGAGTTTAAGATTCTTGAGGCTTTGCCAATCGCCTTCTGCTCGGCTTTCTCTCTTACCGAACATGTATTCAACAGTATAACATCGGCGGTTTCTTCACGGTCGGCTATTTCATGTCCATTTTCGAGCAACTTACAAATGACCGCCTCGGAGTCCCGCTCGTTCATTTGACAACCATATGTTTTGATGAAGACTCTACTCATGAGAAAGATTTAAAATATCTGGATGAATTTTTCGGTCAACCGCTAACCCTTGTCGATACTTCACTAAGAGACTTTATGGTCTGCATTTTAGTTTCTTCGAATCTTTTCGCATCGAAATGGCCTCCCTCGAAGAGTAGGATTTTGCAACCAACCAAATCTGCCACCTCCCAGTCATGTAAAGTATCTCCCACGAAAAGAACTTGGTCAGGAGGAAGCTTAAGACTAGAAAAATGCTTGAGCACCCTATCTTCTTTTCCTCTGGCTTCAATGTTGTCGGCACCATCAATCTGGGACATCCACTTGTGAATTCCATAAAAGCGGGTAAATTTCTCTAAGTCTTCTTGCATGCCAGCTGAAAGTAACGAGTGTGAAATTCCAATTGCATTCAATTGTTTTAAAGTTTTCACAGCTCCAGTATGGAGAAAACATTCCTTAAATCGTTCACGATACTCTTTGATATATGCCTTTGCTAAATTATCGTATTTTGAGCCTAAACTAGGTAGAGTTAAGGATTCATAGAATTTTGCTACGGGGAAAAAAAAACTACTCCTGTACCGATCAACTGTGATGATATTCTTGCCATAATCAGAGAGCAGGCGGTTTAGAATATCTACACATAGTTCGACATCATCGACTAATGTCCCGTTCCAGTCCCAAATAATATGTTTGATCATGAATCTAAATACCCCCCTACCCTGCCCTCTATACTATTAAAAAAATTCTGACGGTAGATTTACCTACCCCTAAAAGAATGTAGAGTGAAAAAATGGAATAATTTAGACCAAAAAACCAACAAAACATTACCGAAAAATAAGATTTGGAGTTCTAATTTGCAATTTTTGAGTAAAAACAAACAAATAATAAAGACTGTAGCAAAATTTCTTGCCTTAAAAGATACATCTAACAAATTAAATTCCTCTAACCGCAAATTTATCATGTCAAAAGTATCTGAAAAACCCTCAGGCAAATCAACGACCGATCTAGACCTAGCTCTACAAAGTATAAATAAAAAATTTGGGGAGGGAGCTTTAATGAAACTTGGTGATGCCACAAAGATGAATGTTTCTGTCATTTCTACAGGCTCACTGGCGATCGATCTATCACTTGGTGTTGGCGGACTGCCCAGAGGAAGAATTGTTGAGATTTACGGTCCAGAATCATCAGGCAAAACAACTTTTTGCCTCAGTGTAATTGCTGAGGCACAGCGCAAAGGTGGCAATGCTGTCTTTGTCGATGTAGAACATGCCCTTGACCCAAGATATGCAAAGATAGTCGGCGTAGATTTAGATAACCTGATGGTATCGCAGCCCGAAAGCGGAGAGGATGCTCTAAACATAACGGAAACATTGATTCGATCAGGTGCAATCGATGTTATTGTTGTTGATTCCGTTGCGGCTCTGGTTTCTAGGCAGGAACTTGACGGACAGATGGGTGATACAACTGTTGGATTGCAAGCCCGCATGATGAGTCAAGCAATGAGACGATTAACAGCTGCAATTTCTAAAACCAATTGCGTCTGCATATTCACTAACCAAATACGGGAAAAAATTGGGGTCATGTTTGGTAGTCCCGAAACAACCCCTGGAGGCCGAGCACTTAAGTTTTTCTGCTCCGTCCGCATGGATATACGAAGAATTGGACAGATAAAAGAAGCAAATGGTACGGTAACAGGTTCCCGAACCAGACTTAAAGTAGTTAAAAACAAGGTAGCTCCCCCATTTACAGCATGTGAATTTGATATAATGTACAACGAGGGAATATCAAAGACTGGTTCTGTTATCGATTTAGGTATTGATCACAAAATTCTGACGAAAAAAGGTGCATGGATATCATTTGAAGGCAACCTTGTAGGACAGGGACGAGAAGCGGCGAAACAAACCCTCGCAGAAAATCCCGAACTCATGGGAAAGATTACTGCTTCTATTATGGAAAAGGTACAAGTATCCGTTGGGTCGGTTTTAGCAAAAGGAGATAACGAGGAAGAAAATTAAGGGGAGTCCCAATTTTTTCTAGCAGTGATAGATACCATCATTGCCCAAGCCACACCCATTGGTGAATCAGCTATATCCGTGATAAGGATAAGTGGACCCTTGTGTCACAAAATTGCGAAAAATGCATGTAATTATGAAAATATTTCTCCAAGAATTTCCAAATTGACAAACTACCATGGAATTGATGGCAAACACTTAGACCAAGTAATTATTACCTACTTTAAGAAAGGTTATTCCTACACTGGACAAGATTCACTAGAAATTTCACTTCATGGTAACCCTTTATTGTCTGAATTAGTGTGCGAAGATCTTTTGAAACGGGGATGCCGATTAGCTCTTCCTGGAGAGTTCACCAAACTTGCTTTTATCAATGGCAAGATTGACCTGTCGCAAGCAGAATCAGTGGCTCAGATCATCTCTGCCAAAAATGAAATTTCATTATTGGCAGCACAAAGAAATTTAAAAGGTGGACTGTCAAAAATATTATTACAAATTCAAGAGCAAATATTGAATCTTCAAGCATCCATTGAGGCTCATATAGACTTCCCAGAAGATGATCTAGACACAGAGGATAAAACAGAACAATCAAAATTAACGAATACCATCTTAAAGGAGTTAAAAGATTTAATTAAACAAGCTTCAAGGACTCATTTACTACAAAAAAATATTCGTGTTTGCTTATTTGGTTTACCGAATGCCGGTAAAAGTAGCTTATTTAATGAAATGATTAGAAAAAAGAGAGCTTTGGTGCATGAAAAAGCAGGAACAACACGAGATTATTTAGAAGAGCAACTAAAAATTGGAAAATATTGGATAACACTGATTGATACTGCTGGTATTCATAATACAAAGAATGAAATTGAGATGCTTGGGGTTGAACTTTCAAATCAACAAATTTGTGATGCTGATATTATTCTCTGGGTCGTTGATGACTCAGTACCCTACCCTACTAAGTTACTACACAAACATGCATGTATGTTGAAAGATAAAATTTATATTTTGGTAAAAAATAAAATTGATGTAGGGAGTAGCCAATGTAAGGCACTAATTAGCGGGGCAAGTATACAAAAGATTAGTTGTGAGAAAAAAATTGGCTTAAATGAACTTGAAGACTTAGTTGAGGAAAAGATTTCCGAACTTGTTGGAAATGAAACAGATAATGACTTATTTATAGGAAAAAGACATGCATATTTAATTAAACAATGTCTTCATGAAATGAACGAATTCAAGAAAGGATTAAAAAAAGAAATTGGATTCGAAATGATTACATATCATCTTGTAAATGCGAGAAATTATATTGGTGAAATGATTGGGCTTAAAACAAATGAAAATATGCTTGATAAACTTTTCGGGCAATTCTGCATTGGTAAATAACAATGCCATTAAAAGTTGATAGTCATGAAATGCCATATGATGTAATTGTCTGTGGTGCTGGACACGCTGGATGTGAAGCTGCTTTAGCTGCATCTAAACAAGGTGCAGAAGTTTTACTTCTAACCGGAAATTTAGATACTATTGCTCAAATGAGTTGTAATCCAGCAATTGGTGGTCAAGGAAAAGGCCAAATTGTTCGTGAGATCGATGCCTTAGGCGGTGAAATGGGCCTAAATACAGATTTCACAGCGATTCAGTTCAAGTTACTAAACACATCAAAAGGAAAAGCTGTACAAGCTCCGCGTGCACAATGTGACAAAAAAAGTTATCAACTGAGAATGAAACATGTGTTAGAACAACAATCGAATCTAACCATTTTTCAAGCTATGGTTGATGGTTTGATTGTTGAGAATAAAAGCTGTAAAGGAGTCACTACAACGATGGGATTACCCTTTTATGGAAAATCTATCATTGTTACAACGGGTACATTTCTACAAGCATCTACTCATATTGGTGAAAAAAAAGCAGAGGGAGGCAGGCTGGGAGATCATGTCTCAAAGGGATTATCGGCACATTTTATTAAACATGGCATAGAGCTAAAGAGATTTAAGACTGGTACGCCTCCAAGATTGCTTGGGAGAACGATAAATTTCAAAGGTCTCGAGACCCAAGAAGGAGATTATTTACCGACAAAATTTGCATTTTACGATAGTCGGTCAGAGAAAGAAACGTTCCATGTGGAACATAATGCAAGATGGTCTAAAGATTGCACCAATATCTTGGGTCAAAATCTTATAAAATGCTTTATTACCCAAACATCACCCAAATCTCATGAATTAATTTCCAGTAACTTACACCTCTCTCCACTTTACAAAGGTGAGATACTTGGTATCGGTCCCAGGTATTGTCCAAGCATCGAAGATAAGGTTGTTCGTTTTTGCTCCAAAGAATCTCACCGAATTCATTTGGAACCTGAGGGTATAAATTGCGATGAATGGTATATTAATGGTTTGTCTACATGCCTTCCATTTCACATTCAACAACAACTTGTTCAATCTATCCCAGGACTCGAAAAAGCAGTTATAACACGACCAGCTTATGCTGTTGAATATGACTATGCACCGCCTACACAATTAACTCCAAATCTTGAATCCCAGATTTTATCAAATCTTTTTTTCGCAGGCCAAATTAATGGAACATCAGGGTATGAAGAAGCAGCAGCACAAGGATTGATTGCTGGTATTAATGCATCCAGAAAAGCCTTAAATAAGAAATTATTTTCTACAGATCGCAGTGAAGGATATATCGGAGTATTAATAGATGATCTCACAACTAAGGGAGTATCTGAGCCATACAGAATGTTTACTAGTCGGGCCGAGCATCGTTTACTTTTTAACTACGGTAGTGCAGAATTCCGATATTTACATAAGTCATTAGACTACAATCTCTTAAGCCAATCTCGCTTAGAAAATATTCGTAAATACTCAGATCTAGTCGTTCATTGGTTTGAGAAACTTTCGCAATTAAAAGGTCCGTCAGGTAAAACTTTTACTCAAGAATTAAAATCGAAATCTAATCATTACGAGACATTACCGGCTGATTTTCAATCCTTGCCCAAATCTGTTACTGATGAGGTTATTTATCGTATTTTATATGATGGCTACTTACAGCGTGAAATCAATTCTGCAAAAATACTCAAATCTTGTAATGAGATGAATATACCAAATGATTTTCAATACAATGACCTTCCAGGACTACGAAAAGAATCGATCGAGAAGCTTTCCCAAATCAAACCTACCACACTTGGGCAAGCATCTCGTATCTCAGGCGTCAATCCTTCTGACATAACTGTGCTTCAAATCTACATAAATCGTTTTTCAAAAAAATTTAAATAACATGCTTAAACAACCTACCTCCATTTCTTCGATTTTCTTAAAACAGAGACTCGAAAGAATTGGAAGGGTAGGGGACTACTTATCAACGAATGTTGTGCCACTCTTACCGAAAAAGGATTTGAATTACTTTCACCTTGAGGTTGGCTCAGGTCATGGACATTGGTTAAATTCATTTGCATTAAAACATCCTGATCAGGTTTTCATTGGGATCGATTTACTAAGTAAAAGGATCAGGAAATCTGAGAAAAAAAAGGTTAGTAATAGATTGGCTAACCTTTTTTTCTTAAAGGCAGATGCTTCAGAATTCCTAGAGGCAATCCCCAGTGAATTAAAAGTTAAGAATACTTTCGTCATGTTTCCCGACCCATGGCCTAAAAAGCGTCATTTTAAAAACCGTCTAATACAGCATACTTTTCTTCAATTATTAGCAATTGCATCCACAAATGATGCCAAACTTTATTTTCGAACTGATTTTACAGAATATTATCACTGGACGAAAGATATAATAAGCGAAAATCCATACTGGAGAATTACTAATACAGAATGGCCACACGACTCTTCGAGTTTTTTCCAGAATTTATTTGATACTTCCTACACTTGCACAGCAATAAGATCATAAGCTAAGCTTATTAGTTTTCTCTATTTCATTAATCTGAAGACTGATTGCCTAAAATGCCCAAATGCGGATTGACGGAGTAAAAAGTTTAACTTATAAGGTATCGCTTTTCGTGAGAACATTAGTTATTTTAATCCTAGGTTTTTTCCCTCTTTCCCTTTGTTTCGGAGCAGGCGATGGGGTCAAGGTTACTGCAGAAAAGGTTCTTACTTTAGGTGGTTTTCCAGTTACCAATTCCATGATTACGAGTTGGGTAGTATCTCTAGCTTTAGTATTACTGGTAAAAGTACTAGTGGGTAAGCCTCAATTAGTTCCCTCTAAAGGACAAATCATTTTGGAGTCTGTCATTGGAGGTATAAGAGGAATTATAGAGCCAATAGTTGGTAAAAAAGTATTCTTTCCATCTTTCTGGCTACTAAGTGGTCTTTTCTTCTTTATCCTTTTACACAACTGGAGTGGCTTATTGCCAGGAGTTGGGACAATTGGATATGGTCATGTGGTTGATAATCATTTTGCTATCCAGAAACCACTTATTCGCCCAGGTAATGCTGACCTTAACATGACACTGGCCTTGGCACTTGTCGCAAATATTTTTTGGGTATATTTTATTGTTAAATATGCTGGTATTAAAGCCATCATAAAGGATTGGTTTGGAAATAAGGCAGATAAATCTGAGGTTAGTTCTCTTATTTTTGGTTTGCTAGGAATTATATTTCTCGCAGTTGGTGTTATTGAAGTACTTTCTATTCTTTTCCGCCCAGTCTCATTAACTTTTCGTCTTTTCGGAAATGTGTTTGGTGGCGAAAGTTTACTTCACAGCATGTTTTATTTGGTACCACAACTAAAATGGATCTTGCCTGTTCCTTTTTATTTCATGGAAGTTCTCATTGGGTTGGTTCAAGCTCTGGTTTTCATGTTATTGGTTTCAGTTTACATCGGATTGATATGTAACCACGACGATGGAGAACATCATTAAATTTCCGCATACGACTATGTTTAAATGTAGGTATGTGATCCTAAAATTATAACACTCAAACTATTATCAAAATGATCGAAGTATTAGCACAAGCATCTGAACAAGCATCAGGAATCACCGGTTCCATCCAGGCTGGCCTAGGTTGCCTAGGAGCGGCAATTGGAGTTGGAATCGTTGGTATGAAAGCAGCCGAAGCAGTTGGGCGTAATCCCGATGCATCCGGTGCAATTCTGGTCCAATCTATCATTGGTATGGCTCTCGCTGAAGCGGTAGCTTTCTATTCCCTCTTCTTGTAATCTCTTTTCTACCCTTTTCTTCCATGATCGTTCTAGCCAGTCTTGGAGATACGGCTCAGGGGATTGTTGACACCTTTGGGATAGATTGGCCCATGCTAATTGCCCAGGCAATCAACTTCCTTATTGTTGCCTTTGTTATTTGGAAGTTTGCATTCAAGAATATATTGTCGACCATAAAAGAGCGTGAAAAGCAGATTTCTGATTCTCTAAAGAATGCTGACCGGATTAAGCTCGAATTGGAACAAACTGAAAAACAACAACAAGAGACACTCCAAGAAGCTTCATTGGAAGCCAAAAAGACAATCTCCTCTGCTCAGGAGCAAGCAAAGGCATTTATTGAAGCTCAAAAGGAGGATGCCCGTAAACAAGCTGAAGAAATTATTGCCAAAGCTAAACTTGCCATGGAGCAGGAGAGGGAGCGTGTTCTCCGTGAGGCACAGGATGAGATAGCCAATTTGGTCGTCCTAACTGCATCCAAAGTCCTTTCCAAAGATCTTTCCGAGGAGGAAAAAGAAAAGTTTTCCTCCAGAGCAACAGAAGAACTCAGTCTTGCTTCCTGACCTATTTCTATATGTCTACAAATCTCAACAATCTTGTACGCCAATTAGTGAAAAGATCGACTAGTGAGGAAGGTATAATTGAACAATCTCTTGTGGAAGACGTATTGGCTGGCTTGAGAGAAATAAAGCCTTCCCGATACCTAGAAATACTAAAGCATTATCTCATAGAGATTCGTAAATCTCTTCGTGTTCAAGTTGTAGAGGTAGAGCTTGGCTGCCAGCCTAATGAACTTCTTGTCTCCAAGCTCCGCAGCAAAATAGAATCTATTGGCTCAGGCTCCCTTGATCTTAATGTTTCCCAAAATGATAATCTGGTCGCAGGATATCGCATTCGGATTGTTGATGATGTTTTTGAAGATTCAATCCAATCTAGGTTAGCCAAACTCTCCCATTCTCTTACCACTTAATTAACTCAATTTTCTAATCATGAGTTCCATTACTGAAATAATTCGCAAGGAAATCGAAAATCTTTCCACCGATTCCACTCGTACTAACATCGGTACCATTACAACACTTGCTGATGGCGTGGCCCGGGTGGATGGACTGTCCAAAGTGATGTACAACGAAATGATCGAATTCCCTAACAATGTACTGGGAATAGCTTTGAACTTAGAGGAAAATTCAGTCGGTTGTGTATTATTAGGAGATGTAAGCTCCCTCAAAGAAGGCGATGAAGCACGAACTACTGGAAAGCTTCTTTCCGTGCCAGTTGGTAAAGAATTGCTCGGAAGGGTAGTGGATGCGGTAGGACGCCCAATGGACGGGAAAGGATCAATAAATTCAGAAAAGACGCTTCCAGTTGAGAGAATTGCACCTGGTATTATACCAAGGAAATCTGTAGATCAACCACTTCAAACTGGAATTATGGCAGTTGATTCCATGGTTCCTATCGGTAGAGGGCAACGAGAGTTGATCATTGGAGATCGCTCAACAGGTAAAACCACCATTGCAATTGATACTATTATCAATCAGGCAAAAATAAATAAGCAGGGAGAAAAATCCGGCGACCCAAACTTCCGTGCGGTTTATTGTATCTATGTTGCAGTAGGGCAGAAGAATGCAAATGTTGCCCGCACCATCAAGACGCTCGAAGAAAGTGGTGCCATGGAGTATGTTACCATAGTTTCAGCACCTGCAGCTGACAACCCCGCAAACCAGTATCTTGCACCGTATGCTGGATGTGCCATGGGTGAATGGTATATGGAAAACGGAATGGATGCCTTAATTGTTTACGATGATTTGTCCAAGCACGCAGTTGCTTACCGCCAAATTTCTCTCATTCTTAAGCGTCCATCTGGCCGGGAGGCTTATCCTGGTGATGTTTTCTACCTCCATTCCCGCTTACTTGAGAGATCTGCTCGCCTCAATGAAGAAAGTGGCAATGGATCCCTTACCGCTTTACCTATAATCGAAACCCAAATGGGTGATGTATCGGGTTATATTCCAACTAATGTTATATCGATTACTGATGGTCAGATCTTCTTAGAAACCGACTTGTTCAACAAGGGAATCAGGCCCGCAGTTTCGGTAGGATTGTCAGTTTCACGGGTTGGCTCTGCTGCTCAGATTAAAGCTTACAAGAAAGTAGCTGGTAAAGTGAAGTTAGAACTAGCTCAATTCCGTGAACTTGCCGCCTTTTCTCAATTTGAATCTGACTTGGATGCGACTACCAAAGCAAGCTTGGACAGAGGTGCAAGGATCGTTGAGCTTTTTAAACAAACTGCATCCAACCCGATTTCAGTCGAAGTTCAAACTGCCATTATGTGGGCAATGCAAAATGACTTCTTTGACTCAATTTCTGTGGATGATGTTAATCGTGCAACCCAAAGTCTGCGCGAATACATGGAAACACAAGGCAAAGATGCCTGTGAACTGATCTACTCCACAGGAAAACTGGAGGAGGAAACCGAACAAAAACTTCGCACTGCAGTGGAAGACTGGAAAAGAACTTTCTCCTGATCTTTGTTCTATCCTATTCCTTTTTTTGTCTATGGCCAACACACGTGACATTCGATTACGGATCAAAGGGGTAAAGAGCACCCGCCAGATTACTCGTGCCATGCAAATGGTGGCCACTTCCAAGATGAAAAAAGCTCAAGATGCCGCCAAAAGCGGTCGTCCTTATGCGATGTTACTTGCCGATGTGATTGTTTCCGTGGCGGATGAATTTGAAGAAATTACCCACAAGTACTTTAATGACCGCCCAGTCAGACACAGAGGTATCCTGGTTATTGGCACGGACAAAGGTCTTTGTGGGGCATTAAACTCCAATCTTTTTAGAATGTTGTCGGATGTGGATTCATCCGCCAAGTTTGTTTCAGTGGGCAAGCGTGCCACGCAATTTCTTTCACGCACCCGCAGAGATTTGCTGGCTGATTTTAGCCTTCCTGACAAACCACGCTACTCTGATATTAAACCGATCATCGAATTTCTTCTTCGTGCTTATGGAGATGATCAAATTGACACAATCGAAGTATTACACACCGGGTTTGTTAACACACTCCGCCAAGAACCAGAATTAGTTCGTTTATTTCCTTTAAATGACCTCGATGAAATGAGCCAAAAATTGCACGCCCGGTTTGGTATCGAAAATCACGATGTCCCCAAAGACAAGCGTAAGATACTTATTGAAAACCGCGATGAAGTATTAGCTGAATTGGGCACCCTTTATTTAAAACAACAAATCCATCAGATGGTTATGGAATCTCAAGCCTCTGAGCATAGTGCCCGAATGGTTGCCATGAAAACTGCAACCGATAACGCCGGTAATCTTCTCAACGATCTTACCCTTCAATACAATAGGGCACGCCAAGCCGCTATCACTCAGGAAATTCTCGAAATTTCCGCAGCCACTCTTTCCAACTAAAATTTTTATACCATGGAACAGGACAAAACCAATACAACCCAAGGAAAAATTGTTCAAGTAATCGGAGCTGTAGTAGACGCCGAATTCCCTGCCGAGGGGATGCCCAAAATATACGATGCTCTGGAGGTTTCTTACAAGTTAGATGATGACACAGATGCCAAATTGGTCCTGGAAACTCAGCAACACCTCGGAGAAAACCGGGTTCGAGCCGTGGCCATGTCCTCTACTGAAGGTCTGGTACGAGGTATGGATGTCTTTAATACAGCAAGTCCTATTTCTGTGCCAGTTGGTGAAAAAGTTCTTGGACGTATCTTTAATGTTACTGGGGATACTGTAGATAATCGTGGCGAATGTGGGCATTCCGAAACCCGTCCTATCCACCGCCTTGCCCCAACCTTGGTTGATCAAGACACTGAAGCTAATATTCTTGAAACTGGGATTAAAGTTATTGATTTGATTTGTCCTTTCATCAAGGGAGGTAAAGTTGGGGCATTCGGAGGTGCTGGAGTTGGAAAAACTGTGGTTATCATGGAATTGATCAACAATATTGCGAAGGCTCACGGCGGATACTCCGTATTCGCTGGGGTAGGGGAGCGTTCCCGAGAAGGCAATGATCTTTACCAAGAAATGTCTGAAGCTGGGGTGATCAATCAAGACGACATCTCCAAATCGAAAGTTGCCTTGGTTTATGGACAAATGAACGAGCCTCCAGGAGCCCGTATGCGTGTCGCCCTTTCCGGATTGACTATGGCTGAGTACTTTCGGGATGAAATGGGACAAGATGTTTTGCTCTTTGTGGACAATATCTTCCGTTTCTCTCAGGCAGGTTCTGAGGTATCCGCTCTGCTGGGTCGATCCCCTTCTGCTGTGGGTTATCAGCCTACCCTTGCTGAGGAAATGGGTATCCTTCAGGAAAGGATCACATCAACCAAGAAAGGCTCCATTACCTCCTTTCAGGCAGTTTATGTACCAGCTGATGACCTGACAGATCCTGCTCCTGCAAATACCTTTGCACACCTTGACTCCACCATTGTATTGGAGCGTTCTATCGCAGAGCTCGGCATTTACCCAGCAGTGGATCCCCTTGCTTCTGTTTCAAACGCACTCTCTCCTGATATTGTTGGTGAGGAGCACTTCAAGGTTGCACGGGGAGTTCAAGAAGTCCTTCAGGCGTACAAAGATCTTCAGGACATCATTGCAATCCTTGGCCTCGATGAATTATCTCCCGAACAAAAACAAACAGTTTTCCGGGCTCGTAAAATTCAAAAGTTCCTTTCTCAACCTTTCCATGTTGCTGAGGTTTTCACCGGGGTTGCAGGCGAGTATGTGTCTGTCAAAGATACTATACGAGGCTTCAAGATGATTCTGGACGGAGAATTGGATGAGGTTGCAGAAAACGATTTCTACATGAAAGGCGGAATTGACTCAGTTATTGGTGGAGAAAATTCTTGATCCTGATCTAGCTTTACATCCATGTCACTTACTCTCGAAATTGTAACTCCTGACGCTAAGGTTTACTCGGAGCAAATTGACCATGTAGTCATACCAACTGCAAATGGTAAAATTGATGTACTTCCTCACCATGTTCCCATAATCGACAAATTAGTTGCGGGGGATTTGAAAGTTGAAAAAAATGGGATAACTGAATTTCTTGCCGTTAGCTCCGGCTTTGTTGAAGTTTACTCCGACAAAGTATCGATCCTGACTGATGAAGCAATAATCATCAGCGAACAAGATGATTCCGCAATCCAGGATGCAGTAAGACGCGCCCAAGACGCATTATCTGAAGGGAAAAAGAGTAATTTAGATTTGGCAGCTATACAAAAACTCGAAGCAGCTGCCAGATTTGCTTTAGCCCAACAAATAGCAAAGGGTAAATCAAAGTAAGTGGAAATGGTGGGCCCTGTCGGACTTGAACCGACGACCCGCCGATTATGAGTCGGATGCTCTGACCAACTGAGCTAAGGGCCCGAAAAAGCTCTTTATCCTAAACGATTTCAACTCAGATACAAGTTTGATATTGCCCGCTTTTGAAAGTAGCTGTCTTTTAAGCAGCTCTTAGGAAAGATTCCTTTGCCAACTCGTACAATGTCTGATCCCTTTTCTTCCTTGCTTGTTTAAGGCAATTAGTTCTCAAGGACTTCCGTCTTCTTTCCGAAGTAACTGGCGAGGGATAAACAGTGTAATGCAACCACCAAGTACCGTTATTGTTCCATAAATGGTGATTGGGGTTCGATTTATCTACGCGGATAGCTAGTTCCTCGGAGAATTTATTATTTGAATGATTCATGGTGCGTAATTTCTTTTCTACGCACTTTGTTCGAACAGCAAAATCCGAACAGAGCGCAAATTTCGGTTGTAGGTTAAAACCGCACATCCAGGTCAATGACCAATGTACCACCGTAACCGCTCAGCAATGTTCGGTTGGTCGTCAGAATTATCTGACAGTCTATGGATGCACAAGGATAGATTTAATAAAGAACAAAGTGTTACGCTAACATAAAGGTAAGATAGTGACAACCCTATCCTGTGTCATAATGAATGGCTCTTTCTGGACCCTGCTTAAGACAAGCCAGATAACGGGTTGCATTCTCTCGAACACAAAAAGAAACAAAGTTGGAATATACTTAAATGTGAATGGCTTCTCCATGCACGGATGCCGCTGCCTCAGCCAAGGCTTCGCTCATCGTAGGGTGGGCATGGATTGTTTGGTGAATTTCTTCAATAGTTGCTTCAAGTTTAATGCCCAATCCATATTCAGTAATAAGTTCGGTGGCATCAGATCCTATAATGTGAGCCCCTAAGATTTCTCCATACTTTTCGCCGACCACAATTTTGACAAATCCCTCCGGATGGTTGACCGCAACTGCTTTCCCGGATGCAGCAAAAGGGAATTTACCTACTTTGTAAGCTATTCCAGCTTCCTTGGCTTTTTCCTCGGTTAAGCCAATACTGGCAACCTGAGGTTGACAATAGGTACAGCCTGGGAAGGAATTCATGGGGACTGGTGCGGCATGGCCAAACATCCCATTGACGGCTTGAATCGCCCGATAAGTAGCAACATGAGCCAACCAGGGAGGACCAATGATATCACCGGTCGCAAAAACATTATCTAAAGAGGTTTGATAATTCTCATCTACCTTAATGTACCCCCTATTCAAATCTAACTTACAAGTATCTGCGAGGACTCCATTTAAGTTGGGTACTACCCCTATCGCCAGAAGCACTGAATCCACCTGCAGTAAATCTTCTCCTTTCTCGCTGTTGAGACTAAGGGAAACCCCTTGATCAATAAGTTCAATTTTATCTACATGAGTGCTTACTCGACAATCAATACCTTGCCTTAAAAATGCTTTTTCCAAAGCTTCTGAAACCTCCTTATCCTCGACTGGTAAAATATTGGGTAACATTTCTATCAAGCAAACCTTACACCCAAATGCATTCAAAAAGTATGCAAATTCTGCACCAATTGCACCAGCGCCCAGAATAGCAATACTGGCAGGCATCTCCTTCATTGCTAATGCTTCTCGGGATGTCATGATTCGGGTTCCATCGACCGGTAGTTCTTCCAATGTTCTTGGTTTACATCCAGTGGCAATCATCACCTTGCTTGCTTGAACTTGAGTTCCAGCATACTCTCCATCCATCAACTCAACAATTCCTGGCTCAAGCAATCTACCGGACCCAACTGCATAATCTACCCGGTTTTTCTTAAATAAGAATTCGATCCCTCCACCCATCTGATCAGCGACACTTCGGGATCGATTCATAACTTTGGAAAAATCAACCTCGATTTCCTTACAGGTAAAGCCAAAGATTTCAGAATTTAATGCTGCTTGGTAAGCTTCAGCACTTTTCAATAATGCTTTAGAGGGAATACAACCCCAATTCAAACAGGTGCCTCCCGCTCTTTCTTTTTCAACTACAAGAACACGACGACCAAGTTGTCCGGCTCGTATGCCCGCCGCATATCCTGCAGGCCCTCCACCAATCACAATTAAATCATAAGGTTTTTCGAGATTCATGGGCTTACCGGTCATAGTATTAATTGTCTTTTTTTATATACTTTGCCCAACTCCGTCAATTAAACGAGAATTATTCCCCTTGGGCTTGAACTTTTACACATGCAATCTAACTTGGCATTATTTGAAATTTAAATGATCGATGCATTAAACACTCTTAACGATTACCGAGAACTTATCGCCAATAATTTGTCGAACTGTCTTATGACAACTTGTCTTGAAGGTTTCCCAAAGTACCAGGGAAAGGTTAGAGACCGCTATGATCTGGGAAATCAATATGCTTTGATCACAACCGATAGGCAATCTGCGTTTGATAGAGTATTAGCTAGTATTCCATTTAAAGGTCAGGTTTTGAACCAAACCGGTGCATGGTGGTTTGAACAAACCCAAGACATTATGCCAAATCATTTGCTCGCAATCCCGGATCCCAATATTACTTTGGCAAAGAAGTGTAAGCCTTTTCCTGTAGAGTTTGTCGTGAGGGGCTACATGACGGGAAGTTCAAGCACTTCAATCTGGACCCAATATCAAGACGGAGAAAGAAATTATTGTGGCATAACACTCCCTGAAGGCATGTGTAAAAACGAACAATTTCCCAAGCCTATCATTACTCCTACCACCAAGGAAGATGCCCATGATAGACCCATCTCACCAAAAGAAATTGTGGATGAGAAATGGATGTCCGAGGAGCATTGGGAGTATGCATCTGAGCATGCATTATTACTCTTTGCCCGAGGTCAGGAGCTAGCTCTTAAGCAGGGTCTCATCCTCGTCGATACTAAGTATGAGATGGGAGTTAGTGAAAATGGTGAAGTTCTTCTGATCGACGAAATTCATACACCCGACTCCTCAAGATATTGGTTGGAAGCAAGTTATGAAAACAATTTTTCAAAGGGACTGGAACCAGAAAATGTAGACAAGGAATTTTTAAGATTATGGTTTCGGCAGAATTGTGATCCATATAACGATGAAATACTACCTGAAGCACCAACTGAACTGGTTATAGAATTATCAGCAAGATATATTCACCTATACGAAACAATTACTGGTAAAAAGTTTGAATTTGTTTCAACTGATTTAGATATCAATAGCAGGATAATAAGTGCACTAGGGGCCTATTTTCCTAGAGATATTTGAAGAAGGTACCCCTTAAATATTTGAAATCGCAGATAAAACATTCGACGCAATAGTTTTATATCGATCAGGGTCAGATTTTCCGGGATCTAGATCATTCATTTCGATAGGTTTACCGTATGAAACTATCAATTTTCTACCAAATCTTGGAATGATCATCCCCTTTCCTAAAGCCTGAAAACCACCATCCACCCTAGCAGGAACAACAGTACAATTAGATTTAGCAATCATTAATCCAATACCTTTTTTTCCCTCACCTAATATGCCATTATGAGAACGGGTTCCTTCAGGAAAGACTAATAAAGGATCTCCATTATTAAGAATTTTAAGGACCTTTCTTAAAGTTCCTAAATCAAGTTGTGATCGATTGACGGGTATAGAATTTAAATTACGGATCAAGGTACCAAGAGGCCAAAAAAATAAGGAACTTCTTGCAAAGTAATGGAGGTTTCTAGGCAGCTTACACCCTAATGCAGGAGGATCAAAAAAACTCTGATGATTAGATGCTAATATAAATGCTCCGTTGGGCGGAATATTATTTAAACCATGTACTTCAAAATGGTGAAAAATACGAAAATATAAAAAACTTACAGACTGTGCGAACCGATAAAGAAATTTCACATTAATTTAGAAATATGATTTGATATTAAAGATAAAACTTCATTTAAGGATAAAATTCCTGTGTTTATGGATAGGGCACCATCAGGACAAACCAGAGGTGCTATTTTACGAGTACTATCAATTGAATCTCTACCTGATATAGAATCATTTTCACCATCATTACATCGCCTTGATTGCCGAATTTGTAAATCCGCATGTAAGAAGATTTTTAAATCTGCATTAGGTAAAACAACACTACCAATATCCCTGCCATCCATAACGATACCGGAAAATCCATATCTTTGTGCATAATTACAAAGATTTCTCTGATAAGAAAGTAATAAAGATCTAATTTCAGGTAATCTTGCGAATAGAGAAACATGTTTATTTAAGGATTCATTTCGTAATACATCCGACTCATAAAACTGGTCATTGAAAACAAGATACAAAGAATGATCTATCAATTTACAATCAAGGGTAGTTTTATGATAAAGAAGATAATCATTAACATCATCTGGTTTTATATTTATGGATAAGAAATAGTTGCAAATAGTTCTGTAATGCAAGCCAGTGTCTACATGAATATAATTAAATTTATTGCAAATTGATTTTGCGGTGGTTGATTTACCAGATCCAGCTGCACCATCAATTGCGATAATATTATATTTATTTTTTAGCATAAGATTGATTTCGGGCACTATCTAAGCGAGAAAAAAACGATGGAAATGTTTTTTCACAACAATAAGGATTATTGATTTTAAGCCATGATTTTCCATTTCCCAAAAGATCATAAGAAGCAAGAATGGAAAAACTCATCGAAATTCTGTGGTCATTGTAAGTATTAATGCTTAAGTCATCACTGGCAAGTTCCTGCAATTTATTTAAATTTGGCTCGATGATTAGACGGTCGGATTTTTCAATTACAACCTGACCTAATTTTGATAATTCACAAGCCATCGCAGCAATTCGATCAGTTTCTTGTTTGCGAGTATGCTCAATCCCATAAATTTCAGGGCGACTATCCAATAGTGGGCTAATGGCAGCCAATGTCAGGAATGTATCTGAGATATCATTAAAATCAAAACAACCTCCACTTAATGTTGTGCCTGAACTAGAAATAATACCATCATCTCTATGTAGAATGGTGCCTCCTATCATCTCTAAAATATTACAATATGCGATATCTCCCTGCAGCATATCTTTCTTTAAGCCCAATACATGACATTCTCCTCCAACAACAAGTGGGAGTGTTAAAAAATAACTTGCGGCGGTTGCATCTGCTTCAATTACATACTTAAATTTGTTTTTTTTATAGATTATATTCTCAATTTTAATAGAATCTTTTTTTAATGTATATTGTGCATCTTTTGAATCATTGAATTCGTGCATCATTTTAAGTGTCATTTCAACAAATGGTAACGAAACCGTTCCATTCTTAAAATTGATAGTGCACATTTTTGAAATTGCTGGACACTGCATTAATAAACCAGATAAATTCTGGCCACTTTTACTGGCATCAATTTCAATTATATTTTTATTTAAACCGTTTGCGAACAATGTAAAAGGAAATTTTCCTTTTTCTTTTTCGTAAGTAATTTTACTGCCCATATCTTGTAGGCAATCGAGCAATTCAAGCATTGGCCTTTTGCGCATTGCATCGGTGCCATCCATATTGTATTTACCTTGATTTTGAGAGGCTAGTAAACATGTCAGGAATCGTGCTATTGTTCCTGCATTTCCAACATTTATCGAGCAGTCATTTTTTGGTAGTAATCCATTTTTACCAAATACCAGATAGTTGTTTCCCTCTTTATTGATTGTTATACCTAAATTTTGCAGTGCTTCTTTCATTAGGTTAACATCTTCACTCTCTAGTAATCCAATTAATTCTACTTCTGCATCACACATTACTGATAAAATGAGTGCCCGATTGGAAATACTTTTAGAACCTGGTACCGCCACTTCCGCATTGCATGGTTTGGCGAAGGGAATGATTGAAATACTTGATCTCTCAATCATCTTTCAGTTGGTCTCTCATTTTCTTGGCTAAATCTAGTAAATTGTACAACTCATCTTCTCTATCAGTAACGAGTGCCTGCTTAAAATCATTTAATTGAGTGATTAGTCTTTCAATTCCTTTTGCGATGTTTTTCTTATTACCAGCCAAGATTTCTTTCCACATTGTTGGATTTCCACTGGCAATTCTTGTGGTATCCCTCAAACCATTCCCTGAATGTTCCATCCAATATGAATTTTGGGAGCACAATGAATTAATTAATGCTGAAGCAGCAACATGAGGCAAATGACTTATCCATGCCACCATCTCATCGTGTTTTTCCGCCTTCATCTCAGTTACCTGCATACCTACTGCTTGCCACATCTTCGTAAGCATTTTGATTTGACTATCGGTTGCATATTCAGATGGCGTGAGAATACAGCTTCTATGTTTAAAAATTTCTGAAGAAGCGTATTCCATCCCTTCTTTTTCAGAACCTGCCATTGGGTGTGAACCTATAAAAAAGGATTCTTTTTTATAAAACAGATTTTCTGCAATCGTACATATTTCTTTTTTTAAGCTACCAACATCCGTCACCATGCATCCTCGTTTTACCCATTTGCATATCTCCGGCAACTGTTTCCTAATCGTATCCACTGGTGTACAAAGAATAACTAAATCACTTCCGGAGACTGCAACTTTTAGATCTGATAAAGCTCGGTCACACCACTCTGACTTTTCACAAATTTCTCTTTTATTTTCATTGCGTGCAAAGGTCCATATTTGATCTGCAATCTTTTTTTCTCTTATACACATACCGAAGGAAGCACCCAGCAAACCTGGTCCGACTATGGTTGCACGATCGAATGAGATTAATTCTTCTTGAGCCATCTTACAGTGCGTGAATGATAGGATTTAATGAGTGAAAATAATGACAGTTGGAAAGAGGAGGAGGAGGATAATTGGGGTAACCCACCGGCTCCTGACACCCCAGAGAATCGCAAAAAAGCTCAACGCGCGCAAATGATAATTGGTATCATTGCATTGATTGGGATTTTTTTGCCTGGCCTTCTCTTTTGGTTAGTAAAGAGATAATTTCATTATCGCCAACAAATTCATTCGAAGGCAATTATATGCTTAATGAAACAATATCGCGGTTTTTCTTCATTTGAGCTAATTCTTTTTCTTTGCATTGTTGGCATTCTAATTTTTCTAGCTGTCCCTTTCGTAAAATCTATTCCCCTTTTCAGCGAAGGAATACCTGATTCGGACAGTCCTGTTGTCTTTGACAATCCTTCTTTATCAAATCATTCCGCCCACCTAAACGATGCTGAGCTAAACCAATCTGAACAATTACACAAATCTGATTAATGAGTAAGAAGCTATTGCTACTCATAACAAGTGTGCTATTGGTTTTTGCTCTTCTGTTTTTTATTTATTTTCTTTTTATTAAAATTGGTGGAGATGAGGCAAAGTTATGGCTAAATAATTTCTGGTTTTCCATCCGGCATATTCTTACAAATAACGGCCTCCTTTTATTTATCTCCATTGCCATATTGCCCGGTTTAGTGTTACCGGTTGCCCCCCTGCTTGGTCTTGCTGGTCTATGGGGGGGGGAAAACGGTCCTTGGTTGAGTTGTTTGTACTGCACCATTGCACTTTTTATCAATCTTTGTTGGACTTATTGGCTTGCCCGTGGACCTGCCAGAGGTGTTCTTCAAAGGCTACTCCGGCACACCCGCTTTCGATTACCCGAGTCCCCCCCCGATAACATGCTTGAATGGGCTCTCATTCTTCGTCTTACCCCAGGGGTACCATTTATATTCACTAATTATGGACTCGGTCTTGTCGGTATGAGATTTAGCCCATATCTGTATATTTCGTTGCCCGTGCTTGCCTTTACTGCTTGTGGATATGTGCTCGCTTTTGCCGGAATTTTTGGGGGTGAATGGAAGTATCTATGGACTGGTGCCTGTATTATCGCGGTTACTATCCTGTTGGGCCGTTTTGTAATAAAACATAGGGGCAAAGGTGCAGACTGAATTATTTGAAGAGGAAGAAGATCGATCCTCAATATGGTCGATAACTGGCTTAACTCAGGCCATACGAAAATCTTTACAAACTAAGTTTCCTATCGTTTGGGTAAGAGGAGAAATCTCCAACCTAAGAACCCAGAGTAGCGGTCACAGTTATTTTGTTCTTAAGGACGAAAATTCCCAACTCAAAGCAGTGCTCTTTCGTGGAGATGCCACTGGATCTGCCTACCTGCCTAAAGAAGGAGACGACTGTCTCGCCTTTGGAGAAGTAACCGTATACGAACCGAGAGGCGAATATCAGTTGAGAGTCAGACATTTGCTACAAGACGGCTTGGGCAATCTTAGGTTACAGTTTGAACAGCTAAAAGAGAAACTATTGCAGGAGGGAATCTTTGAAGAGGACAGGAAAAAAGCCCTTCCCAGCTTTGCCAGGACGATTGCTATTGTCACATCTCCTGATGGTGCCGCTCTTCAAGATTTTACCAGTATTCTCAGGAGAAGAAATTGGACAGGAAAAATTTGGGTGATTCCATCTCTCGTGCAAGGGAAAGATGCACCTGGGCAATTAATTAATGGGGTAATGCAGGCTTCTAATATTCCTGATGTCGATTTGCTGGTTTTAGCAAGGGGCGGGGGATCAATTGAGGATTTATGGGCCTTTAATGATGAGCATTTAGTCAGAACTCTGGCAAAATGCCCGCTTCCGACAATCTCTGCTATTGGTCACCAAACCGATTTCGTCCTGACTGATTTTGCTGCTGATTTAAGAGCTGAAACTCCATCCGCTGCCGCTGAATGGATAAGTTCTTTATACCTGGATCAAATCAACAGATTGGAACAGTTGGAGCTAACCCTTTCGCGAATACCACTCGGTTTCCTTACCCGTAAATCCGAAAAACTTACTAATCTCGGGGCCGCCATAGAAAAGCTTTCGCCACAAGTCCGTCTGGAACGCCATCAACAACAGTTGGATGACTTTGAGCACCGTTTACTAACTTCAACCCGTTATCATCTAGGTAAGATGGCTAGTAAATTAGACTCCCTCGAACAGGGAGTGCATGCGAACAGTTTACCGACTGCATTAAAACGGGGCTTCTCTTATCTTTCTGACAATGATGGGAATTTGATTCGTTCAATTAAAAAATTGCCAGCCGGCAAGCGTGTCCGGGTACATTTAGAGGATGGCAGTCGGGCACTAGAGGCACTAGAGGAGGATTCAGCTTAGATCGTATTCCGCATATCTCCCCAAGATTTTACAGCCCATATCTTTATACAAATTTTTGGAGCCCATCCATTCGCTAAAAAGCAGGCATTCTTTATACCCCAACTTTCTTGCACAAGATGTCATGCGGATAATCAATTCCTTTCCGATTCCCAGTCCCCGCATATCTCTTGGAACATAGACCAGGTTAATTACGCAGTAATGATCTGTGAATCTACCAAACCCGGCCATGGCACAGGGAAAATTGTGGGAATCATATAGCATAAATAAATTGTCAGAAGAGTGCATCTGTTTCGCCATTTGGATGATAGCAGTAGAGTTCATCGGTGGATCTGCCTCCATGGCAAACTGCTGTGCCCAAAGCCTGGCCCTTTGCCAATCTATAGCTTTGACTTCTGCAAGCTTATGATTTTTGAAATTACTGTTTTTTTTGAATAGAGATGTTTCAAATATCTTAAAATTACGCTTGGTTTCCACCTTGCTCTTATTGCCCCATTTTTGGATGCATTTAAAGTAATCTTCCACGAGTGATTGGGGACCACTCACCCCATCAATTCGCCACTGCTTTTTAATCGAGTATTTTGCTAATGCCTCTACTGCAGAGACACTACCATGAGAAAGCAGGAGGAAATTCGAGGGTGTATGCAAGGCAGATAAGGAGATCAATCCATTTGAATATAAATTCCCCATCCAACCTTCATTCGCAGTCTTTTCTTTATTCCGGATTATTTGCCAAAAGATATTATTCCTCCCCTCCTCTTTTTTCAAATATGGAAGAGCCCGTTTTTTCCATGAGGCAAATTTCTCATAGGACTGGACCCTGTATTTCAATAATCTTGCCATAAATTAAGCAATAAAAGTGCTTTCGGATGGTCAAGGGGGCAAGCAAGTTGTAGGAGATGAATATATGGAAGGTTCCCAAAATCGTTACAACCAACGTGGCGTGTCCTCGAGTAAGGAAGAAGTTCACCAAGTCGTAGACAAAATGGACCGTGGTTTATTTCCCGGAGCATTTTGTAAAATTACTGAAGATGCCCTGACCGGAAGGGAAGATTATTGCAATGTGATACATTCTGATGGTGCGGGCACCAAATCTATCCTTGGATACCTCTGGTATCGAGAAACGGGAGATGCCTCAGTGTTCAAAGGAATTGCTCAGGATAGCTTAGTGATGAACCTTGACGACCTTGCATGTGTAGGAGCTTGGGACCGGGTGATGATTTCAAGTACAGTCAATCGGAATGCCAGAAATTTTCCTGGAGAAGCTCTTGCTGCCCTGATTGAGGGAACAGAGGAATTCTTACAATCCATGCGAGATCTGGGAATTTCTGTATCGAGCGGGGGAGGGGAAACCGCCGATGTGGGTGACCTAACTGGCACTGTGGCAGTTGATTCATGTGCGGTGGCAGTAATGCCGCGAAATCGGGTACTCGATAATTCACGCATATGCCCAGGGCTGGTTATTGTTGGTTTTTCCTCCTGCGGACAATCCATTTATGAGAAGGTGGAAAATAGTGGAATAGGAAGCAATGGTCTGACCAGTGCCAGACACGAGCTCTTATCGAAGCATTACTATGAGAAATATCCAGAAACTTGGGATCCCCAAACCCCAAAAGAATATATTTATTGCGGCCCTTACCGCATGGCAGACTCCCTCCCTGGTTCAATGCTGAGTATTGGTGAGGCACTGCTTAGCCCAACCCGTACTTATCTGCCTTTGGCCAAAGCACTCACGCATGAATTAGGGGATCATTTAAAAGGTCTTGTCCATTGCTCGGGTGGTGGACAAACCAAATGCCTAAGATTTGGCACTGGTGTCCATCACATAAAGGATAATTTATTTCCCATACCGCCTTTGTTTAAGGAGATACAAAATGCTTCCGGCACCACAGATCAAGAAATGCATCAAGTATATAACATGGGACACCGCCTGGAAGCATTCTGTCCGGAAGAGCAAGCCGCTAAGGTGATTGAAATTTCTCAATCATTCGGGATTGATGCACAGATAGTTGGAAAAACCGAATCAACCCAACGCCCAGATCGCGCAAATCATCTAACCATTCGTCGACCAGAACTAGAACTTAAATATGGCTGATGATCATTTAGCCAGGCTTGAACAGGCATGTTCCATAATCAAAAAGACTTGGGGGAATATTCAGCCAAATGCCTGCTTGGTTTGTGGTTCTGGATGGGGTGAAATTGTGGATGGATTATCTCCCGTATCCTCGATTTCATATTCAATGTTTCCAGGCCTGGATGCTACAACTGTAGATGGACACTCAGGAGAGCTCTGGCTTGCAAAGCCACACGGTATTGAAATTCTTATTTTTCAGGGCAGGCGGCACTTTTACGAGGGTGCAGGATGGGGACCGGTAATCTTTCCCTCTCTACTGGCACATGAACTGGGTGCAGGTACTCTTTTGCTCACCAATGCAGCCGGGGGCATACGGGACGATTTGCAACCAGGCGATTTTATGGCTGTTTCTGATCACCTAAATTTTATGGGCAGTAATCCATTGGTCGGTAATGTTCCACATTCTGGAATTAAACGCTTTCCTGACCAATCAGAAGTGTATGACAAATATCTGCGTAAAAAGATTTATGAAGCAGGAAGAAAGACGGAATTAAATGTGAAAGAAGGAACATACCTTGCTCTTTCCGGCCCTGCATTCGAGACCCCTGCAGAAATCTGTGCTTTTAAAAAATGGGGGGCAGACGCAGTTGGTATGTCCACCGTTCCAGAAGCGATGATAGCAAATGGATTAGGCTTAAGAGTCGGGGCTATTTCTTGCATTAGCAATCTGGCAGCTGGTCGCTCTGAGAATCCGCTCAGCCATGAGGAAGTATCACTGACCTCACGGGCAGTAATGCCCCGGATGAGGAGACTTCTCGCCAATCTCTTGCCTGCTCTGGGAAACTAAAAGGGATGTTATAAAAAACGGGTGATATCCTCGCCCTGGGGAAGAGTGCAGACCTCTTTTTTCCCAAAAATACGGTACCTTAAACTTGCAATAATCTGGTACCCCAAATCACGAACCGGCTTTGGCAAGACCAAGAGTATCAAGGAGCAGTTCCATGGAAACCTCATTTTCCCTGCTATCCTCAAAACGGCAGAGGAACGATCATGGGCCCGATTATTTTCGATTAAAATCATTCCCCCCAAATAATTATCGGGATATCCATACTTACTCAGTAACTTTTTACCAGCATCTGATTGCAGAGGGGCAAATCTTAAAACTGAAGATTTTTCCTTCCTGAGAATGAATCGAACTGCACCGTCGCAAAGATGACATACCCCGTCAAATAGAACAACAGGAGATTCTTTATATGAGGACATTAAAATTTTATAATCAAGATATGCAGGGGAATACAGCTAATTGGTAAATGATCTAGAAATTTTCCAATTCGACTATCCTTTAATCTAATACTAATTAAGATGGATGGATCATAATGAATTGGAAAATGGGGCCTTACTTTCCCTGGATTATAAAAAGTTAGCCAAGGTTGTAGCCTGTGGGGAAGATCTTATTCCTGCTGTTGCTCAGGATGTTGAAACTGGCGAAGTGCTTATTGTTGGTTATGTCAACCAACTTGCTCTTAATACTGCCCTGGAACAAGGCATGGCCACTTTTTGGAGTTCCAGCAGGAATGAACTCTGGATCAAAGGAAAGACATCGGGAGATTTTCTTGAGATCATAGAAGTTCGTGTAAATTGTGAACAAAATTCTGTGCTATACCGGGTTAAACCAAAAGGGCAGGGGGCCTGCCATGTAAAGGACGAAAGCGGAGTGGCACGCAAAGGTTGCTATTACCGAAAGATTGTCGACGATCGACAATTAAAATTTATTTAAAAATTAGTTTTTTTTACTTGAGTTCCTTGGTGTTATTCTTGTCCACTGTTGACTCACGCTTCGGGTAAGGAGGTTCCCCATACCCAATCGAATCTGCAAGAGCACTTGATTGATTATCAATAATGGGCATTACTTTTATCGAATCACCCTGAGCCCGTAAGAAGAAAATTCCTCTTTTCTTCTTATGATTCATGACCTTTCTAGAATAGACTTGTTTATATTGATCATTTCTTCGCAGATAAATGATCATTCTCGCATTTTGGGACTCATCAGCAGATAGGTTGATATTTTTGCTTCCACCAGGTGGCAGAGAAAACTTTTGTTCACCAACTGCTATGTAAGAATTTTCTTTGGTAAAGGAGACAAAACGATAAGTTCCCTTACCTGTATCTGAAGCAGTAAAAGAAAATCCTTTTACCCTAGACTGGTGTCCGGAATTCATAAGAAAAAGAATCTCCTCTTTCATGCCCCCTTGATCATTAAATTCATACTCATATACCAATTTTAGCTTTGGTTTTTTCTCACTTATGAGGACTCCATTGTCTGTTTCATCTATTTCATAAAGGGTCAGAGGACTAGAGCCATAATACAAAAACTTTTGTGATAATCGGCTGGAATAAACCGCTAAATCTAGAAGGGTTGCATTTTGATCAAGTGCATTTCCCCATGGTGCGTAGATCAAACGCCCCGATATATCTTGTTCCCAAAAAACTGCCTGAAAAATTGCCTTGGGTGGAGGATTCTCCACAGGCACTTGTCCCTGCACTTCTAAATTAAAACAAAAAATCAAACATGTTAAAATTTTTGGCAATCCTCTTTTAATGATCATTCCCATTAGATTAAACATCCTGCTCTCTTAGCCACCTAAAGCGGACAATTTTAAACTTCCTTCCAAACCTTTGATTTATCCCCCGGTGAGAGACCCTGCCTGCCTGAGATGTGTCTTCCTCATGAGGGTCGAGGTTTAACTTGAGGTCCGACATCATCCCATCCCTATAATCTGGCTCTCTCCCCGACTCACCTACCCCCGGAAGATCTGGATTTTTGACGACATCCCCGTTGCGGTTCAGATCAATCCATTGTTCACCTAGGTTCTCATCATCATCCCAAAAACCATTAAAATTAAGATCTTTGAAGGGCTCATGTGGGCGGTGGTGGGGGGCGTCCAGATCTGATTTCACATAATCAGGGATCCTTTGCACAGTAAGCTCGATCCAAGATTGACTCGTAAATTGGCCATCACTCTCACCCATTACCCGGATTGTAAAAGTATCGGAGCGTGCAGAAGTTACCGGTGCCAAGGGACTTAAAAGATCTGCCTGCATAACCCAGCCTGGTTTGTTTGCTGCCGTAGCAACATGTTCAACGGCAAGCAAGTTTTCTGGTGCCTCCCCAAAGTCTGTGCTGTTATATTTAACGGTGCTATCAAACAATTTCGCCGTGCCAAAAGAAGGAGAATCTAAAACCTGGATTACCTTGTCTCCTTGATAAGTCATGCCAGAACCAAAATTTTGCCATATTGTCTCAGGAGCTTTCCGGCGGTAATTCCAACGATCGAATAATTTCTTATTCCAAGAGACTGCATGATAGCCGAAGTTTGAGTAGAAATAGGCACCAAGATTATTTTCACTTGGAGATGAACCGCTTTGCCATCTTTTATCTGGCCATTGCGGAATGTATTCCGAATTCCCCCAACCTTCTTTTTCTTCTACATCATTTAATCCAGCATTTGCAATTGCAGCCTGCACGGCACCACGTAAACCATTTACACTATCTCGGTCTTCCGGAAATCTTCTCCATTCATCCATCTTCTTCTGAAGGAAAATAGGCCGACTACCCTTGGTTACACTTGGGTCGGTATCCATGGGGCTTGGATTGAGCCGTCGGTTGACAAAATCAGAGAAATCTAAAAATGGGCCCCGTAGCTTTACTTGTCTCACCATTTCCTTAGCCAGCAGAATGATTTCATCATCACTGAGTTTTCTTAATTCGTTCCAATTATTAGTGTTTTCAGGCTCGGATAAGAAACGGACAACTGGAGTCTCACTGGTACCGACTGATCCATTTTCAACACTCTGACCTCGCAAGGATGCCAACTGGGCAATCCACGCATCTATAGAGGTAGAATTAATATTAAAAGCACCATCAACAAGTAAGTCTCCTGAAATTGACTGGTAGCGATATTCTTTGTCATCACCCGAAGAAAATCCTTTCTCAGAACTTTTCTCCCCATAAGATGTTTGTTCTTCTTCCCAGTTGTCATTTTGCCGGTAATACCCGATCAATCTATGTTGTTGGCTAAAAGGTCGGTACCGCTGGCCAACCGATAGATTACCCTCTTCTGCAATGTCATCAGATTCGGTGGAACTACTCAAAAAATACCCATCCAACAAAGCGCGGTTTAAGTAGAATGAATGATCGAGGGTAGTATTTTGATGATTAAGGTTATTGCTTGCATGATCCCTCCACGGAGCAAAACGAGAGTCTCTATCCGTAAGATCAATTCCTTGGCCCTCCCAATGATCGACAATTCTATTATCATTCATAATAATCGAATAATTTTTCCCATATTTTGCGGTCATGATGGCATGGTGTTCGTCTTGCAACTTCACCATATCAGCAGGAGTTTGGACACTAGCGGTCCAGGTTTCAGCCTCCGGAACCGATGGATCATCCTTAACAACTTTTGTGGTTCGACTGTCCATCCTGCCCCATGGTCGGTGACGGGCAACTTGGGTGGTTGCATAGGAATTCCCAAGTGCATAGGATGGACCATGCAAATAATTATTTAAATTTGCATGCCTATATTGAAGAACAGAGAGAGGGGCACTTTTAGGAATCTCAAACAAAATGGCATGGGATGAACTTTTTAGATCGCTTCCTATCTCAGTCCTTCGAATCTTAATGTCACGATCATTTTCGTGGGTAAAAAAACCGATTTTCTCTTCAGAATTAATAGGCCTAGGTATGGAGCTATGTAACAAAGCAATGTTATCGTTACCATCTTCAACAATTGCCGCAGGGTTTTCGTTGGTAGGAGTTAACCCTAAGCCTGTTATTCGGGTATCGGGATTGTAGGAAACGACACTAGATGGGTAAGAATTAAGTGCACGTTCACTATTGATGGTAAAATCATCAGGACTCCATCCTGAATCAAAATCATAAAGCCATGGAAACTCTTTGGTGGTAGGCATGGTTTCCATACTTGATGGATAAGAAAATCTAGCTAAAACCACCTCATCCTTTAGGTCAAAAGTCAGGGTATTTCCATCCTCATCTACTCGAGTGTATTCCTCTACACCACTAAAAGAAAAGGTTTTTGACAGCCCTCCACTATCTTCCAGAAATCCTGGTTTAAAATCCCGCCAATCTTTCATCCACATTCCACGCCCATCTTGAGAGCTATGTACCATAGCCCTGACATTAAAATCATTAAGGACAATGCGTTCGTTATAGGAATCTCCTGGCATTCTAGTTTTCCACTCCCAGCCAATTCCTGGGAGTAAATCATTAGCATTATCGAATGCATTGGCATAACTATCCCTTAAATATTGTTCGGTAATATGAGCATTGGCATAGTCGGCAATTGCTCGACTATCTAAATATTCTTGGGCACCCTGATGTAAGGTAAACCGAATTAATGAATCTGCACTATCTGGACTAAAATTAGATGAATCACTCTTGTACATAGCCAAACTGTCATATTGAGCATACCCACTACCTAACTGAGAGTAGGTAAACCCACCTCCAGTTTTATTTATTTGCTCAAGGGTGTTTGACTGGAACCCTTTGACTCCAGAAAAATTAATATAATAGGAAACAATGTAGTCACTTTTTAGCTGTGCACTATTGTATGCAAAACTCGATTCCCATAAGAAGAAATCTTCCAGGTCTCCCTTTCTTAAACGAATGAGCGGAGGATTAATATTTGGGTCTTTGGGAATGCTTTCTGTTTGCTGATCGGCTATGGTAAAAGTTGCAACCTCTCCTGGTTGCAGCACATCATCAACTAAGCTAAGGTAAACTCTGGGAAGATTAATGTTGACCTTAAAATCATTGGCAAAAGAGAAGAAGTGAAATTCTCCATTGTAGGTAACATCCTCACGGGGATTTTCATGATATAGTACTTTTGTGCCATTGGGCAAAGTTGTAAATGATAACCCCTGTGAGCTGCCAGGAACTGCATAAGACTGTTTCGATCCATCAATAATTCCTGGCTCTTTATAATAGAAGTTTCGATCCTCACCGAATAAAGACAAAGTCTCTTTGTCCACAAGCCGACGAAAAAGACCCCAAGGAGAATCTGGGCTCTTGATAGAGGCACGACTTTCCTTCGTATTGCTATTCCCAACATCTTCCTGGGGAAATGATTCCACATTATTGTAAAGCCTAATCCACCATTTTCGATAAAGGTCATATTCCTTTAAATTAAAATTTGTTGCCCTAAATTCTCCACTTCGAAAGGGAATCTCTACATACAAGTCTTCTATCTTCATCGGCATATCATACGGATTCCAAAGGGAAATTTTGGGGCTAATTGCTAGGGCGAGCTTATCCGACCCAACCGCAGGGAAAACCGCCATTCCTACTTTGGTAATAACCGGAAAAATAGGATGATTTTTGGGTTCTGGTCGTTCACTTCTTATCGGCCCCCCAAAAACATTGAAGAAAGGCTTAGCCTGCTGAATCGTCATGCCTTGGCTGCCTTCTATTCCTCGACGTTCAAAAATTAAAGCATTGTCCCCGACCACTCTGGGAAATTCATCAGCTGGTTCGATTTCCAATTCATCATCATCGTCGTACTTCTCATACAATTTATGGTATTCAGCCAATACCGACCATGGCGGTCCTGCAAGTAATGCATCCTTATCATCAACTAATGGTCCCCTTGCAGTGCCTGCAGCTTGGTCAAACCAATGGTTACGATGGAGTCCCTTCCCAAATGCTTTTTGGCTCTGGTGACTGTAAATGGGCAAACTTTTCAAACAATGGACACGATCTCTAAAAATAAAATTATCATTAAAATCTTTCTTCCAAAGTGCACTGGATTCGTCCTTGGCGAATGCTAAGCTGAGATCGCGCTTTAGCCCCCCCGTACGGACATCAGATAAAACGCCAAAGGAATCTACAGTAAAACTATGATAATTTGCTGAAAGTAAATCGTATGTTTTGTTAGCATCCTCTTCATTCGAAGTAGAGAAGTCTGCATGATTTGCCAGATTTATTAGACTGGATTCGCCAGTTCCTTGATCAAATGCTCCGCTTACGGAAAAATTGGGTGCAGTCGCAACTTTAAGTCGGCTCTCGTCATCCAATCCATTCGGTTCTGGAATATTAAATTTTGATTTCACACCTTCATCCCCAACCCAATAGGCATAATTTCCTACCTCATTCCCACTTTCTGAAAGAATGGTTGTTTTGGGTACCCGAACTGGCTCTGTTGTATATTTTTCGGGGTCATCATTAAACTTTGTTGAATAAAAATTATCTATCCTAACATCTTTTGACCTTCGCCTAACCGGAGCATCTAAAATAACGGCAGTCTCTACTTCTTCATCTGCTAAATAGACATCCAAATCAATCAACGGGTGAAAATAGTCATTTAATTGTTTTTCTACTACTTCTCTATGGTCTGCCCATGCATTTTCAGCGTTTCCATAAATTCCAGAGTTTGCTTTGTTAAGGGTTCTTTGACCATCATCGTCGATAATCACGCCATCTGGGACCTCGATGTATTCATCGATAACATGATTCGAGTTGTAGATACCAAGTTTCCGGGACCACCCCTCATTCCCACTGACAAGCCAAGCTATCTCAACCGCTGGATGTCTATCAAATGCATCATCTGTATCCCAAGATTTAGGGAACCCTACTCCAGCATCACCATTTTTGGGAAGGGGCCGATACGCTGACTCGCTTTTCTCACTATTCCCGCCCCTTTTTTTCCAAACACCTGTCCACATTCTTTGGCCAAATGGAATTAAATCATAGGCACTCCCATCTTCATCTAAATCGACAGAGTCTAGGCTGGGGTCCGACAATGGTGCCTGGGGAAAAGATAAGGTTTCGTAAATTTTAGTGGACTCTAGGCGTTCGTCATAAATGTCAGCAGTCGCAGATATCCGCATATCCGGCCCCAAATGCTTTTGGATTTCCCCGATTGCGATCATCATTCCCATTCGGGCATGAGCTTTGGCCAATATTTGATTTTCCCTGGCATCCGCAAAAGCCATGTCCATCCGGACTTGGCTGACAAGACCCATAACCAATAAAAAAACAAAGCTGATTAAGGATAGCGTAAGCACCAACGCAAACCCCTGCTTTGAGGAATTATTTCTTTTCGATTGAATATGGGCAGTTGGCCTTTTCATGCCTTTAGCATAAATTGCATCCAATCGGGCATGTTGGGCAACTTAAATCCTGCTTTGTAGATGGAGGCTCTGTAATAAATTAAAGATTTATTAGATTGAAAAGAATTTCCCTACTCCAATCTTTTTAACGAGATGGAATCGCAAGGATCTCGGCTTCGGAAGGCCAGTATTTTTCAATTTCTTCGAGTGGTGGAATCTCACGCGGACGAACAAGCCTAAAGCCAACAAATAAAGCATCTGTATGGTACCATACACTCTTGGGAATCTGGGGGTCCTGCTGCTTCCAGGATTCTTCCGACGCCATTCGAGCAGACGAGCGATGATTTTTGGGGCCATCATCCCAGGAACCACCCTTCACAACTCTGGGATAAAGATCTGTAGGTACGGCAAGTGGATTAACCCGCTTACCTGTCGGAGCAATAGACGGAGGTGGTGCAAACTGATCAAGTGTCCACTCCCAGACATTGCCATGCATATCAAACAGTCCAAACGGATTTGCCGGCTTTTGCCCAACTGGTTGGTACTGGAAAAAACTGTTGTTTAAATGCCAGGAATACTCCGGTAGTTTCTCAGAATCATCCCCAAAGTAGTAAGCGGTATTTGTCCCAGCCTTACAGGCATACTCCCATTCCGCCTCGGTGGGCAAACGGTAAAACCTCCCAGTTCTGGCACTCATCCACATGGAATACATCTTGGCAGACAATTGAGTCATACAAATCGCGGGATATCCACTTTTGCCCATGCCAAAAGTCATATCAGTGTATGGGGCAGTGGGTTTGGTCACCGCATCAGAGAGGGCATCCGCCTTGCTTTCCTCAAGCTTTTTATAAGCCCGGTTATCACGGTCAATATTAAGCATCCACAATTCATATAGGTCCCAACTGAGCTCATGCATAGCCATCCAAAAATCAGATACTTCAACTTGGTGAGCAGGCCATTCATCTGATCCACGGTTTTCGTCATCCAGTGCACTACCCATGGTAAATTCTCCGCCTTTCACTGGAATCATCGTAAAACCAAGATCCGATGTGGTTATTTCCTCCTCATACTCAGAAAAGTCATCTTGGACCATGCCTGCAGTAAAACCAAGTTCTTGGTATAGATCTTTGGGCATAGTGCCTAAAATGGTTAGGGATTTCTTCTTAGGGGATAGAGTTACATCCGCTGGCCAGTCTGCACCCTCATCAATCCAACGGCGAAGGGTATACAAATCGCCCGAGGAGAGAGGGTCTGCAGGAGCGGGTGGCATAAACATATCATCATCCATCGGAAGGGTGCACAAAAAATACAAATCACTTTCCAGGGCATTGCCTGGATTAATCACATAGTCAGTGGCAAAAGCATGATCTTTGGTATCTAGTCGAAGATCTCCCTTCACCTTTCCTTCATAATGACAGGCCACACAATTTAATTCCAAAATAGGCTGAACATGCTCCACAAAGGATATGGTCTTGGGCAGTCTTTTTCGGGGTTCCAAAACTATTTCATCGGGCCATTCAGCACCGTCAAGTATCCATTGTTTAAGGACGGATTTTTCTGCGTCTGTGAGAGGATAATCTTTTTCTTCATTTTTGATCGGGGGCATAAAGAGCTCATCATCAAGGGGCAGGGTAGTGGTCCAGTAAAGTGAACTGGATTCCGGATCACCAGGTACTAAAACATCATCCCCGGCAAGAGTAGCCGACTTAGTATCCAGCCGAATATCTCCCTTTGCATTATCTTCACGGTGACAGCTTACACAGTTGTGCTCGAGAATAGGTTTCACATCACGAACAAAATCTATCTCTGAAGAATACCCACTTATGATGGGAGTGAATAGAGAAGCAACAAGTGCAGATTTATAAGTAAATTTCAATAACCTCATTTTGAATAAAACAAATATCCTAACTAATGGATATTAGCTGTAGACCTCAATCTTATTCACATTCTAAAACTTTCGTTTATGATATTGTTCTCCATGGTTCAATATTTCCAAATTTTTTTAATATTTTGTGGATCGGTACATCTGCTAACGGCTCAGATATTGGCTGACCGGCAAGTATTTACCGAGCGGTTGATGGGTACTGATGTTAAAATCATGGTGGACGCCATCAGAAGTGACTCTTTATATATTGCTGTCAATGCGGCCTTCATGGAAGGAAAGCGTTTAAATATGGTATTTAGCGATTGGGATGCCGAAAGTGAAGTATCCCATTTCTCAAGAACTTCTCTGTCCGGTCAATCCTTTGCCTTGTCTGCTGAACTCTCGGAGGTTCTTTCTTTTAGCCAAAGACTTGCCCATAAAAGTAATGGAGCATTTGATGTAACAATTGGTCCTCTGTCACGGTTGTGGCGAATGGCAAGGCATCAGAAAAAAGTACCCGATTCAGATAAAGTTCAAGCTGTTCTTAAAAGAACTGGATACCAAAAATTACAGATCAATGAATCCAATACTTCGGGCAGATTGATTACTCCGGGCATGGTTTTGGACCTAGGCGGTGTAGCTAAAGGATATATTGCTGATCAAATGCTAAGAGTCATGAAAGACAAAGGGTTCCCCAGATGTCTTATTGACGCCGGAGGAGACTTAACTATCGGTGATCCTCCTAGAGCATGCAAAGGTTGGAAAGTATCTGTTGGTGGAATTTCAAATACGATAATTCCCTCTCTCGAATTATCAAATTGTGCAGTCGCAACTTCTGGAGACATGGAACAGTTTCTTGAATTCGGAGGGAAGAGATTTTCTCATCTGATTGATCCGAGGACTGGATTCGGCGTGGAAGGAAAAAGGCAGGTTACTGTGATTGCAGAAAATGGAATGACTGCCGATGCATATGCCTCCACTTGTTTAATTCTCGGGGCGAGCAAGGCGGGTTCCCTTTTATCGGAATTAAGTTATTTCCGAATATTTTACCTTACTGAGAATGATTTATCCGAGGAATTGCAAATCTTTGAACTGCACAGTAGTTCAAATGAATAAAAGCTTTAAATCTTGTCAGATGCTTAATTTGTGGCATTTTAGATTTTTTACCTCAATTTCATTATGTCTAGAATTTGTGCAATCACAGGGAAACGCCCTAAAGTAGGTGGTCGTATTATCCACAAGGGTGTTAGTAAGAAAGCCGGCGGTATTGGTTTGCAACTGGTCAAAAATAACAAGCGGACTTTCCGGCCTAACTTACAGCGTGTCCGCGTTAAGTTGCCCAGCGGTCAAGTCAAGAGGTTGTGGGTTTCGGTCAAAGCAATCAAGGCCGGAAAGATCCAAAAAGCCTAGGCTTTTTGTCTATGCCCCACGGGTTGGGCTGTTATTAAATGAATCCCGTTGAGATAAATTTTTGGAATCCCGAAACTTCATCCTTGGAGGTTGAAAAGGTTTACGGGGAAAGATGGTTGCACTTTTCCTACAACAATTTTTTTGGCAAGATCGGCCTTTGGGCAATGGTTAAACGGTCATGGTTTTCCAAGTGGTATGGTTCGCAGATGGATAAAGAGGAAAGCAGGTTAAAAATCCTTCCATTTATAAAAGAATACAGTCTTAAAACTGATGAATTTTTAGACCAGCCCGAATCATTCAGAACTTTTAATGAATTCTTTTACCGGAAACTCAAGCCAACCGCCCGTCCTTTTGAACAAATTTATAATCATGTTATATTCCCAGCAGATGGTCGACATTTTGTAATTCCTGACTTATCGAAAGTGGAGAGAATATATGCAAAGGGGCAATCATTTGATTTGGCGCATTTGCTCGGCAACCAAAATTTAGCTAATGATTACCAGAACGGAGCCATGGTTATAAGCCGTCTATGCCCAGTAGATTATCACAGGTTCCACTTTCCGGTGGAGGGAAATCTTGGCGAAACTTCTTTGATTAATGGATCCTTATTTTCAGTTAATCCAATCGCTCTGCGTAAAAAAATATCTATTTTTTGGGAGAACAAGAGATATTGCTCCATCCTTGAAAACCAAACCCTCGGGAAGGTAATCCAGTTATTGATTGGTGCGACATGTGTAGGTACGGTAACCCTGACTGCCAAAGGCAATAAATTTGTAAATAAGGGCGATGAACATGGATACTTTTCATTCGGTGGTTCATGTATCATCACTATTTTCCCACCAAATTCTCTAAGATTTAATGAAGATTTGATTAAACAATCTCGCCAAGGAATTGAATACTACGCTAAGTTTGGACAACATCTGGGAACATTTCTTTGATGATTAACTAATTGCTTTAATGATCCTTTAAATGAACGATTTTAAAAAGCAGGGCTTTACCTTACTTGAGCTTATTGTTGCGGTGGCGGTAACTGCATTGCTTTCTGGGATGTTGCTAACCATTTCCTCCCAAGTTTTAAACACTCAGAATAAATCATCGGGACAGCTTGAAACGAACCTCATTGCACAGACAGTGTTGGATCAAATTCAGGAGGATTTACAGTGTGCATTATATCGCAATGACGGAAATGTATGGATGGCAATGACCATTTTGGAGGACGAGGGAAATTCAGAGGCCTGGAAAGATGATGCGGTTCAAAAAAAACCAAGAGAAAATTCTTTGCGAATCTTTCCTACCGATTCTGAGGATAGTGAATCCTTAAAACAATCCCAGTTTCCAGATCATTTGGGTCAAGTTCCTTTTGAACACTCCAGATTTGGAGTGGGTGGAGTATGGTTACGATTTTTTAGCCAGTCTCCAGAACTAGGAAATAATAAGCATCTAAACTCTGGCGGGGCGAGGGCAATTGCTTATCAGATTATTCGTCACGGCATAACTGCTGCCCCAAACTCACCGAAAAAGTATCAATTATTCAGGTCGGATGTGACCGCTAAAAACACCTTTTCTGCTGGCTATGATTTTCACCCTGATGCTGCCTACGGCACAAAGAGTTCTGAAGTATCAATTGTTGAAACCGATACCCCCAGAACCCATATAACCGTAAAAAAACCAATTCTGGATCTTGGCTCAGAGTACTCAGCAAACGCTTTTTCTATAGCCTCAAACATCATTGATTTTGGAATACGGGCTTACATCGTTGAGCATAAAAGCAATGGAACCGGCAATCTGATTCAGGTATTCCCTCCCATTCGTTCTGAATTCCCCGGTTCTTTGCTTAAAAATGAATATTATGCCACCTCTCATTTGGCACCTGAATATACTATTAATGACCCCCCTTTTAATAAATTCCCTGATGTCGTCGATATTATGCTCCGAGTATTAACACTTGATGGTGCAAATAAATTAGAAGCCTTTGAAAATGGGGATATACCAGAGACAGAATCTGTAAATTGGTGGAGTGTTGCAGAAGAGCATTCCCAAGTTTACTTTAGGCGAGTCAAAATTTATGGCAGTGGAATTTAGTTTTTAAATATAACCGCGCTGTTTTCTATACTTTAGAGGAGTGATTTTCATTTGTCTGCGAAAGAGCTGGGTAAATGAGCTTTGATCGTAAAATCCATTTTCCTTAGCGATAACCGATAGTTTGTTCGAAGAGGACAACAAATCATCACATGCCGCCTCTATTCGCGTGCGGGTAATAAACTGCATAGGGGCGACTCCAAACAATTCGACGAAACCTCGGTGAAGCTTACGATGGGATAAACCTGAGATATCTACTAAGTTGCTGATTGAAATTTCACCACGAAAATGATTTCGGATATGATTAACCGCTCGACCGATTTCATCATCCCTTTCCCATTTCAATTCTTTATTATCTCCATCCCCGTACGGTCTCACCGTACCCATTAAGCCAATGACATCATTGTGGTCATTAAAAAGTGGATATTTATTCGTCAGATACCAATCTGGTAGTCCTTGGCTATTAAAGACTAATTCCAAAATATTAAGCTTTGGCTTTTTGGTTTGGTATATCTCCCGGTCATCTCTTCTAAAATGCTCGGCTAAACGGGCAGGGAAGATGTCGAAGTCAGATTTACCAAATAATTCTTCCTGAGATAATCCCAAGCGGGGCAAAAATCCTGAATTTACCATCACCAGTCTATGCTCACGGTCCTTGACGAAAAAACTGACCCCTGGAAGATCGTCGAATAGATTAGTCAGGAGTAAGGCATTACATTGGTTTTGCTCAAACCATTCTGTTACATGTTGAATAGAGCTGTCTGTTTTATCAAGATCGTTGCTATCCATAATTTTAGATAATTACCAAACTCTTTCTAAAGCAAGGCTTTTTAAAGTCTATGGCCGCACTCTTGAAGCAGTTCTTGTGGTGAAAGCCAATTTACTGATTTTGTAAAATTTACAAATCTTGAGGAGGTAAAATCAGCTAAGTAAAAATTATAACAGCACTAGGAGAATAAAATCTTTTCCCTGATTTCATAATCAAGATATACCAATTTGAAATAAGTCAGATTATTCAAGACCAAGCTTTTTTAACTTGGGCCGAATAACAAATGAACAATAACCTTGTTTGGGATTTTTTGAATAGTAGTCCTGATGATAATCTTCTGCCGGATAAAATTTTGGAGCAGGTACAATTTCAGTAACAACAGGGTCCTCAAATTTGAGAGATAATTTTTCCTTCCACTGTCGGGCCATTTTTTGCTGCTCTTCGTTGTAGTACATGATCGTGGAACGATATTGTGTTCCAATATCCGCACCTTGTCGGTTGAGGGTGGTTGGATTGTGAGCACGGCCAAAAGTTTCCAAAATTTTAGAATATGAAATACGGGAAGGTAAAAATTTGATCTTTATCACTTCAGCATGACCAGTTTCTCCAGTACAGATTTCTTTATAAGTGGGATTTACTAACTCACCTCCAGCATATCCAGAAATTACCTCAACCACACCATCAAGCTTTTCGAATACAGCCTCCGTACACCAGAAGCAACCACCACCGATTAGAGCAAAATCATAACTAGATTGATCAGGGCTTTTTACATCTACACTCATGACTTTCTCCTTATCTGTTTTTGCGAAAATACCAATAATGGTTATCCAAAAAATAAAGGTACTGAAAAAGAATTTTGGAAAGCAGATCGTCATTTATTAGTTATCCATTCATGTCCTCGTTGTAGCAATAATTTATCTGCCGCAAGAGGGCCCCAAGTTCCAGCTGAATATTTTTCAAGCCCATGAGCTTCCATTTTTTGCCAGGACTCAAGAACTGGTGAAAGTAAGCCCCAAGACTGCTCGGCCTCGTCTCCACGAATAAACAAAGTTCCATCGCCTATCATTGCATCTAAAATTAATCTTTCATAAGCTTCGGGCGTATTTGATCCAAATGTCGTATCATATCCGAAGGAAAGATTGACTGGCTGTAATTTGGTTTCTAGACCAGGCGTTTTGGAATTTAGGCTTAAACTAACCCCTTCATCTGGCTGAATTCTTATAATAAGAAGATTTGGAGAAAGCGGTTGTCTGGAATTTTGACCAAAAAGAATTGCTGGCGGTCGGGTAAATTGTACAACGATTTCACTTACTTTTTGTTTTAACCGTTTTCCAGACCGAATATAAAAAGGTACACCCTTCCAACGCCAATTATCCAATTGTAATGAAAGGGCGGTGTAAGTTTCCGTAAAAGATGAATCTGGCACACCGTCTTCCTCAAGATACCCGACTGCTTTTTCTCCACCTACCAAACCTTCTGTATAAACACCCCTCACCACCTCCGAGTGGGAATTTTCTAAAGTCAAAGGCTTAATCGCTTGCAAAGCCTTCACTTTTTCATCTCGGATTGCTTCCGGATCCAACGATGATGGAGGTTCCATAGCAGTGAGTGCGAGCAATTGCATGACATGATTTTGAATCATATCTCGTAATGCCCCACTACGGTCGTAATATCCTGCTCGAGAACCAACACCTAAATCTTCCGAAACGGTTATCTGCACGCATGAAACATAGTTTCTGTTCCAGACAGGCTCGAAAATGGTATTGGCAAACCTTTGAACTAATAGGCTTTGAACAGTTTCCTTACCTAGATAGTGATCAATGCGGAAAACTTGAGACTCTGCAAATCTTCGATTGATAATTTGGTTAAGTTCCCGAGCACTTTCTAAGTCTCTTCCAAATGGCTTTTCAACAATTACTTTGGATGCACATGTTGAATCATGGTGCATTCTTGCAAGTCCACTATTTCCTAAGTTTTCGAGAATTGGAAGGAATCCGGATGGGGGAGTAGAAAGGTAAAAAATCGTCTGTACGGGTTGTCCCACCAGTTTTTCAATTTTTTCAATTTTAGATTTTAGAGACAAAAAACTAGATGGATCGTCATATGCACCATTGTGAAAGGAAACACCGGGTGCTAATTGATTCCAAATTTCTTCCTCGATTGGTCTTCTGGAATGTGCATTTAAAGAATCCCTCAAGGTTCTTCGAAATTCTTCGTCTGCAACCGATTTTCTCCCATAACCAATTAAAAAAAAGCGGTCGGGTAATAATCTATCCATTAATAAATTAAACAAGGCAGGAACCAGCTTACGTGCAGTAAGATCACCAGAAGCTCCAAAAATCACAATTACTGTAGGTGGAATAGATCGTTTTCCTAAATTTGTCATAAATCCTCCATCATATGCAGAGTAAATCCCTATGGAAAGAGGGAAACGTTTTCGTGGTGCAATACATTGCCATTTGTTTGATCAAGGTCCACTTCGATCACATCAAATCGATAATTTGCAGAGTTATCGTAATTTAATCGCAAAAAATCTTTGCACGCAGAAAGTAGAGACTGTCTTTTTTTTTGATTGATCGAATAATAACCACTATTAAGCGAATTTTTTGCTCTGGCACGGACTTCAATAAAAACTATGCATTCTTGATCCTTTGCAATGAGATCAATTTCTCGCCGGGCATCGAGTGGACTGTGCCAATTTTTATGTATCAGCAAAAAATCTTTTCCCTTCAAATAGCTACCCGCTTTCCATTCACCATACCATCCGCGGACTCGATTATTTTTGAGAGAAACAGATATGCCTAATACCCAAAGGAAATTATAGAATAATCGTAAGATGAGGTGTCTTATCGCCATTCGTGCTTCGGATAACGACCAGCTAAATCTTTTCGTACCAATGGATAAGTTCCTTGCCAAAAACTGAGAAGATTAGAAGTTCTTTGAACAGGTCTTCGGTTTGGTGCAAGGATTTCTACAATTACGGAATACTTCCCAAAAACAATAGTTGGATGAGATTTCACTTCGTATAAATCTTGCAAATATGCACGCAATATTACCTCTTTTTTGTCTGAGTAATCTAGAATATAAGGACTCTTGCCGGCACCTAAATCGAAGCTTTCTGGTGCAGCTTTATCCAAAAGTTCTCTTTGTTCTTCGCTGTAACAATTAAGCAATGGACCGTATACATCCAGGTTTTTAATTTCTTTCCAAGAAGAACCACTTAAGCATAGCTGTTCTAAAAATAAGTATTTTGTTTCCTCATCCATTTCAAGCATACCTAATTCTGGAAATTGCGATGCAAGAAAGCTTATCCGGTTTAGAAATTTATCGACCTGAGTATTCCAGTTCTTGAGTTTCAAATCCCCACACATTAAAGCTTTAGCATATGCAGGTGCTTTAATTTCGGTTCTTATTTCTTCTTCCTCTGAAAGAGAAAGTATAATTTTTCCAAATGCCTCAATTTCTTTGTTTAATACTTTTCTGGAATCAAGGTCAAATACGGTACTTTTAGATTTAACAATTTGAGCACCTAATGCTTTTCTTATCCACGATTCGTCGAGTCCGCTCACCCATTCCATCTCTAAAATCAGTCTACCTTGAATCTTTTTCTCAACTATTTGTAAGGGTAAAACAAATTTTTCTTTCGCGATAACTGAATGCTTACTTAAATGAAGGCGACGACCTAAAGAATCTTCATAAATCCTGCGAGCATCACTAACTAGATAGGCAATATTCTGGGAAAAACTTTTTAGCAACGCATTGGCAAGGTTTTCGTAATTTGGAAGATCTAAACGAAAGGAGATTCCTACCATTTCGCATAAAGCTCTGGCTAAACGCTCTGCTTCATAACACCTGCCAACATTGATGCCCAGTTTCTTGCATTCTTTAAGAGAGAAATTTGTCCTTGCTCCTGCTTCATATGCTAAGAGCAAACAATAAATATCGGACCTTGGATTTCTCATAGGGAAAAAATCACTTAGCTCCACAGTGCGAACCACCGATCTTCCCTCAAGCATCGCAAGAACTAGAGCGATGGCAGGTACGATATTCCTTTCTTTAGCAATGAGTAAAGCGTGAGCCCAGACGGGATGCACCGGTAACCGACTCATTTTAAGTCCATGTTCAGTTAAATTTTCCTTTTCATCAAGAGCCCCAAGGTTTTTTAACTTGAATCTGGCTTCATTCATTGAATCGAGAGAAATTGCATCAATGAGATTAATTTGTTCAAGTTTCAATCCACCACCCAGCAAATTTAAATAAATTTCACTTAGATCAATATGTAAAATTTCAGGAATATCGAAATCGGGTCGAATTTCGTGATCTGACTTGGACCATAGTCGCAAGCAAAATCCTGGTTCTGTCCTGCCAGCCCTGCCAGCTCTTTGATCTGCTGAGCTCTTACTAATCGCTTCGCTAAGCAAGGCATTAACCCCGCGGGCATTATCATAGCGCATTTTTTTTGCTTTTCCTGTGTCGATTACAATTTTTATTCCTTCTATAGTTAAAGAAGTTTCCGCAATGTTGGTACTAACAATGATTTTCCTTTTTTCATTTGCCTGAAGTGCCAGATCCTGTTTTTCCTCTGATAAATCTCCATAGAGAGGTCTTACATCTATGCCTCTTGACCATTGGCTCGATAGGATAGCATTTACTGTTTTCGAGATTTCGTATGCTCCATCCATGAAAACCAAAATATCTCCATGCATTTTATTCAGTAATGATGGCATGATCTCGACCACAGATTTCCAGACTGGGACTTGTATTGGTAATGACCTATGTTCGATTTCTACAGGAAAAGATCGACCGAAAAACTCAATGCACTTTGCACTTGGAAGGTATTTTGCTAGGGACTCTTCATTCAATGTGGCAGAAGTTACTATCACTCGAAAGTTTGGCTTTTTACTTTTCCAAAAGTTTAGGGCTAACGCTAAACAAAGATCAATTTGAGCACTTCTTTCATGAAATTCGTCGATAATTAGTACCTCAAATTCATCAATCTCACCATTTCGAAGAAGTTTATTCAGCACTACGCCATCAGTAGCATAGATGATATTCGTTTGGTCACCATATTGCTTGTCAAACCTAACTTGATATCCAACTTCTTTTCCTAATGTCCAACCCGCCAGTTTAGCACAGTGTTTGGCAAGCATCCTTGCCGCAATACGACGAGGTTGCACAACTAGAATTTTCCCAGAGACTAAATTTTTACTCCATAGCAAATATGGCAAAGCAAGAGATTTTCCAGAACCGGTGGGTGATTTTAGAATCAAATGACTACATTGGTTCCATATTCTCTCAATTTTTTCGAATTGTTGATAAATAGGAAGATTTTTAATTATTTCCACTCACCGAAAATTTCGGACTTCAAATTTTTTTCAACCACAAACAAAAAGAGAGAAGGGATCGAACCCTTCTCTCTTGAGGATACAACTAATTTATTTTGATTGTTTTTTTCTTAGGTGTAACTTTTCGAGGAATTTTCAGTTTCAGGATTCCATCTTCTAGTTTTGCACTCACCTTAGTTAAGTTCCATTGGTGAGGTATCTTTATTTTTAGATCAAGATTCCTGACGAGCTCGTGTTTTTCTGCATTGGACCTTTTAAGGGGTACTCCAATTAGAGTTAAGAAATTCTCTGAAGCATCCAACTTGAGCTCGTTTTTGGTCCAACCAGGAACCATTACATCAATGCTCAAAAAAGTATCCTCTTCAAAGAATTGAATTTGGGGCTCTTCAAAATATTTGAGAACGATTGGAGAAGTCAGCTCATTTAGCTTAATTTCATTTCTCATCATTGTGGGAAAAAATGATTCGAAGAGGCTGTTATAGTGATTTAATTTATATTGATGTTTAATATTCATAAGATTTAGAGGTTTATGGATTGCAATGGTATCTTGCATAATTCATTCCATCCTTATACTTTTGATTATCAATACTTTATATACTTGTAGCCACCCAAATCGTGCCACTTTGACACCATCTGCAAGACGACCCATTGGGCTAATGCGACATTTTGGCTCTCTGGCCTTCAGAAAAGAGTCTTATATTGCTCAAGCATTCTCCTGGCCGCTTGGTCACCTTTTTGGGCAGCAATTGACAGCCATTGCTTGGCATCACTGGAGTTTTTATTGGTTCCTTTTCCGGATAACTTCATCAAGCCGACCAATCTTGCGGCCTCTGCATAACCTTCCTTAGCCAAGGGAAGTAACATCGAAAATGCCTTCTCATAATCCTTAGTCTTACCTATGCCAGTATAATATTTGCGGGCCTCTTGCAAAATCTCTTCATTATCCCTTTCCAGAAAGGTTTGATTAGATTGATTTTCCTGCTGGTTCAAAAGTGCATTGGGTAGATCCTTCTGCATATCTATTTTTTTCAAATAAGCAGCCGCCAATTTGTGGTTTTGTGCAGCTGCTTTTTCAAGTAAATGAACTCCTGCCTTTAAATTTTGGGGCAAGTCATCATCTCCCTCTGTTAATAGCATTCCAAGCACATATTGAGCCTCAGCAAAATTCTGCTTTTCCGCTACTTGTAACCACTGGGCGGCTTTAATCGAATTTTGCTCTACTCCATCTCCGTTGTAATAAGCCATTCCTAAATTAAATCTTGCAGTTAGTGATTTAGCTCGAACAGCCCCCGAGAGTAACATTACTCCCTTTTCAGGATCCCGCTCAAGTAGACCAGGTAAGCCTTTAAGATATAATGCACCGATGGTAGCTTGAGCCTGAGGATAACCTGCATCAGCAGACTTTCTGAATAATTCAAGAGCCCTGGGCACATTAGTTGGTAAAACCTGAAAATCAATTTCTCCCATACAATACATTGCTACTGGATCACCTTCCGATGCTCTTCTTTGAAGTAATAATGCTGCGTCTTGGTACAATCTTGTAGCTTCTGCAAAATCCCCTTTCAACATAGCAAGGTTAGCCAAATTATATGACCCAAAGGGATGCCCTTTGTCTAATGCTTTTTCAGACCATTGTTTGGCTGCATTTAAATTTACAGAACATCCCATTTCACCGGAACGAAGATAAATACCTAATAGACCCATGTGGTAAGCTGAACCCTCCTTTGCTTTTATAACCACTTGATCATAGGTCAGGTTTTTATCCCAAGATTCTTTAGCCACGCAGGGAGACAGAAGAACTAAGAAATAAATCAATAGCGATAAATACTTCATTGGGTACAAACTTACTTAATACGATTATCTACTAGATAGAAGAGTTCCAAGCTTGAAAGGTTCTAAGCTTTGACAATGATGGCAGTAACTGTGCCTGATTTTTTTAATAAAGTACTGAGGATATTACTTATTGCTTCTTTGGGATTCGTAGATGACTCATTTGCTAATACCTCTAGCTTTTCTGATCTAGAACTTGCTAAAATTATTGAACAACAAAATAAGCTCTTAGAAATTGGAAGGCAATGGAGCGAAGAAGAATTAACTAGAAAAGCTCAAGAAATCGTATCCAGTTACGAAAACTTTTTATTAAGAAACCCCAATAATATTAATGCCCTTTTATTATTTGGAAAATTTCTTCGAAAAACTGGGCTTCATGACAATGCGGTATCTCTATTCCTTCAAGCAGATCAACTAAATCCAAATATTGCGGTTGTTAAGCAGGAAATAGGGAACTTTCTTGTAGAGACAGGAAAACCAGAGCAGGCCTTTCCATTCTTTTTAATGTCAACCAGACTGGCCCCAGAAGAACCAATTTATCACCATAATCTTGGTGATTTTATATTTCTTTTTAAAAATAATCTCTCTGAGATAGATGATCCTGAAAAGCTTGGTTTTCTCATGCATGAAAGTTTCAAGGAAGCAGCCAAATTAGAACCAAAAAACTTTGATTATCAGTTACGGTTTGCACAAAGCTTTTTTGATTTTGAGAATTCTATGCTGGAAGAAGCACTGATCGCATGGAATACACTATTATCAGGATTCGGAGAAAGAACAGAAAAGGAAAAAGAGTACATTAATATTTTTCGGGCAAGAATTCTTATGGAAATCGGCAAGAAAAAGGAAGCAATCCTTATCCTTCGATCTATAAAATCTGAAGAAATGCTAGAGGAAAAAAAGCGGCTCTTGGAAAAAAGCTCTCTTAAAGAGAATGTCAAATTGAAGAAAAGTTCATTTAAAATTAAGAGTTCAAATAACTCTAAAAATCATGGTGACTTCGCTAGCTTGTTTCCAATTGATTCAAATCTTAGAAGAATCAAAGCCCTAACGGCAAAATTATTGCAGGAACAAATGCTACAAGACTTGGAAAATGATGCGTTGAAAGCTAAAGTCCTACCTAATGGAGAAATTTCCCTGGAACTTAATAATAAATCCTCAGACCAGAAAATTTTTAGATAGTTAACTTAAATTGTAAATATCTCGTAATCTCCTACATTTTGAATAAATAAAGTCTAATGCGACGAATTGTAGAATTTGGCACCGAAAATCATGCCCTTCGATTTTGGAGTTTTCTCAAGCAGGAGGGTATTGAATCTTCTTTGGAAAAAGTAGATGGTGATAAAAAAGGTCACTGTGAAATATGGGTTGCCGATGAAGATCAGGTTGGTTTGGCCCTAACATGCCTGAATGAGTTTAACTCCAATCCGGATGACCCCAAGTACTCTTCGGTTCCGCGAAAAGAAATCAAGGAAGCCTCCGAAACTCAGTCAAGCAAACGAAGATTCAGGGAATTCAACCTGAGAGATAAATGGCAAAGCACTGAACGATCACCAGGAACCATCACATTATCTCTTATCATTACCTGTGTGGCTGTCTTTTTGCTATCAGGCATGGGCAAGAATACAGAGTTAGTAGGAGGATTTTTTATATCTGAAAAAGTAGATGGTCAGTTGTCAGAACTACTCTCGGGGGAAATATGGCGGGTTTTTACACCAATCTTTCTACACTTCAACTTCTTGCACATATTGTTCAACATGTTTTGGCTTAATGACCTTGGTGGGCAAATTGAGAAGAGGAAGGGTCCCAAATTTTTTATTTCCTTTATTCTGATTCTTGCACTTGTTTCAAATCTTACTCAATTTGTTTTGTCTGGCCCAGCTTTTGGGGGAATGTCCGGAGTGGTCTATGGATTATTTGGTTATGTCTGGGTAAAAACACGCCTAGATCCTGCTGACGGATTTCGCTTAGATCCTATGATTGCAATGATTATGTTCGGTTTCTTCTTACTATGTTTTACCGGTTTATTTGGAGGGATTGCAAACTGGGCGCATGCTGGCGGGTTGGCTGTGGGAATTCTTTGGGGTTATGCCTCAGCTTTTCGATGGAATCAGGGTAGGGGATAAAAATATCTAGTACTTTTTATTTATTTCAAAGATAGCCAATCCTGCTCTTAAGTTTGGTAAGTAGTTACATTTCCTTATCCAATCTCCCCGATAAAACATTTTTCTGCCCAGACTTACCTCTACGCCATTTGTCTGTAATCTTTTTGAGAATTCTTCGAACTCACGAATCGAAAAATGATTACTTAAATGACTGCTCTCCCACTGATGAGGGTATACCTCATTGCAAACCCTTTTTCCTTGGAAAAGAAAATTTAATCGATTTCTCCAATAACCATGGTTGACGAAACTAACGGCTATATTTCTGCCAACCCTGAGGGCTTGTTTTAAAACCTCACCTGGTTCAGGTAAAGATTCCACCATGCGGGAGAAAATAACCCAATCAAAAGAATCATCCTCAATTTTAGCTAAAGCATTCAAGATTTCTTCCTGATATATTGGTACTTTTCTAGCCACGCAGGAAATAGATTTACCCAATTCACGATCAACACCCAATCCACGAACTTGCTTAGTTTCCCGCAAATGCTCCAAGAGTAAACCTCTCCCGCAACCCAAATCTAGTACCTTATCTTGGGGAGAAACCCAATCATCGATAGCTCTGAAGTCGGCTTCTTTTTTTACTTCATATCGATTCTTTAATTTCCTAAAGCCATCTTCTTCCTCGATTTCTATCCTTTCACTGCTATCAGATTTTAAAAAGACATCTAGTGCTTTTAGAAAAGGCTCCGAATTGATTAGAAAGGAATCATGCCCGTGGGAGTCATTAATCTCAAGGTATGATGCGTCCTTACCTGCCTGTAATAATGCATCTACAATCTGCTTGTTTTGGGAAGGTGTGTATAGCCAGTCACTTGAAAAAGCAATCACCAAGGTTCTAGTATTTACAGATGAAACAGCATCTACCAGACCATTACCGCCAACAAGGTCAAAACGGTCTAGTGCTTCGGTCAGTTTTAGATAGGAATTTGCATCGAAACGTTTAATGAACTTCTTACCTTGATGATCAAGGTAGCCTTGCACGCTAAATTCAAAATCAGGGGTTGGGCATAATCTTCTATCACCCCCAAACTTTTCCTCCATGCCAATGTCTGAAAGGTAGGTTATATGAGCCATTTTTCTGGCAACTGATAATCCCTGTGCCGGACCTTCGTAACCTCCGTACTCACCATTCTTCCAACCACTGTCGCCTCGGATAGCACATCTTCCAGCTTCATTAAAGGCAATAGTTTGAACACTGTGCTGAGGTGTTGCCGCTATGATAATCGCATTCCTTGCAAAACCAGGATATTCAACTATCCATTGTAATGCTTGCATACCCCCCATACTACCCCCAACCACTGCGTGTAAAGAGGTAATACCCAAATGATCAACTAGGGCACGCTGAGCCCGAATCATATCTCGAATACTAAGATCAGGAAACCTAGCCCCGTAAGTTTGACCAGACCCATCAGGACGTATACTAGAAGGACCTGTGGACCCTCTACATCCACCAAGGCAATTTGAAGAAATTATAAAAAACCGATTTGTATCGAGGGGCTTTCCTGGACCAACCACATGATTCCACCAGCCATATTTTTTATCTTCCTGATTATAGAAGCCTGCGACATGATGGTCCCCAGTTAAGGCATGACAAACATAAATAGCGTTATCTTTAGCCTGATTAAGCTTACCATAACACTCATATTTTAGCTGATATCCATTCAATCTTTCTCCATTTGAAAGGTCAAATGCCTCAGCACAAATAAAAGTTTGCTCCTCTACCAATCCTACTTCTCCTGAATCGTTTGATCGATCGATTGGATTAGAATAGGACATAAATTAGTGGATGTGATTATGCCCGGGGGCAGTATTTAAAACTTTAATTAGGAGATTTTTTCAAGCAAAGCCTTTTTCATGTCATAATTGCCATGAACGGACTTTACATCCTCGAGGTCCTCTAGGGCTTCAATAAGATTTAAAAGTTTTCGCCCAGTGTCTTCATTATCTACCACGACCAGCGTACTTGGAAGGTAGGCCAATTCAGAAGAATCTGGTACCACGCCCTTCTTTTCAAATGCATCTGCTAATCTATCGAAGTCAGATGTTTCACAAATAACCTCGTAGTGATCCTCCTCAACAATAACATCCTCAGCTTCATTTTCTAGGGCTAATTCTGTCAACTCATCCTCGGAAATTTTTTCTAAAGCGAGAAGAAACTGGCCCTTCCGTTTAAAGTTAAAAGCAAGGGCACCAACACCTGCAAGATTTCCACCACCTTTAGAAAAAGTGCTTCTTACTTCAGAAGCTGAACGATTTTTATTATCAGTCGTAACCTCAACAATCAATCCAACGCCTCCGGGTCCATACCCCTCATAAAGAAGTTCCTCTATAGTTACCCCACCCAGTTCACCAGCCCCTTTCTTAATTGCACGATCAATATTATCAGAAGGCATATTTGCCTGCTTTGCCTTAATTATTAAAGTCCTCAATCGTGGATTAAACTCAGGGTCTTTACCTCCGTCTCTTGTTGCTAATGAAATTTCTTTACTAATGACACTGAAAATTTTTCCGCGTTTCGCATCGACAGCAGCTTTATGCCTCTTGGTAGTTGCCCATTTACTGTGACCTGACATAGGAGGGTAAGTCTAATTAATAGGAATACGAAAAATCAAGTTTCCTTATTAAGTTCTTTTTTAAGAAACTCATATGCCTCGGTAAGATTGTCACGCTTCTGTTCAGCAGTTATTCTTTTTTGTTCAGTCATACTTGATAATCTTTTGGAGCTGTAATTTCTCATTCTCTCATTGTATCTGCTCTCTAAATCTTTCGAATCTATTTTTCCGCGAACCTTCATTCCTAATAAATTTCGATATCTTCTCTGCTCATCATTTAATTCTTCGGATGGTAAATTCTCTTGGCCTTTCTTGCCTCTATGAGGAATGAGTCCATCTTCTTTGTGTTGTTCACTAATTTCGGGAGTGGTTCCAGCCACAACTACATTTTTCGTCAGGAGTGTCTGTATAATCGTCATTATATTTTGCACTGTCCAATAAAGTACTAAAGCGGAAGAGAAGAAATACAGGAAAACCAAAAACATGAAGGGCATAAAACGCATCATTTTGGCATTAATTCGCTGTGCCTCGCTCATCTCAGGTCCGAGCTGCATCGGGTTTAAGCGCATCTGATACCACTGCGTAAGAACCATAAAGATTGGTAATATATTTAGAGAAAAACCATATATCATAGCGACACTGTCCTGCTCTGATAAATCCTTAGCCCATAAAAATTCTTGTCCATATAGCTCAGCTGCAGATCTTAACATCCAAAACATGCCCAAGAAGATTGGGATCTGAATAAGGATGGGCCAGCAACCCGCGAATGGATTAACTTTATGCTCTTTGTAAAACTTCATCATTTCCTGATTAAGCTTTTGTGGGTTGCCCTTGTACTTTTCTCGCACTTTTGACAAAGGACCCTGCAATGCCTGCATTTTCTTTTGCGAACGGGTCGCTTGTGCAGTGAGTGGCCAAAGAATAAGTTTTACAATAATTGTCAGAAATATGATCCCCAATCCATAGCTTCCAAAAATGGAACTTAATTTGTTGAGACTCCAACTAAGGGGTTCAGAAATCCACCAAAAAATCCCAAACTGCATAACTTTCTTTTGCTCGAAAGAAAGCTTAGAAAGCTCAACATAATCTTTTGGTCCAGCGTACAAACTAAATGAAAATTCTTTCGCTTCATTTGGCTGGAGAATTCCCAGAGGAAAAGAAATAGATCCAGAAATTCCAAGAGTTTCTTCACCATTCAGATCTTGGGGAGATTGGACAGATTCTGCCCACACGCGTAAATCTGAAAGCTCAGAGTCGGGTCTGAGTAAATTAACAAAAAACTGATTATTTACGCAGGCCCATTTTGCCTTGGATAATTTTCTGGGCTCAATTCTACCTGTTGGTCCTAATTCATTTAATTGAAAGAATTCCTCTCTCTCCCCGTCAATTCTTCCGCTACAAGTTGCACATGAGCATCCTTCGACCAAAGGTGCACCATCATTGTAATATCCAACGCTTAAGTAAGTGGAGGCTTGATCAAATGGATTATACATCCGGGGAATTTGAAAACTGGAACCTAACGACAGCCTTACTCGCTCGATTGCCATGGGCACTTCCCTCAAGTTATAGAAAATCGTACGGTGTTTAAGAACATATCCCTCTTCTTTTGTCCGCTCATAAATGCGGTCAATGCGAAGGTTTGACGCGGATTCCCATCGGTAAACAAGTTTATTACTTGAATTTTCTACGATTTTAAAACCTCGAAGATCAGGGATTGTCTTGGGCAGAAGTTTTCCTGAACCATCCTCAAAAGAAATTCCCAGTAGGGGTTCAGTCTTATGGCTTAGCTCGTAAGATTTATTTAGCCTATCAGATTGATGCAATTTTATCGATCGAATGCTTCCTGTATGATTCGAAAAGATAACAGATGAAAGCTCTGTATTTAAGCCAGGCGTTAAAATCTCTTCTCCTAGATCACTATTCTTGTAAGGGAATATCTCTGAAGAACTGTCATTATTTGAAGCCTGGATATCCTGGAATACTGATGCTGACTGATTGTTCTCTGAAGAAATAGGTCGGGACTCGTCGAGAGTCTGACTTTGGGCCTTATGATCAGCATATTCAATTTGCTCAGTCCCTTGCTGCCATATCATGTAAAATGCCAGCAGAAGAAATCCAACGCCTAATAAATAATTTTTCATAGTTTGTTTGATGCTTTTCGAATTGCATCCTTAAATGAGCATTCGAGCTCGGTGTATGGCATTTTGAAGATTGCTTTTCTAGGAATAACCACGGTCTGCGAAAATTCGGGTATTATCTCTTTGTGATTACGGTATAATTCACGAACAAGTCTTTTCGCACGATTTCTACAAACCGCGTTGCCGATTTTTTTGGTTGCAATAACACCTAATTGAGAGATTCGTCTGCTACCGATTGACATCTGTAACCAAAAAGAGGCAAACTTTACGGAAGACCCTATCTCTCGAACCATTAAAAAATCTGAGGATTTACTCAACCTCTCTGTGCGTGATAGACTGCAGCTCACGCAAATAAAGCAAATGAATATTATCGGAAGCGAGGTAAAACCGAAGCAGTCAGTTTCGCCCTCCCTTTACGGCGACGATTGCGGAGAACCTTGCGACCAGCGCTAGTTTGGTTGCGCTTACGAAAACCAAATTTTCTGGCACGACGTAGTTTGGATGGATTGTAGGTAGGTTTCATTTCAAAGATAAAAAAGTAAACTTTCGTAGAATAATGTCAAACTCTGAGAGTGTTTGATTTAAGTTTTAGAAATTCGTCTTGCGATATTCGAATGTCTAAACATAGTGAAAATCTTGGTCCCGTTCGTCTAGCCAGGTTAGGACACCGGGTTTTCATCCCGGCAACAGGGGTTCGAATCCCCTACGGGACGCCATTCTTCACGCGTCTTGTCCAAGTTGCTATTTCCCGTAGGAAGAATTCATGTCGTCTAAGTCTTTGCCCATCCAACTCCGTGGAGCATCTGAAAACAACCTCAAAGATGTTAACCTTAATATTGAGCCAGGATGTCTGACGGTCATTACCGGGCTTAGCGGGACAGGTAAATCCACGCTCCTCTTTGATGTTCTACATGCAGAAGGACAGAGGAGATATGTGGAAACCTTTAGTCCATATGTCAGGCAGTTCATGGAAACCCTTCCTCGCCCGAAGATAAAATCCATGATGAACGCACGACCCTCAATAGCAGTTGAGCAAAAAAATACCATAAGAAATTCAAGATCAACGGTTGGAACTATGACCGAGTTGTGCGACTATTTTAAAGTTTGGTTTCCTCAGGTTGCCAAACTTCACGACCCAGATAACAAAGGGAAAATTATTACAGAGGAAAACCCGTCTGACCAAGCCCGGTCTTGCATCAAAGAATTTTTAAATCAAAACATAGTTTTTGGATTCTGGATAGAACGGGGAAGTTTATCAGCTAATGATTTTCTATCTTTCTTAATTGCTGCTGGGCATGCCCGTATCCTCTTTAAAAATAAATATACCCGGATTGAGGAATTGTTACATTCAGATTGGGAAGAGTCCTCCGCCTTCGTAGCGGTTGAAAACATAAATGTTAAAGCTAACTGTAAAATTCGTATAGCAGAAACCATTTCCCTTTGCATTGAACTCGGAAAAGGTCGTGCTGAGACCAGGACTCCCAGGGGGAAGTTTCTCAAAGTTTTTCAAAAGGGCTTACATTCTTCTATTTCAGGAAAAGTTTATCAATACCCTAGCCAAGGTGCATTTTCATTCAATTCTCCAGTCGGTGCATGCCCAAGATGCAAAGGTTTTGGCAGGATTATTCAAATTAATCCCGACTTAGTGGTGCCTGACACTTCCCTATCTTTATCGGAAGGTGCAATCAAACCTTTTGAAGGAAGAGTTTATGGTCACTGCCTGCAAGATCTATTAAAGCAATGCACAGACCAAGGAATCGACCCTAATCAACCATGGAAAAAGCTATCTGATTCAGAAAAGTCTTTTATTTGGAACGGGAACCCAAGCCATATTGAAGGAGATATGCTTTGGTATGGGATTCATTCATTTTTTAAATGGTTGGAGAAAAAAACCTACAAAATGCATGTCAGGGTGTTTCTTTCCAAATATCGTGATTACTTCAGCTGTCCCGATTGTGCCGGTACAAGGTTTAAAAAAGAACCCCAGTTTTGGAAATGGAAAAATCATTCACTTCCTGAGCTTTACTCCCTGCCCATTTCTGAACTGCTTGAATTAATTGAGTCAGCAGTTCTTTCAGGTAATCCCAAAATAGACTTACCTTTGGAATCAATTCGAAAGAGACTAGGCTACTTGCGAGATGTTGGACTGGATTATTTGAGCTTGGATCGTTCATCGCGCAGCCTCAGTGGGGGTGAAACCCAAAGAATTAATCTTACTGCTTGCTTTGGTGCTGGTCTCACAGACACACTATTTGCCCTAGATGAGCCTACCATTGGTTTACATCATCAAGATGTTGGACGACTCATAAGAGTTCTAAAAGATTTAGCATATGCTGGCAATTTTGTGTGCGTAGTCGAACACGATGAACAGGTTATACGAGCTGCGGACCGAGTTATTGAGTTAGGTCCGAAACCAGGAACCTCAGGAGGTAAAATTATCTTTAATGGAACAGTCCAACAATTACTTGGATCCTCTAGATCAGAAACTGCTAAATGGATTTCTGATCAACCTGTAATTGCTGATCAAAGCCCTAAAAAACCAGTTCTAAAAACTTCCAACTTCCTCGAAATTAAGGGTGCCAGTATACATAATATCAGAAATCTTTGTGCTAAAATACCCCTTGGCAAACTAACCTGTATTTCCGGTCTATCTGGGTCTGGTAAATCAACCCTTCTCTACGATCTTATTTTTAAGGAACTAAGTAACGGGTCTCCTCAGGGTTGGGTCAAGAGCACTCTTGCCTTTTCCGAAGTCGTTATGATCGACCAAGGAACAGTTGCACGTTCCCCTAGATCAAATCCAGTTCTCTATGCGGATGCATGGAGTCCTGTAAAGGAGGCATTTGGACGCACCCAAGAGGCGAAATCATCTGGTTTCTGTGCCTCAGACTTTTCTTTTAATTCAGGACTGGGTCGTTGTGACTCGTGTATGGGTCTTGGATATGAAAATATTGAAATGCAATTTTTGCCTGACATATCGATACCTTGCAAGCTCTGTCAAGGCAATCGCTTCAAGGATGAGATTCTGGAAATTCGCCTAGATGGTCTTAATGTGGCAGAAACTTTGAATCTTTCTATTTCCGAGGCACAAAAAAGATTTTACAAACTCCCCAAGACACATAGGCAACTCACTTTGCTCAAAGATCTCGGATTGGGATATTTGAAACTTGGACAGCCCTTGAACACCCTCTCCGGTGGCGAGTCGCAGAGGTTAAAATTAGCTAAGTACATGAGTCCTCTTAGCAATAACAGCACTCCCGCTCTTTTGTTGCTAGATGAACCGACTACTGGATTACATCTTTCAGATGTTCAACAACTTATAGATTGTTTGAGCAAAGTTGTCTCATGCGGACACTCCTTGATAGTAATCGAGCATCACCCATCTGTTCTTAAACAGTGTGACTGGATTGTTGAGTTGGGTCCTGGTGCAGGCAAATTGGGCGGCAAAGTAATTGCCAGTGGAACTCCGAAGGATTTTCACTGCCTGAATACTCCAACTGGAAAATTGTTTCAAAACTTAACCGGGCAATATGAGAAGGTATTCGAGAAACAATCCTCTAGGCGTCAAACTGGAAATGCTACTTACACAAAAAAAAGAGCTATCGAAATTTTCGGTGCCCGGGAAAATAATCTTAAAGATTTAAATATTAGCATTCCATCAAATAAGTTTGTGGTTGTAACTGGTCCTTCAGGCTCCGGAAAATCTTCTTTAGCGTTTGATGTAATTTTTGCAGAGGGCCAGCGAAGATTCATGGAATCGATGTCCTCCTATGCCCGTCAATTTGTGCAGCAGATTGGAAGACCCAATGTCGATTTAATAACGGGGATTTCCCCCACTGTAGCGATCGAGCAAAGAGTCACTCGGGGCTCAAAAAAGTCAACAGTTGGCTCAATTACTGAAATTGCCCAATATTTTAGATTATTGTATGCACGGATCGGTCTTCAATGTAGCCCAGAGAATGGAGCTCCATTAGTATCTTCAACTAAGCAAGAGATTTGCAAAGTCATTGCCCAAAAGATGAAGAAATCGAAGAGTGCTCAACTCCTCACCCCACTAGTTACCAATCGAAAAGGTCATCACAAACCACTTATTAATTGGGCAAAAGATCAAGGGTTTGAATATGTTCGATGCGATGGTAAAATTCTATCAACCCAGTCCTTCAAAGGACTGGATCGCTATCGCCTCCATGATATAGAGTTGGTTTTGAGATCTTGGACAAAGCCCCCAAAGCCTATGATTCTGGAAGGATTAGTCCAATATGCTCTAGAAATTGGGAAAGGTCGCTGTTTATTACTTCTGGCAGATGGGGAAACCTCCTGGTTTTCCATTCACAAATCAGATCCTAGAACCGGGGAGGCTTATCCCGAACTTGAGCCATCTTTACTTTCGTGGAATTCACCTCGTGGTTGGTGCCCTTCTTGTCGTGGATATGGAAGAATTTATGACTGGATGAAAGAAGAGCTTCCTGCAAGCGGTCAGTGGTGGAGCTTGGAAGATGGCTCCACTTGCCCGTCATGTTCTGGTGATCGTTTGAATCCTATTGGGCGAAATGTATATTTATTTTCAAAAAACAAAAAGAGTTATTCTTTACCCCAATTACTTGCCCTACCTCCAACAGATATCAAAAGTTTCCTTGAGAATATCAAGGTGAACAATGAGCAAAGAGTTATTTTGGATTCTATTTTGCCCGAAGTTTTCCGCCGATTGAACTTTATGAGCGATGTGGGTTTAGAATATTTATCCCTCAATCGAGAAACTGCTTCTCTATCAGGAGGAGAATCACAAAGAATACGCCTTGCCGCACAACTAGGATCAAACCTCTCAGGAGTACTTTATGTCTTGGATGAGCCCTCAATTGGTCTGCATCCTGCAGACAATCAAAAATTAATTGATTCTTTGCGAAGCCTTCAATTGAAAGGAAATTCTTTACTTGTGGTTGAACATGATCAGGAAACTATTTTACAAGCCGACTGTATAATAGAGATTGGTCCTCATGCGGGTGAGCATGGGGGAAATATAGTGGATATGGGAAAACCTCAAGCAGTTGCAGAAAATGGACATTCAGGCACTGGAAAATATCTATCCAAAGGAATGCCGCATCCCTTGAAAGGCTTCTGGCGAAAGCTCCATCCAGTCAAAGTTAAATCAGATTGCAAATATGTGGAATTGTCTAAGGTAACCTTTCGTAACCTAAAAAACCTTTCATTAAGAATTCCCATTGGCCGGTTAACTGTATGTTGCGGTGTCTCTGGAGCTGGTAAATCTAGCCTGATCCGTGGCCCCCTTTTTCAAGGAATCAAAATCTCTATCAATGGTCGCACGAATTTAGTCAAAGATGGGAATTATGTTCTCAAAAATGGCAATCATTTTGCAAAAGCCATAGAGGTTAGTCAGGCACCTATCGGAAAAACATCTCGCTCGACCCCAGCAACTTACTTGGGAGTTTGGTCTAGGATTAGGGATTTAATCTCTTCCTTGCCAGAGGCAAAAGCAAGGGGACTAACTTCAAGTGACTTTTCATTTAACGTCAAGGGCGGGCGATGCGAAAATTGCAAGGGAGCAGGCCGTGTAAAATTAGAAATGAATTTTCTTCCCGATACTTACATTGTGTGCGATGCGTGCGAAGGAAAGAGATATAAAGAAGAAGTTCTGAATTTGTGTTGGCATGGCAAAAATATTGCAGAAATTTTAAATATGACTTTCGAAGAAGCGGTTGATTTTTTCTCCTTTGATGAATTACTGAGAAAAAGTTTTCTGCTTATGAACCAAACTGGGCTTGGGTATTTGAAGCTTGGACAAACATCACCAACCTTGTCAGGAGGAGAAGCCCAAAGGTTAAAACTTGTATCTGAATTGGCAAATGGCATTGAGCTTCAAGGAAGAAAGTCATCAAGGATAAAAAGGAATTTTTATGTTTTGGAAGAGCCCACAATCGGCTTACATCCACAGGACTGTGAAAAGCTAATTATTCTCTTACATCAATTGGTTGATGAAGGACATACCGTTGTGGTTATCGAACACGATGTGGATTTAATCGCTGAAGCAGATTACCTGATCGAGTTAGGTCCCAAGGGTGGTGCTAGTGGTGGCAAACTTCTACACCAAGGTTCTGTAAATTCTATACTAAAAAATAAATCCTCTCCGACTGTAAAATTTCTCAAAAAGGTATTGGCTGAAAAATAATTTGGTGTTTTTTAATCAACCACTCGAATGAAGGTTTTTTTTCCAGCTTTGATAATTTGGTTCGTTTTATCGATTTCCGTCAGATCAAATTCTGCGTTTTCAATTTTTTCTCCATCTAATTTAACTGCCCCCTGAGAAATCAATCGGCGAATTTCGCCCTTTGATTCAAAATGACCTGATTCTGCTAGAAGATTTAGAAGTGTTGGTTTATCAGATTTTAAGCTAGCAATGGAAACCTCTGTCATATCATCTGGATTCTGACCTTTAGAAAAAACCTGCAAAAAAGCATCACATTCTTTTTGTGCTAGGTCTTTTCCATAGAACAATGCAGTCAGGTCTCTAGCCAATTGCTTTTTACACTCCATCGGGTGAATTCTTTTCAAAGCATCAATATCTTGTTTTTCTTTGAGCAGTAGTAGTCGATAATAATCCCACATCACTTCGTCGGAAATTGACATAATTTTTCCAAATATGTCCTTGGAAGTGTCGTTAAAAGCAATGTAGTTATCATAACTTTTGGACATTTTCCTAGAACCATCCAAACCGACCAGCAAGGGCAAGGTCATTACCGCCTGCGGGGAGGCACCTTTTTCTTTTTGTAAATTCCTCCCTACCAGCATATTAAACAATTGATCACTGCCTCCTAATTCTAAATCTGATCCGAGTACTATAGAATCAAATCCTTGAATTAATGGATACATAAATTCAACCATAGAAATAGGTTGATTTGATTTAAAGCGTTTCTCGAAGTCATCCCTTTCTAGCATCCGTGCAACCGTCATGCTCCTGGTCAGAGAAAGGGCATCAGCGAAGCTCATCGTACCAAACCACTCGCTATTTCTACGAACTACCGTTTTATCACGATCAAGAATCTTGAACGCTTGGTCTAGGTAAGTTCGTGCATTCTCCTCTACCTCAGTTTCAGTCAACTCTGGTCGAAGCTCAGAACGGCCACTTGGGTCTCCAATTCTTGCTGTGTAATCTCCTATCAGAAGAATTGCTTCGTGACCAAGATCCTGAAATTGTCTCAATTTATTAAAAACCACCAAATGTCCAAAGGTTAGATCAGGCCTTGTCGGATCTACCCCGAACTTAACCTTGAGTTTGCGACCACTATTTAAGTTGGCGAGCAATTCTTCCTGCCCAATAATTACTTCTGCATTATCTAACAATTTATCTATCTTCATATTACGAATATATGTTCCTATCATATTGTAGATTTTCTATGATATAGGAATGGCAAAATTATCGCTGTGATTCAGCTTGCAAGATATTTATCAAGTATTACCAAATAATACTTTTGATTAACCCCTACTCACTACAAGATATGACCATAGAAATTGGCTCAGATGCCCCAAACTTCACCCTTAAGACTAAAACTGCTGAAGGGCTTAAGGATATAACTTTAGCAGACTATCAAGGTAATTCCAGCGTGGTACTCCTATTTTTCCCTTTTGCGTTTACAAGTGTTTGCATGGCAGAAGCCTGTTCGGTAAGAGACGATTTATCGGATTATGAAAATTTAAATGCCAAGGTTTTCGGTATTAGTGTTGACAGTCCCTTTGCACAGGAAGCCATGTCTCTTAAGGAAGGGCTTAACTTTCCTCTTCTCAGTGATTTCAATAAAAGTGTATCAAAAACATACGGAGTCTTATATGAGGACTTTATTGGCTTCAATGGAGTATCCAAGAGATCCGCCTTTGTGATTTCAAAAGAAGGCAAAATCACTTTCTCATGGTCATCTGATGACCCCAAGCAACTTCCGGATTTCGCGGAAATTAAAAATTCTCTTTGATCTTCCATACGCCCTCTTATCACCCCTTTACATAAGCCTAAAATTCATTGGTGGACATAAATTATCGAGTTCATGTAACCCCTGATAGAGCTTTTGTTAAAATATACGACAAAGCTTCCTATTTAAATTGTGAGCCGCTTCGAAAATTTTTCCAAGAACAAGCTAAGCTTGGGCAGAAAAGGTATGTTATAGATTTTCAAAATTGTTCTAGCATGGACAGTACTTTCTTGGGTATTCTTGTTAGCGTTGCCTTAAAGATTCGAACCGCACAAGAGGGTGGCAGTATGATACTGCTAAATTTGACTGGCAGAAACTTGGAAACTGTATGCAATTTAGGAATTCATCAGATTACTGAAGTTAGCTCCGAAGAAATTAAGGATTTAGAGCAATTAGAAAGACTCAATCAAACCTTAGCTAAATCTAGCGTTGATTCAGAAACTATTTACAAAGCCCATAAAGCCCTCATGAGTCTCAATAACAAAAACTTAAAAGTCTTCTCCGATGTTGTGAATTATTTAGAGCAAAAAAAAGAGGAAGAATAATGCTGTCACCCCTAAGATGCTGACAATATTTTGGTTCTTAAGCGGGTTATTTATTGGTCTAGGAACTTTGTTCTTGGCCCGACAAAAGTGGAATAAAATCCGCAAGGTCCTCCATGAGCAGAAAACTCAACTTACTCAAGAAAAGAAAATTGCTGTCGAATTCATGCACAATCTTGCTGAGGCAATAGGAGAGGGTGTTGAAAGAAAAATCTTGTATCAAAGAATTGTTCATACTGCAGTCATTACCACTGGGGCAATGAGTGCATGTATCTATGAAAAACTTTCAAGCGGAAGATTGAAAGGGGTTGCAGTTGAAGGTCTTTTCCCGCCACAAAGGGCTTTAAAAAACAATTCTCAAGAAGAGAATATTCCTCGGGCCAGATTTATTGAAAAAGTTTTAAACTCAGAAATTCTAGAGTCGGAAGAAGGCATAGTAGGACAAGTGGTGAAGACCAGAAAGCCGGTTTTCATTCCCAATGCATTGAGCGATCCTAGGGTTATCAAACATAATGACGAAAGCTTGTATGTAAGATCGATGATTTTTTCTCCTTTAGTTCATGATGATCAATGCTTGGGGGTACTGGCTGTTGCAAATCCTGCCAATGGGGTAGCCTTTTCGGAAACAGATTTTTCGATGATAAATTCTCTCGGGGAGCAGGCTGCTCTTGCGATTAAGAATTCAGATGCGATGAACTTGAGATTTGAAAAATCTCGCATGGATGCAGATTTGCGATTGGCACACGATGTACAGGAATTATTTTTAACCCGTGAATTTCCCCTAATTAAAGGATTAGAAATTGGTGCAAGGTATGTTCCTTCTTCACAGGTTGGTGGTGATTTTTACGACTTTTACAAGCTTTCAAGCCACAAATTTTGCCTTTGTATCGCCGATGTTTCCGGTAAGGGGGTTCCTGCCTCCCTTCTTATGGCACTTTGCCAAACTCACTTGAGGCATTTAGTGCATAAAAGTCGATCACCAGCCGAGGTTCTTGGTCTTTTAAACGAGGAACTCTGCCCAAGAATTCGCCAAGATATGTTTATAACTCTTTTTCTGGCTGTTTTAGATACCAAGGCAGATAAGATTACCTATGCTCGTGCGGGACATGAACCTGCTCTTCTTTTGAAAAGGAATCAGGAAAGGGCAGATGAAGTTTCTGTTTTAGAATTACGAGGCAATGGAATGGCATTAGGCATATTAGAGCCAAATCTTTTTAACGAGCTGGTTAAGGATGAGGAAACTGATTTTACAAGTGGTGATCTCCTTTGCCTCTACACTGATGGAGTGACCGAAGCATCTAATCAAGACAAAGAAGAATTTGGTCTGTCGAGACTTAGTGACGAACTCATAAAATATTCGGATCTCGACCCTGACTCCTTAAATCAGAAAATTGTTCAAGATTTAAATAAATTCAGTGATCAAGGTTTGGACAGAGACGACCTTACACTTCTTACGGTAAAGCGAGTTTAGTTTTAGTTTACAGACCTAGCTGATTTTTTGCTCATCAAAGTCAATAACATCAGCAAATGATCTAAGATCTTCTCTACCTGATGCCCCTAGTCCCTCTTTTATTTCATTTAACTTTTCGAGAGCCATATCAGACATTCCAATCTGAACTACGCGTCGATTCCATTCGTGGACACGTAAATTATCAGGAAAAATTTGAATTAAACTCTGAGCTAATACTTCGTCGTTTTTCGCATTTTTCACACAATCTATTATTTGCTGAGGCTCCACACCTAAATGAAGGCAAAGAAATCCATCAAATCCTTTCGTGAAATTCCGCTGGTAGCTTTTAGGTAAAGTGCCCAGGAGGTGTTTTTTTATTTTTGCTAGAAAACGAGGCAAGTGCAAAAGACCACAAGCGTGAGCTTCATATGGTGAAGGAAGATCTAAGAGGGTGGCTCCAGTAGGTCCGTGAATGATTTTTTCGTCCAAGTTTGAAATGTAGGTTAAAAAAGTATCTAGTAATTGTTTTAATTTACAGCTATGTGCCAAACCAAAAACACCAAGGTAATTTCTCGCATAAGTGCTTACTTATTAGATTACAAACCTCTTTTTGCGGGGACGCTATTCTTGGCTTGCTCGATGACTATCCTTTCAGTGATCGCACCATCCGTTATTCAGCAAGTTCTGGACAAAGTTTTTACAAATGGCATCGGCAATGGAATGATTTTATGCCGTGGCATGTTACTTATAGCAGGTATTTTTTTCTTCAAAGAATTGCTGAATTGCCTTCGTATAAGAGTTAATAACAAACTTGAGCAACGGGTTATTTTCCGGTTACGCCAAGATCTTCACAATAAATTATTGAGACTTCCAATCAACTTTTACGATCGTCGAAAAAGTGGTGATATTTCTTCCCGGGTAATTGAAGATGTCCAAAATGTGGAACGGGCTATTTTGGATGGTACAGAACAAGGCTTCGTTGCCGTTTTAACTTTGGTTGGGGTTTCAATAATGATGTTTTGCCAAGAACCAAGACTTGCCGCGCTTGTTTTTATACCACTACCGATACTTGCCTGTATGGCAGTACAATATGCCAAAGTATCAAAGCAAAACTGGAAGGCGGTTCGAAATAAATCAGGCGAGCTTAACTCTCTACTTGTTGAAGATATTCAGGGTAATCGTTTGATTCAATCGTTCAGATTGATGCATCGTGAAAAGAAAAGATTTTCTCATATAGCCAAGGGTCTTGAGGCTCTTTCACTTAAGGCCATGTATCGATGGTCCATACAGGGTCCAGCAGCTAGCTTTACATCGTCACTAGGTATTTTATGCGTGGTTGGAATGGGTGCATACTTACTTGAAAATGACCCCACTTTCACTACCGGCAAATTCTTTGCTTTTCTCCTTTATGCCAATATGTTTTACGAACCTATTAGACAACTTGTTGGTATAAATAATCTTGTAGCTTCAGGCAAAGCTTCTGGAGAACGTGTCTTGGAGGTTTTGGATTCTCCAATTGAAATAAAGAGTCCTAAAAGTCCTACTCCCTTTCCGACTAATGATCACGAAATTAGTTTCGTCAATGTTAGCTTTTCTTATGCAGAGAGAAGTCCTGTTGTAAAAGATCTCTCATTTACTTTACCTCATGGCTCAACCACTGCCTTAGTAGGACCGACTGGTGCGGGAAAAAGCACAATAGCAAATCTTTTACTTCGTTATTACGATGTTAGCAGGGGATTTATTACAATTGGAGGAAAACCAGTCAATCAGCTTAATCTAGATGATCTCAGGTCAAATATCGGAGTGGTTTCTCAAGACCCTTTCCTCTTCGATACCACAGTTAAAGAAAATCTTCTTCTTGCAGCAGAAAATGCTCAAGAGAGAGAGATTCATAATGCTCTCCTTTCAGCCCATGCTCATGAATTCGTTGATGAACTACCTAATGGATTAGAAACCTTAATCGGAGAAAGAGGTGTTAGGTTAAGTATGGGCGAGAAGCAAAGACTAACCCTTGCTAGAGCGATGTTAAAATCGTCCCCCATCCTAATCCTTGATGAGGCAACTGCGAGTGTTGACGTAGAAACAGAAAGAAAAATTCAGCAAGCTCTACAAATACTGATTAAAACACAAACGACCCTCATTATTGCCCATCGGTTAAGTACAATTAGAGAAGCTGATAGGATTCTATTTTTGGAGAATGGAAAGATAGTTGAACAAGGAACGCATCACCATTTAGTAAGCCTGGGCGGGGCATATGCTAAGTTTTGTAATTTACAGGAAAATGTAGTAAATACCTAGACTTTAAGGTTAGTCCCTATTCACTTTTATTACAGTTCTGATAAAGATAAAAAAAAGGTAGGGAAATACTAAGAATAAGAGACTTCTTAAAAAAGAAATGTTAAAACTACCAAGGGGACCGTAGATGATTTGTTCCGCCCATGTTCGTAAAGTAGTATTTAAAAAGAATTCGATTCCAAGACTAAGACCTAGATAATAAACCAACAAAGGCCATATCGTAAATCCGACAGATAAAAAGAGTAGGGCAAACCAAAGTTCTTTTGAGCCATTCATAACAAAATACTTTTAGATTACACTATTCAGAGAGTTACAGACAGCAAATTTCTAGAAGGTTTTCTGTTTGTTTTAAACTTTAATTTAAAGCAAATGGATTCGACAGAATAATTCTTTGCAGTCTCATTGGTTTAAATGTTTGCCTCACATTCTTGCTTACTTTTTCTTGAAATTTTATGGACGAAATTGATAAGGAAGTAATTAACATTTTTGAAGAAACGCATGCTTTGCTGAAAGGGCATTTTATTTTAAGATCCGGACTAAGAAGCGAATACTTTTTTCAATGTGCTCAAGTATGTCAGCACCTTGATAAAGTTACTAGACTGGCAGAACTCCTGATCTCTAAGCTTGAATCAAGGGCGGTTGATTTGATTATCGCTCCCGCAATGGGAGGCTTGGTAATTGGACAGGAAGTTGCCAGACAACTGGGTGCAAGATTTATATTTCTTGAAAAAGTCAATGATCGCCTAGCTTTGAGAAGGAATTTTTTGCTTCATCCGGAGGATAAAGTGTTACTGGTTGAAGATGTGGTTACCAAAGGTGGGCGAGTTATCGAAGCAATTGAGATCATTAAAAAACACCCTTGTGAATTTCTGGGGGTGCTAAGTTTGGTTGATCGCAGTACTGAAGCGTTAAATTTCGGCTCTCCTTTTACACCATTACTCAAAATGAATTTTCCCACTTACCAAGAAGATCAACTACCCGATCAGCTTAAAAGCATTCCAGCGACAAAACCGGGTAGTTAATATGAACAAGTTTTCTTTAATTTTAAGGGATTCGGTAAGCCAGAAACCTATACTTCCCTCTATACCAGACATAAAAGCGATTGATTCCTGAATACATATTCTCAGCTACATCAGATAGATTGTGGATTTTTGCTCCATTGATTTCGACAAGCACCACACCCTCCTTAAATGTCTCCATTTCTCCGGTCGAACTGGTGACTAAAACCCCACTAACCGTGGATGGAATCTGGTAAATATTCCTGTTTTCGGAATTTAGTATTGAAAGTTCGATTCCAGGGATAGGAGTAAGCCCTTCAGACATCGAGCCTAGAACCACATAGAGAGTTAAATACTTATCATTTCGAAGCACTTCAATGGGTATCCTTGATCCTGGCAATGACTGAGAAATAGCCACTCTAGTCTGATTAACCGATGTTACTAGTTTATCGCCCACCTTAATAATCTTATCCTCTGGTAAAAAACCCGCTTTATCCGCAGCACTTCCAGGTACTACACTACCAATAAAAGCACCATTGTCACTTAGGTCAGTTTCTAGAGAGACCCCTAGGAATCCTCTTCTAATTTTCCCTTCTTCTATATAATCAGTTAGGGCTCTGCGAACCATATTTACCGGGATAGCTAGACCAATTCCTATATTCGCACCGGTCTGGGAAATTATCGCCGTATTTATCCCAATCAATCGACCCTGAGCATCTAAAAGAGCGCCTCCTGAATTTCCGCGGTTGATCGATGCATCGGTTTGTATGAAGTTCTCGTATGCTCCTTCCTCTCGCAAAATTCCTAACTCAGATTTACGAGTGGCAGATATGATTCCCATGGTTACTGTCATCCCAATACCAAGTGGATTCCCTACTGCAAAAACAATATCTCCTACCTGAAGAAGGTCGCTATCTGCAAGGGTCGCAAATGGCAACTCATCTTCTGACTCAATTTTTAAGACTGCGATATCGGTTGCATGATCAAAACCAATGATTTCTGCGGAATATTTTTTTTGTTCTCCCATTTGTACAATTACTTCTTCCATAAGCTCACCCGTTCTAGGATCAGTAATTACATGAGCATTAGTAACCACATGACCCTGTGGAGAAACTATCACTCCAGAACCAATTCCTGCAGGAACTTTTTCCTCTTCAATCCGAGGACTATTTAAGCGGGGAATTCCGTAATATCTTCGAAGGAGATCTTCGATTGGGTTGTTAACACCCGGATAAAACTTTCTAACTACCTGTTGAGTGGTTACTGCAACAACTGCAGGTGTGCTGGTATTAAGAATAGAGGAATAACTTAGAATTAGGTCCTTTGAAGTTCGATTTATATCTGAATCGTCTACTCTCAATGAGTAAGCTTTGTTCTGTCCCCAGGCTTGATAGCTTACTGCAAGGATAGTGAGCAAGATCACATAAATATTCATGGCACTTATATATATCTACATGAAGTAGCGACCCCTCTCTGAAAAATTGTTTTATGAATATTTTGAAACCCGCTTAAAAAACTAAAAGCCTTTTACCTCAAATAGACTGGATATACTACTATCAGTATGGGTGCGCCGGATAGCTTCACCCAGCAGAGGAGCAACGCTTAATTGAGTAATAGGCAAATCATTCACATCAATTTTTACGGAATTTGTGGTAATTAACTCATCTAAATGTCCTAGCTTCAGACGCTCTCTGCCCGTCTCATTGAGTACACAGTGGCTTATCACAGCAGAAACACGACAGGCACCCCTTTCTTTGAGTAATTTTGCGGCAGCCGTGAGGGTACCAGCAGTCTCTGTCATATCATCAACGATTAATACCTCTCTTCCCTCCACTTCTCCTACCAAGTTGGTTGCCTCGACTGTACTGGCTCCTGTACGACGCTTTGCCACAAAACCAAGTGGACAACCTAGCACCTCGGCATAAGCACTTGCCATCTTCATTCCTCCAACATCTGGGGTGAAGATAGTCATGTTTTCAGTATTTCTATTACGCAAATACTCAAAGAAAACTGGTGATGCATATAGATGATCAACGGGAATATCAAAAAAACCTTGTATTTGTTGTGCATGGAGATCCATGGTCAATACACGGTTGGCACCTGCTGCTACTAATAGATTTGCAATCAACTTGGAGGTAATGGGAACCCTTGGTTGGTCCTTGCGATCTTGTCTGGCATAGCCAAAAAAGGGAATAACCACAGATATACGGGCAGCTGATGCACGTCTTGCTGCATCCACCATAATCAACAACTCCATGATGTTATGGTTCGCAGGTGAATTGGAAGACTGCAAAAGAAACACATCCATTCCACGAATATTTTCATTGTAACGAACAAAACTTTCACTGTCAGGAAAGGATGTCACCAGGGCATCCCCTATTTCTAAATTAAGGTATGCACATATTTCCTTAGCCAAGGGGAGATTCGAGTTCCCACTAAAAATTTTCAGGTTAGTTCCGTTTCGCATGCCTTTGTTTAATCTTTCGATTTTTCTTGGGCAAACCTATTGAAAAGATCGGGCAATTTTCTCTGCAAAATTGCAATTCTTTGAGCTAATTGAATTGGAAGGGCAGGGTTTCCCTTTAGAAAAGCACCTGCTTCAACATCCTTTGTGATACCTGCTTGTCCTGCAATTTTAGCACCTTTACCAATCTTTATATGCCCTGCGAATCCTGCTTGCCCACCAACAATAACATCGGCTTCCATGATTACGCTTCCACTTATTCCAACCTGAGCAACAATAAGACAATTTTCTCCGATCTTAACATTATGCCCAACTTGAACCAAGTTATCGATCTTGCTTCCTTTTCCTATTTTTGTTTCTTCAAATCGAGCACGATCAATACAAGTGTTAGCACCAATTTCTACTCCATCCTCCACAACTACAATACCTAAGTGGGGAATCTTTTGATGGCCTGCTTCGCTTTGGTCAAAACCATATCCCTCGGAGCCAATAACTACACCTGCATTCAACACCACATTTTTACCAATCACACAACGAGATAAAAGCTTAACACCTGGATGTAAAATACTGCCTTCACCTACCACAGATCCTGACCCCACATGACAATGGGTACTTATTTGAGAATTCTTTTCAATTCTAGCATCTTCACCAATGTAAGTAAATGCCCCTACAGAAACTGTTGAATCTACGGTGGCATTTAGCTCTACAAACGCCGAGGGGTGAATGCCTGACTTATTTTGATGATTAAGTTTACTCTCTAGTAATTCACATATTTGGGCTAAGCCTCGAGAAGGCTTTTGTAACTTGATAAACATCTGGTTCTTATTGGGCTGTTCATCATACTCTTGAGGAAGCAAGATAATACTAGCATTACAATTTTGTACAAAGCTCTTGTATTTTGGATTGCCCAAAAATGAGAGATCTCCAACCTTCGCATCTCGAAGATTGGATATTCCATTTAATTCCTTAATTCTACAATCTCCTGAAATTTCTGCATCAGGAAATAGTTCTAATATATCGGCGATTTGTATGCTAAGATTCACAAAATTCTCTTAGCTAGGAAAAAGAATTCGCTACTCTTTCTCAGCGTTTAAAGTGACAATTACTTCTTCCGTGTAATCAGTGCTATCACTTGAATAAAATACCCCGAGTTGGGTCTCAGATGAATTCAGCACTAGATCCAAACCCTTGGCAGTTGAAACTTTTTTTATGGCACCACGGATATCTTCTAAGTGTTCAACGAGTAAGTTTCTCTGTCTTTGTGCAATTGTTGCCTTTGCTCGCTTATCATAAGCCACCATATCATCTTGTTTTTCTTTGGCTACTTTTACTTTTTCTTGGTATTTTTCTTTGAGTGCTGTCGAGTCAATGTTGGGATTTTTCAGTTTCTCTTCCATTTCTTTTAATTCATTCACGATTTTTTCCATCTCATCGCGAAAAATTTCAAGTTCTTCCATGGCCACTTGCTTAGATTTATCCAATCTTTCCCGTGCATCTTTTACCTTTTGATAGCCATCAAAAACTTTTTGGACATCGACCACTCCTATTTTTTGAGCACTGAGACTTTGAGACAAAGAAAAGAGAACAATAAATAAAAGGTAGTTTAAGAATTTCATAGCCTAGGAAGTATGAAGTCTTGGCATGGTGGTTGGCAACAATACTTTAAAATCTTGTACCTCCAGAAAAATGAAATTGGGTTGAACCACCCGAGTTGCTGGAGTCTGTTAAAGGAAATCCAAGGTCCAATCGCAAGGGCATTCCCATTACCATTATACGAATGCCCAACCCCCAATTGTCATGCCATCCTTCTTCATTATTTCCAGGAACAAGCTTAAAATCATCTTCCCTTAAAAATCCTCCATCATAAAAAAAGGCAAATCGCAGAGGGTCTGCGACTTTGAATGTATATTCCAAGCTGGCGTAAGAAAATGAATTGCCTCCAGTTGGCTCGCCACTTTCGTTAGGTCCAGCTTCCCGATAATCCCAACCCCTCAAATTGTAGGGGCCGCCAAGAAAAAATTTCTCGAAAAATGGAACATTAGCATCTTCGCCATCAAATTTACCCAGCGTTCCTACCCGCCCAGATACAGATAAAACCTGTTCCATTGCATCAAAAGTTTTAAAAAACCTAGCTCCTTGAATTTCGAATCTGCCATAATCAGCATCACCTCCAAAAATACCACCGGCAAATTCTTTGCGAATAGAAACAATGCTTCCTCTTGTGGGAAAAAGAAGCACATCCCTAGTGTCTCTGCTTAAACTAAGTCCAATTTTCGATATAGTACGATTAATCTCATTCGAAGAAGCAATAAAGGCTGGATCATTTCTTATCCAAAGGGTTCTTGCTGTTTGCTCAATATCTTCGATTAAAACATCTTCAAAGCTGTAGAACAAACGACCCTCCACAAGTTCAAACAATCTCTTTCGGAAATAAATTTCAAAACCTGCCCTCAATTCATCGTAAAACGAGCTTTGATAATCTGACTTTTCTCGGAAAACTTCAAAGCCAGCTGCTAAACGTCTGTTTAGAAACCAAGGTTCCTCCAAAGCAAGTCTGGCTTCATTACTTCTTGCACCCAATTTAAGTCTTAGGCGAAATTTTTGACCGTCTCCTTGAAGGCGGTGAGGAGCCCGCCACTTCATTAAATCAAAGTTGCCTTGTCTAAACTCCGCATAAAGCATCGCTTTCTCAAGAGTGCTAAACCCTACACCAAAGGATAAATGCCCTGTTTGTCCCTCTTCTACATCGACCACCATATTACGCCTAGTATTCCTGAGCTCCGGATCGCCGGATAAAATTGGCTCATCACTGATGTCTACCCGCTCAAATAATTTGGTATTACGAAGCCTAGCTTCACTGGTCTCCATACGAGTTAAGTCAAAAGTTTCACCAGGTGCTAATGCCAGTTCTCTAATTAAAACGATTGTCTTAGTTTTTTCGTTACCCCGAACCTCTATGGTGTTGACTGAAAATTTATTATTTTCTGTGATTTCAAAATCTAAATCTATTTGATTTTCATCAAGGTTTGATTTTCGATTGACTCGTATTTGTGCATCAAGATAGCCCTTTTCCCCATAAATTCTTTTAAGGCGGCTTCTTTCCTTGGATAAGAGGCTAGGAGAGTAGGGTTCACCTCTTTTAATCAAGGTATCCTCCATCAAAGTATCTTCATCGAGAATCGCCTGTCCAAAGACTCTTTGCTTTCCAAAATAAGACCTCGTTCCTTCATTAACAAAAATTTGAATATCAATCCGATTGGTGCCTACCTCAGAAATTGTTAATTGAGATAGATCGATTTCGGCATCCAAAAACCCTTTGTTTCTAAAACTTTGAGAAATTTTTTCTACATCATCTTCAAGAACTCGGGGCTGATATTTCGATCTTTTAGACCAAAATCTCCAAAACCTCCAAGGAGCAGTTTCCATAACATCGAGAAGTTCATTGTCATCTAACTGAGTATTTCCTTTAAAAAGAATTTTGCGAATTTTCCTGGAATCATTCTCAATGATATCAAATTTTAGAATGATTTTAGAAGAATCATTTGCGGATGGGATTACTTGATAACTAAGCTGTGAATTCCAGAATCCTTTTTCAAGGTAAAGATCTTCGAGCAAAATTTTATCCGCTTTTGCAACTGACTCATCCAATAATTCACCCGTTCGCGAAGCAATTGATTTGATTAATTTTTTGTCACTTAACTCTTTATTCCCTTCAAACAGTATTTCCTCTATTCTAGGTTTAGTAACCACTTTGAATACTAAACCTAAAGCTTTCTGGTTGGAAATTTCTGGATCTATAAAGACTCTCACATCCTTAATGGATCCAGTTTCCATCAGATTGTGTATAGATTTATCAATGGATGCAGATGCATACCTACTGCCTTCCTCGACCTGCAAGTTTTGCTTAATATAAGATTCACCGACAGTTGAAGGTCCGGAAATTTCTACTTTAATAGAAGTTATGATGACGCCCTCGTAGGGTTCTTGGGCATAAGCAGATAAAAAGCACGCACATGCAAATAATATAATAAGCAAATTTTTCATCCTAAGCAGTTAATTTAAACGATGGTCTTGCTGCATACTTTCGAAACGCGTGTATTTTCTCCTGAATGCAAGATTGATTTTCCCAGTTGGACCATTTCTTTGCTTTGCCAAAATCAATACAATTGGCTCAAAATCTTCTTCTGAATTCTCTCCCTCATTATCGTAGTCTATCTCTCGCACATCCTCTCCCTTTCTTTGTTTTCCAAGAAGCATAACCACATCTGCATCCTGCTCAATCGCTCCAGATTCACGCAGATCAGATAAACGTGGATCCCGGCGTTCTTTTTCTGAATCTCTGTTCAACTGACTAAGGACGAGTACAGGTACATCAAGTTCTTTGGCCATTGCCTTAAGTCCACGGGAAATCTCGGATATTTGATTTTCTCTGGAAAGTACTCTCGACTCAGTTGAGATCAATTGCAGATAATCCACCACTACAAAGTCGAGTTTATTGCGCATTTTTAATCTGCGAGCTTTCGCTCTTATTTGATTTATACTTAGGCCACTTGTGTCATCCACCCACAAAGAAGCTTGCTGAAATTCCTTACTGGTTTGATGTAATTTCTCGGCTTGGCCACGAGGAACAAACCCCTTTCTAAGGTCATTCATATTAACTCTCGCTCGACCACAAATTAGTCTCATGGCCAAAGAAGTGGCACTCATTTCGAGGCTAAAAACAAGGGCATGCCTAGGAGAATTCGTGTATTTTGCGGAAAATGCGATATTTTCGACTATATTCATTGCGAGACTCGTTTTGCCAACTGATGGTCGAGCGGCAAGTACAATCATTTCTCCTGGCTTAAATCCATTAGTCAAACCATCTAGGTCACTGTAGCCTGTCAACACTCCGTCAGTTTCCTCACGAGAGAGCATTCTCTGTATTTGCTCCATTGCGTGCTGGATAGGCTCTCTAAAAGGTATGGATGCTCGAAGATTTTGATCATCACCCAGTGAGCATACACGCTGTTCAAAATTTGCCAAAAAGTCTTCTACATTAGTCGGTTGCTGGTTTGCTCCATCAATCATTTCGAAGGCCATGTAAATACATTTTCTAAGAAGCGATTTTTGCTTGACGATATCTAGCCAAAAAGAAGCGTGAGCGGTTGTATCAATCCGACCTGCAAGGCTAGTTAAGCCATCACGCCCACCCGCTTGCTCTAAGTTCCCGTTAGAATTAAGCTTTTCCGCAAGCAGAATTTCATCAGGCTCAACAGTATCGTTGTACAAGTCTAATAATGCATCATAAATAAGCTGATGTTTAGTAAAATAAAAATCTTCAGGCCGGAGCCCCTTTTCAATGCAATTACTGATAACTTCTCCAGATGCATCAACAATACACGAAGCAAGTAAGCCCTGTTCTGCATCAAGATTGCTGGGTAAAGCTTGACCCACAATCTTATCTGATTCAGCTGAGGATTGGGAATTGCCAGGCAGCCCAGAAGAATCCTTAAATTTTTTCGACAAAGACGAAACGGTAGACATCGCAGAACTTCCCTCCCGTCGGTCTTAAATAATTACTCTATTTCCTCTACAGGATTTTCTGACACAACCTCAACTTTTAACTCAGCATTTACATCTCTGAACAAACTAAGATGAATAGTGCTCTGACCGAGGGATTTGATGGGAGAAAAGTTGGAAAAATGCCTCTTATCAAGAGAGAAGCCATGCTCTCCGACTTTCTCAATAATTTGCTGTGCAGTGACAGACCCAAATAATTTCCCTCCGGAACCTGTTTTTACTGCAATTGCAACCGATAATTCACTAATTTTTGCAGCTACATCGTGTGCGTTTTGAAGCTCGTCCGCTTCACGGGCAGCACGGGCAATCTTTAATGCATCTAAGCGTTTTTTATTCGCTTGGTTTAGTGGAACTGCCTTACTCCTTGGGAGTAAGAAATTGCGGGCATAGCCTGGCTTAACCTTAACCACATCTCCTTCAAAGCCAAGATTATCTACTTTTTCTAACAGTAAAATTTCGGTGTGTGCCATAGTAATATTTAGTTGGTAGGTTTAAAAAGGTACATCTTCGTCAAGATCCGGATCATTAGCTAGTGGACCAGGCTTATCCAAGTTATCAGACTTGGAAATGTAAGAAGTGTCGGTTGTTACAGGCGATTCATTAGTTTCTGAGACAGCATCGTGTTTTCCTGTATCAACAAATTCAAAATTATCCAGTACCACACGGATGGCACTTCGTTTTTCACCATCTTTTGATTCCCACTGATCCAGCTTTAGCCGACCCTCAACGAAAATGGGGCGGCCCTTCGAAAAAAACCTGCCAACAGCATCTGCTCGAGGTCCAAAACATTCAACATCGACAAATGTAACTTCTTCTCGTTTATTGCCCTCAGAATCTTTGTAATTTCTGTTTAGGGCCAAGCCAAAATTGCAAACCGGACGACCTGAAGACATCATCCTAACCTCAGGGTCACGAGTAAGGTTTCCAATCAACAATACTTTGTTTAAAGATGGCATCGAATTAAAGACCCTTAATTACTGCATTCGATAAGAACTCGATCAACCTTTTTCTCCAGCCGGAGTTTTTCTTTTATTTTGTAAGGCGTGCTTGTACTACCTGTAAGGTCAAAGAGCAGATAAGTTCCTCTGGGGAAACTCTTTTTAACTGGGTAAGCAAAATCGTGCTGTCCAAGCTCCTGAACCTTACTAACTTCACCATCACATTGGGCGATAATTTCGGTCAGCTTGGGTATCATTTCACTTGTGGATCCCTCAATTCCGCTTGGATCGATAACTATAGTGGCAGAGTAACTTCTGGTTGTCATAATTTAATTAGAAGGATTTGGTATAGGGTAACGGTTTAAGTAATTGCATGCAAAAGAAACACCTTGCACGAGCAAAATTTGCAATGCATGAATGAGTTTGGGAAATAAAACATCGTAAGTTTTAAGTTCAACTGCAGATAACTTCGAAAGTACAAATTGCGAGAGAGGAGCATCAGGAAGTCTATTCTGATCAACTCCCAATCGGAGTCTGTGCGGCGAAAAGCCTAACTCTTCGATCACATTACTCACTCCATTGTGACCACCCGAAGACTTACCAAAAGAGAGTTTAACCTTGCCGGTGGGAAGGTTTATCTCGTCATGAACCATCATAAATAAACATCCAGATAAAGAGTTCTTCATCAAAAAACGAGAAAGTCCAGTACCATTTAAATTCATATGGTGTATAGACTTGAGAATGAATATTTCGGAGTCAGTAAGTGTGACTTTTGAAACAAGAAAATTTTCATCTGTATTAAATGGTGTGTGATAAAATCTAGCTACGCGGTCGACAAACCAATGACCAAGATTATGTCTTGTGTCTTGGTATTTAACTCCCGGATTTCCGAGTCCTAGGAGAATTAGCTTCACTGCAAGGAGATGCTTCCATTAAGCATCTTCTTGAGGTTGCTCGTCAGAATCACTTTGTTCGGTAGTGGACTCACCATCGGCATCATCTTCTTCATCAATCTGTTCATCACTCGCACCAGCTCTCCCACTAGCACTGCCAACGCAGGTTACGATATTACCGTTCTCATCACCAATAAATTCAACTCCATCAATGTGAGGGATATCTTTGATTTGCAAGCTATCCCCTAGATCTAATCCACTAATGTCAAGCTCAAGATTTTTAGGTAACAAGCTAGGGCGGCAGCGAACTAAAATTTCACTCTGATGGAATTCCAAAATTCCGCCCATATTTTTAACTCCGGGAGATTCACCTACCAGCTCAACGGGGACTTTTGTTTCGAGCGTTTGTCCGCGTGTGACTTGCACAAAATCAAGGTGAAGTATGGTGTCCCTAACCGAATCAGTCTGCATTTCTTTAAGCAAGGCGAGTTCCTTGTCACCACTTTCTTCCTGCAGCTCAACCAAGGACAGAGAACCGCCTGTTGAACGCATGAGAGTTCGAAAATGGCTATCATTCACAGTGTAATGCTTTAAGGTGTTCTTTCCGTAAAAAACAACTGGGATTTGACCTTCGTTTCTCTGCTTCTTTGAAAAATTAGTTCCGTGCTGCTTACGAGGGCAGACGGTTAAAGAGGTATTAGTAATGTCGGACATAATTTTGTCGGTGGTTTTAATGCAAGGATCAAAAATGAACTATTCAGAGCTATCTTGCAAGCTAGTTGTTAATATTGCACATCTAAAGATACAAAACTGAATGCACATCATAATATCAATTTGAATGAGATAGTTAGCCAAACAACAGTCGAATTAATTACCAGTGTGAACAGAAAGCTAATGCACTAAATTTATTTATATTTATACAAGAAAAATTACTGAGTTCATGAATTTTCTTTAGAGGATACATCTAAAAAAGAATGAATATTAAATTGTAATTTATCCAGAAAAACAAAATGAATTTACTTCAAACTTTTGAGTAAACCTCATTGTTTATCGATACATAATTCACTTTTATTTTTAATTTCTGAAATTGAAATTCTATCGATAAAGTAAATTCGCAGATTTTTTAAATGCCTTAGAAATTTTATTTAAATAAATTTTTATCTTAGCAAAAATAGTATTGCCGAATTACCATTTCCGGCATGATTAAGTTGTATTTCCGTTTAATTTTTATACATAGCTAACGTGGTTTTTCTTGTGCCAAAAATTTTTTATGTTAGATTATACCTATGAAAACAGCGACTGCATTGGTTGCCATTTTGCTTTCCTTGCCATTTATCGATTGCTTGTGTATCACCGAAAGTTCAATTGATAACAACTGTAACCATTGTGAAGACTCCAATGGTCTGCCCAATACAACCCATGATTGTCTAGAGATTGTTCAGTTTTTTGTTTTTTCAGATGTCTCATTCCTGATTTCCTCCCTTGAAGAAAGGTGGTGGAACCTGTTTAGTCTGCAAAGATTTAATTTTGTCGAACATCTTTTTAATACAAGTGCTGCAAATCCTTGGCCCTACAATCTTAAATCCCATTTAGCTTTAAAGATTATTCAGGTTTGAAATCTTAGTTTATTCTTTCGGGGCAGCAGAACGTCATTTCTGCTTACACACTAGACTATGCTATGAAATTCATTCCCTACTACTTTAAAGTTAATAAGTTGCTAAAACATGTTTCTTGCTTATTGAAGGCGCATTTGAGGATATTCTTTTTTTCAATTCCTCTAATTTTGGTCTTTGGATGCAAAGATTTTGATGGTTTTGTTATTACAACACAAAAAGCTGTTCTTCACCCAACTTCAGTTACTGACAAAAGTTTTTCAGGAGATTCTAGTGATAAAAGTGTTCTTCTTTTCCAGGCAAGTGGCTGGGTAGAGCCAGATCCTTATGCTGTTCGTATCCCTAGCCTTTACGACGGTATTGTTAAAGAAGTATATGTATTAGAAGGTGAAACTGTCAAAATAGGTCAACAACTAGTTTCTCTAATTGACGATGATGCTCTAATTTCACTTAAGCTCGCACAGGCAGAACTCAAAGAGGCAAAATCAAGGGAACTTGAAATTGCCTCCCATTTAACTCTTCAAAAGTTATCTCTCGAAAAAGCTGAAACTCAACACCTCGAGAAACACGAACTTTTGACCGAGTATAGAGATTATTTATCTCGCCTAGAATCATTACCTCTTGGTTCAATCCCATCCTTTGATCTTAACCAGTCAAGATACAAAACCCAAAGAATGAAGTTTTCCTCAGCAATCGCTTCAACAGATGTAAGAATGGCTCAGGAAAAGATAAAGCTTCTCCTGCAGTCACTTGAGTCACAGAAGAAGGCAACAGAATGGAAGCGAACCCTCGTGGAAAAAGCCCTGCTTGATCTTAATCGTACAAAAATTTTCTCCCCAATGGATGGCAGAATACTGAAGCTCTTTGCCCGTCCGGGTAAAAGATTAATGCAAAAAATGGATGCACCTGAATCCTCTACTGCTGTTACTATATACAATGATAATGAATTACAGGTTCGGATAGATGTTCCTCTGGAAGAGGCTTCAAAATTGTTTATTGGTCAGCAGGTGGAAATCTCATGCTCCATTCTTCCTGATTCTATTTTCTTTGGTCAATTAACTAGCATTTTGGGAGAGGCGGACTTCCAAAGAAATACCCTGCAGGTAAAAGTAAAAATACTAAACCCTGATGAGAGATTGAGACCTGAAATGCTTTGTCGTGCTAAATTTTATTCCAAAGAAAAAATTCCTGATAAGTCACAAATTTCATCTCCACTTGGGGTTTTTATACCCATTTCCCTTCGTCCCAAAGATTATCAAAATGGGGCCGAATTGTGGATCGTCGGACTTGATGGCAAAACGGCTGAAATTCGTAAAGTTATTTTTGGGGAAGAAATTATTAACAATTATATTAAAGTTCTTTCAGGTCTTAATGCGGGTGATCAGATTATAGAAAATCCACCGAAATCCTTACAACCTGGAGACGCGGTTCAGTTATTTAAGAAATGAATGCATTTATAGAGGCAAGAAATATAACTAAGGAATACCGCAAAGGTGAACAAGTCATTATGCCACTTGAAAACTTATGCCTAGATATTGATGCAGGAGATTTTGTTGCATTAATGGGACCTTCTGGAAGCGGAAAAACAACCTTGTTAAATATAATTGCTGGAGTAGACACACCAACATCTGGAACTTTAAAGGTTGGTGACAATAATCTAGATCAAATGAGTAGAGACCAGCTTACCCATTGGAGGTCAAACCACTTAGGATATATATTTCAGCTCTACCATTTAATTCCAGTTCTCAGTGCATTTGAGAATGTAGAACTTCCGTTGTTAATACATTCCATGTCCAGAAAAGACCGTCGTGCAAAAGTGGAACATGTTCTTGAGTTAGTAGGTCTGTCGGATCGAAAAACTCACAAACCAAAAGAATTATCGGGCGGACAGGAACAAAGGGTTGCAATAGCTAGGGCTCTTGTTACAAACCCTTCCCTAGTCGTTGCAGATGAGCCAACTGGTGATTTGGACCGTAATTCAGCAGACGAAATACTAGACCTTTTACAGCAGTTAAGCACGGATCAAAAAAAGACCATTGTGATGGTAACTCATGACCCCAAAGCTGCCGAGCGTGCCTCCAAAAAACTCGCTTTAGACAAAGGCAAGATTTTCAGCGATTCGTGAAACTAATACTTACAACTATAAATTTAGCTGGATTGGCCCTAAAAAATACCACCAGAAATCGTACAAGATCCTTTCTTACCCTCATGGGGATTGCTACTGGAATGTTTCTTTTCACCACCATTGAGACGATTCAAGATGCCCTGCATAATGCCACAGTTACACATTCAGAAGACACTACTTTGGTCGTGTATAGAGAGAACAGGTTTTGCCCGGCAACAAGCCGGTTGCCCGAATATTACAAAAGCGAGATTGAAAGCATTGAAGGGGTAAAGTCAGTTAATCCCATTCAGATCATGGTGAATAACTGTGGCACCAGTTTGGATGTTGTCGTTTTCCGGGGAGTTCAGCAGCAGTTCATAACAGGTAACTCATCTAATATCAAAATCTTGGAAGGCTCCACGGAGGACTGGATGCAAAAGCAAGATGGTGCATTAATTGGTAAAAATCTGGCTAATCGAAGAAATTTAAACCTTGGAGATAAGTTTGATGCCGCTGGCATTACGGTACAAGTTTGTGGAATTGTAGAAGCAGAAGACAGTGCTCAAAACGACAATGTGGCATTTGTTCACCTTCCATTTCTTCAGTTAGCTTCAAAAGTAGGACTTGGAATAGTGACTCAATTTGATGTTAAGGTTGCTGATTCCTCTTCACTTAAAATTGTTGCCAATGCAATTGATGCAAGGTTTGCAACCGACATTGAACCCACATCTACCCTTCCTGAAAAAGCTTTTTTTGCCAGTACTGCGATAGAACTTATTGAGTTAATTCATTTCACTCGCTGGATAGGACTAGCTTGTGTGGTTGCTGTGATTGCATTGGTTTCAAATACCATTCTACTCACTGTAAGAGGGAAAACATCTGAACATGCGGTATTAAAAACTTTGGGATTTAACAGAATGTGTATCGCATGGATGATTTTGGCGGAAAGTATCTTTCTTTCGGTTGGTGGTGGACTCACTGGTATTTTTTCTGCTTTTTATTTTTTGCATACTCAAAGCATTTCTATTGGTAACGAGGGTTTGGTTATGGCTTTTATCCCATCACAAACAGTTATTGTAGTTGGAATCTCAACCGCCGTCTCACTTGGCTTAGTCGCAGGACTTTATCCAGCCTGGCAAGGAAGTAGATATTCTATCACAGAGAGCCTCAATTCTGCTTAAGATATGCTTCCTATATCATATTGCTTTAAGAATTTGCAGAGGCGTCCAGGTCAATCCTTACAACTGATTTTGGGTAATACAATTGTGATTGTTTTGATTATGACTGCAGCTTCTATGAATAGTGCGATGGAGCAAACTCTTAACAATACAGGTGATAATCTTAATGCTTTATTTTTAGGTTCAGGCAGTGAGGAAAGTGTTGAAAGAAGTGAAGTAAAACTTGCTACGAATGAAATAATTGCTTCTTCGGTTTCTGGGATACGCCAAATTATGGGGAAGGCATGCGTTTCTCCTGAAGTCCACTTCAATGGCATGCTAAGCACCGCAAGCGGACAAAGTGCTCAAGCTCTGCTTCGGGGTGTACGGTATGAAGCTCTTTGGGTTCACGATAATGTCAGAATAATAAAAGGCCGTTTTCCAAACTCTGGAGAGATTATGGTTGGCAGGCTTGCATACCATAAACTCGGTATAAAAGAATCAGAATTGGAGATCGGTCAAACCTTGTTTTTTAACGAAGAAAAACTAAGGGTTTCAGGAATTTTTGATGCAATTGGTACGGTAGTGGAAGCAGAAGTTTGGTTACCACTGAATGATCTAATGACCTACACTCAAAGGGATAATCTTTCCTGTATTGTTGCCGCACTAAATGATTACGATGCATATGGGGAGTTGGATGCATTTTCAAAGAGAAGACTCGACTTAGAATTGATTGCCATTAGAGAGTCCGAATACTACTCGAAATTGTCGATTTTCTATGCTCCTATTCGATGGATGGCATGGATTTGTGCAGTCCTTTTATCCTTGGGTGCAGTATTTGGCGGGTTGAATTCTCTATATGCTGCATTTTCCTCAAGAATTAGAGAATTTGGGGCCATTCAAGCTATAGGATTTAATCGTTTTCAAATAACGCTTAGTTTGGTTGCAGAATCCAGTGTTACCGCTTTGATGGGGTCTTTTTTCGCTTATTTAATTATTAAGGGATTCCTGCAAAATTTAGCGGTTCCCTTTTCCATTGGAGTATTCGTTTTGCAATTTAATTTATATATTTTGACCTTAGGAATAACTACAGGTCTTTTCCTCGGCATAATAGGGGCACTACCACCTGCCTGGAAATGCCTTAGTCCAGGTTTACCAGAAACCTTAAGATCCTCATAAATTAAAACATGAAAAAAAATCATATTTTAGCAATTGTACCACTTTTGACTGCTCTTATTGGCTGTGATTTAATGGAAAATTTTCACAAACATGATAATACATTATTAGATGCAAAAAAAGTAGAGTCCGTTAAGGCCAAAATTGCCGATAAATTCTTTACTGACGACGAGCTTGGACCATCTATTTCGGTTATTCAGGCAAAGTCTCACAACAAAGCAGGAACAATGTTATTAATAAAAGGCTTTATTGGAGGACGAGTTGAACCATTTACATCTAACCGTGCAAGCTTTCTGCTTGGGGATGATTCTATCAAGACATGCGATAAAATTCCTGGTGATAATTGCCCAACACCATGGGATGCATGTTGTGAAGATCGGAAAAAATTGCTTAGGGGATCAATATGTATTCAACTTTTAGATAATAATGACACATTAATACACGGAAATTTAAACGGCGTAAGAGGTCTAAAACCAGGAAGAGAAATAAAAGTTAAAGGTATTGTAGACTCAAATTCAATTCCTGATGCAATGCTTTTAAATGCCACACTTATTCAAGTATTGTAATGGGAATTAAATCAACTTTTATATTGAAATTTTATTTATATTTCGTAACTATTTGCCTACTAAATGGTTGCGTTTCCTCTGGGCTCAAGAAATTTAACCCTTCCAAGGAAGCAAAGTTTCCCCCCGATCATTTATTTTCAATAAACTCAAAAGAACAAAATAGTAGTGATAACTTGTTCTTTCAGACGCTTGGTTTAAGTCCTGAAATTATAAATCTTGTAGATAAAGCATTAAAGGAAAATCCTGGATGGTTAGCCCAATTGGCAAAAGTGGACGAAGTTAAAGAAAGTGTTGGATTATTAACAGACGATATAAAACCCAAATTCAACAGTTCTCTGGGATGGTTACCTGGTAGAGAATCCACTCGGGAGTCTGATTTCAAAACTAGCAAAACTCCCGAATTGAAATCAAAGGCAGTTTTAGGTTGGGAGATAGATTTATGGGGAAAATGGTCTGCCCGCAAGAAAGAAGCTGATCACACAATCATCAATGAAACCCACATTCGGGATGGTGCCAAACTTACTCTCATTTATGAGATTGCGAAATTATGGTATCAGTACGAATTTCAAACAGAAGATCTTTCTTGCGTAGAAAATTTAATAAAGAACCACCACGAAGCTCACATTTTACATCTTCATAAATATCATGCTGGTTTGGATGGGAATGAAAGCCTGATAGTAATGGAGAACGAGATTAAGCAACTGGTTTTGGAGTATAATCGTGTAAAAAGTAAAAAAGCCGTTTATAAAACTGGTCTTCAAACAATATTGGGAGGTACATTAGATTATAATTTTTCTAATGTAAGAATTTTTTCTAATGAGCCGATACCAGATTTACCAAAGAAATTACCATCAATTGCCCTCCGAGGCAGACCAGACATATTAGCCTCATATGCAAGGCTTATGGCGCAATCTCAACGGGCTAAAGCATCCATACTTAACCTCTACCCATCATTAAATCTCAATTTTACTGGTATTGGTATGACTGGTGATCTATCTAAACCTTTTGATCAATGGAGACTTAATGGTGGTCCAATAATTGATATTCCCTTGTGGAGTCCGAAAAGAAAAACTCAACTCGCTATTGATCAACAAAAGCTAAAAATCCTTGAATTAGAGTGGAAGAAAACGATTCTAAATGCTGTTAGAGACATTGAGAGTGCACTCATTAATCACCAATCATTAATAGAGAACCTTGCAATTTCTGAAAATTTAAAAGAAGAACAATTTAAAGTGTATAAATTGACCGAACATAAATATCATGCAGGTCTTATATCAAAAATTGATCTACTAAAAATTTACAATGAATACGAGCAGTCTAGGAGAAATGCAATCTCCATTAAGTTATCTTCCTTTCTTTCGTTTATTCAGCTCGCTAAAAGTCTGGGTATAAACTGGGCTAAGATTAGTTAGCCTAATTAAATGACTGGTTAATCTAGAATTAAATTCCGGAAAATGAAAAGGTTTGTTTTAGAAAATTGTATCATTAGAAAATGTATTTTCCCAAGTACATGTCGCTGGAACAATAAGTGTATGAAAAAGGGGTTACAAGAGAGCTTAAATGCCAAAAAACCTTTTTCAATCAAACGCAAATTTAATAAAGCTAAAAAATAGATCCTCTTAAACCTCGAGGTTGATCTAACACTTCTTTAACAATAAATGCCCTCCTTAAGGATCTTTTCGAACCAAGAGCATAATGTTTCAACCAATGGCGTGTTGAAACTAATTCAACTTTGAAATCATCGATTTGGTTACAATCAGCCATTTCTTGCTTACTATGCGATTCAAAGTGGGGAGAGGTTAGTTTGCTTCTTTTTGGTAAAACCGGATCTGCAAAGTCCTTTGCATTTTTTAAGGATTTATTTTGAGAAGGAACAGGTTCAGGCTCAAGAACATCAACGAAGGTTTCTCTAAGAAGATCACTCAGGGTTTTTTGCTCTGATTGTTCCCCGTCATCCTTTTTTGTAGTTTGCTTTTCATTCGCAGGAAAATTCTTATTTTTTTTCGCTTTATTTTCCATCCATTTGCCAATGAAAGAGGCAATTAGTAGCCCAACAATAAATAATGTATCAATGGGGATGTCTGGCATTTGCGTGAGTTTTACAAGATGAGATAGTAAAAAGGTTTATTTTTCATTGGAAATACTCTCTCGCATTTCCGTATCCGCTTCAATGTTGCGCATCTTATAGTAATCCATAATACCAAGATTCCCGCTGCGAAATGCCTCAGCCATGGCAAGGGGTATTTGTGCTTCCGCCTCTACTAACTTGGCCTGCATTTCCTGTACCTTGGCTTTGTTTTCCTGCTCAAGAGCCACCGCAGCGGCTCTTCTAATTTCTGCTTGTGCCTGAGCTACTTCTTTATCTGCTGCAGCCTGTGAAGAGCGTAAAGCAGCCCCACGATTCTCGCCCAAGTCAACATCCGCAATATCTATTGATAATATTTCAAAAGCCGTGCCTTGGTCAAGTCCGCGGTTAAGAACTTGTTGAGTGATTTGATTAGGATTTTCTAAGACCACTTTGTAATTCTCAGAAGAACCAATCGTTGAAACTATGCTTTCACCTACACGTGCAATAACGGTTTCTTCCTGGGCACTTCCAACATACCGATCGAGATTACTACGAACTGTGACACGTGCCCGAACCTTAACTTGAATACCATCCTTAGCCACACCATCTATTGTATCCCTTCCCTCAATCTTACAGTCAATTACTTTGGGATTGATTGATGTTCGCACCGCCTCAAGCACAGACTTGCTTGTTCCTCTTGTAGCTAAATCAATAGCACAAGCCCTATCCCAAGAAAGCTCAATACTAGCCTTGGATGCTGCAATCAGGGCTTGAACGGTTTGAACTACATTTCCTTCCGCCAGATAATGAGCCTCTAACTGGTCTGTGTCCAATGGAATACTTGCTTTTACCGCAGTAACTCGGGCATCAACAATTAACCCCACCGGCACGCCCCTCAATCTCATTGCCAAAAGGGTAGCGAAGCTTACCGGGGCCCGGGCAAGAAAGGCCTTTAGCCAAGTGCTGAAAAAGGAAATTATTATTAAAGAAAAAACGAGCCCCAGTATCAAAAGAACCCCGATAACGATCCATGAAATTAATTCGTTCATTAAGTAAAAGGTGTTAAAAACTTATAATTAAATAAATAGAAAAAATTAAATAGGCTTAACAATCAAGCGAAAGGCATCAACCTTGGTTATTTCTACCTTTGAGCCCTTAGGAATGTAGCCACTACTACAAAAGGAGTCGTAAGTAATATTTTTAAATTTTATCAAACCTTCGGGATGATGGTCGGTCTGGGCAATTGCTGTTTTTCCAATAAGTTCCATTAATCCATCTTTTCTTTTAATTTTCCCACTTGTTGCATGAACAAACATGTTTTTACCCATCTTGCTGGATGAAAGCCATCTGAACTGAAAGAAAATCAGCATTACTCCACCAAACCCGCCAAGCAGAAGGACAGCCAAGGGAATGATCCAACCTCCATATTCCAAATGAGCAAAATAAGAGGAAGCTAATAAGCAAATGAATCCAAGCAATCCAAGTACACCACCAGGAACCAGTGACTCCAGTGCAATAAGCAGAAAGCCAAATAGCAATGCCATGATTATATTTGTCATTTTAAGATATTTCTCGATCAACTGATAATTCAAAGTCAGTTTTTTGAAGAACTTTTATTTTTTCTCCCTTTTGAATTTTACCTGCTTGAGCTCGGGCTTCGTAGGTTTTTCCATCAATCTCTACTTTGCCCACCGGATATAATTCGGTCAGGGTCACACCTGTTTTACCAACATAAATTTGTTCATGGAAAATACGGTTTTTATTTTCACCTATAGTGGTTTTTAAAATCATAGATTTTCCCATCGGGGTTTTGCCCATTATCTTTATCGCCACATATCCTAGTACAATTGCCATTGCAAATGATTGGGCTAATTCTATCAGGGGTAATCGGACAAGTTCAATAGACCAGTCAATTTCTTGCCCCGGCCATATATCTACCGTTGCCCAGAGCAAAGATCCAAACATCATTACTAAACCAAGTACTGCGGGTAAAAACAACCCTGGTGATAAAAAAATCTCAACTAAAACTAAACAGAATCCCAGCAGAAAAATTAGTAACTCTTCTTGCCCAGCAAGTCCGGCAACATATTTCGAACCAAAAAAAACTACAATAAATCCAATTCCTAAGATTCCGAATATTCCAAAGCCCGGTGTTTTAAATTCAATAAATAAAAGAACTAAGCCAACACTTAATAGAAATGGAGCAATTCCATTTAGCCAAAGACCTATATCCTCAGCCCAATTCAATTGCATTTTTACGATTTTATAATTTGCCGGTCCCCATCTTTGATCGAGTAATTCGTCTAAGCTGCCAAAAACGCCAATACCCAATAAAGGCTGGGGGGGGGTCCCATATTGCTTCACTGCCTCCTCTCCGGTAAGAGTCAGCAGTTCCCCCGGATTTTTGATCAGAGATCCATCCGCCGCCTTTAGTGGCTCTCCCTCAATAATTAGACTCACATTGGCATCCATCATCGCTGCCATAACTTTGGAACGATACTTGTATGCACCAGCAAAGTTTCGGATTTTGGCTTTAAGGTAAGAATTGATTTTTCTTTTCATAGAGGGGTCAATTTCCCCACCTCCCCCGCTTACTGCCTCGGCTGCACCAATCTGAGAAAACGGTGCAAATGCTATTTCCTGAGTGGCAATAGCGATATACGCACCTGCGGAGATTGCTTCTTTATTGACATAAGTAAGCACTTTTCCATTCCAGGAATCGACCGAATCCAAAATCTCCTGCATTATTTCCAAAGTAACACCAAGCTCACCCCCTGGAGTATCCATGTCCAAGATAACTAAGTCCGCATCGGAAGAAATTGCCTCCTTCATTCCACGCCTGAGTATATCAAGGATAGGTGGCCCTATTTGATCTTGAACTGGAATGATAAATGCGGTTTTAGGTTCCGTTTTTGCTAAATTTTCCGTGCTTTCCAAACTTTGATTACTCACATTTTCAACGGCCAAGGAACTTGGCAATAATGAGGCCGTCAAAAAAAGGATTAAGCTCAAGGAATGCATCAACATTGTTACCCTATATATATTTGTCGTTTGAATTACATTGCGCAAACAGGAAAGAAAGTTCAGTTCAATAATTATCTTGGAAACAATAAATTACCAAAACATGGAAATTAAAAGATGGGATGTTGGGCCATCCACATTCCTTGTCCTTCCAGAAAAAGGTGCACGCCTGTTAAATTGGCATGTCAACATGGGAGATGGTTCAGTTAGAGATGTAATTTTTTGGCCAGAATCTATCGATGATGATAATTTCTCAAATGTTCATGGCGGTATTCCTGTCCTTTTTCCATTTTGTGGAACCTGCTCTCATCAGGGAGAAGATAGGAAGTGGCGAGCACAAAATGGAAAGATATTTTCTATGCCAAAACATGGCTTTGCCAAAGATGCCTCTTTTCGAATCCGATCCATCGATCATACAGGCTTTGAGGTAGAAATGGTCCATGAAGATCGTTTCCAATCATTTTATCCTTTTGATTACACCTTTACGGTAATTTATCATTTTCTTGAGCTTTCACTTCAGATTAGTTTGATTCTTGAAAATGAGGGAAGAATTCCAATACCTTGGTCGGCCGGACTGCACCCTTATTTTCAAGTTCCTTGGCGTAAAGATCTTTCCCTAGAAAATCATATACTCAACATTGATGCAGCCAAAACTTACCAGTATGAAGAGGGTGGCACATTAATAGAAAACCCGAAGTGCAAGTATCCGATGCCGTTGAGTGACGAGAGATTAATTAACCGCATTCATTACCAGTTATCATCCCCAGCCGCCGAATTATCCCTCCTGAATGCGGAAGAGATATTACGCATAAGCGAAGCCAGTTGGAGCGGAAAGGGTTCCCGCCTTACATATGTTTCTTGGGCTAAAGCAAATAGCCCATATTTCTGTTTGGAGCCATGGATGTCACCTCCCAATGCTCCTGAAAACAATGCGATGGAATATGTTTCTCCTGGGGCTCGGGAAGAATTTACTATTGAGATCGAACTAGCCTAAGGGACATTTATTAAATTTGTGATAGCCTGATTTACATTTTCCCATAGATCAATCCTAGCATTAATGCTCTTTTGGGCTGCATTCAAAACCTCTTGTTTTTTGACTGGGTCTTCGTTAACTAGCCAAGAAACTAACCTGTCTGACATAGGGCCATGTTGCTCAGAATCTAGTTCTGCATGCCTTTCTAGATAGTAGTGAAATAAGGGTGCTTGATCAGGTTTTACTTGGCAATTTTCAAGAATTCTAGAGAACATTACTGGAACAATGTTTTCGCGTCCATATGCAAAAGAAGCGGCAATTTCATGAACTTTTCCGCTTCGAATAATTTCAAATGTTGACTCTAAAAATTTTTGAACAGGAACAGGAGCAATTTTATTTTCTAATACATTTTCTATCCCTGAAGTTTCTACCGCCTCAAGGAAACTATTGATTTTAATAGTGGATGCTCCAATTTCTTCCATTGCCATCAAATACATTTCAAAATGGCTGGCGTATTCATTTTTGGAATCAGGGCGAGCAGTATCTGACTCTTCTTCAAGCACAATCTCGTTAATAAGCCTGACTATTTGGGTATTTTTATTAGGCAACCAGGGAGATCCTTGAGGTGCGATCTTTGACTGAAGTTCTTTGAGCAAGGACATGAAATCCCAAACAGCGTAAACATGCAATTCCATAAAGGCACGCAATTGCTCGATTGTCTGTAAACCTCTGAAAATCGGATGGTTTTCTAGTCTTTTCTTTGAATCTTCAGGAAGAAATATCATCAAGATAGTTTACTCAAATGAAAACTTGGGTAAACGCAAACTGAACGAGAAAATTTAATTCTCCAATGGACTGGTGCTTGAAATATTGACTCATAATCTACTTCTTTCAATTATTCCTACATGGAAAGTGAACCAGAAGATGAAGAAGAGGAAGTTTTTGATGAGGTAGATTCGGCATTTGAAGATGAAGAAGATTCGGAATCAGTAATCTTAGCACCCCAAGTCGAAAGTGCATTCGGGAAATATCTTCGCGAATACAGATTGCTTAATAGTTTACTACTATCCCTCGGTATTATCGTAGGAATTATTGGGTTTATGCTCGCTTGGACCATTGTTGTTCATGTTGGGGAAGAAGGGGATTCTGACTTCGGCGAGGCAGGTCCACCTGCTGCTCAACAACAGCAGCAAGTACAAAAACAAATGCAAAAATTAATGCAGCGCCAAAAAAAGGCGACTCCTTCCTCAAAGTCAGAATTTAAAACTACCACAATATCTGAAATCTCTTTACCCGATTTTAATGAATTGGATGTTAAAGACCTTGCCCCAGTTGTTGAGGCTGCTCCGCCCCAAATGACTCAGGCAAGCATGAATAACGAAGCCATGAAGAGTGCCCTGAAAGGAATTAAGATGAGCCTCCCTAAGGTCATGCAACAACGATGCGATCCCAAAAAGCGGGTGGAAAGGTTACGCTCTGGCGGAGGGCGTGACATGACTGAAGACGCGATTGTAAAGGGATTGAATTGGCTCAAGAGCGTGCAGGATTCTGACGGTGGATGGGGAAAGCAGGATAAAGACGATAAAGGTGAGAAATTTGGAGGATATCCAGAGCACCGCGACGCAATGACTGCGATGGCACTACTTGCATTCTTAGGACATTGCGAGCTTCAGGATTCTCCTGAATTTGGTGAAACAGTTAAGCGAGGTATCGATTTTCTAACCTCCACACCGGCTGACAAATCTGCAAGTTATGATGATAGTGGAAAATTCCTTGGATTAAGTTCGGGCGGAAGAGGTGCTTATTCTCATGCGATTAGGACCTATGCCCTATGTGAAGCTTATACCATGACTAAAATCCCAAAGTTAAAAGAATTTGCCAAAAGAGCTGCCAAGGTTGTTATTGATGGGCAAAACCCTAACGGTGGATGGGCTTATAGTTATGGCCTTGGGGTGGGTGCTCATGTAGATCTTTCCGTCTCTGGATGGTGCATACAGGCCCTTAAGGCTTTTGCTTTAACGGGAATTAGTGATCTTTCGGTTGATGAGGCAATGGATAAAGCAGTTGAATATGTTAAGAAGTGCCAAGACGCATCTGGAAGGTTTCAATATATGATCGAGAAACATGGTGGAGGTTCTGGTCATGGATCTCTTACTGGCACCGGTGTTTTAAGCCTACAGATTTGGAAAAATGCTAATTCATCTGAAGCCAAAAAAGGCCTAGATTTTATTGTCGAAAAACGCCTTCACGAGGACTGGAAAAATGTTGATGTTTACGAATGGTACTATCACGCACAGGCATGTTTCCAATCAACTGGTGCAGGAAGCAGTAAATACTGGAGGGAATGGAACAAAAACTTTCAGCAAGTGGTAGTAAAGGCCCAGGCATCTGATGGACATTGGCCCCATGGTTACCATTTTCACGGTGATTCAGATTTGTATCGAACAACTATGACTATTCTGATGCTAGAAGTCTACTACCGTTATGCCCCAATGACCAAAGTTTGATTTTAAATATAATTACAAAGCTACTAGCTAAAATGGAAAATTAAATGGCGCTCCCGCTGGGAGTCGAACCCAGATCTTCGGTTCCGGAGACCAATGTTCTATCCATTGAACTACAGGAGCTTTAAAACAAAATAAATAAACTCTTAAATTATTGGGATCAAACTCAATAGACCATACAGAATGCCTTTATTAAGGACAAAATGAAAAGAGTAATTCTGGGAGAAAGAAAAGATCTAGTTAATCCACAAATAACTTAAAAAATTGAGTTGCAATAATACCCAGAATAAATGCGACCACTAAACCCAACATTTTTCCTAGATAACTGTTTTGGCTATTGGATCCAATCTTCAGATCTTCAGAAGGAATGGATTCATCAGTTTGAACCTTTTTCTCTGAGAACTTAGCTTCTAGTTTGGCTTTAAGGAATGGTGCTCTTGTTGCACCTACAATCTCTCCCGTTCCAGGATCTCTAAGTATTCTCTTCTTCACTACCTATCTGACACGACAATATCTTATATAATTTCATAACTTTCTTCTTAAAGCTATAAAATTTTTGATTAATGTGGTTGACATCTATACCCTTAATGAGATTGAGTCTCAGTATCAATTGAGACTCGGTCTCATTAGGCTGCGTATCCACAAATGAAACTCGTACTAAAATTTTGTATACTGATCAATTTTGCATGCTCTCTTTCTACTTTATCATTTGGGAAAGATATTGCGGGTAGTGCTGATTATTTATCTCCGTTTAATGTTATAGGCAGCAAGGAGGATGTTCCGAAACTTGAAGGAACTGGCTCGGTTTTAGGAGCTTCCGATCTAAAGCCTTTTTTTCATACGGATGTTAATGAAATCCTTCGGCAAGTCCCAGGAGTATATCTGCGAGGCGAAGATGGGTATGGACTATTCCCTAATATCAGTCTTCGCGGTGTTGATTCGCTTCGATCCGCCAAGGTTACCATCTTGGAGGATGGAATCCCTTCTTCGCCATCCCCATTCTCTGATCCTGCAGCTTATTATTCTCCCACCGCAGGAAGAATGTCTGGCTTTGAAATCCTTAAGGGATCTAGTCAAATGAAATACGGTCCCAATACAACCGGCGGGATCATTAACTATATATCCACTCCTATTCCTAGTGAGCAGAAGTCACATTTAAGGGTATCGTATGGAGAATACAATGAGAGAATTGCCCATGCTTTTTCTGGAGGTCAAGCTGATTTAGGTTCCGGAAAGCTTGGTTACTTGATAGAAATTTTTGACCACCGGACTGACGGATTTAAAGTCATTAATTCCCTGGGAAATAAAAGAGGGGGAGATGCCCCAGTTGCCAAAAATGATATTACCCTTAAGCTCGGATATAAATTTGGAGAAGGCGACTACCTCGAATTCAAGGTGGGCAGAACTGATTTGGATGCCGATGTCAGTTACATTGGACTGAGTCCTGAAGATTTCGCCGCCAATCCTCACCAGCGTTACCACAACACTAAGCTGGACAACATGGACTCGGAACAAACCCGCTACTACCTTCGCTACCTCAAGGAACACGACGAAAGCACGACCTTTAACGCAACCGTCTTTCACAACGAATTTGATCGAGATTGGTATAAGATCGGCAAAGTTCGAGTAAGAAAAACGGACGGTTCCTTCGACCCTTGGAAATCCATAGGGAAGGGAACCTTCGACAGCATTAATCACATCAATCTTCTTCGTGGATCTGGTGATATGAACGATACCGCAACCTATGACGGTGGCGGTCAAGTTCGCTACAAACACAACGATAGAAACTACGAAAATACAGGCATTCAAGCATCGATCTCCAAGCAATGGGAGAACCATACCTTTGAATTTGGAGGACGATATACCAAAGACCACTACACCTACAAGGATTACACCGAAGATGATTTCAATGTATCAAATGTAGGAGATAGTTCCGCTTCTTTGTCTTATGATTCGTCAACTTATAAGCCGATGGGTTCGAAAAAGGATAGAGTTTCCAAAGCGTGGGAAACTTATCTTACAGACGAAATTTTACTGGACCGCTTCACCGTGAGTCCCGGTCTTCGCTATACTTCCGTCGAATATGAATACAATGGTGCGAAAAGAACCGTAAGCGATGTTTTGGTAGGGGTAGGGGCAACCTACGACTTTGGAGAGCATTTAGCCTTTGCCGGCTTTCATCAAGGCCATGCTTTGCCAGGATATAGTGCGGCAACCAATAATCTCGAAGAGGAAAAATCCCTCGGGTTTGAAATCGGATCGAGAGGTTCGCTAGCATCGATCAATTACGAGTTGGCTTATTTCAACACCAAGATCAAGGACATGATTGCTGTACCCTCTCTTGCAAGCGGCCTGGGAGACGAGGCCAGAAATATTGGCGAAGCCACCATCGACGGAATTGAGTTTATGCTTTCAGCAGATTTGATCTCCGAGGGCTCAATATCTTTACCTTTTTCCTTTTCAGCCACATTTACCAATGCTGAGTTCGATACTTCAACTGGTACAAGTAGTGAAGATCGTTACACTGGAGGAACCCCAGGTAATGAAATTCCTTATGTTCCGGAAATCCAATATAGTGCCAGTCTGGGCATCGTTCTGAATAACTGGAGTTCATACCTCAGTTATCATTGGCAGGACGAAGTCTATGTTGATGCGGCAAACAACTCAAAAATCGATGATTACGGCATATTGAATTGGTCGGGCTTTTACGACCTAAAACCTGGTGTAACCATATTTGCGAAAGTTACCAATCTCGCTGACACAAAATATGCTTCAAGTGATATGCCCGATGGCTTACGACCAGGTGCCCCTCGAGTGGCAAGCTTAGGGATGGAATTTGATTTCTAGCCATTTTCGTCTCAATCAATTTTTCGTATTGAGCTTAGAAAAGAGTCTGCATTGACAGCCCTATTGATCTTGGTATTTTAAAAACTTTGATGCTCGGTAGCTCAGTGGCAGAGCAGGTGGCTGTTAACCACTTGGTCGCTGGTTCGAATCCAGCCCGAGCAGCCATTTTGCCAATATTTATTTAGTATCTAATTCTGGCCAAAGATCTAATTTTCTGTGTAAGGTTCTACGGCTGATACCCATCAACTCTGCTGCTTTAGTTCTATTCCCCCGAGCTTCCAAAAGAGCATTTCGTAGCAATCTTTTTTCATTCTCTTCTACTGAAAGATTGGGCTTTATTTGAGGGTTAGCCAATTGAATATCTGGTTTTAAATCTGTAAATCTTGGATCTAAATCATAAGGGGTAATCTCTTGACCTCTTTTTAAAACCACTAAGTTCTCACAAAAATTTCGGAGTTCACGAATATTGCCGGGCCATGAATAATTTTGTAGAATATTAAGTGCATCATTAGTTAATTTAGGTAGATCAAATCCATTTTCAGCTGAGTATTCATTTAGAAAATGATTTAATAACAATGAAAGATCATTTTCCCGTTCACGAAGGGGGGGCAATTCTATAGTAATTACATTTAATCGATAATAAAGATCTTCTCTGAAGTCGCCATTGCGAACCATTGTTAAAAGATTGCGGTTTGTGGCACAAACCAAACGAACATCAAGTTCAATAGTCTTCGAACTGCCCAATCGCTCAATAGTTTTAGATTCTAAAAAACGAAGCAGCTTTACCTGCGTTGATAAATCTATTTCACCAATTTCATCTAAAAACAGGGTTCCTCCATTGGCTGACTCAAATCTCCCAATACGTCGCTCCATTGCTCCGGTAAAAGCACCTTTTTCATGACCAAACAATTCGCTTTCCAGTAAATTTGCAGGTAGTGCAGCACAATGCACGGGAACAAACACGGACCTTGAACGGTCGCTGTTTTGATGAATGGACTGTGCGAATAGCTCCTTTCCCGTACCAGTTTCTCCGGTTAGTAAAACCGTGGCTTTTGAGGGGCCTACTAACCGAACTTTTTCTACAACATTTTCTAGTGCAGTTGATTTTCCCATAATCCCGTCAAAGTTGAATTTCTTGTCCAATCTTTGATGAAGATAGCGGTTTTCCTGTTCCAAACTTCGTTCTTTTAATCCTCTTTTGATTAAAAGTTCGAGCTGTTCCAGGTTAACTGGCTTTGGCAAAAAATCAAAAGCACCCCGCTTCATTGCTTCAACAGCCACACCAACCTCACCATACGCTGTCATCATTATACAGAGAGGTTTGCTCGGGTGCCTAATAGCGAGATCAATCACATTCATTCCAGATTCTCCTGGCATTCGTAAGTCTGTGAGAACAACCTGAAACTCTTCTTGGTCTAAAGCTGTTTCGGCTTCTTGAGCACTACTCGCACAGAAGATTTCAAAGTCATCCTCTAATGCAAGTTCTAATCCATCACGGGTATGTTTCTCGTCATCAACAATTAAGAGATTTGCCTTCATGAGTATTGATTATTTTTGCTCGAGATACCGATGCCTCTCACCTTTTCGGGGGAATTTCAATGTTACAATTGTTCCAGAGCCATATTTACTATCAATACCCACTTCTCCTCCATGATTTCTCATTATTCGATGAACGATCATCATTCCAATACCATTTCCTTTTCTCTTTGTAGTAAAATATGGTTCAAAAACTTTAGATACATTTTCTTTTTTTATACCTATTCCATGATCCACTATTTGCACGGCAATGTAATCATTTTCCCACGATATAATAATGCGAATTTCCGACAGATCGGAGATTGCATCCATAGCATTTCCTATAACATTAAAGAATACTTGTTTAATTTGTTCCATATCCCCATTAATTAAAGGATCTTTACTCTGAGTTTCTAATTGAACATTAATTTTTTTACTACTTAGTTCTTTCTCTTTAAGATGTAACACTTCCTCTATTATAGGTAATAAATTTAATTCCTTGAAGTCAGGGATACTCGGTCGAATAGCTTTAAGAAAATGAACGATAATTGAATCAAGTCTACTGACTTCTTTAATACAAGATTGAAGCGATTGTTTAACTTTTTCTTTGGGTTTATCTTCAAAATTTAATTTAGATAATGTTCTTTGAAGAACCTGTAGATGAATATTAATTGAGTTTAGCGGATTTCCGAGTTCGTGTGCAACCCCAGCTGCAAGATCCATAATACTGGTGATTTTTTCATTTTCTATCTGCTCTTCCACATTTAATTTTTCTTCCGTTACATCAGTTAGAACAACAGTGGTTCCAGCATCTTTTTGTGAGACTTTATCACTTAATGTTCCTTCGATTGGAACTGCGTAAACTCTTAAATATCTCTTCTCTGGATAATTTATTAGGATTTCGCGAACAATAACTTCGGGTCGAACAATTGCTGAGAAACGATGGAGTCCAAGAGATTTTGCTAAGTCGGGAGCCGCTCGAAGCAATGATATCTTTTCGCTAAGATCAGACTTTAAGCCTATCAACCTTCTGCCTTGTTGATTCGAATAGGTAATAATACCATTACCATCTATCACCAGGATCCCGTCTCTAATCACATCAAAAACAGTCTCCAAGAGCTTGCGTTCTCGAGCAAGTCGTTGAACCAAGTTACTAAGGTTTACCTCGTCTAAGTCCTCTAATTTTCCTAGGACTTTATCTAGAGGGCTTTTTCTAGGCATGATGGATAAATTGATTTTATAATTTCTTTTGCAATGTAAATCTTTTCGTTAATGGTAATTTGTTTCTCTATACCATTAGCAGATAACAAAATAACTTCATTTTTATCCGATGAAAAACCAATTTCATCGCTAGATACATCATTTACAACAATCCAGTCTAGATTCTTTTCATTTAGCTTCTTTGAAGCTGAAGCTATAATATCATTTGTTTCTGCGGCAAAACCAACCAAAACCTGATTATTTTTTTTCTTTAATCCAAGTGATTTTAAAATATCAGGATTCTTAACCAAGTTGATTCTCATTGGAAAATCATCCTTGTGTATTTTTTTATCATAAGTAGCGGAAGGACGATGATCTGATACCGCGGCACACATTATAATCAAATGAGCAAACTCATACTCAGCATCCATGGCATTTTGCATCTCCTGTGCTGTTTCCACATTAATGAACTTAACTCCTCGGGGACATTTTAAATTAACCGGACCACTAACCAGAACCACATTCATTTGCAGGTCCTTTGCGGCCTTAGCCAATGCATATCCCATCTTACCAGATGAAGGGTTGGAAAGAAACCTGACCGGATCTATCCACTCACGGGTAGGTCCTGCTGAGATTAAACAATTGATTTTCGGCTTTTTTTTCAAAATTGATGGCGACAAGGTAAGCTCTACATGATTCCATAATTAATAGATGAATGAAAGCACTCAATTACCGAAAATTGAATCCAAAGAGAACCTTTGGGTTAATTTCGGTTTTAACTTATTACTACCTGTTCTAATTCTCCGTAAGGGTGATGATTGGTTCGGAAATACTATTTCAAGTTGGGCCAATGTTGATGTGGATTCGACTTTTGTTTCATCCATTCTCCTGTGTGTTGCTTTGTTTTTTCCGCTAGCTTACGGAAGTTACGACTTAGCAAAGAGAAAAAAGTGGAACTTTCTAAGTATTCTTGGTGCCGTGAGTGCTCTTCTTACTGGTGGCATCGGACTAGCACCTGGCGGAACAGTATCGATGTTTGCGATTAAAGAGGCTGGTTTACCTGCACTCCTTGGCTTTCTGACCATTGTAACATTGAATACAAAACATCCTTTAGTTAAAATGTTTTTGTTTAATCCTGACATCTTTCAGGTTAATAAAATCGAGTACCGTTTAGGAGAAAATGGTACAACTGATCAATTTCATCGATTGCTTAAAAAGTGTACTTGGTTATTGGCAGGGACTTTTTTATTCAGTGCTATCTTAAACTACTTTCTTGCCCGTTTTATTGTAGTCACTGAGCCTTCGGTTGATAAAAATGCATTTAACGATGAAGTTGGCATCATGATGGCATGGAGCTTTCCAGTAATAAGCCTGCCATGTATGGTCGTTAGTGGCTATTCTATATGGCTATTAATCCGAGGAATTAAAGATTTTACCGGTTTAGATTTTGAGGATTTAATAAAGCAAAAATCTTCTTAACGATCCGTCAATGGGCTGTAATGCCTAAGATTCGAGCCTTGGTAAATTTGTCTGGGTCGGTGAATTCGTTTACCCGTTTGGGCTATTTCTTTCCAATGTGCCAACCAACCCGGTGATCGGCCAATAGCAAATAAAACCGTAAAGGTATTTGTAGGAAAGCCAAGGGCTTGTAAGATGATACCGCTGTAAAAATCAACATTAGGATATAGTTTTCGGTCAATAAAATAAGGATCCTGTAAAGCTACCTCTTCCAATCTTCTGGCAATATCCAAGATGGGGCTAGATACCCCTAAAGCATCAAGTGCCTGATCACATGCTGCCTTTAGTATTTTAGCACGCGGATCGTAATTTCTATAAACACGATGCCCAAAACCCATTAAGCGAGATTTTCCCTCTTTCGCAGACTGGATAAAATTACTTCCATCATCACCAGAATCATGGATATTGTTAAGCATATTTATAACTGCCATATTGGCACCACCATGAAGTGGCCCCCATAAAGCTGAAACTGCACCAGCAAGAGACGCAAATGGATTAGCTCCGCCAGAGGCAATCATTCTGCAGGTAGAGGTAGAACAGTTTTGCTCATGATCAGCATGCAAGAGAAAGATCAAATCGAGTGCCTTGCTTAATGATGGATTAATAGACGAAATTTCATCTTGGGCAAACATCATAGATAGAAAGTTTTCGCAATAATTTGAAGCATTCTCGGCTGAACGAAATTTCTCGCCATTTTTTACTCGATGACTTGCAGCAGCTAGGGCTGGTAAAGCTCCAATGATAAGGGCTGCCGCATCGTCGAAATTTTCCAAATCCTTTTGACGATCATTGGTGCATAGATTGGCAAAAACGCCTCCCAGTATTTGTAAACCAGATGCCAACGAGCCCATCGGATGAATATTGGCAGGCATTGATTCAACTGCCTGTAACACTTCAGAAGGAAGATTTTGAAAGCTTAAAACTTTATCTTCAAATTGTGCCAGTTGATCAGGAGAAGGAAGTTCTCCATTGAGTAAGAGCAAACAAACCTCGAGAAAAGTTGCCTTCTCTGCTAATTCAGCAATGTCATAACCTCGGTACCTCAAAATACCTTTATCTCCGTCTATAAAGGTAACAGAACTCTCGCAGGAACCAGTATTACCATAACCATCATCGTAGGTGATTATACCGCTTTCCTTTCTAAGTTGTCTGACATCTAAGGCTTTTTCGTTTTCTGTACCTGAGAGAACATTTAATTCGTAGGTGGCATCACCGACTGTTAGAGTAGCTTTGTCAGACATAATTATATTAGTAGGGGTAAAGTAGGGTAAAGAATAGTTGTGCCATCTCTAGGGAATATTTTCAAGAAAGTTTCGGTAGAGTTGAATTCCTTTAGACTGGCTTTTCTCAGGGTGGAACTGGGTTGCGATACAATTTGAAGAAATAATTCCGCTGGTGAATAGACCGCCATAATCTGTTTTAAGGGCATGTATTTGCGGGTCATTTATTTCGACCCGGTAACTATGTACAAAATAAAACTGATCATCTTCATCTATATCCTGCCGTGCCCAATGGTCAGCAGAGAGGTTCCATTTTACTTGGTTCCATCCCATATGCGGTACTTTCAACGACTTATCCAGACGGAAGCGGCTCACTCTGCCCTTAAATAATCCAAGGCCAGGCAAGTTGCCTTCCTCTGAATTCTCGAAAAGCACCTGCAAGCCCAAACATATTCCAAAAAAAGGACGGTCCTCGAGAATCCATGCCTTTAAGACTTCACAAAACCCAGCTTTTTCAATGGATGACATACACTGGTCAAAACTTCCCTGACCAGGAAAAATAACTGCATCCACATCTTTCATTTCCTCAGCCTTTGCCGCGAGATTAACTTTTGCACCAAGATGTTCAAAGGCCTTTACGACACTGCATAAATTTCCTGTGCCATAATCTATGACCGCTAATTTGCGGGTTTTCATAACTAAGTGCTATAACTGAGCTTGAATCAAGCAGACAAAGTACCTTTGGTAGAGGGTACTTTCCCCTTAAGCCTAGGCTCTAAAGTCGTGGCCATATCTAAACATTTAGCAAGTGATTTAAAGATTCCCTCAGCCACATGATGCGGTTCTTCGCCATGCTCTAATCGAATATGCAAATTACAAGCAACTTCATTGGCGAAGGATTGGAAAAATTCCTTCAATAATTGAATATTAAAATCTCTAACTAAAGTGTTTTCTATAGGAACTTCCCAAAACAGATAGGGACGATTCGAGAGATCCACTGCAGTCGTAACGAGTGCTTCATCCATAGGTGCGACAAAGTAACCATAACGTTTTATACCAGATTTATCCCCCAGTGCCTTGGAAAAAGCCTGACCTAGTGCAATCCCTAAATCCTCAACCAAGTGGTGGTAATCTATTTCAATGTCTCCTTTAGCAAGAACTTTTAAATCAAAAAATCCATGTTTCGAAAAAAGCTCAAACATGTGGTCCATAAAAGGTACACCAGTAGAGATTTCTTGTATGCCACTTCCATAAACAGATAACTCTAAGGAGATTTGAGTCTCGTTAGTGTTTCTTTCTATCGTTGATTTTCCTTTTTCGTCCATTCTTTTATTGATTCCACTACTTTATTCATCTGGGTAGGGTTGCCAATACTGATTCTTAAATAGCTCTCGGTCAATGGATGTTTCGGAAAATAGCGGACTAAAATTTTATTTTCCAAAAGATAATGAAAGAGATTTGCTGCTGTTTTTGCTGAAGCCTGCCCATTAATCCCTAAAGGTTGAACAAAAATAAAATTTGCAGCTGAGGGAATAAACGGCCACCCAAGTTCTTCAAATACTTTTGCCAGTAAATCTCGTTGATCAATTACCTTTTTCAAGCATTCGTTGAAATATTTTTGGTCAAGTAAAGCCGCTTTTGCTCCAACTTGTGCCAGTCTGTCTACATTGTAAACTTCTCTTACCTTATCTAATTCTTCGATAATTCTTGGATTACCCATAGCATATCCTATTCGCAAACCTGCTAGAGAATAGGATTTTGAAAGTGTGCGTGTAATAATCAGGTTTTCATATTCTTTGAGCAAGGGTAGGGCGTTTTTGGGGGCGAAATCTGCATAGGCTTCATCAATTACCAAAAGACCTTTATAGTCTTTCAATAGTCTTCTTAGCTGGGTTAAGCCATAGGCTTTGCCACTAGGAGCATGAGGATTCGTTAAAAAAAACAGGTTCGTACCAGATGCAAGGATATCGGCAATATTTAATGTAAAATCCTTGTCGTTAAATTTAACCCTTATAAGTTCACTTCCTTGAACACTAGTCAAAACCTCATAAAGGGAATAACTTGGATGAAGCATACCTACTTTCAACTCATCGTCTGAGAAAGTCCTTACGCAAAGATTTAGAAGGTCGTCTGATCCATTTCCAACTATAATTTGAGACGCCTGCAAGCCATGCATATCAGCGATCACCTCCCGCAAATCCCCAGAAATTGGGTTTGGGTATAAATTTAATAGTGCAATTTCATGATTAATCGCTGCTTGAACTGAAGGGCTGGGCGGGTAAGGGTTTTCGTTTGTATTGAGTTTGACTACTTGCGGATTACTCTTCGGTTGCTCACCCGGCAAATAAGCATGATGACCACACAATCTCTTGCTAAGACGCAAGTGATTTTTATTCATTGCTTGGCTGGTTTTGACTATTGGTAACCCTTAATTTATGAGCATTCCCATGGCCATCAAGATTCTCCATTAATGCAAATTGATCGATTACTTGAGCTGCCCTCTCACATGCATGCATATCATAATGAATTACACTACTTCTGCGCATAAAGTCATGCATGCGCAAGCCAGAGGAAAAACGGGACGACCGGCCAGTAGGTAAAACATGGCTGGGCCCAGCGACAAAATCACCCACTGTGGTAGGAGTTTCATGACCAACTAGAAAGGCACCGGCAGTTGTGATTTTCTTCAGAAAATAATCACATGATTCTGGTGAAACCTGCAATTCGAGATGCTCTGGGGCAATGAAGTTAGCAATTTCAGCCAAACGCTTATCCTCCGGTAATAAAATAGCTAAAAATCCTGTTTCAAGTACTTTTAAAATGGCACTCCTATGGGTAAGTTTTTCGACCTGTTCATTAAGCTGTTCATTAATTTTAGAAAACATGCTCCTTTCTTGGAATAATAGATAAATCTTTTCTTTTCCAGATCCATGCTCCGCTTGTGCTAAAAGGGCTGCTGCGACAAATTCCGGTCTAGCAGTATTATCAGCAATGACCATGACTTCACTTGGACCAGGCAATAAATCTATACCAACTTCTCCAAAGACTTGCCTCTTTGCCTCATTTACAAATGCATTACCAGGGCCAAATATCTTATCTACTGGCCGAATTGTCTCTGAGCCATAAGCTAGTGCTCCAATTGCCTGTGCGCCACCAATCTTATAAACCTCGGTAACTCCAGAGAGATTCAATGCGGCCAAAAGGTATGGCGATATCTGACCTTCCTCACTAGGTGGAGTTGTCACAACGATTTCTGGAACTTTCGCGACTCTTGCAAGAGTAACAGACATAACAACGGTCGAAACAAGAGGCACTTGGCCTCCAGGAACATATATACCTACACGACGGATCGGATAAAATCTCTCTCCCACTATTCCACCATGTAAATTCTCATTCTCCCAGTTTTGCGGATAACTATGTTTATGAAAAAGAGTTATATTGGAAATTGCATCTTCCAGTGCCTGTCTTTCGTTGACGGAAAGTACAGAAAGAGACTCTTCCAGTTCCTCTGGTTTTACCCTCAATTCATCAACTGAAAGGAATGCCCCATCGAACTTTTGGGTTTTTTCAAGAATAGCATGGTTTCCTCCTGTTTTAACAGAATCCAAAATTTCAGCCACAATTGAACTGATTTTTGAATCAGTGCCAGTTACAGGAATAAATGAAGATAGATTACCAATGAGGTCCTTACTATCTTCTAAAAAAGAAAGTTTCACGGCCTACTCCCATTCAATAGTACTAGGAGGCTTGGAACTGACATCGTAGACCACACGGTTTGCACCTTTTACCTCATTGATAATTCTACTCGATACTTTTCGAATTAACCCATCGGGCAGCTTCGCCCAATCTGCAGTCATCGCATCACTACTGGTGACTGCACGAAGACAGATTACATTCTCATATGTTCTTTCATCCCCCATTACTCCAACACTGCGTACAGGAAGAAAAACGCAGAATGCCTGCCACAGTTTTTGGTACCATCCAGAATTTCTGAGTTCTTCGATAAAAATAGCATCGGCTTGTCTTAAAATATTCAGTCGCTTGTTGGTTAGATCTCCTATCACGCGTACCCCTAGCCCTGGTCCAGGGAATGGGTGACGATTGATCACATGATCTGGGAGACCAAGTTTTTTTCCCAAGAGTCTAACCTCATCCTTAAATAATTCCCGAAGAGGCTCGAGGAGCTTAAGTTTCATTTTTTCAGGCAATCCGCCCACATTATGGTGGCTTTTTATCAAAGCGGATGGATTTCCTCCTACAGGGACACTCTCGATTACATCTGGATAAAGTGTACCCTGGGCAAGAAAATCTATATCACCCAACTTTTTTACCTCTATATCAAACACTTCAATAAATGTCCTACCAATGATCTTACGTTTTTTTTCAGGGTCTGAGACACCCTTTAATTTTTTCAAAAATAATTTTCCTGCTTTCGCAACACGCAGCTTTCCTGGTATGTGATCATTAAATAACTTAATTACCTCACCCCGTTCGTTTTGGCGCAATAAACCGTTATCAACAAAAATAGACGTTAGTTGCTTTCCTATGGCTCGATCAATTAAGGCTGCAGCAACACTTGAATCGACTCCTCCGCTGAGACCAAGGATAACATGTTTAGACCCAACTTGTTTTCTAATCTTTATGATGGAAGCTTCAATGAAATCCCCCATGTCCCAATCTGCCTTACATTTACAAACAGAAAATAGAAAGTTCTTAATTACTTCCACTCCCTGATCTGAGTGCTCGACTTCAGGATGAAACTGTAAACCAAAGAATTTTCTTTTGGGATCTTCTATGGCTGAAAATTCTGAGTTTTCCGTGTAAGCAATGCCTTGAAATCCTTTAGGGATTTTAGTGATGGCATCACCGTGTGAATTCCAAACTGTTAAATGCTTCGGTAGACCACTAAAAAGGTTTCCCGGCTTTTTAATGGTTAATTCACTACGCCCATACTCCCTGCGTTCACACTTTTTTACTTCTCCACCCAACAATTTTCCCATTAATTGTAATCCATAACAAATGCCCAAAACAGGAACTCCCAAAGAAAATATATTTTTATTAGGCAAAGGTGCCCCCTTAGACAAAACACTTGCAGGACCCCCAGACAAAATAATGCCTAAAGGATTGGATGCTTTGATAGCTTTGAGTGAACTATTGTAAGGGAGTACCTGAGAATATACATTTTGCTCACGAATTCTTCGGGCAATTACTTGTGTGTATTGAGAACCAAAATCGAGAACTAGAATGGTTTGAGCCATAAGATATAGGAATTAAAGAAAGAAAAGGTCTGATTGTTAAAACGAATCCAAGACCCCTGCAATCCCTATTACAAAAGAAACTAATAGCTTTGTGTGCCGGACAATAGAAAATTCAGTTAGCCAAGCATGGCCAACCATTTTTCGCTGAAATAGGAAAGGATGAAAGGCTTTACTTTTCCTCTGGGTCCTCAACTGCCGACTCATCATCTCCTGCGGTAATTTCAGAAGAGGAAGCGTCATCTTTTGTGTCTTTTGAGGCATCAGCTTTCTTTGCAGAAGATGAATCAGATTTTGAGGAAGCAGCGGGTTTATCGGAGGAGTTTTCAGCTGCTTCTACTTGGTCCGACTTTTCTTTTTCAGAAGCAACCTCCTTTGATTCATCAGACTTTAGCGTTTTCTTATCAGGAGAATCATCTTTCGCTGCAGACGGTTTGCCAGAATGTTTTTTTGCTGCTGTCTTCTTTTTCTTTGCTTTTTGTTTAGTGGCTTCCTCAACAAACTCAATGAGTGCCATATCTGCAGCATCTCCTAGTCTGGGAAGAGCTAGTTTATAGATACGCGTATAGCCACCATTACGCTCCATAAATTGATCAACAAGGTCATCAAATAACTTGGATACTGCTTTTTTGTTGCGAAGTCTAGCTATCGCCAACCTGCGATAATGAATTTTCCGTGCAGCATCATCACTACTGTGGGCTTTTTTGGCCAAGGTAATAATTTTCTCAATTGCTGGTCTAAGGGCTCTGGCCTTGGCTAGTGTAGTTTTAATACGACCGTGCTCGATGAGGGAACAAGACAGGTTGGCTACCAATGAAACGCGGTGGGCAGATTTTACACCCAGTTGGTGATTGTGTTTTCGGTGTCTCATAGGAAAGTTTTTGCTGTGTGGTATTAATTGGTTGCAGACTCGAGTAGCCGGTTTTCAAACTTCATTCCTAGTGAAAGACCAAGCTGCTCAAGTTTAGCTTTAATTTCATTAAGAGATTTTTTACCAAAATTTCGGTATTTTAACATCTCTGGCTCAGACTTGGTTGCCAGCTCACCTACAGTAGTAATATTAGCGTTGTTAAGGCAGTTTGCTGCTCTTACAGAAAGTTCAATCTCGTTAACACTCATGCTAAGCAAATTCTTTAATCTGTTTTGTTCTTCACTAACTTGCTTTGTGTTACTTTCGAACTCTATTTGCTCCTCACTAATTTGATCAAACACATCTAAATGATGACGAAGGATTGCAGCAGATTGTTTCAATGCATCATCCGGGGTTATTCGTCCATCGGTATGAATTTCCAAAATAAGTTTATCATAATCCGTCATTTGACCGACTCGGGTATTTTGTACATCGTATTTAACCAATTTTACTGGGCTGTATAGAGCATCAACATTGATCATGCCAATGGGTTGATTGTCTTGCTTACTATCTTCTCCCAGGCAAAAACCGCGACCAACTGTTACATCCATTTCTGCATAAACACGTTGTTTTCTATCGGTAGTTAAAATCACCTGCTCAGGATTGATGATTTCAATTCCTTCAACCGGAGCAATATCTCCAGCCGTGATACTTCCTTCTTTTTCAACATCGAGGGTTATGAGAGCTGGCTCAGACTTATGATTAATAATAAGAACCTTTTTGAGGTTCAAAACAATGTCCGTAACATCCTCAACAACACCATCAACGCTTTGGAACTCATGTTGTACACCATCCATCTTAAGAGAAGAGATTGCGGCACCTTCAATTGAGCTAAGTAAAACGCGACGAAACGCATTTCCTATAGTATGACCATATCCAGTTTCAAAAGGATCTGCTATAAACTTAGCAAATTTATCAGTAGCAGTTTCCTCTTCCTTGATTAAGCGATTGGGGAGTTCGAATTTTCCAAGTCTTGTAGCCATGGTATTTGTCAGTTGTTAATTAAATTAAAGTTTTAACGGCTGTAGAACTCAACAACGAGTTGTACATTGATGCTTTGTTCGAGTTCATCTGCCTGAGGAAGTCTAGTAACTGTTCCTTGTAATGAATCGGCTTTTGCTTCGAGCCATGGTGGGGTGTTATTGTACTGCGACCCATCAAGATTACGAGTAGCAACCTGTCGAGAGGATGTCTTCTCGCGAACAGTTAAATCATCTCCCACAGAAACCTGAAAACTAGGTATGTCCACCTTTTTGCCATTAACAAGAATGTGTCCATGATTTACAAATTGGCGGGCAGACTTACGCGTCCTAGCAAACCCTAATCGATAAACCACATTATCCAGCCTTGTTTCCAAGGACGAAAGAAAGTTTTCACCGGTAATCCCTTGTTTTCTTTTGGCCTTTTGAAAAAGATTGCGGAATTGTTTTTCCGTCAAACCATACATCATGCGTAATTTCTGTTTCTCTAACAGACCGGCACTGTAATCACTTACCTTTCTACGGAAATTAGGGCCATGCTGGCCTGGTGGGTAGGTACGGCGCTCAAAAGATTTGTTAGCAGGAAAAATCGCCATACCAAAACGGCGATTTATTCGAGTGGTTGGACCTGTATATCGTGACATAATAAATCTAAGAGAAATTAATTTAAACGCGTCGCCTTTTAGGTGGACGGCATCCGTTATGTGGCACTGGAGTTACATCTATGATCGCAGAAACATTAAAGCCTAAACTTTGGAGTGCACGGATTGCTGAATCCCTGCCCATTCCAGGACCTTTAACTTTAACCAATACTTCCTTCATGCCATGGGACATTGCCACTTTACCAGCATCTTGGGTAACGACCTGAGCAGCATAAGCTGTAGATTTTCTAGAGCCTCTGAAGTTACACTTGCCTGAGCTTGACCAGGAAATAACATTACCTTTGATATCGGTAAATGATACTTTTGTGTTGTTAAATGTTGCAACTATGTAGCAAATTCCGGAAGAAATATTTTTGCTTCCCTTTGCCTTGCGGACTTTTACTTGCTCGATATTAGCACCAAGGAGGTCTGCTGCCGTTTCCTCTTTTTTTACAACTTTATCTTGTTCTTTGCTCGCATCAGAATCGGAAATATCACTCTTTGTGGCAACAGAGGCAACCTGATCATCGGATGGACCCTCATTGGCCTCTTCTTCTACTAAATTTTCTTGATCTTCACTCATGGAAAAATTGGTTTAATTTTATTAACTCTTCCGAACAACACCAACGGTCTTACGGCCACCTTTTCTCGTCCTAGCATTTGTGATGGTTCTTTGTCCGCGAACCGGTAATCCTCTCTGGTGCCTGAGTCCTCGATAACTACGAATGCTTTGCAATCGCTTTAGGTTATTGGTGATTTGACGACGCAAATCTCCTTCAACCATAATTTTGTTATCAATAATATAGTTGCTGATTAGACTCAGGTCCTGTTCCGATAATTCTTGAGTTCTTTTGTCTGGATCAATACCAGTTTCATCGAGAATTTTTTGGGCTCTGGTTGGTCCAATACCGTATACATATCGCAAAGAATAAGCGATTTTTTTTCGGTTTGGTATATCTACTCCTAATAATCTAGCCATAATAGTATTTTTAAAATTAAGTGTTAAGCTCCTTTGAAAAAGTAAGCCAATAATCCGAATCCAAATAATACGATTGATATAATAATCAGTGGTCTCCATTGTGCCTCAAAGTCCTTGAGCTCAAGAGATTCGATCCCTCTATTCGAGACTGATGAGCGTCCACGAATCCTGCCTTTTCGAAGGAAACCATCATAATGTCTTTGTAAAAGAAAGGTTTCTATTTGACGCATAGTATCTAAGACTACACCAACAATAATCAACATACCTGTGCCTCCAAAAAAAGTAGCAACATTGTATGAGACATTAGCTGTTTTGAATATAAAATCAGGAAAAACTGCTATAATGGTAAGAAAAATGGCACCTGCTAAGGTTAAACGAGTCATAACAAAATCAAGAAATTTTGCTGTGTGTTCACCTGGGCGAACGCCAGGAACATATCCCCCGTTTTTCTTAAGATCATCAGCTATTTGAACGGGTTTAAACATAATTGAAACCCAAAAATAACTAAAAACTAGTATTAACCCTCCATAAACTAAATAATAAAACCAACCCCTCCCAGCAAATGCGTTAGCAAGATCGATAGCCCAGTTGGTTTCATTCGGAGAAGAAGCAATCGCAGCACCCAGAGTTCGAAGAAGTTGTGCCGGAAACATTAGGATTGCACTAGCAAAAATCACAGGCATCACCCCGGCGTAGTTGACTTTCAATGGCAAAAAAGAGCTTTGACCACCGAAAACCTTTCTCCCTACCATTCTCTTAGCGTATTGAACTGGTATCTTTCTTTGAGCTTGGGTAACGGCAATGATACCACCTACAACAAGAAGAAACAATCCGATCATTAGAGCAGCCTTTACGATCACCATGTTGTCTTCAGCTGGAGCGAGGAAAACCAAAGAATATGCATCCGCAAGAGCCTTCGGTAAATCAGCCAATATTCCGACTGTAATCAATAAAGAAATGCCGTTCCCGATTCCTCTTTGCGTTATTTGTTCACCCAACCACATTAATATCAAGGAACCAGTAGTCAGAAAGACAATAGAGTTCACTAAAAACAGGGTGGGCGAGGAAGCCACAACGATATCTCCAAGAGGCTTACCATCCAAACCGATTTCAGCTGGATTGAAGCCCATTATAAGACTTCCCGGGCTATCACGTAGAGCTACTGCCAAGAGGCCTCCTTGAACTAAACAAATAAATATCGTGAGATATCTGGTGTATTGAGAAATTTTCTGTCTGCCAGGCTCTCCCTCCTGTTGAAGTCTTGCAAGGTGAGGAAAGACAGCACCCATTAGTTGCATAATAATCGAAGCACTAATGTAAGGCATAATCCCTAAGGCAAAAAGGGCTCCATTCAACAATGCTCCACCAGTAAACATGTTGTAGAAACCCAAGATATCGTTTCCACCAGAATCGCTTCTAGTTTGTTCACGTAATTCGAAAAATTCCTTAATTGGAGATGGGTCTACTCCGGGCAAAGGAATATTTGCACCAACTCGTGCAATAAATAACAAGGCTAAGGTGAAGAAAATCTTCTGCCTAAGCTCTGGTATTTTTAAAGAGTTGGTAAAAGCGGAAAGCATATTGAATTAAGTAAGAACAATTGATCCGCCAGCTGCTTCAATTTTTTTTCCGGCAGAAGCTGATGCATACTGGACTTTTACCTGTAATGCATTTTTGACTTCGCCAGAACCAAGTAACTTTACAGCAGATACATTCGTTCGGATAAGACCAGCCTCTTTCAAAGTTTGAATATTCACCTGATCAGTAGTCAGCTTGTCTAGTTGACCAACATTAACAACTGCTATTTCAGTCTGAAAGCGAGCACGATTAAAGCCTCGCTGAGGCAATTTCCGATAAAGAGGCATTTGACCACCTTCGAAGCCCGCACGAAGGGAGTATCCTGAACGTGCTCCGGCACCTTTATGGCCTCGACAACAAGTTTTTCCATGGCCATTTCCTTCGCCCCTTCCTAATCTTTTTTTGCCACGGTTAGCCCCTGTCGGTAAATTATATTCTTTCATAAAATGTAAGGAATTAAACTAGCATTATGCTCCCACGGAAAGGTTGGATTCCGAAGAAGTTGAAGTAAATGAAGGTCCTAGTACTTTCTCGCCGCGAATCTCTGATATTTCTTCAGCAGAGCGTAAGTCACATAACCCTTTCATCGTTGCACCTACCACTGAAAGGGGATTGTTTGAACCCAAGGATTTAGACAGCACATTTTTTATTCCAGCTCCTTCTAAAACTGCACGAACACCACCACCTGCAATAATTCCTGTCCCTTCTCTAGCAGGGCGTAACAAAACCTTGCCTCCATCAAAATTAGCAAGAACTGGGTGGGGGATAGTTTCACCAGATAAGGAGACTGGACGCATTGACTTTTTTGCCTGCTCAGTTCCTTTTCTGATAGCATCTGGTACCATTTGAGCTTTACCGTAGCCGAAGCCAACACTTCCTTTTTGATCTCCTACTACAACGAGTGCGGCAAAGCTAAATCTGCGACCACCCTTAACCACTTTTGCACAGCGGTTTACATGGACAACTTTTTCGAAAAGCTCTTCCTCTTCTAGTGTAACATTCTCAGAGGGTTTTGATGATTTGGATTTTCTTTCTGACATGGTTATTAAAATTCTAAACCTTCTTTACGAACCGAATCCGCAAATGCTTTGACACAACCGTGGTACTTTCTACCTGCTCTATCAAATACAAGACAGTTGATGCCCGCATCCTTGATTCGTTTTCCTAAGAGTGTACCTATTTTTTCGGATCCCTTTAGGTTTGGAAGAACATTTTTAAGATCTTTTTCGTTAGTGGATATAGCCACCAAAGTAGAAGAAGATTCATCATTAATACATTGAGCATGTATATTTTTATTAGAAAAACGAACAGTCAACCTTGGACGAGTAGATGAACCAATAATCTTTTTTCTGATACGCCAGCGTCTTTTTTGCAGAAGTTCTCTCTTTTTTCCTAAATTCATTTTATGTAAATAATTATTAACACTTTAAGCTGATTTTTTTCCTTCTTTTCGGCGAACATACTCACCAACAATGCGTACGCCTTTTCCTTTATATGGCTCAACTGGATAGTAATTTTTTATTTCAGCAGCCAATTGACCTACTTTTTGTTTATCTGGTCCCTCAACATGTATTTTTACATTTTCAGCGACAGTAACAGTAACTCCTTCAGGAATTGGATGATTAATGGGATGGGAGTAGCCAAGTTCTAATCCAACCTCAGTCCCCTTAACAGATGCACGAAATCCAACACCTTCAATTAGCAAATTTTTGCTGTATGGAGAAACAACTCCTGAGACCATATTAGCTATAAGTGCTCGAAATGTACCCTGTAAAGCTCGTGTCTGACGACTGGTATTTTTAGGACATATCTGAATTTTCTTATCAGATACCTCAATATCAATTGAATCATGCAGACTTTGGTGCAGCTCTCCTTTAGGCCCTTTGACTTTAACGATACCATTCTCAGCACTAACTTGAACTTCTGCCGGTATGTCTATTGGTAAATTTCCTATTCTGCTCATAATAATTTCCTACCAAACGCTGCAAAGTAATTCTCCACCAAGCTTTTCTTGTCTAGCCGTTCGATCATCGATAATTCCCTTAGGTGAACTAATGATAGAAATCCCAAGTCCTCCTAAAACACTCGGAATATCGCGATAGCCGCAATAAGAACGGCGACCAGGAGTACTCACACGACTAATTCCTTTAATCGCATGCTTTCCTGAAACATATTTCAGCTTGATTTCCAATGTTTTGAAACCTTTTTCATTATCACCTTCTTGGCAGTCAGAAACAAATCCACGATCTTTCAATATTTTGGCAATCCCTGCCCGCAAATTTGAGTGAGGATAGGAGCAACTGTCCTTACCTGCTTGTCCGGCGTTTCGAATAACAGTTATAAAGTCACCAATTGTATCGTGTACTGACATCTTGTGTTTGGGATAGAGTTTTAGATTACCAAGAGGCTTTGATGACTCCAGGGACTTTGCCTTGTAAGGCAAGTTCACGAAAAGATATGCGTGATAGACCGAATTTTCTAATAACTGCACGAGGTCTGCCAGTAAGTGAACATCTCTTGACAACACGAACAGGTGAAGAATTCTTGGGTAATTTAGTGAGCTTTGCTTGAGCGTTGTAAAAATCTTCTTCGCTAGTGTTAGGATCTGAGAGGATTTTTTTTAAAGCATCTCGCTTTGCAGCATAACGGACAACCATACGTTCTCTTTTCTTATTTCTTTGAATTGCAGATTTTTTTGCCATGATCTAAATAATTATAAGTTAAGCTGCCTGCTCAACCGGTTGAGGATTTTGCTTACGAAAAGGCATACCGAGGAGTTGAAGAAGCTCCATGCCTTCTTCATCATTATCAGCGGTTGTGTTTATACAGATGTCTAATCCTACATTGACCCTTTGTCGCTCCACATTGATTTCTGGAAATATACTGTGATCTGTAATTCCTAATGAGTAGTTTCCTCTACCATCTAACTTCGATCGAACTCCACGGAAATCACGAATATTGGGAAGAGAAATCGCAATCAATCTATACAAAAATTCCCACATTTGATTCCCTCGTAAAGTGACTTTAACTCCAACCGGCATTCCCTGCCTGAGCTTAAAATTAGAAACACTGATCTTTGCTTTAACGACCACAGGTGCCTGGCCGGCAAGATTCGCAATATCGTTTCGAAGATCTGCGATACCGTTCTTGTCCATCTCTGCTCCAAATGAAGAATTGATTACGATCTTTTCTATCTTTGGTACCTGATGAATATTTGTGTAGCCCAATTTTTTCATCAGTGTTGGTGCCACATTATCAGAATAAACTTTTTTTAACTCTGGGATCTTCATGAAATGTAAAAAAATTTAAGCAGTCTTTTTGACGTTGGAAAAATGCATGGATGCTTCTCTTTCCACGATTGAGCCTTGAGGATTATCCTGAGTTTTCCGTTCGTGTTTTTTTACGAGATTAACCCCCTCAACTAAAACTCGATTCTTGGAACGAATAACCTCGAGTATTTTTCCTTTGCTTCCTTTGTGGTCACCGGCAATAACGATCACCTCATCACCTTTTTTTAATTTATTAGCCATTTTATAAAACTTCTGGTGCAAGTGAAATTATCTTCATAAATTTCTGACGTAATTCACGTGCCACGGGACCAAATATTCGAGTGCCTTTGGGCGAACCGTCGTTATTGACGATCACACAAGCGTTTTCATCAAAGCGAAGATAGCTTCCGTCCCGTCTTCTCATGGGAGATTTTGTTCGCACCACTACAGCTCGAACTACACTGCCTTTTTTAACTGAAGCGTCGACGGAGCTTTCCTTTACATGACAAACAATGACATCGCCCACCGAGGCAGTTTTTTTCAGCTGTCCTAAACGGCGAATCATTCTTACCTGCTTTGCACCGGTATTATCGGCAACTTCCAATCTGCTGAGTAATTGAATCATGATGTAATTAAACCGTTGGAGCTTTTTCAATCAGCTCAACCACCCGCCAACGTTTTAGTTTGCTAAGAGGTCGAGTCGACATAATCCTGACTTTATCTCCTACATTAGAAAGGTTTTCAGCATCGTGTGCATGAACTGTTGTTTTGCGCCTAATTTCCTTTTTATAAAGAGGATGAGGGATTTTATATTCATAAACGACCTTGATAGATTTGTCTCCTGTAATGGAACGAACAACACCTATAAGTTGCTTACGGTTATTTCTGTTGGTTTCTTCGCTCATGAACTTTTATCTGTATTAGAATGATTGGAGGCACTCAGTTGAGTTAGCAAACGGGCACGATCTCTTCTCAATGACTTAATCATATGAGGTTTTTCCACTTGTCCTGTTTGCTTCCGGACTTTCAATTGTAAAAGTTCGTCACCTAACTCTCTGATTTTTTTTTGAATTTCCTGAGAAGAAAGATCTTTAATTTCAGTCATTTTCATGATCGTGTTCTAATCTAAAAGTTTCGTTCACGGGCTACTAAACGACAGCGGAAAGGTAGCTTAGAATCGGCCAAGCCAAGAGCTTCTCTTGCCAGTGTTAAGGAGCATCCAGCAATCTCAAACAGAACATGGCCCGGCTTAATTACCGCTACCCAATGATCAACAGGTCCTTTTCCTTTTCCCTGCCTGGTTTCAGCAGGTTTTTTCGTAACAGGCTTATGAGGAAAGACTCTAATCCATACTTTACCTTTTCGCTTCAGATGGCGGTTAATAGCAACACGAGCAGCTTCTATTTGATTGGAGGTCATTCTTCCACGAGAGAGTGATTGGATTCCAAATTCACCAAAAGAAACGGAGTTTCCCCTAGAGGCAGACCCTCTAATTCTACCTTTGTGAACCTTTCTAAATTTTGTACGGGATGGTAATAATTTAGGCATAAGACAGGGGGTTTAGAAAATCTTATCTTCGTCTTTAAGACATATCCAACACTTGATGCCGATAATCCCATAGACGGTGTTTGCTTCTACGAGACCATAGTCAATATTTTCCCGCAGGGTATGTAAAGGAACCCGTCCTTCACGCAATTGTTCTGTTCTTGCAATATCAGCCCCAGCTAGACGACCCGCACATTGTATGCGAATACCTTGGGCACCCATAGACATAGTAGTCTGAACGGCCTTTTTCATGGCTCTTCGGAAGGCAATTCTTCTCTCCAATTGTAAAGCAACACTTTCAGCAACCAAGGAAGCAACAAGATCTGGCTTCTTGATCTCTTGAATTTCAAGACGAACTTCTTTTCCTGCCGCACGGTTTAAAGAATCCCTAAGCGAGTCTAATTCTTGACCCTTACGACCAATCACAATTCCTGGTCTAGCTGTCCAAATGGTAACGCGTGTTCTAGTAGAAGCACGTTCTATAACAATCCTGGGAACAGAAGCATAACGTAGTTTCTTTTCAAGGAAGCCTCGTATTAGATTATCTTCCTCCATAAAGTTGGAGTAGTCGAATTTATTAGCATACCATCGAGCACTCCAATTTCTTCGGACGCTTAGCCGAAAACCGATAGGATTTACTTTCTGACCCATAATTTAGATTTTTTCGTCTGTTAAGGTTATACGGAGATGGCTCATTCTTTTTTTGTATGGATGAGCAGAGCCTCGTGCACATGGGCGAAAACGCTTAAGTGCAGGACCCTCCTCAACGATTGCCTCTCTAATGATAAGATTGTCTGCATTAAGATTGGCATTGTTTTCAGCATTTGCCATTGCGGACCGAAGAGTTTTGTCGAGCATTCGTGCTGCTTTTCTAGGAATATATTTGAGCAGGGAAACACCCTCAGTCGCTTTCCTGCCAGGCAGAATTCTTGCAACCTCCCTAGCTTTCTTTGGAGAAATCCGCATATATTTAGAATAGGATTTAATTTCCATTTTACTTCTGAGTGTGTGGATTGTGAGATTTGAATGCTCTGGTAGCTGAGAATTCACCCAGTTTGTGACCAACCATATTCTCAGTCACATAAACAGGGAGAAAGTTTTTACCATTATGTACAGTGAAGTTAAGACCAACAAAATCAGGAGTTATCGTTGATCTTCGAGACCAAGTTTTGATGGGCTTACGATCTCCAGTATCCTGAGCTTTTTGCACCTTCTTCATTAGGTGTGGATCAACAAAGAAACCTTTTTTAATAGATCTAGTCATGGTGAATTTACTTTACTCTACGACCATTACGACGAGTAATGATGAGTGAGTTCGATGGTTTAGATTTTTTGCGAGTTGGAAAACCCTTGGACAATTGTCCCCAAGGTGAAGTTGGATGACCGCCTCCAGAGGTCTTTCCCTCACCACCTCCCATTGGATGATCTACTGGATTCATTGCAACACCACGAACACGAGGACGGCGACCTTTCCAGCGATTTCTACCAGCTTTACCAATGGTAGATTTTTGGTGGTTTACATTGCCAACTGAACCAATTGTTGCACGACAATTTGATTTAACAAGACGAATTTCACCACTTGGCATTTTAAGGGAAGCATCTTCACCGTCTATGGAAATAAGTCTCGCTGTGCTACCCGCAGAACGACAGATTTTAGCCCCAGCACCAGGAAGGAGTTCTATACAATGAACTTTGGTTCCCAAGGGCATAAATTTAAGGGGCATAGCATTTCCAATTTTAAAATCAATGGATGAATCTGAGCTGAGCAGGAAATCACCTACTTTGAGATTGTCTGGTGCGATAATATAAGACTTTTCGCCATCATTATATTGAATGAGTGCTAAATTGGCAGTTCTATTGGGGTCGTATTCCAGTGCGATAATCTCAGCTGTGTCACCAAATCGTGAACGACGAAAATCAATTTGCCGGTAAAGCCTTTTGTGCCCCCCACCTCGTCTTCTGCTGGTAATCCGTCCGTAGGTATTTCTACCCTTTTTTCTGTGAAAACCAGAGGTGAGTGATTTCTCAGGTCTCTTTTTGGAAAGTTCTTGTTTATTTTTAAGGTAAAATCTGCCGCTTGGTGTAACGGGTTTTTGTTGTAAAATAGCCATAATGATTTCTCCTTACTAAGCTAGATCAATGCTGTCTCCAGCTTTCAGTGTTACGATTGCTTTTTTAGACAAGGAGGTGAAACCTTTCTTCCCTCGCCGCATTCGGTCTCGTTTTGACTTAGGCTTCTGCGTAAGAGTGTTAACTTTGTTTACCGTGACTCCAAAAGTTTTCTCTATGGCATTCTTTACATTTGTCCTGGTTGCGTCTGAGCAAACGGAAAAGACATATTGGTTAAGATTGGCTGAAAGCATCGTTGCTTTCTCGGTGAGAAGAGCTTCCTTTAGAACTTTAACTGATTCGTTCATAATTATAGAGGAGAATTATAATTTACTTATCAAAGAATTAATTCCCTTAACGCTACAAATCACATGATCTGCACTGACTAAGTCTAATGCGTTAACCTCAAGTGCACTTACTACTTTAACGCGAGGTAAATTACGTGAGGCCAGAATTAAATTCCTATCAATTGGATCGCCTATAATTAGGGTTTTCTTCTCAAAACCAATAGCTTTAAGCAAGGTGTTGAACTCTTTAGTTTTAGGACTTTTCAGGGTCCATTCTTCAATTAAAGAAATTGATCCTTCAGCTGATTGATCAACCAACGCTCGCATTATCGCTAACTTACGAACCTTACCATTTACTTTTTGATTGTAAGATCTAGGTTTAGGACCGAAAGCAACCCCACCACCAGTTCTTTGGATTGCACGCTTGTCTCCTGCTCGACCAGTTCCTAATCCTTTCTGGCGATAAATCTTTTTGCCAGATCCAGATACTTCATCCCTTGTTTTGGTAGATGCATTTCCCTGACGCATATTTGCCCGGACAGCCAGAACACATTGCCTCAATGCATCAACTCCTTTGCCTTCCTCAAGAACCGGAAACTTCTTAATATCCGTCTCACTTGAACCGGACCCGTCTGCTTTAAATAATTTGAACTTCATCTTGGGAATTTATGAGGAAATTTTTGCTTTTTTAGCCACACGAACTGATAATACTGAACCTTTGTGGCCTGGAATGCTGCCCTTTACCAAAATTAGATTTTTTTCTGGGATTGTTTTAACCACTCTTAAGTTTTGCGTTGTTCTTTGAACATCACCCATATGACCGGGCATTTTTTTGTTTTTGAAAACACGTCCCGGCCACTGACAAAGACCATAAGATCCTCCTCGACGATGGAACATCGATCCATGAGAAGCGGGCCCGCCAGCAAAATTCCAACGCTTTACTACTCCTTGAAAACCCCTGCCTTTGGTAGTGGAAACAATATCTACATGGGCAATATCAGAAAAATCCCCAACTGTAATAGAATTACCTTTCTCAAAATTATGATCTTCAGGAAGCCTGAATTCTTTCAAAACACTCTGCGGGTTGACATTCGCATTAGAAGCATGGCCCTTTACGCAACGATTTGATTTATTTGGTGACTTACCGTTGGGATTGTAACCTATCTGCACGGCGGAGTATCCATCCGTACCAATATTTTTTACTTGAAGAATTGGACAAGGACCAGCCTCAATAATAGTAACTGGGACAAGGTTATTGTCATCATCATAAACTTGGGTCATCCCAAGCTTTTTTCCTAAAAGTTCTAATTTCATTCTTTAAGCGGCAGGCGAATACTACTTTAGATCCTGCTTTAAAGGGGGTTGAGTGGGTTAATTCTGTTGAATAGATTTTAAAATGAGAAAGTGTTATACATTAATATTAATTTCTACGCCAGCTGGTAAATTAAGCTTTTTTAACTCATCTACAGTTTGTACTGTTGGCTCAATTATATCAATGAGTCTTTTGTGGGTACGTAACTCAAACTGATCCATTGATTTCTTATCAACATGAGGCGAGCGATTGACCGTGTAACGCTCAATCCTTGTGGGCATTGGAATAGGACCAGCCACGCGTGCACCTGTTCGCTTGGCTGTATCAACAATATCAGAAGCCGATTGGTCGATTACCCTGTAATCGAAGCCTTTGAGTTTAATACGTATTTTATGTCCGTTCATAACTTAGCTTCTGGCTGGTTCACGAGAGGATGTCTCAACAATATTTTGTACTAAATTCTGGGGAACTTGGTCAAAGTGAGAAGGGGTCATAGAGTAATCCGCACGCCCAGATGAAAGAGATCGCATATCTGTGGAGTAGCCGAACATATTTTCTAAAGGAACAAATGCGTCGATTATACAGACATTCCCACGGCTTTCCATTCCTTGAATTTGACCTCGTCTTCTGTTCAGATCACCCATCAGCTCGCCTTGATACTCCTCAGGGGTAGAAACCTCTACCTTCATTATTGGTTCTAGTAGAATAGGAGAGGCTTTTTGCATAGCATCTTTGAAGGCGAAAATTCCAGCCATTTTAAAAGCCATTTCAGAGGAATCGACATCGTGAAAGGATCCATCAACTAGTGAAACCTTAAAATCAATAACTGGATAACCTGCTATAACTCCACCTTGAGCTGCTTCCTTGATACCATCAAGTGTTGGCTTTATGAACTCCTTGGGAATTGCTCCTCCAACAATTTTGTTCTCCAGTTCAATACCTTTACCTTTCTCAAGGGATTCGATTTGAATAACTGCATGTCCATATTGACCGCGACCTCCGGATTGACGGACGAATTTTCCAACACCATCCGCAGATGATGTTATTGTTTCACGGTAAGCAATTTGCGGCTTTCCTGCCGTTGCTTCGACTTTAAATTCCCTAAATAAGCGGTCCCGAATAATATCGAGATGTAATTCACCCATTCCAGCAATGATTGTTTGCCCGGTCTCTTCGTTAGTAGAGAGGCCAAAAGTTGGGTCTTCTTCTGCTAATCTTTGAAGCCCGATTGACATCTTTTCTTGGTCTGCTTTGGTTGCAGGCTCAATTGACATTGAGATTACAGGTTCAGGAAAGGTAGGTGGTTCAAGCCTTAAATCGAGAGACTTATCACACAATGTATCACCAGTAACCACATCTTTAACCCCAATCAGAGCACAGATATCTCCTGAATAGGCGACTTCAATATCTTCACGTGCATCAGCCTTCATAACCATGAGACGCGAAACTCTCTCTGATTTACGGGTGCGAGGGTTATATAAAGTTGTTCCTTTTTCTAAAGTTCCTTGGTAAACCCTGTAAAAAACAAGTTTTCCGACATAAGGGTCAGTCATTAATTTAAATGCAAGTCCAGCAACCTTATTTGAATCGTTTGGAGCAACCTCCACTTCATTTTCATCAGAATCCTCGCCTTTCATAGGAGGAAGATCGAGCGGGGAGGGGAGATAGTTGACCACCGCATCCATCAACATCTGAACTCCTTTGTTCTTGAAAGCACTACCCGGAATAACTCCGACAAATTTAATTGAGGTAGTAGCTTTTCGAATAGCAAGCCGAAGTTCATCTTCTGAAATTTCTTCGCCATCTAGGTATTTGGCAGCTATCTCGTCATCAAAATCAGAGACAGCTTCAATAAGAGACTCCCGATACTCGTTTGCTTGGTCTAATTGATCAGCAGGTATTTCAACCGTATCGAATCTTACGCCACTATCATCAGACTCGTCGTATATATATGCGACCATTTTGACTAAATCAATCAGGCCCCTAAATTTTTCTTCCGCACCGATTGACAAAAACAATGGGTGAGCATTAGCTCCAAGTTTATCGCGCATGGTTTGGAGGGCACCCAAAAAATCAGATCCCATGCGATCCATTTTATTGATAAATGCCAACCTTGGAACATGGTATTTATCCATCTGTCTCCAAACCGTTTCAGATTGTGGTTGGACACCCTCAACTGAAGTAAAAACGGCTACAGCTCCGTCCAATACTCGAAGAGATCTCTCTACTTCAGCAGTGAAATCAACATGTCCTGGAGTATCGATAATATTAATTCTGTGGTCAATTCCGGCAAATGGACCTTCGGATGTAGTCCATCCGCAAGAAATTGCAGCTGAAGTAATAGTTATTCCACGTTCTCTTTCCTGCTCCATCCAGTCTGTGGTAGCACTACCCTCATGGACTTCCCCGATCTTGTGGACAACTCCTGAATAGAAAAGTACACGCTCAGTGCAAGTAGTCTTACCAGCATCAATATGGGCAGCTATCCCAATATTCCTAGTATGTTCAAGGATTGTTTTCCTGGCAGAAGAATTTGCAGAAGAAGGCTCTAATACGGCAGTCATAATAATCGAAGGTAATTACCAGCGTAAATGTGCGAACGCACGATTTGCTTGTGCCATCTTATGAGTTTCCTCGCGCTTTTTTACAACAGAACCAGTGTTATTGTAGGCATCAATAAGTTCGTTTGCCAAAGCATCTGCCATTGGTGTGCCTTTGCGGGATGAAGCAGCATTTACCACCCATCGAAATGCCAAACTTTGTTGCCTCTCAAAAGCTACTTCCACGGGAACTTGGTAAGTTGCTCCGCCTACACGACGGCTTTTGACTTCAATCTTAGGACGGATATTTTCGAGTGCACCAAGAACTAGATCGATTGGATTTCCCTTTTCCAGTTTTTCAGCCATTTTTTCGATAGCCGAATAAACTACTCGCTGGGCAACTGATTTTTTCCCGTTGAGCATGACGATATTAATGAGTGCACTAATTAAAGTACTTCCGTGACGAGGATCTGGAAGAACCGCACGCTTGTTTGCTTGACGACGACGGGACATATTTAATCAGCTTTTAGGTTTTTTGACGCCATACTTTGATCGGCTGCGTCGTCTTTTTTCTACACCTTGGCAATCAAGAGTTCCCCTAACTATATGGTATCGAACACCATTTAAATCTTTTACACGCCCGCCACGCAGCAATACAATGCTATGCTCTTGCAGGTTGTGTCCTTCGTCTGGAATGTAAGCGATGACTTCATATCCTGTCGTTAAACGGACTTTTGCAACTTTTCTGACAGCAGAGTTAGGCTTTTTAGGCGTACGGGTAGTAACCTGAACACATACACCCCTTCGAAATGGGCATGCCTTGAGAGCAGGAGATTTCGTCTTGGCTTTTTGCAGACGACGATTTTTTCGTACCAATTGATTTATCGTAGGCATAGTGCAAATTTGAGGGTAAAGGTTCTAAAGTAGATTTTATTTTATATTTTACAAGCTATAAATGATTTAAATGTAGTCTACGCAGTCATAGTTTCAGAACTGGCTGAACCCAAGCTATCCACTTTGAGCCTTCTCCACTTAGGCAAACCAGTACCGGCTGGTATAAGGTGACCCATGATAACATTTTCTTTAAAACCATTGAGTTCAT
>JAYODK010000142.1:0-1772 GCA_038106225.1 Opitutales bacterium | reverse complement strand
GAGGACATAAAGCAGTCCCACGATGAATTCCCAAGTCGTTACATTAGCCATGATTTTTAAAATTTAGTGTTTGTAATCAGGTGTTCCGAAATTGTTCTAGAATAGGAATTGCATGCGGGCACGGAAACCATCCATGTCTGCAGAACCACCATTTTCGTCAGTATCTTTTAACTCATTCATTTCATACCCGAGCATGAATTTGATATCATGCCCATCAAAGAGGTAATTAATTCCGAAGTAATGCTGCTCGAATTCATCCACTAATTCCCAGGCTCCACCGTCCTCATCTTTAGTGAAGTTTCCACGGCGGATGATTTCCTTGGCACTTACCAAATCCTGATCGCCTTTTCCTTCAACGATAGAGTAACGATATACAAATTCCCAGTCTCCTTTGTTTTCTTGATCAATGGTATAGGCACCCTGAATGGAATATCCCTGATGATCATGATCCCCTCTGGCAGTATCCACGGTTCCGGTCATGTATTCCGCTTCCAACTCAAAAGGACCAGTTCCCACTCTTGCAAAAATATTCCATGCATTGGTTTCATTGGAATCATCATTCTGCTGAACTCCAGTAGCAACTCCAACAAGGTAGCTGATCTCATTAATATCCCCCTCATAAGAGAGCCTACCGTAATAAGAAAGCTCGTTATTATCATAGCCATACAAACCATCGTTAAGGGCAGAATCCTTGGAATTGTGATTCTGTCCGGAATTCACCACCGCAACATCATAGGACAGTCCTGTATCGGCAAGTTTACCGGAACCAAACAAACCAGTGAAGCGGGCATTGAATTTAAGAGTCTCCGCAAACTGACGGTTCACTGCTGATCTCTCGATAGTCTTCATCTTGGCCGAAGAGGTGGTTTCCTCTAGGCCGAAGGGAACCTTCTTTTGCCCAATATCCAAACGATAACCATTATCAGATTTATACCATACGGAAGCACCCTCTATAAATACTTGGTCGGCCTTCCCGCTACCCTCATTATTGGGAGATGCCGCAAAATCCAAAACAAGATCCCCGCCCCAATTGGTGCCTATCTTGGCATGACCACCCAAGAAAAGACGGCGGAAATAAAAGTGATTACGATCTTCGGTTGCAGGACTGGGGTCTGATTCAATCCCGTCCCATTGACCCTGAATGCGACCTGAGAATTTAAGGTCCGTGACTTTTTTGCTCTTTGGGGAAACATTAACCTCTGCGGATAAAGAGGCAGTCGCCAAAACAACGGATAGGGCTGTAATAAAAAGGGATTTTTTCATATTTGTTTGTTTGGTTTGTTTTGAATTCCTCCCGATCTTATCACGCTTCCGTTACGCAAATGGGTAAGAATTGTTACAATTATGTTACATTTTTAGCCCCCTGTGTGAATAACAGCGCGAACAACTAGTTCGCTTCGTTAAGTTCAGAGGAAAAATTTAAGACGAAGAAGGCAAACGAACCAGGAAGATAGACCCCGCTCCCTGCTTGCTTTGAACGCGGATCGAGCCTCCATGGGCCTCCACAACTTCTCTCACAATGCTCAAGCCAAGGCCAGTGCCTCCGCGTTGACGGGATCTCCCTTTGTCCACCCGGTAAAACCGTTCAAAAACCCGCGGTAGATCCTCTTCCGGAATTCCCTGCCCATCATCTTCCACCTTGCAGATAAAAGAATCTCCTTCCTTCTCCAGGGTGATTGATATTTTCGTCAAGCCCTGGGCATGTACGGACGCATTTTCGAGTAGATTTTGAAAGATGCTCAGGAGACGATCCTCATCCCCATGCACGGAAA
>JAYODK010000141.1:0-1777 GCA_038106225.1 Opitutales bacterium | reverse complement strand
ATAACAACTTCCAAATTGTCCTCCGTAAGTTTAGAGGCTTTTACTTTTCCCGGTTTGATAGAAAGTAAAGCTTTGGTAGCGTCCAATGAAGTAAATGCAACAGGCTTGGTTGATAGAACTCCGAGCCTCAAGAAATCATTGAAGTCTCCGCCATTGGAATATTGAGAGTGAAGATTTTTAACAAGACTATGATCATCTTTCTCTTCTCCAACCAAGTGTGACAGGAGGGTAGCCTCAGAAATTGTATCAAACAATGGAGCAATTAAAGGTTGTACCGGGACAAAGGAAGATTGATCCCATGTTGTACCCAAGTCCCATGACTCAAGATAATGAGACTGCCCCAAGTGGTAATTAGCGATCTGGGAACTTTCATCAATTGATCCACCGAGGCGTACAACAAATTTGAGCTTTTTCGACAAGACCTCCCAATTAATAAAACCTTTGCTTTGATAAACAGGGTTACCACCAAGAACAAACAAGCGCTCTACCGAACCGTCATTTATCTTACTTTCGAGTGAAAGAATAGAATCAGCAGATGAACCAACCTCAATGTAGTTAATCGTCGAACCGATCGCACCGAGCAAACGATTCATTTCGTAAGCAAGCAACTGAACTTCTGCGGGAAGGTGCCCACCAACCAAAATAACAGATTTCTTGGGATTACTTAGTAAATCAGCAACTGCTTCAGTAGCCCACTCCTTTTGATCCTGTGTGAAGGATGAAAGATTTTTAAGGTGCTTTTTTAATGATTGGTCCGAACCACCAAGCTTGGAAAGTAATTCAGATGCAACCAAGGAGGCAAACCCAATCATTTGCGAGGATTCAACCCGTAAACGATGATCTGCGACCCCACCAGTGCGGGAAAGATCAGACTCGGCAATGTAAAGCCGGTTCATTTTTTTTGCGTCCGATGGCTTCAAAACCTTCCGACCGGACATGAAGGCTCTGGTATTGGCCAATTCATTGGATTCGCGGTTTCCAAGGAAATCACTATCCAAAGATAAAACCCTTGTGGCCGAAGATAAATCGGGAACCGCACGCAATGCCTTTTTGAGACCAAGAGCTTTACCTAGTTTATTTTCGGCTGAAGTATAATCTATCGCGTCGTGCTCGAACCAGTGTATGCCAGAAGAAATGAGCTTCTGCTTAAGAGACTGGCGAAGCAATGAATGAGAACGGTTTGCTAAAACTGCAACTTTGCCTTTGGAAATCTGATCGGTGAGAGAGTTAAGTACAGATTCAGAGGTAACTTTTTTCCAACGATTAACTCCACTCTTGAGTGTTTGCCGGGCAAAACTTCCCTGAGCACGGTCAGGGTCGTAAAGATCAAGAACGCTGGCCTGAGAGTAGACATCAGTGCTTCCACCATAAGGAAGAAAAGAAGGATTTCCCTCAACCTTGGTAGGCCGGCCTTGATGACTCTCGACAATCAGTGGCTGGAATCCACGCCCAGTAGGATGGGAAGTAGCATAATAAGCAGGAACACCGGGTATTAATTCCTCCGGGCTTTTACCATAGGGCAAAATGACATGCTCGGGGCGTCTGCATCCAGTCATACCCAAACCGGCCAACCCAAAGGATGCAGCCATCAATTTCACAAAACTTCTACGCTGGACGCCATCAAGCATACTCGCACCTTCGGGAAACTCACGAGAAACCCAATCTCTAAAACCAGGCGTGTCTGACAAGCTGTCTAAACTTTTCCAGTAATCTTTACCACTGGGCAATTCGGTGTGATTTGCGTCCTTAATCATCGATGACAACCTGTACAACTAAG
>JAYODK010000045.1:0-12220 GCA_038106225.1 Opitutales bacterium | reverse complement strand
CCAGCAAAACATTGTTACCACTTGATAAGTGCTCATGTAATTTGTCGTAGTTTACCTCGATTTGCCAAACTTCTTCCCTGCGGGGTGGTACTGGTTGAGATGTAAATACCAGATCGATAAGATCACCCCGGATTAAATTTACAGGGTTTTGCAAATAGCCGGTTCGGATTTCGGGCCCCTTAACATCCATCAGGATTGCCGGTTCCCGCTTTAATTTTTTCCCTATTTCACGAATTCTTTTTGTGATATCACGTATCCAGTCATGGGTGGCATGAGCCATATTCAGGCGCATCACATCCACCCCCTCCCGGATTAATGATTCAAGCATATCATCCGACTCAGTAGCCGGACCGATCGTGGCAATTATTTTGGTCTGTCTTTCGGGAACTTTCACACCCCAACAGGCTGAGCAGTTGCCGGATCAATCACATAGGTGGAGAACTTTTTTCCCTGCCCGGGAAGTTGACGAAATCTTTCCCTCACTAGATTCACATCATTACAGTCCTGGCTTAAATGCATCAGGAAAATTTCCCTCCAGCAGGCATTTTCCATAGATTCCAGAAGTTCATAAGTGGACTGATTGGAAAGATGCCCGTGCCTCCCGCGGATTCTTTGCTTCAGGCTCCATGGCCGTTTGGGATCGCGCTCGAGCATATCCGGGCAATGGTTTGCCTCAATTACCAGTATACTGGCCTGCCGGATGCGTTCTCTTACCAAGGTCGGGACAAATCCCAGATCGGTAACCCAGGCCAGGCTGGATGGTGGGTCAAACAGATCGTCTTTTCCCCATTCAAAATAAAATCCAACCGGATCATAAGCATCATGGGGCACACTGAATGGATGGATCTTAAATTCTTTAAACTGGAAGGGTTCTCCTGTTTCAAATCGTTTCCAGTTTGGCCGCCTGGGAAGCTTTGGCTGAAGGGCCTCGATAGTGTCTCGATTGGCAAAAATTGGCAGATTCATGTACCTGGATAACCCACGGATGCCAGCACTGTGATCATTATGTTCATGGGTCAGAAAGACCGCATCCAGAGCTTCTATATCCAGACCCTCCTGTGAGAGAAGGAACTTCAGTTTCTTTCCAGACAGTCCAGCATCGATTAAAATATTGCAATTTCCAGTCCTGAGAAGGGCGGCATTTCCAGAGCTGCTTGATCCAAGTATTTTAAATTTCGTTTCCACCTGTTGGAAACTCTAGTAATCACATTAATGTACAATCAATCACAAAGTGTTCAAATAAGTTCCTGTATTAAAAAAATGACTGAGTTTTTTGACTGGGTGGACCGCCATGACCAAATAATCGGGGTAACGAGCCGGGAGGATGCCCATCGTTTAAATCTTTATCATCGGGCAGTTCATTTGTACGCCTATGGAGAAAAGGGCGGTTTAGTTTTGCAAAGACGCAGCCTAAGAAAAGATGTGGAGCCCGGTTTATGGACAGTCAGTTGTTCCGGGCATGTCGATAGGGGAGAGACTTTTTTGGATGCTGCCAGGCGGGAAATGATGGAGGAATTGGGAGTACCAATCGAGCAGGCCGACTTGGTTGATCTTTTGCACTCCGATCCATCAATTGGAAATGGGTTTGAATTTGTTCGATCCTATGAAGTCATTCCGCGGATTAATCCTGTGCATGATCCCGATGAAATCTCTGAAATTCGAGAGGTTAGACTCATCGAATTAGATGAGTGGATGAGGAAAGAACCTCATCTTTTTGCCTCATCTTTTCGTTCTCTTTTTCCTCTGGCTAGAAAGAAATTTACAATGATCAAATGAGGGACATTTGGTTTCCCTCACTGCCTTTTCCTGGAACTACGCCGCTTACTTCCCATCCCTTGGGAGTCAATACCCTGCCTTGTGGAGTGCGTTTGATATAGCCCTCCTGAATAAGGAAGGGCTCATGGACTTCTTCCAAAGTATGCTCCTCCTCATTGACCGCCACGGCTACCGTGCCTAATCCAACCGGTCCACCCTTGTAATTTTCTGCCATGGTAAAAAGAATGCGCTTGTCCATTTCATCCAGTCCACGCTCATCAATTTCCAGGAGTTCCAGTGCCTGCGATGCTAGATTTTTATTGATTTTTCCATCCGCTCGCTGTTCCGCAAAATCCCGGGCAAAATGAATCAGATTATTGGCAATCCTTGGAGTGCCACGGGCCCGGGCAGCAATTTCTTCTGCCCCTTGTTGATCAATTGGACAATCCAAAAGCTTGCAGCTGCGAAGCACAATTTTTGTAAGGTCTTCACGGTCATAGTAATCGAGCCTGGTTTGCAGGGTGAAACGGCTGCGCATCGGGGCAGATAGCAATCCAACCCTGGTAGTTGCGCCAACCAGGGTAAACCTTGGGATTTCCAGCCTCACACTGCGTGCATTTGGTCCCTGATCAATCATGATATCGATACGAAAATCCTCCATTGCCGAGTAAAGATATTCCTCCACCGTTTTAGGAATCCGATGAATTTCATCAATAAACAAGATATCTCCCCCTTGTAAATTGGTCAGCAGACCCGCTAAGTCCCCGGGCTTATCGATCACTGGTCCGGAGGTAATTCGTACCTCCCGCTTTAGTTCATGGCCAATAATATGTGCAAGGGTTGTTTTTCCCAGTCCTGGAGGACCGCACAAAAGCACATGTTTGAGTGCCTCCTCACGCTTGGCCGCAGCACCCACCATCACTTGTAATCGTTCTATGGTTTTTGGTTGTCCGGTAAAATCTTCAAAGGCTGGCGGGCGAAGGGCAGCCTCCACCTCACTTCCGGAAGACATGGAGTCTTCAAAAAAACTTCTACCTTTGGGTGGTTCTTCGCTCACAGCATTTGATCAGGCAAGGGAATCTCCTGGACTTCGGAAAGCTGGGGGCAGGGCAGACTCGGGCAACCTTTCAATGTCTGCCCCCAACGCTCTAAGTTTTCTGTCCAAAGATTCATACCCGCGGTCCAAGTGATAAATTCGATGCACCCAAGTCTCTCCATCCGCGACCAAGCCTGCAAGAATTAATGCTGCACTAGCCCGTAAATCAGATGCCATAACCGGCGCTCCGTTTAAACGGTGTCCCCCATGGACGATTGCATTGGCACCTTCCAGGGATACCTGGGCACCCATTCTCAATAATTCGGGCACATGCATGAATCGGCTTGGGTATATTCTTTCGGTCAGAATACTCAGTCCTGGAATGGTGCAGGCAAGTGCACATGCCTGGGCTTGTAAATCCGTGGGGAATCCAGGATAGGGCAGGGTAATAATTTCAAAGGGTTGCAGACCAGACGGTGAGACAGAAACCTCAATGTCCTCCTCGCCCACGCCCTGCATTTGAATACCGCACTCTTTCATGACCTTGGAAAATGCACCGAGGTGACTTTGGCAAATTCCATGAACAATAACCTTTCCTCGGGTAATCGCACTTGCCATTACATAAGTTGCCGCTTCGATACGGTCAGGAATTACCCTGTGTGTACAACCCTTCAACCGATCAACTCCCTCAATTATTAGGAGGTGGGAACCAGCCCCGGATATTATAGCACCCATTTTCGTGAGCATCTCACAAAGATCCACGATTTCCGGTTCGCATGCCGCACCATCCAGTTTAGTTACTCCCGGAGTTAGAACGGCAGCCATGATCGCATTTGCAGTACCAGTAACGGTGCTGCCATGCCTGCCCCCAATAAAAATGGATGCTGCCTGCATATTACTTGCCTCCACCTCGACAACTCCTTGGTTGAGGCTCACCACCGCACCCATTTCGGAGAGGGCTCTGAGGTGCAGATCAATCGGCCGGTGCCCGATTACGCACCCTCCGGGCATGGGGATCTTTGCCTGTTTTAAACGGGCGACAAGTGGCCCAAGTAAACATACCGATGCCCGCATTTTTCTTACTAGTTCGTAGGGTGCATCTGGTTGAATTTCTGAGGGTCTGATCTTCCATTTGTTTGGACCGAGTCGCTCAACATCTGCCCCCAGATGGGTAAGGATTTCAGCCATGAACCGAACATCGCTCAGATCGGGTACATTTTCCAAAACTGTTTCCTCCGCACTTAATAATGCGGCAGCAAATTGGGGCAGGGCAGCGTTTTTCGATCCGCTTGCCCATACCTCTCCTGCAAGTCCCAGACCTCCCCGGATTCTAAGAATATCCATTATTCAATGGGTTGGTCGGTGAGGGGTATATTGGTGGAAGAAACCTTTTATTTTTTTTGGATTAAGCACCGAATATCCTGCCAAGGAATCCCTTTAGTCCGGATGGCTTTTCCACTTTCTTGTCTGAGGACTTGTTTTTCCCTTGGTGACTTCTTCTGGAATTTCCAGAATTATCATTTCTTTGTTTATTGGAGGAACGGGCTTGGTTGCCGCTTCTTCCTTTTCTTTTTCTTGGTCGTCTGCCTTCTCTGTTGTCCGGGTTTGCCGATCCGTTTTGATTACCCTGTTTGGGGTTCTCCTCGAAATTCTTTTCTTTTCGGTCGTTGCTATTTCTTGGTCCTCGGTTTTTTCCACGGGAGGATCGGTTATCTCCACGGTCTCCTCTACGGTTTCCGTTTCTATTTCCATTGCGGGAAGATGAGCTGGGAGGCTCCACTGGACTGGAAGAACTGGGCTTGTAATTGCTCAGATCATCGGAGAGGGAAGATACATCTGCGGGATTAATTTCACCGATCGGTGCCTGCGGAGCGGGGGAGGAGTCGTTTTCCAAAGGCTTTTCGTTTGGTCTGTGCCAACGGGAACGAATTCTGGATTTCATAGATTTGTCTAATTTTTTATCTGTTATATTGAGTAACCGAGGGAAATTGGGTTCGGTTGAGAAAGGCTTGAAAGATTTGCTCTCGCAAGAGAGTACAGGACGCCTTGGCTAAGCAATCAAAACCACTACTACCAAGCTGGCTCATCGACAAGGCAAAATAATTTAAGAAACTTTGCGAAACCACTTGCAACCGACTCGAGTAAAGTACTTAAAGATCGGTAATGGATAAATTGGAAAATATTTTTGAACTGCAGGATGTCTTAAACCGACGGATTGGAGTTAAAATGGATGAGATGAATGACGAGGACCGAGCTAAATGGATCCTTAATTATGTTCGTGCTATGCAGCAGGAACTTGCGGAACTTACCGATTCTGTTCCCTGGAAATGGTGGGCAAAGTATCAGGAGTTCGATAAGCAGAATGCCAAGGTTGAAATTGTTGACCTTTTTCACTTTCTTATCTCACTGGCTCAAGTCATGGGTATGTCAGCAGACGATGTGCACGAAGCATACCTCAAGAAAAACAAGGTAAACCATAATCGGCAGGAGAGTGGATATGCCGAGAAAAACGAGGATGATTCAAGACATATCTAGCAATTCATTGCTAGTTTTTTAAGACCTCACCCTTAAATATTCCGGGTAGAGGGAAAAGCCCGAAAATTAAAGAGCCGCCAGAAGGGCCGCACAGCGGGATTTCTTGCGTGCTACCTTATTGGTATGTATCAGGTTGTTTTTATTAGCTTTGTCCAAAGCTGAAATAAGGGACTTGGCTGCCTGGGAAGCAGCTTCCTTATCCTTTGATTCCACGGAAGAGAGAAATGCTTTATCCAAAGTCTTGAGCTTGCTTGAGATCGAGCGGTTGCGCAGATAATTTGTCCGGTTTTTACGGATATTCTTGAGTGCTGACTGGGTATTGGCCATAGCGATATAAAAAATTATAAATTCTAAAGTTCGTCAACTTGAATCGGTCAGTAAAAAATGGATTCCGAGAAGCTGTAAGCCGGATTCTGTAACCTTTTAAAATACAAATTTTACAAGGTCGTCATTCATTTATCTATCTGACCGCAAGGTCAAATCCCCACCGAAGAGGGGTGCGACGTACCCGAAACCATAGACGGGCCGCCCGGTTTCCTATTTCGTCTTGCATCGGATTGGGTTTACCATGCCCGTTTGATTGCTCAATCGGCGGTGGGCTCTTACTCCACCTTTTCACCCTTACTCCCCAGGGGGAGCGGTTTGTTTTCTGTGGCACTGGCCGTGAACTTGCCTTTACGCAAGCCCCCCCCGTTTTCACGGGGAATCCTGCCCTGTGATGTCCGGACTTTCCTCTCAAAGACATAGATGTATCTGAGCGAATGACCGCTTCTCGGAAATTTTTTTAGGGTGGAAATATAAATGGCTGTATTCTTTTAAAGAATTATTTGACCATCCGTTTCTTTGCTTATCTTTCCACATAAACGATTCGTCCACATTGATCACACTGGGTGATCTTTTTTTCCACCAGTACGGAAGAAACAACATCGTTTGAAACCCGCAAGTGGCACCCGGTACACTTTTGATCGTTGATCGGTGCCATGTAGGGCGGGCGCGAAACAATTTTGCTTACCCTGTCATAGGTGGAGAGGAATCCAGGTTCCACTTCTTTTCTGGTCTCCTCAATTTCAATTTTTAGTTGCTCGACCTCGATTTTTCTTTCCTCACCCAGAGTGGCCCGTTTATCGCGTTGATCCTGCATTTCCGCTACTCTTTCGGAAATTTTACCCTGGGCAAGCTCGGCGGTTTCCCGGGCACCATCTATTTTCAACAAAACTTCAATTTGTTCATTTTCCCGCTCCTCAATTTTATTTTGCAGGTTGGAAATTTCATTTTCCAGTGCCTGATATTCCTCGTTCTTTTTTACCTCGAGTTGACGGTTTCTTTGCTTGGCGATCAATTCATTCATCGAAAGAATTTCCTTCTCCAAAGAATTATTCTGTGATTCCAGCCCTTTCCATTCTGCCATTGCCAGTTCTACCGATTCTTTTTCAATGGCGATTTTTTGATCCATCCGGTCAAGATCCTGTGGTAGTTCCTCCAATTCCTGGACAAGTTTTTGATAACGCCTGTCCCGGCTATGTAAAAGAAGTAGGGTTTGAAAGTCGGGGTCTTGGAAAAGCATTACAATCTGGCTGAAATATTGTTTAAAATAGAATATCAACCTTACTAAATGTCTCTCCTTTGAGGAAAATACAAGAAATTAGGTGCGGGGCTTTACTTCATTCATCCGAGATGTCAGAATAATATTTTTCATAATTCCTAAGATGTCAGATCAATCCTCCACTAATATTGTCGATCAAGCCGTTCTTTTATTCACCCTAGGGGACGAGGAAAAAGCGGAATCCCTGCTGCTTGATCACCTGGCTGCCCAAGCAAAGGATCTTGCTGCTTGGCGTGCATTATCCGAGATTCGCTTAGCCCGCAAGGATATGGCTGGGGCCGAGCAGGCATGCAGAAATGCACTCTCAATTAACGAGGAAGACCTGGCATCCACCGTTAGTCTGGCCAGAATTCTGGTGGCTCAGGGAGATAAGGAAGGGGCAGAGGAGGCATCCGCCAAGGCACGCATTCTTGGTTGGAAGGATGAACTTGCTCAGGACGGGGACTGTGCCTAATCTATGAATACTTTTTAATATGTCTTCCTCAAATAAACAAAGCCTAGATTTTGAAAAGCCCCTCCTTGACCTGGAGAAACAATTGGATGATCTCATGCAATCATCCACCAATTCGGACATGGATTTTACCGAAGAGATCCGGGCGATTGAAAAAAAGATCGAGCTTACCAAGCGCCAGGTTTATTCCGACCTTAGTCCCTGGCAAAAGGTGCAACTTTCCCGCCATCCCAACCGGCCTTATTCGCCCGATCTTATCAAGCGGATATTTTCAGATTTTCAAGAGTTGCACGGTGACCGGTTATTCAGGGATGATAATGCCCTTATTGGAGGGACTGCATCAATTGATGGCCAACCAGTCATGGTGATTGCCCAGCAAAAAGGCAGAAATACCGAGGAAAACTTAAAAAGAAACTTTGGATGTCCAAACCCGGAAGGGTACCGTAAAGCATTGCGCTTAATGAAAATGGCAGATCGTTTCAACCTGCCCATCATTTCCTTGATTGATACCCCCGGTGCTTATCCAGGAATTGGTGCCGAGGAGCGCCATGTTGCCGAAGCAATCGCAGTTAACCTTCGGGAGATGGCAGATTTTGAAGTTCCTATTATTGCCCTGGTCATTGGCGAGGGTGGTTCCGGTGGTGCCCTTGGGGTGGCCGTGGCCGACCGTGTGTTGATTCTGGAAAATGCATATTATTCAGTCATTTCACCGGAGGGATGTGCTGCTATCTTATGGAAGGACCGGGCCTTTGCCTCCAATGCTGCGGAAGCCCTGAAACTCGATGCTAATGAACTGTTGAAGCTTGGAATAATCGATCGAATATTGCCTGAGCCAGCGGGTGGTGCTCATCGCGACTGGGATACAACCGCAGCCACCATAAAATCTGTTTTGCTCGATGAATTAAAAGATCTTAGCAAATTATCTCCCGGAGAATTTTCCGAGCATAGATATCAAAAATTCCGGAAGATGGGAAAATTCTCCGTTTAAACGGAGAATTAATAACGATTGTTTAATTCGGGGGAAGCTGGTTCGGTCAGTCCGATCCGTTCATTCCGGTCAATCACCTCGATCATGCTGTTTTTCAATCTTTCGCGCATACGCATGGAAGATTCGAGTTCCCGCTCCATAAAGGATATATTTTCCTTCAGGGTAATAATTGCATTATTTAGATCGTTCTCCCGGTCAGACATTCTGCTCATATCCTCTTCCAGACGGATATTTTCCTTTTCCAATAGATTCATCCGGCCGATCAATACTTGTTCGCGTGCAAGAACTTCAGAATATTCGGATTCCAATTCCCTGGTTTCCGCAAGTAAGTCCTGATACTCCGTACTTCCCGAATTCTCAAGGTTTTGAATTTTCCTTTCCAGTTCCCGGATATTTGTCTCCAGTATACCTGCTTCCTGGCTGAGTAATCTCTCGTTTGCCACTGCCCGGTTTAACTGGATTTCCAAATCCCTCGATTTATCTTTAAAAAATCCGCGCTCATCGTGCAGGGATCCGCTCTGGGTCATAAGTTCCTGATTTTCCTGGTCCAGATCCTTAAGTTTTGTGATCAAATTTCTTTCATTTGATTCAATGTTTTCGATTTCCTCCCTCATTAGATCCACCGCCCGGAGCATGTCTGCATTTTCTGATTCCAGGGCAGATGTTTTTGCCAGAAGCATTTCATTGGCATCCCTTAGACCAATCATTTCATTGGATATTCGGGATTCTTGCATGGCCAGGGAATTTACTTCCGAACGCAGAGCACTCAATTCTTCCCTTTGGGCCATATCCGTATCGAGCATAGAATCATTGCGGTTGGATAATCTTTCCAGTTTTGTACGCAGATCATTATTGGTCATCTGTACAAGACGGGCATTTTCTCCCTGTCTCTGTGCCTCGATGGTTAGATTGGTATTTATTTGCTGCAGATTATCTACCTGTGCCCGGAGAGCATCAGTTTCAATCTGGAAATCATAAACTTGCTGGGCAAGGTCATCCTTGTCATCCAATACCAAAGATGAACGATCCTGCTCCAAGGCTAGTATACCATTTAACCGAGCAATTTCATTACGGGCATTCATAAGTTCTTCCCGCAATACAATTTCCTCATTCTCATACATTTTTGCCTCGTTTTGAGCTTCCCTCATTTGGGCCTTCATTGTGCTCAATTTCGAGTCCGTTGTTTCCTGGTCTATTCCCAAAGATGCAATCGTTTGATTGAGTTTTGCATTTTCCTTGGTCAATCGATCAAGCTGTGCTTCCAGTTTGTTATTTTCTGCTTTTAATTCACTCATGTCCGTACGCAGATCTTTTGCCTTCCGATCGAGGGTGGAGTTGGCCAGTTCTAAGCTGCGGATTTTGGCATAGGCACTCTCTTCCGAGGTGTTGAAATTGTCTTTGGCTTGTTCAAGCTTTCGGTTTTCCAGGGCTAGTTCCTGGTTGCGTACTTCCAATTCTTTTTCATCTGCTTTTACCTGTTGTAGTTGTCTGCGCAGACGGGCATTGGTTTCGTCGAGATACTGGTTGCTGTTTACATTGCGTAAACCCTCCTGTTTTAATTTGAGGAGTTGTGCTTCGAGGGCAGAAATCTGCCCCATTGCCTCATTCAGATCGTCCTGTAATTTTGCGGTGTTTTCAGATTGTACAACAACGGGTGGTTCGTTCAATTTTTGCATCACCACCGATCTGGTTTTTTCCACCAGTGCATTATGTTTGGCTGCCAGATCGTTGTATTGCTTGATCAGAAATTCCGGATCGCGCAACTGTGCATCGGTCTGTGCACTGGCAAAATTTCCACCAAGAAAAATTGCCACCATTGAAATAATCGAAAAATTTATTCTCCCGCGCGTCATAATATTAAATGTGAATAACTTTAAATCATAGGAATAGCAATTCTTCTAATATTGCAAGCGCTACTTGAGCAGGGCAAAACCTCGGGATTGATAAATCTTGGGTTATTTTGAAGTGGCTGCCCTGCGTAATCGGTCAATGATCGCCCGGTTCACACCGCTTGATTCAAGGGCAAATATCAGGTGCAAATTAGATAATTCTAATTTGTCTGCATCGATTAAATTACGGTAGAGATTTTGAGCAATTGTGGTCCCACAATCGTTATCTGCAAGGGCTCGTGCATTGATTCCTTTTTCCTGAAGGGTTCTTAAATCTTTCTTGTTTGTAACGAATACGAGATCAGAGGGAGAGAAATTTGGAGAGATAAAAAATTCCTCCATGCTCGAATATAAATGGAGCGGGGTAGTGGGGGCGTAGTGGATAGGGTGCATGCCTGGTGCACGATCTCCCGGTGAAGTTTGGTTTTGTTTAGTGGCACATTTTTCTTCCCCATGAATTTCTATCCTTTGTCCAAGTTTATTTTCCAGTTCTTTTCTCGTGAGTATACCGGGGCGTAATATGGTTGGTTGATTGGTGGATAGATCAAGCACGGTGGATTCCAGCCCGACTTCGGATTTTCCACCATCGACAGTGGGCGGACAATTCTCCCCAAATAATTCGGGCAGATGGCTTGCTTCGGTCGGGCTGGTGCGATTGGATGGGTTGGCACTGGGTGCTGCCAGTGGCTGGTTTAAACGATTCAAAACTTCCAGAAAAATTGGATGTTTGGGTACCCGAATGGCCACGGTATCATTTCCCGCAGTCACCAAGTCTGGAACAACTGGTTTCTTGGGAAGCACCAGGGTAAGGGGACCGGGCCAGAAAGTAGAGGCTGCACTTTTTGCCAACTCGTTTATCTCGCAAATTTTTTCCGCCTGTTCCACATTTGCAACATGTACAATTAATGGATTGGTGGCGGGTCTGCCCTTTAAGGCAAATATTTTACGGACTGCATTTTTGTCTAGGGCAAGTCCGGCTAGCCCATATACTGTCTCGGATGGTAAGGCTACTATGTCACCCATTGACAGACGGGCGACAGCATTGTCTAAGGTAATGAACAACCTTAGATGGGGGGAGCAGGAAAACCTCTTACTTGAGGATTTGCATGTGTCTGGCCTTCTTGATCAGGCGGGACACTTTGCGCTGCTGCATAGGAGTAAGCCCGGTGTACTTGCGGGGAAGGATCTTTCCGGTATCGGTGGTGTACTTTGCCAGTGCATCCTTGTCCATGAAGGAGTAATGCTCGGGGTTCTTGCTTTTGGTTGGGGCGTCTGTGGATTCGCTCATAAGGGTTCAATAATGAAGATTATCAAGTTTGGATCAATGCAAAAGTTTCATATAAGGAGGTGCACTTTTCATTGACGAGGGCATCGGAATTTGATTGTTTACTCCTTTGTCATGAAAGTAGCATCTTCTATTAAGACCCTCAAGAACCGTCACCCTGACTGTAAGGTCGTGCGCCGCAAGGGCCGCCTTTACGTTATTAACAAAACCAACCCCCGCTTCAAAGCACGCCAGGGTTAATAACCAGACATTTTCCAATCACCAGATGAAAAAAGACATTCATCCAGTACTTAATCCGGTTGTGTTTGTGGATGTATCCACCGGTAAGAAATTTAATACCGTTTCCACTGCCAGTTCGAAAAAGTCAGAAAATATCGACGGTGTTGACCACCATGTTTTGGTTCGTGATATCACCATGGACTCCCACCCCGCCTTTACCGGTGAGAAACGTTTTGTAGACACTGCTGGACGGGTGGAGAAATTCCAGTCCAAGTTTTCCCGTAAACGTTCCTAAGTTTCCGAACTGGCTCCAAATTAAATTTGGGGCAAAAGCAAAGCGGGTGTGGATGGTACACCCAAACTTAGGTCTAACAACCTTATTATAAGTTAGCACTCACTTGCGCTCGTACACTTGCTTGACAAGTTAAATTTATTGCACGATCATGCTTCGCATGTTCC
>JAYODK010000140.1:0-1817 GCA_038106225.1 Opitutales bacterium | reverse complement strand
TTGGAGTTCCAGTCAGTAAATCTCTCCCGCCAAAAAACAAACATGGAAGCAGCAAATGGTCGGATTAAGGATGTAGATATGGGTGCAGAGACTACACGTATGGCTAAGTATAATGTGCTAAGACAGGCATCAGCAGCCATGCTTGCCCAGGCTAATACTGCTCCTGAAGTAGCACTTATGCTCATTCGATAAGACAAGTAACTAGTTTTAAACACTGAATTAAGTCTTGGTCACAGAACTACAATTAATGAAAGCAATTGATAATAGTTTCCCCTGTATACTCAATGCACTCCCGAATGGATGCATGTCCGACAGATCGAAGAAGTGGGGATTATGGAAAGCCATCGGCAACCCAGAGTCATCCACAGACCAACTGCAATTCAATGCATATATAGAACTAGTCCACTACCATAATTGTAATTCAAGCAAGCACTCATCTGGAAGTCTGAGAAGCCGGTGCGGTTTTGAATTACCAAAATATACATGGGCAGGAGGCCCGCAAAATTAACAAATCAAGGAGGATTTATAATGACATTAAACATACACACCAGTGCACTGGCACCATTACAGGGTGCTGCTCATCACAACAGTGCATCAATCAAGCAAAGCCTTACCAATATTGCTTCAAAGAGATTAAGTTCCGCAGAAAACGGAATCAAGGTAAGCTTGCCAACCGATTTCAACCTAAGGGTAACCGAGGCATTTGCCACTGGAGGGATTCCTCGGGTGGCTGATCTGAGACTCGACGCTTCGGTTCATAAGATTTCCCCGCAAAAAGTGGAGGCTCTTCTATGATCAATTTAGCCCAAAATTTTCTTTCACTCACACAGTAGTAGATATGAAAAGTAATATAATATTTCTTAACAGGTACGGTCACTTTCCTGAAACACGGAAAAGAATATTTCTGCCCTGCTTTATTCAAAATAACTCATGGCAGATCGGTAAATCTACGATTGGTTATCCTAGGAGCTTATTTAGTAATGACTTTTTACCTAACATCTACTTTAGAGCTTTCCAGATGAGTTTAAGCACAGACTCCCCAAGGCGTGATAGTGTACATAAATCCTGCAGTTATATTTCCTGCTCCATTTCAAAAATGAGGGACTGTTTTCAAACTGTCCGAGGTATTACCTCTGATTTTAGGGATTATTTGCCGAGATGGAGGTACAAACCCCGCTGGAAAATTAAGTCTTGTTTAAAGGCTCTAATCCAAAGTATGTGCTCTATTTACAACCATAATGGCAAGTGTTGGAACTCACTCAGGTTTTTCAGAATACTGTTGTCAGAAAAGTTAAGAATTCGAGACAACATACACCTTGGCCGATCGGAATTTGAGATAAACTCAATACCTGGACTCGGTAGTCTGTATCCTAAACTTCAGGCGAAAGGAGGTTGCTGATGGCTTTACAAATTGCGACAAATACAGCGGCTCATCGAGCGAGTCATTATTTAAGCCAGAATCAGGCACGCTTACAGAAATCTATTGATAGGCTGGCCAGCGGTAAAAGATTAGTCTCTCCAGTTGAAGATCCAGGTAGCCTCGCAGTTGCTATGAAATTGGAGGCTGCGATTAATCGAATATCAGGGGCAATGAATAATGTCGATAATGCGATATCCTTTCTTGAGGTACAGGATGGCATGCTTGAAAACATAGCCAATATTCTGGACCGGATGAGTGAACTTAAAGGTTTGGCCAGTCAGGATCCGATGAAGAGCGATCTGGACCGTGTAAGCTATGACAATGAATTTAAGGACTTACAGGTTCAACTCTATGCAATATCCGAGATGAAGTTTAATGGAGTAAGCTTGTTTGCCCG
>JAYODK010000044.1:0-12394 GCA_038106225.1 Opitutales bacterium | reverse complement strand
CCGGCTGGTATAAGGTGACCCATGATAACATTTTCTTTAAAACCATTGAGTTCATCAACCTTACCAAGTGTAGCAGCATTAGTGAGCACCCGAGTGGTTTCCTGGAAAGATGCGGCGGAAATAAAACTATCCGTCTCAAGAGATGCTTTAGTTATACCAAGCAGAATGGGTTCTGCTTCAGCCGGCTTACCTCCTTTTTGGGCGATCGATTCATTGGCATCCAAAAATGCAAATCTATCAATTTGATCACCCCAGAAGAAATCAGCATCACCAGGATCTGTAATTCTTACTTTGAAAAGCATCCGGGATATAATGACTTCGAGGTGTTTGTCGTTAATAGTAACTCCTTGAAGCCGGTATACTTTTTGTATTTCTTCAATCAAGTATTCTTGCACGGCAGACGGACCAAGAATTTCCAGTATCTCATGTGGATCCTTAGCTCCTTCAGTTATAAGTTGTCCTTTGTGAACAAAATCACCATGTTGAACTAAAACATGTTTGCCGTGAGGTATAAGGTGTTCTTCAACTTGACCTGTATCATCATTTGTTACCAATAAACGCTTTTTCGAGCGCAGGGTTCCAGCTTCGGTAATTATGCCGTCAATTTTGGCCATTTGCCCTACATTACTTTCCTTGGGTCTACGAGCTTCAAAAAGCTCTGCTACCCGAGGTAGTCCACCTGTAATATCCTGGGTTTTAGAGGCCTGTCGGGGTGTTTTGGCTATGATCGAACCTGCATCAATACGGGTTCCTTCATCAACAGCAACTTGAGCACCTGTAGGAACTGAATATGTCGCAAGAGCTTTTCCAGATGTATCTTTTACGATAATTTGGGGGTTTAAATCTTCTTTGTGTTCAATAACCACCATAGATTTACCTCCTGAGGCATCTTTTTCAACTTTAGTGGTAACTCCAGGCAACATATCCTCAAAACCAATCACACCTTTCTTTTCAGAGAGAATTGGAATGTTGTATGGATCCCATTGGGCAAGCAGGGTTGATTCATCGACTTCATCTTGGTCCTTAAAGTGAAGAAGTGCACCGGCAGGAATTGGATAATCATCAATGATTCTGCCATCCCCGTCTAAAACCTGAATAGAGCCGGTTTTATTGAGCGTGACTTGTTGCCCGTTGGCAAGTGTGACTAGTCGTAAACCAACAAACCTTAATTTCCCAGCTTTTCGGATGTGTATTACGGGTTCCTCGCGACCAGCACTTGCAATCCCTCCAATGTGAAATGTTCGCATGGTTAACTGTGTTCCAGGTTCCCCAATTGATTGTGCAGCAATTATACCAACCGCTGAACCCTGTTTTACCAAAGCATTTGTGGATGGATCTATTCCATATTCCATGGATGTCATTCCATTTTTTATACGACTGGATAACGGAGACATCACTCTTACGCGAGTAATTCCACAGGCATCTACATTTTCTGCAATTTTTTCGGTAATCAGGGAGCCGGAAGCCACTATTGTTTCACTTGGATTAGATGGGTTGGCAATATCTTCAGCGGAATATCGGCCAATTATTCGATCCCGTAAGGGTACGATCTCGTTATCCCCTTCCATAATCGCCTTTTTGACAACACCATCTCGTCTATGGTCGTCTTGCTTCGCAATAACACAATCCATTGCCACATCACATAGTTTTCGAGTGAGGTAACCAGCGTCAGCGGTTTTTAAAGCCGTATCTGCGAGTCCTTTACGAGCTCCGTGAGTTGACATAAAGTATTCCAAGACTGATAAACCTTCTCTGAAGGATGAGAGAATGGGTTGTTCGATAATCTCACCTGAGGGCTTTGCCATCAAACCACGCATTCCACACAATTGGCGGACTTGCTGGCGATTTCCACGAGCACCTGAATCCATCATCAAGTAGACTGGATTGATAGTATCTTTGCCGAGGTTATTATCCAATGCGGTAAAAACATTTTTGGCTATATCATCTGTGGCTGATGTCCATACATCAATAATCTTATTATGCCTCTCTCCTCGGGTTATAATGCCCTTACGAAATTGCTCCTCAATCTTATCAATTTCTTTTCTGGCAGTTGTAATGCGATCCTTCTTTTCTTCAGGTATAATCATGTCGAATATACCAATTGAAATACCAGCTTTAGTTGCCATATCGAAACCCAACTCTTTAAGTTTATCCAATGCAACGATTGTGTTTTCTTTACCAGTCAGTCGGTATGTCTCAAGAATTAAGTCGCCAAGGTCCCCCTTGAGTGCAGGTTTATTGAAGAAACCAAGTACTTCTGGCCAAATAGTATTAAAAAGAACTCGGCCAACAGTTGTGCGCACTACGCTTCTTCCTGAAACTCCAAAAAAGGTGTCTTTCCCTTTGTCAGGATTTTGTAAATCTATCCAGTCATGCAAAGCTAAGGCACCATCCTGTAGTGCACTAAGAGCCTCCTCGAGAGATGCAATCAGGGGGAGTCTAACATTATCTTCGGGCATGTCTTTCTTCGGGCTCATTGTTAAGAAATAAGAACCCAAAACGATATCTTGTGAGGGAGTTAAGATTGGTTTACCACTTGATGGAGAAAAGATATTGTGGGTGGCCATCATTAGTAGTTTGGCTTCCATGATTGCTTCAACAGAAAGCGGCACATGCACTGCCATTTGATCACCATCAAAATCTGCGTTATAAGGAGTACAAACTAGAGGGTGAACTCTGATAGCATTGCCTTCAATCAAGACAGGTTCAAAAGCTTGAATTGATAAACGGTGAAGGGTTGGAGCACGATTAAGTAAAACAGGATGCCCCTTTGTTACCTCTTCTAAAATATCCCAAACCTCAGGGGATCGAGTTTCAATCATTTTGCGGGCACCACGAACTGTATGAACAAACCCTAATTCCTTTAGCCTTCTAATAATAAATGGCTCAAAAAGAATAAGTGCCATCTTTTTGGGTAAGCCGCATTGATGCAACTTAAGTTCTGGACCTATAACAATGACCGATCTTCCTGAATAATCTACACGTTTTCCAAGTAAATTTTGACGGAATCGTCCTTGTTTTCCCTTAAGCATATCGCTGAGAGATTTGAGCGGGCGATTGCCAGAACCAGTGATTGCTCGTCCATGCCTGCCATTATCAAACAATGCATCGACTGCCTCTTGTAGCATTCTTTTTTCATTATGAATAATGACATCAGGTGTTTTTAATTGGAGAAGGTTTTTTAATCGATTATTACGATTAATTACCCTGCGGTATAGGTCATTAAGATCACTAGTGGCAAATCGACCGCCCTCAAGTGGAACCAATGGCCTTAAGTCTGGCGGAATGACCGGTATAGACTCCAAGATCATCCACTCAGGAGAAGCTTCAGACTGAAGAAACCCTTTCACCACTCGTAATCGACTGGCAAGTTTTTTCTTCATTTGCTTGGATTTGGTGTCGTGAATCTGATCGTAGAGATCATCCAACTCATCCTGTAAATCCAACCTACTTAAAACATCTCGGACTGCCTCCGCACCCATTTTAGCTTCAAATTCATCCCCGTATTCGTCTAAAGCTTCGCGGTACTCTTTATCAGAGAGTAATTGCCGGTCCTCCAGTGGCGTATTCCCGGGATCTGTAACCAGATATTGTTCGTAATATAGTACCCGCTCCAAACTTTTTGCAGTCATATTCATGAGCAAACCCAGTCGGCTTGGCATGCTTTTTAAAAACCAAATGTGAGATACTGGAACTGCTAGTTCAATATGCCCCATTCGCTCTCTGCGAACCCGAGAAACGGTTACTTCAACTCCACAACGATCGCAAACAACCCCTTTGTATTTGATTCTTTTATACTTGCCGCAAGCACACTCATAATCGCGAACAGGGCCAAATATCTTCTGGCAAAACAACCCTCCAGGCTCAGGCTTGAAAGTTCTGTAATTTATAGTTTCTGGATTTTTAACTTCCCCTTTAGACCACGATCGAATGATATCAGGGTCTGCTACAGTAATGGATACGCGATCCATTGGCCCAACATCTACTCCAAGTGCTTCATTTAATGCTTCTACGCTCATAATATTGTGCTTAAAACTTTTAGATTATAAATTTGGATGATTTAACCCCTTATAAACCCTCTTCTCCGCGAACACGGACATCAAGGCAAAGGCTTTGCATCTCCTTCATCAAAACATTGAATGACTGAGGAGTACCGGCTTGTAGTGAATTATCTCCCTTTACAAGTGATTCGTATATTTTTGTTCTACCCAAAACATCATCTGATTTAACAGTAAGAATTTCTTGCAGGGTATAGGCCGCACCATAAGCTTCGAGTGCCCAGACCTCCATTTCTCCAAATCTTTGACCTCCATATTGTGCCTTACCTCCAAGGGGCTGCTGGGTTATCAAACTGTATGGACCAACTGCACGGGCGTGGATTTTACTTGTTACCAAGTGGTTCAACTTGAGCATGTACATATAGCCAACCACAATTCTTTGGTAGAATGGTTCTCCAGTACAACCGTCATAAAGAATACTTTTACCGTTATCAGGTAGTTCTGCTTCTTTGAGGTACTCCTGAATTCTGGATTCCGGTATACCGTCAAATATAGGAGTAGCCACCTTTAGTCCAAGTTTTTTACAAGCCCAACCAAGGTGGGTTTCGAGAACCTGTCCAACATTCATTCTACTGGGAACACCCAAAGGATTTAGGCAAATTTCAATCGGAGTTCCATCAGGTAAAAAGGGCATATCTTCCTCGGGCACAATTTTCGCAACAACACCCTTATTTCCGTGTCGGCCGGCCATTTTGTCGCCAACTCGCATTTTTTGCTTTTTTGCGATAAACACACGGACATTTTTTATTGCACCCTGGTCAATCGAATCGCCTTGTTCAATGGCCTCCATTTTTCGGTCTTTATCATCTTCGAGATCTTGAAATTTTGATTCATAACTTTCGATAATCTCGAAAACTTTTATTCTTACAGGCGAGGGAGGTATATCAATGAAACGATGAACTGATGCTAGCCTACGGAGAAGAGTTTTTGTGATCTTCCGATTAGCAGGTATGATAATGTCTTCAGTTTCCGAGTTAGTAACATTTAATGGAATTTTTTCACCAAGAAGAATATTGGAAAGGGACTCTGTGAGCTGAGCTCTAAGATCCTCAGTTTGGTTTCTGTAGTCTTCCTTGATTTGTTTCATCTGACGACGAAAATCTGATGGAGAAAGCTTTTCTTGCTCGGCATCTGTTCTGCTCGATACCTTGATGTCCATGACAATACCTTGAGTTCCAGAAGGAACCCTAAGAGAACTGTCTTTTACATCAGCTGCTTTTTCACCAAATATAGCTCTAAGCAACTTTTCCTCTGGAGCTAAATCTGTTTCACTTTTGGGAGTAATTTTACCCACAAGAATATCACCTGGCTTTACTTCTGCACCAATTCTAACAATACCAAGATGATCCAGGTTGCGTAAGGCTTCTTCTCCAGCGTTGGGAATATCTCGAGTGATTTCCTCGGGGCCTAATTTGGTATCCCTTGCAGTAACTTCAAACTCCTCGATATGAATGGATGTGTAAGTATCATCCTTAACAATTTTTTCGGAGATAAGAATTGCATCCTCAAAGTTGTAGCCTTTCCATGGCATAAATGCGACTAGGATATTCCTTCCAATCGCCAGTTCTCCGTTTTCGGTACTAGCACCATCGGCAAGAGCTTGTCCAAGTTTAACTTTATCACCTTTGCGAACAATTGGTTTTTGATTAAAGCATGTTCCTGCATTGGAGCGTAAGAACTTTCTTAATTCATAACAATAAATTCCTCGTTTATGATCGCTACGCGGTTCCTTGAGGAAACGAGGGGGCAAAGTGCCATCATCCGAAACAACAATACGGTTACCATCAGCAATGGCTACAACACCTTCAGATTGAGAAATGGTTACTGTTTTGGAATCTTCGGCAACCTTACTTTCAATACCGGTACCAACAAATGGTGATTCGGTTTGCAAAAGTGGTACTGCTTGACGCTGCATATTTGCACCCATAAGGGCACGGTTTGCGTCATCATGCTCGATAAATGGAATCAATCCAGCTGCAACAGAGACAACCTGCTTGGGAGACACATCCATGAAATTAATTTCTTCAGGCTCATATTCCTGAACTTGATCACGGTATCTACAAGTTGGTCTGCCTTTTAGTTCAAATGTTTTGGAATCGATTTCGCTATTTGCTTGAGCAATGATATACTTCTCCTCCTCGAACGCGTTTAGGTAAACTACATTCTTCGGGTTTTTATCAACCACCCCATCAGTCACACGATGATAAGGAGACTGAAGAAAACCAAATTGGTCAATTTTAGCGTAAGTTGATAAGGTATTTATTAACCCAATATTTGGACCCTCGGGAGTCTCAATAGGGCAAATTCGCCCATAATGGGTTGGATGAACATCCCTGACTTCAAAACCTGCTCTTTCACGATTAAGACCACCAGGTCCCAAAGCCGAAAGCCGCCTTTTGTGGGTCATTTCAGCCAATGGATTGATTTGATCCATAAACTGACTGAGTTGGCTTCTTGCGAAAAAGTCACGGATAACAGTGGTTAGAGCTTTGGGATTAATCAGTTTCCCGGGAGAAAGGCTTTCTACTCCTTGATCATATAAAGTCATGCGTTCACGCACGACCCGTTCTGTTCGAGCCAAACCACTTCTGCAGACATTGGCAAGGAGTTCTCCAACAGTACGAACACGACGGTTTCCTAAATGATCAATATCATCTATACCCATGTCAAAGATAGAACCAGCATCTTCGCGTGCCATTTGTTCATCGGTCTTACCTCGTTTCAAATCAGTAAGTTTTCGGGTCGCGGCAACTAAATCTTCCACCGTTGTTATCCGTACTTCTAAAGGAGTATCAAGACCTAACTTAAGGTTAAGCATGTGCCTGCCAACCTTGGCTAAATCGTATCGCTTTGCATCAAGGAATAAGCGATTGATCAATGCTTCTGCATTGGCTTTGTGTGGCGGTTCTCCTGGGCGTAACTTTTTGTAAATCTCTTTTAGTGCTTCTTCCTTGTTCTTTGATGTGTCTTTTTTCAGACAACGAATGATAGCACCATCATCAACGCTTGTATCAATTGCTCTAAGGGTTTTCTCACCAGCTTTTATAAATGCACGAAGATAAGTTTTAGTGAGCGGCTCAAAAGCTTTTGCCAGAACGACACCTTTAGCCCGATCAAACATGGGTTCTACAAGGACATAATTTGAAACATTATCGTAATTAATCAAGTCCTCAACTTGCAAAGTTTCAATATCATAGAAAAGATCTATAATCTTTTGATCTGAATCCTTATCTTTTTCGGGATCCCAATCCATCAGTGCACGAAGAAATGTAGTTATAAGGAATTTTCGGCGCCTTCTTCTTCTGTCCAGATAAACATAGAGCAGCTCATGCTGATCGAATTGTGCTTCTATCCAAGTACCTCGATCGGGAATTATCCGAAATCCATGAAGTGTTTTTCCACTCGTATGGGTAGATTCTTCAAAGCTTACACCAGGAGAACGATGCAGTTGACTGACAACTACGCGTTCAGCTCCGTTAATAATAAATGAGCCTCTTTCTGTAATAATGGGCAGTTCACCCATAAAAATTTCTTCCTCACTGTAAAATGGCTTATTTTGTCCTTCTACTTCCAATCGAAGCCGAAGTTTAACTTGAAGGGGAGCTGAATATGTACACTTTTGGTCGATGCATTCGACCTCAGAAAGTTTAGAATCTCCAATCGAATAACTTACATATTCTAGTCTAGATTTTTCATCATAGCTAAGAATAGGGAATATTTCACGGAAAACAGCCTCCAGCCCATCGTGTTGACGATGTGTGGAAGGAACATCCCTTTGCAGGAAGTGATGAAATGAATCAACTTGATTTTGGATAAGATTGGGGGGGTCGATGACTTCCTGTAATTTACCGAAGTTTTGTCTTTTCGTGTATTCCATAACTAATGAGGGTAGATAGAAGAGGTAGGGGGAGCAAATAAACGGAAAAGCCGCCAGCGCTTTGCCGAACGGCTAATCCAAAATTTAAAGCAAAATGAACATTACTTGATTTCTGCTTTTGCTCCAGCAGCTTCAAGTTTCTTGGAAACTTCTTCTGCTTCTTCCTTAGACACTCCTTCTTTTACGGGCTTAGGTGCACCTTCTACTAAGTCCTTTGCTTCTTTGAGTCCCAATCCTGTAATTGCACGGACTTCTTTAATGACAGCAATCTTATTGCCACCTAGCTCAGATAGGATGACATCAAATTCTGACTTTTCTTCAGCGGCTGCTGTATCACTATCGCCACCAGCAGGAGCAGCAACAGCAACGGCGGCTGGTGCTGCTGCACTAACGCCCCATTTTTCTTCGAGCTCTTTAACTAGATCGGCTATTTCAATGACGGATTGACCACTAAGCCAATCAATTACTTGTTCTTTATTTATATCTGACATAATTTAGTTACCTCCTTGCCTGAATAGCATTAGTACCATTTCGGCTTTTAAGAGCACTGCTCCTAATATCTTCTAGGTTGGTGGTTAACGGTTGATGGGTGAAAAAGGATCTAAGAAAAAGATCCAAAATTAGTTAGATTCTTTTGCTTTAGCCTGCAAAACATTGAGAAGTCCTTGAGCAGGGCGATTGAGAATGGAAACGACTTGCGTAGCAGGAGTATTCATAAGGGATAAAAGTTGTGCACGAATTATTTCGAGACTCGGCAATTTGGAAAGTTGTTGCACATCATCTGCAGAAAGCATCCGGTCTCCCAAAATTCCACCTTTAACAGAAACTTTTTCTGTTGTTTTAAAATATTTCCCCAGATCCTTCGCAACCCCTGAAGCATCATCCCCGCCTACAACAATAGCTGTATGGCCGTTTAAAAACTCAGAGAGGTCTGGCAGGTTTTTTTCTTTAGCAGCAAGCCGTAGGGAGGAATTTTTTATTACATGAAACTCGGCACCCCGCTCAGATAGTTTTGCCCTTAAGTCAGAAGTTTGCTCCGCATTTATCCCTTTGTAATCAGTAAGAAAAAAATAGGTGGATTTTTCCAAATGCTGACTAGCTTCTCTTATTAAGTACTCTTTTTCTGGTCTCATGTTGAATGATTTTGGGGTGTAAAGACTAAATATCTTTGAGTTGTAAACTGGGGCTCATGGTACTGCTGAGATAAACCCGTTTGATAAATTTTCCTTTAAAGCCTTCTGGCCTAGCAGAGTGAACAGCCTCAAGTGCCGCTTCAGTATTTTCAACTAACATCGAAGTCTCGAAAGAGCGTTTTCCGACCAAAACGGACATAGCACCTGTCTTATCCATTTTAAACTCAACCCGACCGGATTTGACTTCTTTAATTGCAGGGCCCAGATCGTCCGTTACAGTGCCAGCTTTAGGGGTAGGCATAAGTCCACGCGGTCCTAAAACCCGAGCTACAGATCTTACCTCTTTCATTGCATTAGTTGTTGATAATGCCACATCAAAATCAACCCACCCATCTTTAATTTTTTTGATCAAATCTTCAAGTCCAGCGAAGTCAGCACCTGCTGCAATTGCATCATCTGGGTTATCGGTAAAAACTAATACTTTTACTTCTTTTCCGCTACCATGAGGTAAATTAACAGTTCCTCTTACAGCCTGTGAACTCTGCTTTGGGTCAACACCCAACGAGATAGAAACCTCAACGGACTCGTCAAATTTAGCTGATTCAAAACGGCTAAGTATTTCCAAAGCATTGTTTAAGGTGTAAGTCTCGTGGTTAGATTTACTTCCCATTGAATTTCTATAACGCTTACTACGAGTTTTCATGATAACTAAACTATTTCTATGCCCATACTCCGAGCAGTGCCCTCAATAATACGGCAGGCGGCATCATCGCTGTTTGCATTTAAATCTTCCTTTTTGGTTTTGGCTATTTCAAGAACCTGATCTTTACTAACCTTGCCAACTTTGTCGCGATTAGGTACAGCAGAACCTTTTGCCAGCCCTGCAGCTTTCTTTAAAAGAACTGAAGCAGGGGGGGATTTGAGGATAAAACTAAAGGACCGATCCGCGTAAACGGTTATAACGACGGGCAAGATCAAGCCTGCTTTATCTTTAGTCTTTGCATTGAATTCTTTGCAAAAACCCATGATATTAACTCCCTGTGCACCAAGTGCAGGACCTACCGGTGGCGCAGGATTAGCAGCACCAGCTGGTAATTGTAATTTTATTAAACCAACAGCTTTTTTAGACATAATTTTTATTCCTCTTCGGCCTTTTCAACTTGCCAAAACTCTAACTCGACGGGAGTAAATCTGCCAAAAATCGAAACAGATACCTTTAGCGTTCCCTTTGCCGCGTCAATTTCATCAATCTCTCCAGTAAGATTTAAGAATGGTCCATCTAAAATCTTGACCACTTCACCAACAGAAAATTGAACCTTGGGAACCTCTTTTCCGGCAGCATCTTGAACCTGTCGCAGAATTCTACCAATTTCATGTTCTGCAAGAGGAGTAGGATTGTCCCTTCCGATAAAATTAATAACACCGTCTGTTTCTTTGATCTTGTACCATGGGTCTTTTAGCAACATTCCATGTCGATCAAAAAGCTTTACTTCAACAAACACATAGCCTGGATAAAATTTTCTATCCCGCTGCATCTTTTTTCCATTTTTGACTTCTGAAACAGTTTCAATCGGAACCAAGACTTCTTTCAGGCAGTTGGCAAAATCTTCATCCTCCTCCTTGTATTTATTCAGGTAACGCCGCACTTTATCTTCGTGATTAGAAAGGCACTGAAGTGCATACCATTGATGTTCAGATGTTGATGTCTCGCTCATAGCAAAGGAAATTTAATTTCTGAGAATTTGAGTTGCATACTCAATCCAGTTCGATAGCGAGAAATCTGATACGGAGATAAAAAGTCCAAGAATAAAAACCCCTGCTACTACTACTGCGGTAGAACCACGAAGTTCGGCAAAGTCGGGCCATGTGGCTTTTCTTAGCTCAGACATGGTTTCTTTGTAAAATGTTCTGACTTTCGTAAACGGATTCAAGGAAATTTGTAAATGATGGTTGGTGGCGGGAGAAGAGGGACTCGAACCCCCAGCCTACGGTTTTGGAGACCGGTGCTCTACCAATTGAGCTATTCTCCCGACGCAACCAAATTAGGAACGAACTCTCAGACGATTTCGGAAATGTTTCCTGCACCAATAGTTTTGCCACCCTCACGGATTGCAAAACGCTGGCCGGGCTCCATTGCAATTGCTTTTTGCAATTCAATGTTAACCGCCAAGTTGTCTCCTGGCATGACCATTTCAACTCCTTCGGGTAGTTCGACTATTCCAGTTACATCGGCAGTGCCGAAAAAGAATTGCGGACGATACCCCTTAAAAAACGGTGTATGTCTTCCGCCCTCTTCTTTGTTCAGTACATAAATTTGTGCTTTTGCCTTGGTGTGTGGTTTGATGCTTCCAGGAGCAGCCAAAACATGACCCCTTTGAATTTCATCTTTTTCAATGCCTCGAACAAGGATACCAACATTGTCACCGGCCTGGCCTTGACCGAGTTCCTTACGAAACATCTCAACGCCCGTGCAGGTTGTTTTTTTGGAATCACCTAATCCGACAATTTCAACTTCATCGCCAACCTTGATAACGCCTCGTTCAATTCGACCAGTGGCCACTGTACCGCGTCCAGTAATCGAGAAGACATCCTCAACTGACATGAGGAAAGGTTTTTCAGTGTCACGCACAGGCTCTTCAATCTCAGAATCAATTGCTTCCATGAGCTTTTGGATGGCTCCAAGCCCAAGGTCACTTTCTTCGTTTTCTAGCGCTTTTGTCGCTGAGCCACGGATAATTTGAGCATTATCTCCATCGAACTCGTATTTGCTTAACAGGTCACGAATTTCCATGTCGACCAATTCAAGCAGTTCTTCGTCGTCGCCAGTCATTAGATCACATTTATTTAAAAATACGACGAGATTTGGTACATCAACTTGACGTGCAAGCAAGATGTGCTCGCGGGTTTGGGGCATAGGACCTGTGGTTGCATCAACAACTAGGATAGCTCCATCCATTTGGGCTGCACCTGTTATCATGTTTTTAACAAAATCTGCGTGGCCAGGACAATCGACATGTGCGTAGTGACGAGCATCAGATTCATATTCGACATGAGAAACTGCTATAGTCACTATTTTAGAAGCATCACGGACTGTACCACCCTTAGCAATATCAGCATATGATTTAACCTCCGCTAACCCTTTTCTAGCTTGTGCATGAAGAATTGCAGTGGTGAGGGTTGTTTTACCATGGTCGACGTGACCTATGGTACCGACATTAACATGAGGTTTATTGCGTTCGAACTGTTCTTTGGCCATTGGTTTGACTTGTTATGAATGATATGTGATGGAGCCCACGAGCGGATTTGAACCGCCGACCTCGTCCTTA
>JAYODK010000043.1:0-12441 GCA_038106225.1 Opitutales bacterium | reverse complement strand
TACCCAACAAAATCAGAAAACTCTACTAATAATAAGCAGCGGAAATCTTTTCGATTTCCTGTGCCAAATCGGTATCTTTATGGGTAACTTTACCACCCGCATCGTGGGTATTTAAGGCGATTTCTACCCGATTGAAACAGTTAAAGATTTCAGGATGGTGATCAGCAGCCTCTGCCTCATAGGAAATTTGTAAGACAAACCCCATTGCTTCCCGAAAGCCTGAGAATTGGAAAGATTTTTTTAATTTATCTTCGGTCCATTCCCAGCCACTTAGGTTTTTAAGGGATTGTAAGATTTCTTGCTTGTTTAATGGAGTAGCCATCTTGCAAATTTGCTATGCAATGCTTTCCTCGTTGTCAATCGATCGCTTTGCAGTTGAAATGAATAAGTTCCTATTTCTGATGACTGAGCTTTCGACCGAAGAAAAAAATAATTTACCAAACCATGTAGCATTGATCATGGACGGCAATGGTCGCTGGGCAAAATCCCGCAAAATGCCCCGTTTATTTGGTCATCGAAATGGGGTGGAAAATGTTCGAGCAGTAGTAGATACAGCCAAGGAACTAGGCATACCTTACATTACCCTATTTGCATTTAGTACTGAGAATCAAAACCGGCCAAAAGATGAAAAATCTGGCTTAATGAAATTACTCGAAGAATTTCTAAGAAAAGAACTACGGTCGATGATGGACGATGGCACTCGCCTACGAACAATAGGAGATATTTCCGGTCTTCCCGACTTTGCTCGGAAAATTGTTGAGGAAACCATCGAACAAACGAAGGGAAATAAAGTTTGGAATCTAACTCTGGCATTGAATTATGGGAGTCGTCAGGAGGTACTACGAGCAATTGCTAAGTTAGCTCAGGATAATCCATCTGCTCTCTCTATTCCTACTTGGGAGGAATTTTCCCGGTATCTTGATACTGCTGACCTACCAGACCCTGACTTAATTATCCGCACATCAGGAGAATTTCGCTTAAGTAATTTTTTACTTCTTCAAGCCGCTTATGCTGAAATTTTTGTTTCCCGCCTGCCCTGGCCTGATTTTGGGAGGGATGCCTTTATTGAAGCAGTTGCCAACTACGCCCGTAGAGAGCGCAGGTTCGGAAAAACTAGCGAACAAATCCAGCAACCCCTGCAATTCACATGATTTTAAGAACTCTTACCACCATTATTCTTTGGGGAGTGCTCGGATGTATAGTCTACGGATTAAAAGAGCCAGGCGCATTGTGGATACTCAACCTCTGTGCAACCCTTACCCTTTTTGAAGTCTATACTATTCTTGGTCGAATTGGCTATGCCGCGAACCGGATCACCGGTCTGGTTACTGGAGCATGTATGATCCCCATTGCATTTTATTTCCCAGGTGCGGGAATTGATGCCCTTGCGGTGGGAGCACTTCTTTCATCCGCCGCATGCGTATTATTCCCACAGGACCAACGCGGTCTGTATGTAAAACGCCTCTTACCCACTTTTTTTGGACTCCTCTTTGTTACCTTCCTCCTTCATTACTTCGTTCGCATTCTCCGACTTACGGAAATGCCTGACAATCCGGACGCTATTGGATTTGGTCTCTTTTTCTGCCTCTGGATTGTGCTCGTTGCCAAGTTTAGTGATATTGGAGCATTGTTAGTGGGAAAAACGATTGGTCGTACAAAAATGGCACCATCCATCAGCCCGGGCAAAACTGTAGAAGGACTTCTTGGCGGCCTCGGTGCCTCCGCTGGTATTGGTGCGTTGATACCTTGGTTGGCCAATTCTCATCTCGCTCACTTATTTGATTTTGGTGACTTGTCATTTGATGCCTCACAGGGAGCCTGCTGGGGTCTGATTATTGCTATTGTCTCTGTAATTGGTGATTTAATTGCCTCTGTTCTAAAAAGACTTGCCGGAATGAAAGATTCGGGTGGATCGATTCCTGGAATAGGAGGCCTACTTGATCTTACTGACAGCTTAATCCTTTCCGCCCCAACTGGATACTTCATCATCTTGATCATTCATCCATGAGTTTTCCCAAAAAGCTCGTATTACTGGGGGCAACCGGATCGATTGGTGAAAATACCCTGCGGGTAATTAAACGACATCCAGACAAACTTAATTTGATTGGTATTTCCGCATTAAAAAATGTGGAGAAACTAACATCAATTGCTCATCAATTTAGTGTTAGAAAGGTCCATCTTCATCAAACCCTCAACCAACATCCAGAGCTTCCTTCAGCATGTGAATTTTTAAGTGGTAAGGATGCTCTGCTCGATCTTGCAGCTTGGGATGAATCGGATATCGTTTTGGTTGCTATTGTTGGTGCGGCGGGACTAGCCCCTACCCTTGCCGCCCTTGAGGCAGGCAAAGATGTGGTTTTAGCGAACAAAGAATCTTTAGTGGCTGGTGGGGAACTTGTGATGGAAACAGCCCGTCGCACGGGTGCTAAGATTCTTCCCGCAGACAGTGAACACAACGCCGTTTTTCAATGCCTTCAGGGGCAGCCCAAAAATTCATTGGACTCATTGGCCTTAACCGCATCTGGAGGCCCATTCCGTGACTGGCCAATCGAAAAATTAAGCAAGGTTACTATTGAACAGGCACTACAGCACCCGAACTGGGTAATGGGTCCGAAAATCACTGTGGACTCGGCAACCATGGCAAACAAAGGCCTAGAATTAATTGAGGCAAAATGGCTTTTCGATTTACCACCAGAAAAGTTGCATGTATTGATTCATCCACCAAGTATCGTACACGCAATTGTACGGTTCAAAGATGGATGCAGTCTTGCTCAATTATCACCACCGTCGATGACCTTTGCCTTGCAAAACGCACTTCTATTTCCAGAACGCCGGGAAGGCGTAGAAAAAGGGTTGGATCTAACAAAATCTTTTGACCTTACCTTTTCCACTCCCGACTTCAGACGGTACCCTTGCCTACAACTTGCAACAAATGCCCTCAAAGAAGGAAAAACCGCCCCCCTCGTTTTCAACGCAGCTAATGAGGTCGCTGTTGATGCATTTCTTGCGAATCGAATTGGCTTTAGTTGTATTCCTAACATAATAGAAGACACATTGAACCTCTTTGAACACCGCTCTTTTGACTGCCTGGATGACTTGCTTTTTCTCGATAAGCAAGCCCGCAATTTGGCAAACCAACAGATGTCGCTGGTTGCCTAAGCCAATTTTATCTCATTTTTGCAAATGACCATGCTTTACGATATCGCTTTCCTGTTTGTTGCTCTCTTCGCTCTAGGCTTTACCATTTTCATTCACGAACTTGGTCACTTTTTAGCCGCCCGTCAGCGGGGTTTGATTATCACCCGCTTCTCCATTGGTTTTGGTCCCAAGCTATTCGGATGGGTAAGGAACGGAGTCGAATACCGTTTATCTGCGATTCCGTTTGGAGGATATGTGGCACTTCCTCAACTTTCTGACATGGGGCGACTGGAAGGAAATGAAACAAAAGAGAACATTAATTTAGAGAATACTGAAAACCAAAAATCTGCTTGGGATGATTTCGATGACGAAGAAGACGAACTCGAGGAAAAGGAACCGATGCCCAAAATTACTTACGCGGACAAAATGATCGTCTCGGTGATGGGTGCCGTCTTCAACATTCTTTTAGCCTTCAGTCTATCGTCTGTATTGTGGTTTTTCGGATACGATGTCTCTGATGCCCAGTTAACCACCAAAATTGGATATGTGGCTGATACAGTGGAACGATGGAATCCCTTGGTAGAAGAAGGCGAAGAAGTGACTTCTCCTGCCAAGAAGGCAGGTCTTTTGCCAGGAGATGAAATATTGCTGGTTGATGGCTCTCCCGTTGATGATTTCATGGATATTCAAAACCGGATAATTACCGGTAAGCAACAAACTGCACAGGGCCGAAGACTACTTAATTTGACTATCTTGCGCAATGGAAAGGAAATGAAACGCGAGGTTTACCCTGAGGTTTGGGGTCCAGAAGAAATCAGAGTTATTGGAATTGGACCCAAAGAAACCTTTTTTATAGGGGAACTATCTCCAGATATGCCTGCGGTGCAAGCGGGTATGCAGATTGGTGATCAGCCAGTCTCAATGAATGGAGAGATTATTCATTCTTTTTCGCAACTCGTTTCCATGCTGGGGAAAGTACCTAAAAACGAAAGCGTTGAATTGAGTGTCCGCCAAGGTGGCGAAAATGGCCCCGAACGAACTTTTGAAATAACCCCTGTGGAAAAGGAGGTCTTAATCGCTGGTGTTCCTAGTATGCGTAATATGATCGGCTTCAGACCAGAATTTAAAATTGTTACTACTTATCCTAATCCCCTCAGCCTTATTTACTCGAGGGTCAAAGATATGTACCTTACCCTTACCGGTTTGGTCAGCCCCGCTTCAGATGTTAAACTCCGAAACATGAGCGGACCAGTTGGGATCGTAAATCATCTGAGCGTGTTTGCAAAAATTGGTTTCAAAAAACTTCTTTGGTTTGTGGTTTTCATAAATGTTAACTTAGCCATTTTAAACCTTCTGCCCATTCCCGTGCTGGATGGGGGACATATGCTTTTTGCGACTATTGAAAAATTGCGGGGGGAGCCTTTACCACTCGCATTTCTTGAGAGAGCGCAAATGCTCTTTGTCGCACTACTATTTTCCTTTATGCTCTATGTCACCTTCTTTGATGTCCAGCGTATCCTCCCCTTCTAATCTTTAATTTTTAAAATGGGCTCGGCGACTCCCTATTGTGTCTCCCGGTTTAATCCGACTCGCAGAACCACCAGAGAGGTACGAATTGGTAATTTATTTATTGGTGGGCATCATCCTGTCCGTGTTCAGTCCATGACGACCACCGATACGATGGATATACAAGCCACTGTTGATCAATCGATCGAGCTGGCTGAAGCTGGCTGTGAAATTATTCGGATCACTGCACCAAATGTAAGAGCCGCTGAAGCACTTAGTGAAATATCCAAAAAAGTTCGCTTGGCAAAAGTTGATGTTCCTTTGGTTGCTGATATCCACTTCCTGCCCAAGGCTGCGATGGAGGCAGTGAAACATGTTGAAAAAGTCAGGGTGAATCCGGGAAACTACGCAGACCGGAAAAGATTTCAGACTCGGGAATATTCAGATCTGGAGTATGAAGAAGAGCTTGAACGGTTAAACAATACATTTAGTCCGCTTGTTAAAAGATGTAAAGAGCTCGGAAGGGCCATGCGAATTGGTACTAATCATGGTTCACTTTCAGATCGCATTATGAATCGTTTCGGAGATTCCCCTCGCGGAATGGCAGAATCAGCTCTGGAGTTTTTACGTATCGCTAGATCTCATGATTATCACGATATGGTGCTATCAATGAAATCAAGTAATCCGAAGGTGATGATCCAAGCCTATCGCCTAGTGTCATCATTGATGAAACTAGAAGGCATGGACTACCCTTTACATCTTGGAGTCACCGAGGCAGGTGATGGGGAAGATGCTCGGATAAAAAGTGCAATTGGCGTAGGATCTCTGCTTCTCGATGGATTAGGGGATACCCTTCGTGTTTCCCTGACCGAAGACCCGGTCGCAGAAATCCCCGTAGCAAAAGATCTTGCTAACCGAGCCCACAGGTTTTGGAAAGCCACCCAAATTGAGACAGATAAACCGGAAGAATTGATTGATCCTTTTCTTTACCAGCGCCGAAAATGCCCTGCTATCACACTCGACTCTAAGGATTTGCAAGTGGGGGAGAAATGTCCTCCAGTAGTTCTGGCCTCCGCTGAGCATCCACTAAGTGATGTCGAGAAAATTATCCAAAGTATTGCACGCACGCAATTTGGAGCTAAAGATGCTCAGGTTGAAGGACTAATCATTTCCTTGGAAAAGGACGCTGATCTGGCAAATTTGGAAATCTTACGAACTTCGCTTTTTGGTTCTATTGCTCTTATTGTGGTTGATGATTTTCGCGAAGACCCATCTGTAAACCTTCCTCAAGCTATGGCTTCTTCTCCTAGCCTTCTTTGGCATGGGGTAAAAATATCTGATAACGAAGCAGACCTGGCTCGTTTTCTAGCCCATTGTGAATTGGCTGGACATCATCCCTGTATCTCGTTTGACGGGACTAAAATTTCCAACGGCAATGAATTACTTTTAAGCGGCACATCTATCAAGCCGGTCATCACACTGAAGGGAAACTCCCGTTGGAATAACCCCGTTGCTGGTTATCGAGCCCTGGCAAGTTCCTTGCAAGCAGCTGGTTTATTTCTACCTATCTGGATTCGAAATACAGACTTTACCCGCCTACATCCAAAGGAGAATTTCTTTTCCAGTATGCTTCTCGATTACTCAATCCATTCTGGGGCTCTTCTCTGCGATGGCATTGGTGATCTTATCTCTGTCGAACAGACAGGAGAACTCGACCGGAACCGGGCCCTTGCATATAATATTTTACAAGGTGCACGTGCCCGCATCTCCAAAACTGAATATGTTGCGTGCCCAAGTTGTGGGCGTACCCTGTTCGATTTACAAAGCACTACCCAATCAGTAAAAGAGGCAACCGCACATCTAAAAGGAGTTACCATTGCGGTTATGGGATGTATTGTAAACGGTCCTGGAGAGATGGCGGACGCAGATTTTGGTTATGTGGGATCTGGACCAGGTAAAATTGATCTGTATGTGGGGAAAAAAAGGGTTAAATCAGCCATACCCCAGAAGGAGGCAGTTGACCGATTGGTCGATCTCATTAAAGAAGAAGGTAGATGGACCGATCCCTAACTAATCAAACTCCAGAACTTTCTGGGTTAGATGACTCCTTTAAAGATCGCATTCTTGCTGGGCATCTTGCAGTTCTCGAACAAGTAGCATACTTCAGGGCAAACTTCGGTCTTGCTCAAAGTAGATGGAAGAAAGATGGCACCCGAGTCACTGAGGTTGACGAAACCATATCCAATAAGCTCTTTACTCATCTCGAAACACTTTTTCCAGCGGATGATTATTGCTCTGAAGAATCAACTGAAACAATTGAGCCCAAATGTATAAAGGGCGAATTCTCATGGGTACTTGATCCAGTTGACGGGACTAACAATTATGCAGTTGGGGTTCCCGAATGTGGGATTTCTCTCGGCTTGCTCAGGGATGGTATCCCCGTCTATGGTTTTATTTATGATTATGGGCGGGACAACCTTCTGCAAGGTGGACCATCAGTAGGATCGATTGAAGGCACTAAAACCGTTCATGCGTCCGAAAATCTGGTGAATGAAAAACTCACTTTTTGCATGCATTTCCCTATCCCAACTGAGGATCTAAATTCGTTAAGTGATGCTCTTCAGGAATGGCGGATCCGATGTCCCGGATCAGCTGCAGTTGGACTGGCAAATGTTGCAACCGGTCGCTTGGATGGCTGTCTGGAATTCCGATCAAAGCCTTGGGACTGTGCTGCTGGATACGCAATCTGCGAGGGAGCTGGGGCAAGGTTTCATTTTCTCAGGGAACCCGCATTCCCGATGAAAACCTTCAGTCCTACGATGGGACCTTGTCCATTCCGTGTAGGATCATCACTATTTCACAAAGAAGTCTGCCAAGTGCTTGGCATTGAAGACGAAAATGCTTGATTCACCTTGACCGCGAGCCACTCCTTGGGTTTTATTTCATCCTTTCCTTAAGCGGGCATAGTTTAGGGGTAAAACCCCAGCCTTCCAAGCTGGTGTCGACGGTTCGATTCCGTCTGCCCGCACCATTTTATTCCTTTTAAAGTTGGAAAGCTACTTTAATGCTCTCCTCGATCATGGCTAGGTGTGAAGCTATACGATCATTAATCGATTCCTCAGAAGGAGTTTCTAAAGTAAAATTTCTAACCCTGTAAGTATTAGTTAAATATAGGGCTTCAGGAATTCCATCCAACGGTGGATTATTTTTATCTGGTCTGATAATACCTTTTTCAGTGAATCGACCTTCTATCTTCTTTCGGTTATCAATAGGCAGTACTTTTTGCCCAGCACTTAATATCTCGCTAGCCCACGAATCATTCCCATCCTCTATAGGTGGTTCGTATAAATAAATCCCATTTGCATCAAAGTCCTCATGAAGATTTAAAGTTAAGTGAAAAGATAAATCCTTTATTCTACTAACAATTTTTTCAATAAATGGATGACTGTGATTACCCCATAGACGATTGAGGTCCTCTCCATTTTGATCTAATCTGGAATTATTTATAAAACCCCAAGGGTTCAGGCATGGAAGAATGATTACTGGAATATGATTAAACAAATCGACATTCTGTTCTACCCAATAAAGCAGTGCCCAACATGGTGCTGGTTCATCTCCATGTATTCCAGCAGATAAATAGATACCTGGCACATTTTTTCCGATCAAATCATTAGAAATCTCAAATACCGGCAATTTGTTGTGAACCATCAACTTTCTTCTATTTAGAGGAATTTTATCTATTAAAACATGCCACTTTCGGACTAACATTCTATAATTATGTGCAGAGTGCCTAAATTTCATGATCTTTCAAATAAACCAAACTTAAGAGTCAGCCAACTTCTGAAAAAGATGAAGAATTGACCACGCGATTCTTTATTCATAAATTCCCAGATATGCCCTTACCTTGGATTATTGTTTTTTTAAGCATTTTCTTAACATCTTGCGGTGGTAGCGGGGTAACTGTTACGAAAAGTCAAACAGTTGAATACCTGTCTAAAGCATTTACCAAATCAAAAAAGTGGCTCAGATCAACCGATGGAGGTGCAGTCCCTGAGGATGGCCCTCCGCCTCCCTCACGCTTTCAACCCTCTGAAAAGCAAGCCTTTCAGAAGAGTCGGCCTAATAACCAATCCAAAGGAATGTCAAGTGGTGATTATCTTCGAGCCATTGAAAGGATGGAGAAATCGATCCCTGAATTAGAAACTAAACTTGGTCATCAAAATATTGAAGTAGGCGAAACTTACTACACCATCGGTTCGATGCATCAAATGCAAGGCAATCTCAAAGAATCTAAAACTGCTTACAAGCAAGCTTTAAAAATTTTCTCAATCTGGCTGGGGGCGGAGCATCCTCGCGTCTGGAAATTAAAGGATAAAATACATCACATTGAATAGCTCTCTCAGCTTATAAATCAAAAGAGAGATTTTATATCATCAAGAGTAAATGGTTTGGGAGTTTCCAAATCTTTTAAAACTAAGTCTGCACGGGTAAAATCATGTCCGAGAGCAAATTCACTTGGGGTAGTTACACATACCATCCCGGCTTCTTTTGCAGCAATCATTCCATGAGCAGTATCCTCTAAGACGGCACAGGATTGAGGGGTGACTCCAGATTTTTCTGCAGTTAATAAATAAACATCAGGTGCTGGCTTATGTCTCTTAGTCGATTCTCCACCACATAAACATACAAGGGCATCGAGGAAAGACTGACCCAACGCAGCCGCAACCACTTTTTCAGCAGCCCAGCCAACGCAGGCTGTTGCGATGGCAATTGGAATACCAGCATCCTTTACTTCGTTCAAAAATCTTTTAATACCTGGTCTAAGATCAAGCCTGCCATCTAATAAATCTTTGGTAATCAATTCTACATAAAGCTCTGTCTTTCTATTGTATAACTTCGTCTTTGTTTCGTTAAATCTCGCTTCTGGAAGATTCATCCATCCGAAAATCTCTTGAAATTTATTACCCCCCATGGTTTGCAGCCGGTTCGTATAGTCCTGTTTACTCCAGGATTTCTTTAGCTGTAACTCATCAAACAAAGCATTATATGCCAATCTATGATAATCTTCAGTTTCTACTATTGTGCCATCGAGATCAGAAATGAATAAGGCTAATTTCATATATTTCTTTCTGCGCAAAGCTGACGAAATCGTTCCATTCTTTCATTTCTTGGAGCATTGATTTTTGAACTTGGTTCAACCTCGATCGAAATTTTAACTAATTGTGCCGACATTTCCCCCACTGTCTTGGAATAGTATCCCGCTGATGCTAAAATAGCTGCACCCATAGCAGAATTTGGATATTGCGGAACCAAAATACTGCACTGCAAAACATCTGCCCGTATTTGCAAGCTAAGCTGACTTGCAACTGCTCCTCCCGTTGCAAAAATTTGATCCCCGACTTCGGCACCAAGCTCTTGGAGTAATTCATAAGTCATTTTTTCAACAAAAGCTAAACCTTCAATACAACCAAGAAAATATTGGCTGCGACTTAAGTTCTGCATCTCACCAAAGGGCATAAAATTGGGGTTTGCGATTGGAAGCCTTTCTCCCTTACGAACGGAAGGATATACAATCCCCGCTTCAAACCCATCTTTTAGTGCTTCTTGTTCTAACAAATTAATCTGATTATCAAACTGAACTCTAATGATTTCGCCTCCTGCATTAGAAGCCCCGCCTGGCATCCAGTGACCATCTGGGTGACGGTGACAATAAATTCTGCCGAGCGGATCTAAAATTCTTTCTGATGATATTCCTTTTACAGCCATCGTTGTTCCAATTGTTGTCGACCAATCACTTACTTTACCAGCACCAGAAGCATAAAAAGCCGCGTTAGAATCGGTTGCACCGCTGACTAGTAAACAATCTCCTGAGAGGGACCATCTTCGTTGATGATTTTGCGAAATCTGCCCAATAACTTGTCCAGGTGCTACAATTTTTGGTAGGGGTATATGGCTTAAACTTTCTGGCCATTTTTTTGTATCCAAATCAGCCCCAGATTTCATCGCATTCGTAAAATCAGTAGGAATATTGATTGAACCACATAACCAGGAATTTAAAAAATCTGTAGCATGAAGAAACCTTGCATCATCTTTTAATGAGAAATGTTTTCTCATCCATAAAATTTTAGGTAATGAAAAAGTTGGTGAGCAGTCACCGTCAAAAATATCCTTGCACAAAGAAGCTTCCTTAACAGAACGCATATCATTATGCATAAGTGCAGGCCCAAGGTTCTTACCTTCATGATCGGCAGGCAAGATAGTGCCGGAGGTTGAATCCACTCCGACTGCTAAAATATGACGGTTTTTAGGTTCTGCAAATAATTCATCCAAAGCACTTTCCAATATCTTAATCCAATCGTTCGGGTCTTGCTCGGACTCACCAAGCCTATTGGAAAGATTTTGCCTAGGTAGCGATCTTGTTACTTCTGACAAAAGCACACCTTCTTCGTTAACAATAATACAACGGATTCCACCCGTACCCAAATCTAAGCCTAAGAAAGACACCCCTAATAATTTAACCAATCAAAAAGATTGGCAATCCCAACTCTTATTTCACAAGATATTCGTTCGAAGATAATTCCATCCACCTCGCTATCCTTAAAGCTGCACTAATCATGGTATATAATTTATGAAGCACATCTTACTCCTCATCTTATCATGCCATATTACAGCTCTTCTAATGATGGCCCATCTTATTTGACTTTAAAGGACAAAGATTTACCAAAGGATTATCTTTTTCCGGGGAATACATAGCTCAAGATATTGGAGTTAAAAGTAATCTCTCTTGCCAATGGGTTTTTTCAGGCTCGCGTAATGAAGCAGAAGGTACCGCTGGACCTATAAAGCTGCAAGGACATGCCAACCCTTGCAAATCCGTAACATCTGGATTCAGGAGATTTGAGCACATCTAAAAAAATCTGTTAATAAACCAAGTTAGGTTGATATTTAGTATATTTATTGTTATATTTAGGTATGGCAAAAGGAGCATTTACTAATTTATTTAAACCCGGAGACATTGTCGTAGAAAAAAATACTGGAAGCCAAAGAAGGCGGGTGGGTGAAATTGTTCTTATTACTGAAAGTAAAAGACCAAAGCTTAAATTGATCGAGCTCATACCAAGAAGTCTCAGTCCCAAATTTACGGCGGATTATTCTAAACTGCGCTATTTTAGTTCCCCTATTGAAAAATGCAGGAAATTGAAATTAGCTAACGCAAAACATAATGCATTTCAGCTGGGTGATGTCCTAGTTTCGCATAGGTTTGGAAGTTGTAGGTTTGGGATAGTTGTAGGTTTCCATCATCCGGATGGTCTTTACAGTGATTCGTGGGAAAAGGGATACAATGGCAAGGATATTATAGAATGCGTTGAGATTAGTGGCCGATCAGGATTGCCTAGAAAGCGCGATATGCATGGGAAAATTAAGAAGTTCGAAATCGATCCTTCACATGCAAAATTGTGTGAAATTATACCGATGGATCAAAATGGAGGTGTAAGAATTAAAGATTACTATTATCTAATTAACACTTAGAAGGTTCGTCTCTTACCTTGAGCAAAAGCCTGCAGTGTAAAAATAATTTTGCCAAAGGTTGATTGTCGACTCAGTATAAAGAGAACCTACCCTTTATTTCCCCTTATCCATCAACCAAATGCCCTATGGTTGCTATTAACAATAAACCACCCCGTGCCCATACCCTAGATATTGGCATGATCGTTGAAGAAACTTCATCATCAAAGAGCGAGAAAAGGCTTGGCGAAATTGTCGCAATTTTTGGCGACAAGAGAAAGAAACTACAAG
>JAYODK010000042.1:0-12466 GCA_038106225.1 Opitutales bacterium | reverse complement strand
CTAAAAAGGTTGAAGAAATGTCGGCCGACTTCCGCAGAGAAGTGGCCAAGCAGTATAAGGCTCAGTTCGAGATCATTCGCAAGGAAGTGCAGGGGAATCAGTATGCAGCAGCATTGAAAACAAGAGCGGAATTGTATGACAGTTCGCTTGATAAACTAAAGGAAGTAAAACAGAACCAGTCAGCAAAGCCTCCTATTTATGGTCCATTTGAAGCAATCGAAACATTGGCTGAACGGGCGGCGGCACATTGGGAGGCAAAACGATTGGAGGAATACCTGAAGTTGGCAAAAGGTTGGGTGCCGGATGAAAGGGAACTGGAAAAAGAAATTCGCACGAACTTAACCAAGCATTTGGCAACCGGAGAAAGCTTGAATCTATTGGTCGAGAAATATCAAAAGCAGGCGGGTGTGCTTGCAGCCAAACTATATGGTGGCGGAGAATTGAACGAGTACTTTACCAAGGAATTTAGTGAGGCAGGTTCCCTTGCCAAGACATTGAGCAACCAACTCAAAGGAGCTATTAAACCAAAAGTCGATGCTGTGCGGAAACGAATAGCTGATGAACAATTTACCCAAAAGTTCTCCCTGCTGCAGGATGATAATTTTCCCGAAGAAGCAACAATTCGTTGGTATTATGAAAGGGGGAAGAGCAGTGTGTCGAGTTTTGCAGATCTTGCAGATAGCTTGTCCATGGACGAAAATAGCCGTTCCGAGATCCTTGAAGAGACCCGAATAATGGCTGGGCAAAAAATGAATCAATTGATTCAACCAGCACTTAAATCAATGCGGGCACAAGTTACATTGATCAAGGAATTGGAGAAGCAAAATATTGAGCAGTTAAAAATTGATGTAAACCAGCGTGTTCCGGTGAATCAAATATTGAGAAAATGGGAAGCTGATTGGCAGAATGCATGGGATAAAAAGCAGGAGCAAGTTGTGCCGAAATGGCGATCCAAGTTCAGTCTGGTTAGCGAGGAATTAAACAAGGTGGTTCGTCAATTGTATGAGGGGATGGAGAATGCAGTGGAACAAACGCAATCTTCCACAGATGCTCCAAGCGAAGAACTGGGAGGAGATTCGGATAGTAGTACATCAGATGCAGTGCCCACGCAGAACGAGCAACCCGAACCGCAAAAGAAAGAAGAAAAACCCGAACAAACGGCACAGGGTGGTACGGAAAATAAAACCGAAGGGGTGACGGAAGAATTGAAAACTTACATTGGTTTGGCAGATGGTGTATTTGCCTTTTCAGATTTGCCTAATGGAAGGTGCAGGATGTTGTTTGGAGCACCTAGTGGGGCAGGGGGCTTTATTTTGGAGTTTGATCCGCAGAATGTACAGGGAGCCGCCAAATTGATTTCTGAGGGATTAAAGAGACCGCTCGGAATTGTATTGGAAGAGAATTCCAAAAGAGAAAATTCAGGATTCTTTAATTTGCTGGGAAATTCAGATGGAGACTCAGAAATTAAGATGCTCTTTAAGGTTTCAAGTCCAGCAGTTCGCCATCAAATGAGCATTCTGGTCCGCCAGCAGGTTGAGGAGGCCATTTCATCTTGGGCTAAAAACAGTGGTAAGACTGCACCCGATTTGCTCTGGCAGGACAATGTGGAATTATAAATGCCGACTTTTCGTGAATTATTTACAACGAGGAAGTTTATTTCATAGTCAGTCCATTTTCTGTAACACAAATTTTACAATGTGAGGGGTTTATCCTGCTTGCTTATTCACATTCAGGTGGATATTATATGAGCTAATAAACAAATCTAATTCTTAGGTGTTTTAAATTACAACTTTTGGGATAATGGGAAATTGGCACATGCTTTGCAGACACTTCTGTTTGTGCTGATTTTTGACTTTCCCTTTTACAATTTTACCAAAAACAAACATGAAAACTTTATTCCAAGACGACTTGAAGGATGCGGGGTACAATCTGCCTACTTCAGGGTTGTGTTACAACTTAGATCCGGAAGATGCAAAGGCATTGATATCAGAGGGCGAGTGGTTGCTTGCTGAAGATGAGCTTGTTGCTAGAGAGGGAGAAGAACAACAATTCCTTTATTTGATTGTATCTGGTTCAGTAGAACTCTCCAAAAAAGACGAGAAGGGCAAGCAGCAGCTTATTGCGAACCTGGGGACAGGTGATACCTTTGGGGAAGTAGCTTTTCTACGTGGACATATTGCTTCTGCGACTTCTGAAACTCGGGGGTTGTGTATTCTTTGGCGTATGAACCATGATCAACTTCTCGAATTTATTGGGACTCATGGTTCAATTGCCGGTCAATTATGCCTCAATCTTGCTGGTTTGTTGGCTGATCGGTTGCTTAAGGAAAACACTGTGGTTTCCCGTGTTAAGATGGATTTAGAAGAAGCTATCTTGAGTCTTCGTGCGGCTTCCGAAGAAGATACCCTTAAAACCACCGCATTAAAAGAACTCCAGAGCAAAGTTTACAGTCTCAACCAAGCTACCCGGGTGCGTAAAGAAAAACAGAGCAAACGTTCCAATTTCAATTCTATTTCAATGACCAGTCTGGCGGTTGCATGTCTAGCATTGGCTGGAATGCTTGGGTTATATAAATCATATGACCATGAAGCACCCAGCAAGGTGCATGCTTTAAATCAAGAACTTGAGTTGATGAAGAAAAATGAGGCTTTTTATCTTCAGCTGAAGCAAAATATCGAGGCAGAGAATGATGAACTTGTTCTTGAAAATGCCAACTTAAAGACTTTGAGAGATGTAATTAACGATGAACTCAAATCCTTAAAAGAGCAGCTTAGTTATAGAGACTATGAGTATGATGCATTGAAATCCAAACTAATTAAGACCGAAGAAGAGCTCGCTGCTCTTATAAGCTTAGAGCAAGAAGCACAGAGCGAAGAAGCAATTACGGTCACTGATCCCTCTGATTTTTATGTTCCACTTATTCCACAGACATTTATTGATCAGTTGAAAAGTTGGGTTCATGCAAACTCTACATTGGCCTTTCCTTGTAAGGTGAAAGTAGTGAATGAAAAAGTCATTCTTTCAGATCTCGAATTAAGTGCAAATGTTAGCGTAGAAGTGGGGGGGACTTTAGTTGTTACTCGTTTTCATCCTGTCTCCGAAGAATATGTTGTCGCTCAACAGGGAGACAGCGAAACTTTCATGGCTTCTGTCCATATAAACAATACCAATCTTATGGAAATTCTTGCGAAAAAATATGTTTCCTACATGAACTCCATTGGAAAGAAAGTTGGTAATCCCTTTTTAAGCAACCGTTTTTCACAAATTGATCAAAATTTTTCGGAAGAAAAGTAGCTGTTTTTCAAATCAAAAAGTCTCGAGAGTTTCCGCTCAGAGTTTAGATTAGATTTCTTTTGCACGAAAGACTATCCGACTATTCTTAAGATGATTAAGTTGTTTAGTAACTAAGCATCCTAGACCCACTTTATCTCCTGATAAAAAATATGCGATTAAACTACCTTGGGGAGTTGGATAAGTCTATATCACAAATCTTTATGGGGATTGTATAGAGGGATGCAGATATTGTGCATCCCAAATAATCAACCCACTTGGTTTGAGGAGGGGAAAATGATTATAGCAGAGTCGTTTCAGGCAGGTGAGAGATTTCCAAGTGCTTCAATTTCTTGCACCATATAGCGAATCTCAACTCTTAATTCATTCATTTTGCCTCGAGATATATCAATCTTGTCACGGATCGCTGCTTGAAGTTCTTTGTGAATTTCAGAAAGGCGGTCACCAGCTTTTTCGAGATTAACAACTGCTTGGTCGATAAGCTCAGTGCTTTTGTTCTGAGCTGATTGAAAGGCAGAAATCTTCTTCTCCACAATACGGGATACTTCCTTGGTTTCTGCCAACAGAATACGCTCATTAGCTACCCGCTTTAGATCACTGGTCAGTCCAAGCTTGGAAAGTGTCCATATGATCCATTTGGAAGGGTCCAGTTGCCACGGTTTTACACCATTACGGTAGTCCCAAGCAAACTCATGATGGTAATTATGATATCCTTCCCCCATCGTAAAGATAGCAGCGATCCAACTATCCCTAGCAGAGTGTTCGGTGGAATAAGGTTGTTTGCCAATCATGTGGCAGAGAGAATTAATGCAAAAAGTAGCATGCTGAACCATAACCACTCTGGCTACTCCTGGGATCAGAAAACCACCCAGTGCGCCAATTGCAGGATAGAGATTTCCAGTAAATACAGCATAATAGTAGCCAATCAGAGAAGGTAAGATAAAACTAACAACGAAAGAAATTAGGTGTACCCATTTGTGCTGCCAGGCCACAAGTTTATCGTTATTTAGATCGTGAACATTATCAAGAGGAGGTTCGGGTTTTAGTTTGAACATTAACCAACCCATGTGTGCCCAGAAAAATCCTTTGGTGATGTCATAAGGATCATCATCGGTATCAACATGTTTGTGATGTTTACGATGCTCAGAACTCCACCAAATAGCAGAATTTTCAAAGGCGGCAGCTCCGAAAAGTAATACGAATAACTTTACTGGCCATTTTGCCTGAAATGCTTTGTGAGAAAAAAGCCGATGGTAACCTACGGTAATACTCATGCCAGTTGAAATGTAAAAGAAGAGAAAGACACCAAAAAGGAACCAGTCCCAACCGTAGGTCCATAAATAGTATGGAACTGCTGTGACCGTTAAAATGGCAGTAAAGATGAGAAATCCACTCGTAACCCACTCCACCCGATTGAATGGTATATTTTTAAACATATTAAATAGTTTACGGATTGGTTGTAAAAAGGCGAACAAGAAAGTGGTGCTTCTATGTTGATCTTAAATTTACCAACTTTGAGGACTAAAGAATAAATTTCTTGTTAGAATTTAATTCTCTTGTACTAAATAATAAATAATTTGTCCATGGTGGACTGATCATTAAATCTAAACCTCTTTATTATGAACAAAGTTAAAGTTTTAGTTTCTAGTCTGTTATTTGTTAGTCTTACTTCGCTTTTTGGATGTTCTGCCACCAAGGCGGGTAATTACATCACTGAAAAATCGAAGGCAGGTTGGTCTGCCACCAAATCTTTCTTCGGAGCAGACGAGTAAATTTGATTTATATCCCATGAAGTACTCCTTTTCTACTATTTTCTTTTTTCTCGCTTTTGCTTTCCAGGCATGCATCGGATCAACCGAAGCGGATGACCCGTATGTCCTCTCCCTTGATGGCAAGGAAGGACCTGGTTCTGGCAAATTAGTTGTATTGGTTTCTGGAGATGAAGAATATCGAACGGAAGAGAGTATGCCTATGCTTGCAAAAATTCTGGCAGAAAAACATGGGTTTTCCTGTAAGGTTTTGTTTTCATGGGATGAAACTGGCACTTACATTGACCCCGATAACCACGAGGGAGTAAGAGGATGGCATTACCTAGCTAATGCTGACCTCATGATTATCGGTACCCGTTTTCGGAATCCTTCTCCTGAGGATACCAAGTATATAACTCAATTTCTAAACGCCAGTAAACCCGTTATTGGGATACGGACCTCTACTCATGCATTCAAGTGGTTGGATGATCGTTCTTTTGGAGGAAAAATCACCTTCAAGGATTTTGGTCCCAAAATCTTGGGAGAGGGGTGGGTGAGTCACCATGGTAAGCACAAATACGAAGGTGCACGTGGTGTCATTGAGTCTGCCAATGCAAACCACCCTGTTTTAAACGGAGTGGAAGATGTGTTTGGTCCAACCGATGTATACGGTATAAACGCCCTAACATCCATAGATACCATACTGCTTCGAGGTCAGGTTACAGAAAATTTAAATCCAAATTCTAAACCTGTTGACTCGAAGAATAACCCCATGCAACCTCTTGCTTGGATTCATCCCTACACTTCCCCGAGCGGTAATTATGGCACTGCGTTCTGCACAACCATGGGTGGGTCGGTAGATTTGGTGAGTGAGGATCTTCGCCGTCTTATTATCAATGCAACCTATCATTTAACTGGTTTGGATGTTCCTTCCGAAGCCGATGTTGCTTATGTGGATCCATTCTATCCTTCCTTCTATGGCTTTTTAAAGAACAAGAAAAACTACTGGAAAAATATGGATATGCAGCCAGTAGATTATGGATTAGGCAAATCTCCGTATGCGGAAGATCCCTCCGGAACACCTGAGTGGGCTTTTCGCGATTCTCCCCCAAAATAATATTTATCTCACTACCATCCCTTCATCGGGAAGAAGTATACCTATTCGAATGCATAGTAGGCTTGCCTAGTCAATTATGACCGAGATTATACTAATTCGTCACGGTGAAACAGAGTGGAACCTAAGTGGTCGCTGGCAAGGTCATGCTGATTCTGCTCTCACGCATAGAGGGATTGCCCAGGCAGAAGCACTAGCGAATAGGATGGGTAAAGAAACTGTTGATTTTATCTATGTAAGTGATTTGGGGCGTGCTCAGCACACTGCAAGACTCGTAGGAAGTGTGGCAAATTGGGAATTTACCCTAATGCCAGAACTTCGGGAAAGAGATCTTGGAGTCCTTGAGGGGTTAACCACAGATGAAATGTTATTAAGCCAATCACAGGTCTATAAGTCTTTTCGTGAGGATGGACCTGGTTATCAACCCCCTGGTGGTGAAAGCTTTAAACAGTTTGTAGAGCGTTGCACCTTGGCAATTGAAAAGCTTGCTCAGTTACACCAAGGAAAAAAAATTGTCGCGGTCACTCATGGGGGAGTGTTGGGTGCAATTTTTAGATATGTATTGGATATTCCTTTGGGGGTAGAAAGAAATTTCACTTTATTGAACTGCTCTGTTAATCGAATAAAAAAATCTCAAGAAAAATGGAACCTAGTAAGTTGGGGTGATGTATCACATTTAGTGGGATTAACCTCTCTGGATGACATTTAATAATTTGTCCCAAAGGGCATATTTAAAGCAATTAAGAAGATATTATTTATGGCATTATTTTGATTTATTGTATAATTTTAAATTAAAAATATAAAAAAAACATAAATAATTTGATAAAATATTAATTTTGAGTTAATTTGGATTGTATGAAAATCCAATCAAAGAGTGATTTATTTGAGTACCGTTTTCATTATCGTTTAGAAAATTCAGAGGGCTTTTCTGATAAATATTTTCTTGCTCATGATTACAAAGAAGCGAAAGAAATGTTTGAATATGCCTGTAGTAAAAGAGCCCATACAGCTATGCTGGATAAAGTGGAAATGTGGAACCGTTGGGCTGATAGATGGGAAGAAGTAGATCTTCCCGCAACCAATCCATATTTAAACTGACCTGAATTTTTTCTTAAGATAAAACTTAAATATTGAAGTTTTGTGAGTAACTTTTTGAAACTATAATTTGCTTTTTATTCACAGGCGATATTAGTTGAGTTATGCCGAGAAGTGATGACATTGAAGAACTGTTTGAGTTTCGTATACAATTCAATCATAAAGGGTCCAGTTTTATTAATGACCGTCACTTCACCTCGCGTGATGCACCTTCTGCTGTAGAAATGTTCGAGTTTGCCTGTAGAAAAGATGATCTCGAAGTAGACATTGTTCTTGTTGAGAGGTGGAATCGCTGGGCCGATCGTTGGGAGAAGATAGAAGATCTCATCCAAGATAAAGCGGATTTAGTATCCTAATTTCTTGAACATTGGATTCGGCAATTTCCGAATTCACTACTTTTTGATGTGGAAAAATTTCTTTTATCCAAGACATTTTTGGATATACAAGGAAAAATGTCTTTTCCTCCGATTGATTCCCAGAAGACTCTTTTTAGGATTGAAAACAGTAATCTGAATACAGGTTTTTGTCGAGCGGGTCTTCTTACATTACCCAGAGGTGAAGTGCCAACGCCAGTTTTTATGCCAGTTGGTACACAGGCTACAGTGAAAGGTACTTTGCCATGGGATCTAAAGGATATTGTTCATGCACCAATAATTTTAGGTAATACCTATCACCTAAGTATTCGTCCTGGTGTTGAGGTAATTAAGAAGGCTGGTGGGTTATCGGATTTTATGAACTGGGACGGACCAGTGCTTACTGACAGCGGTGGGTTTCAGGTTTTTAGCCTGTCGAAACTAAGAAAAATAAATGACGAAGGTGTACGGTTTCGTTCTCATCTAGATGGAAGAGAAATCTTTCTGGGACCCAATGAAGCTGTGACCATTCAGGAGGGACTAGGTTCGGATATTGCGATGTGTCTCGATGTCTGTCCTGCTGCTAATGACAATCGTGAGGAGGTAGAAAGTGCGGTCAATCGTACTACACTTTGGGCCAAAGCATGCCAGAGAAAATGGCTAGAAGGCACCGGTCCAGAATCAGGCAGAAATCTTTTTGGAATTGTTCAGGGCGGGAGATTTGAAGATCTAAGAAAAAAATCGGCCGAGGAATTAGTCGCACTGGATTTTCCTGGTTACGCAGTTGGTGGGGTTAGCGTTGGAGAAACTGAGGAGGAAATGCTTGATCAGGTTGGCTGGACAACCAGTATGCTTCCGACTGACAAGCCCAGATATGTTATGGGAGTTGGCACTCCGACCCAACTGTTACGTATGATTGGTATGGGCGCGGATATGTTCGATTGTGTTATGCCAAGCAGAGCAGCCCGTCACGGAATGGCTTATACTGTAAATGGCACTTTAAATTTAAGGAATGAAAAATTTAAGGAAGACTACACTCCTCTTGACGAAGGATCTGAGTGTCCGGCTTCACGCAATTTTTCCAAATCTTACATACGCCATTTAATTCAGGCAAAAGAATCTTTAGCCGGAACAATTCTAACTCTACACAATCTTCGCTTTTTTGTTTCGCTTATGGAACAGGCACGAAAGCATATTATGGATGGTGACTTCGATCAATGGTCAGCACAATGGATTGCGACTTACAATGGTAGGTCTTAATCTTGACTATGATCATCTCATGGAGCATTTTCTAAATCTTGCTTTCGGGCATCTAAGGTCGGGCCGTAGCGCAGTCTGGTAGCGCACTACGCTGGGGGTGTAGGGGTCGTGAGTTCAAATCTCACCGGCCCGACCAATTTTAGATTCTTAAATCTCTAGAAAAGAAGGGTTTTCAATTCCTGTACTTCTGATACTACTTAAATTTTTGCGAAATTTATGAAAACTCTAGTAACAGGCGGAGCCGGATTTCTTGGCAGTCACATTTGTGAGCGATTGCTCGAACAAGGGCATGAAGTAATCTGCTTGGATAATTTTTTTACCGGCAATAAGCAGAATGTTGCTCATTTGCTCGATTTTGCGAACTTTGAATTAATGAGGCATGATGTTATCGATCCTTTCAAAGTCGAAGTTGAGAGAATTTACAATATGGCTTGTCCTGCATCGCCGGTTCACTACCAATACAACCCAATAAAGACGATCAAGACCTCGGTGATGGGAGCCATTAACTGTTTAGGTTTAGCAAAACGGGTAGGGGCTCGAATTCTACAGGCATCGACTTCCGAAGTTTACGGAGATCCTGAGGTTCATCCGCAACCAGAAAATTATCGTGGAAATGTTAATCCCATAGGGCTGCGTGCATGTTATGACGAGGGTAAGCGTTGTGCGGAGACCTTATTTTTTGATTATCACCGGGAAAATAAAGTCGATATCAGGGTGGTTCGGATTTTCAACACCTATGGTCCCAGGATGGCTCCTGATGATGGCAGAGTAGTTTCAAATTTTATCGTCCAGGCACTCAAGGGTGAAGATCTGACTATTTATGGTGATGGCTCCCAAACACGGTCTTTCTGCTTTGTGGATGATTTGGTGGAAGCTATTTTGCGTACTATGGAACAGGAACAAACCGTCGGACCTGTTAATATTGGCAATCCAGTGGAATTTACTATTCGTGAACTTGCCGAGCAGGTCCTCGAAAAAGTCGGTTCATCCTCTAAACTTGTGGAAATGCCTCTTCCCTCAGATGATCCCACGCAGCGTAAGCCAGATATATCACTTGCGAGTAAGGTATTAGATTGGGAACCTGAAATACAACTGTCTGAGGGCCTTGAGCGGACCATTCCTTATTTCAGAGAAGCTATTGCCCGCTAGTTTAATTGCCTTCTTCAGGTTTTCGAATACATGAGTTTATTTTCTCCCATCCAATCGGTAATGCAGTCTCTTAAGGGGAGGCAGTACCGTAAATTCATCAAAAAATGTGCTCCGGTTGTTGCAAAAATCAATGAACTCGAAAAGGAACTGCAACCCCTCGGGGACGAGGAATTACGGGCAAAAACGACTGAGTTTATGCAGCGTTACAAAGATGGTGAGAGTCTTGACGATCTTTTGCCTGAAGCCTTTGCGGTGGTCAAAAATGGTGCCCGCCGTCTCTGTGGTAAAACCATAGAGGTATGCGATCAACCGATCGAATGGCAAATGGTGCACTATGATGTACAGTTGATCGGTGGCATGGCTCTTCATGAGCGTCATATTGCAGAAATGGCAACCGGGGAAGGCAAGACACTGGTTTCGACCTGCCCGCTCTATCTCAATGCTTTGTCCGGACAGAATTGTCAGTTGGTCACAGTCAATGATTACCTTGCCAGACGGGACTCCCACTGGATGGGTGCTTTGTTTGAATTTCTCGGGCTCACGGTGGGGTGTATTCAAAACAGCATGCCCTCGGTTGAGCGTCGTGAAATGTATGCAAAAAATATAACTTACGGAACTGCTTCCGAGTTCGGCTTTGATTATTTGCGCGACAATGGCATGGCAACGAGCCGAGAAGACCAGGTGCAGAAAGACCATTTCTTTTGTATCATTGATGAAGCGGACTCCATTTTGATTGATGAAGCGAGGACCCCGCTGATCATTTCGGGTCCTATGAGAGAGGACAATCCCTTGCCTTTCAATGAGATGAAGCCCCTTGTTACCAAACTGGTGGATGCTCAGGTACGCCAGTGCAATCGTTTGGCTGAGGATGCCAAACGAGTGCTTGCTTCAGATGAATCCGACGAAGATGCCTTGGACGAAGCAACCTCCAAGCTCTATCAGGTGAAGCGAGGAATGCCCACTCACCGTCAGTTCATGCGCATGCTAGAGGATGCCAAGATCCGCAAACGCTTTGAAAAGTTCGATCTGGAAATGAACTCTGACTATAACAAGGAGAGAGCTCATAATTTAAAAGAGGAACTTCATTATGTAATTGATGAAAAAAACCAGCAGGCTGATCTTACCGAGCTTGGTCGCGGACTGATCAATCCTAATGATCCGGAAGGGTTTGTTATTCCTGACCTTGCTACCATCTATGTGGAGATTGATCGAAAAAAGACTCTTTCTGACGAGGATAAACGAAAGGAGCGCGAGCAGGCAGAAATCGATTTTCAGGTAAAGAGTGAACGTATTCATACAATTTCACAACTTCTTCGTGCCTATGCATTATACGAAAAGGACAAAGAGTATGTGGTGCAGGGAGGTAAGGTGATGATTGTGGATGAAAACACTGGTCGCTTGATGCCTGGCCGCCGCTGGAGTAATGGATTGCACCAGGCAGTTGAGTCTAAAGAAGGGGTGCAAATTGAAAAGGAAACCAAAACTTACGCCACCATAACCATCCAGAATTATTTCCGGATGTATGAAAAACTGGCTGGTATGACCGGTACTGCCGAGACTGAAGCAGGTGAGTTTCACGATATCTATCGACTTGGGGTAATGGTTATTCCCACGCACCGGAAGTGTGTACGCAAAGACCTCAATGATTTAATGTTCAAGGGTCGTCGCCAAAAGTACAACCAAGTGCTTGAGGATCTTACTGAAGCTCACAAAAATGGACAACCAGTATTGGTGGGAACGGCATCAGTCGAGTCCTCTGAGGTATTCAGCCGAATGCTGAAGCGGGCAAATATTCGCCACACGGTTCTCAATGCTAAGTTTCACGAGAAAGAAGCCGAAATAGTTGCTCAGGCGGGTCAGCACGGAGCGGTGACCATTGCTACGAATATGGCGGGTCGAGGAACCGATATCAAACTTGGGGAAGGGGTAAAGGAGTTGGGAGGACTTTTGGTTCTTGGTACTGAGAGGCATGAATCCCGCCGGATTGACCGTCAGTTACGAGGTCGTTGTGCCCGTCAGGGAGATCCTGGGTCGTCCCGTTTCTATGTATCTCTGGAAGATGACTTGATGCGTCTCTTTGCCAACCAAGGTGCATTGTCCAAGATGCTGGAGAAATCCTTTGGGGATGATGAAATGCTGGAACATGGCACTCTTGACTGGTCGATACAAAATGCCCAAAAGAAAGTGGAGCAGCAAAATTACTCTATACGGAAGCGCCTGCTCCAATACGACGATGTGCTCAACCGCCAGCGCGAAATTGTTTACTCTATTCGCAATGATGTTCTTCTTGATGAAGACCCTGGGAAAATCCTTATGGAACTGGTAGAAGAGGAGGTGGACGAGCGTCTTTCAACCATACCCGATACTGAATACAAGGCGAACAAACTATCGGATATGCCCGAAATGGAGTCCTTCGTTGCCTCTTGGGTAAATGTTACTTTCCCACTTAATTTGAC
>JAYODK010000139.1:0-1921 GCA_038106225.1 Opitutales bacterium | reverse complement strand
TGCCTGATCCTAGCAATCCCTCCATCCATGCGGAGGATATGGCATAAGGCAGGTTAGCAACCACAGCATATTCAGTAACATCGTCTGGTAAATTGCCAATGGGTTGCTTCACAGCGTCAGCCCGGACGAGATTGAGCTGACCTGACTCAATAAAACTATGCAGTCTATCCCGCAGATGGGCTTCCAGGCGTCGGTCGATCTCCACGGCATAAACTGGATGGCCCAGATGGAGGAGGCGTTCGGTCAGGGTGCCAAGCCCCGGCCCAATCTCGAGTACGGGAAGTGCGTGCGGAAGTGCGGCCATTGAAATTGATTTTTCCACCAGGTTTCCATCGATCAAAAAGTTTTGCCCTAGTTTTTTGTTGGGCAAATGATCGAGCTGGCGGAGCAGATCGATGGTGGCGGATGGACTGAGTGCCATAGGGCGGAGCGAATAGGGTTAGTCGTAATCCTTTTCTTTCATCTCGGAAATGAACTCCTCCACATCCTCCGCCCGCATCAGGGCCTCTCCACAGAGTACCGCATCCGCTCCAGCTTCGCGGGCACGCCACGCATCCGCAGGTTCCATAATTCCACTTTCACTTACTTTGATGATTCCTTGAGGAATTTGGGGGAATAAACGCTCGGTTACCGCAAGATCGGTTTTAAATCGCTTCAGGTCGCGGTTGTTTACACCGAGGAGAAGTGGATTGTGGGGCAAAACTTTTTCGAGCTCTGCTTCCTCATGAATTTCATAAAGGCAGGTAAGCCCGGCAAGGTCGGCTGCATTTCTGAGAATTTTCAGTTCATCATCATTAAGAGCACGCACGATCAGGAGAATTGCCTTGGCACCGGCTTCTAGAGCTTCCAATACCTGAACCGGGTGCACCATGAAATCCTTGCGCAGGGTTGGCGTTGATCGGTTATGCACACAGATAAAGTCGTTTACATCCCAAAGGTCCTGAAGGGTACCTCCAAAGTAGGGTTCATCAGTTAACACAGATAAGCAATCCGCATTGGCATTTATATATTCGCGTGCCTGTTCCACAGCAGATGCTCCGGTGGCAATTTCGCCCGCGGAGGGAGACTTGCGTTTGATCTCGGCAATCACAGACAATTCATCGGGGGAGGAAAGAGCATCCAGAAAGGAGGGGCCGTTTCTCATCCGCTCTCCGAGGTTGGATAATTCGCTGTCGCGGATGGGACGAATGATCGGTTCGATCTCCCGGCGTTTGGCCGCCATGATTTCAGATAGTTTGTCCATTAAGTATGTGAAGTATGATAAATTGAAATTCTCGGCCTATGGGTTTGCAAGTCCGAGGGATCGATACAATAGTGCAGTGTCTCGGAGAAATATCAATTTAGATTAAATGATTTGTGTTCAATTACTGAAAATATTGGGAGGAGAATTCTATGGGATTTTTTAATGACCTACACCAGTTTAAAATACAGGGTGCTGAAATCTATATCGAAGCCAGAACGGTTGGTTTCTTTAACGAATATTCCCTAATAGTTGATGGAGTAAAACAAGACCAAATTAGGGGACTATTTGGAATCTTCTATTTACATGGTAAAATCCAAGACGATCCACTTCGAGTTAAAATCAAGCAAGGGCCGATAGGTACAAAATACAAAATTGAATTCAAAGATGATGTTGTGAGCCCTTTTAAAGTTCATTAGCGTTTGATTTACAAAATGGCTATTAGTGAAATTCAACGACTAAGAGAACTGATGGCAAAATTAAGGGCTCCGGATGGATGTCCCTGGGACCAGGAACAGACCCACCAATCGATTGCCCGGTGTCTGGTTGAGGAAGCTGCCGAAGTATTGGAGGCTATCGATACTGAAAATACAGAGTTGCTAAGAGAAGAACTGGGCGATCTTTTATTGCAGGTTGTTTTTCATGCCCAGATTGAAGAAGAGGCAGGGAGCTTTGATCTGG
>JAYODK010000138.1:0-1944 GCA_038106225.1 Opitutales bacterium | reverse complement strand
AGGTCATGACCCACCATGATCATGGAGGTATCATCCAGTTCAAAAAACCAAAGCAAAACATGTCGAAAAAGCCTGGTGAGTGGAACCATATGATTGTTTCCTGCGAAGGACACCATGTCCGGGTGGCGATAAATGGTGTAGAGATACAAAATGTGTATCTGGATGATGATGCAGATGAAGGCTTACCGCCCAGCAAACTGAGTAAGCGACCGATGAAAGGTCATATTGGACTGCAGGACCACGGAGTGCCCCACCGGTTGGTTTTTCGAAATATCAAGATTCTCGAACTTTAATTAAAGATTAATTGAACATTTATTTGCTGCAATTTTCTCCTATTTGGGAAGATAAAGAGAACAATTTTGAGCAGGTTAAAAAATGGATTGAGTCTTGTAAACCATCACCGAACTCGCTTCTTTTATTGCCAGAAACTTTTGCCACTGGATTTAGTTTAAGCTTGGACAAAACCTTGTCAGGTGAACCTCACCAAACCGAATCCTTTCTGAAAAATATATCCTTAGAATTTGGCATTTGGATAATGGGAGGCATGATTACACCTGCTAAGGATAGCTCAAATAAGGGAAAAAACTCTGTCGTGCTCTTCAATCAGAAAGGAGCAAAAGTGGGGAGCTATGAAAAAATCCATTTATTCAATCCTGCTGGAGAAGAAAAAGTTCATGTCCCTGGCAATAAGGTTGAGGTTTTTGAGATTAACAGGCTTAAAATCTGCCCTTTGATTTGTTACGATCTACGTTTTCCAGAGATCTTTCGAACTGGAATGGATAAAGGGGCAGAAGTATTTGTGGTGCATGCATGTTGGCCAAGCAAAAGGATGAATCATTGGAAGATTCTTCTCCAGGCACGGGCGATCGAAAACCAGGCCTATGTGATTGGAATTAACCGAACGGGCGAAGAACCGGAAACTCAATATTCAGGGGGCTCGATGGTGATCGACCCACAAGGAAAGATCATCCTGGATTTGGGCAAAGAAAACATTGGTAAGGAAGTTCTCTTGGAAAAAAAATTGGTAGGTGAATGGCGGGCTTCCTTTCCAGCCCTACCAAACTCAGCAGGATCGGTTAAATTCATTTAAGTCTCACTTGCCCAAAGTGATTTGGGCAAATTGATCTTAGCCACGATTCGGTCAATTTGATCTTCTTCCTCGGCAGAAAAATTTAGGCTTTTTACCGCTTTTAAATTATTCTTTATTTGATCAACTGAACTTGCCCCCATCAACGCACTGGTAACCTGATCTGTCCGAAGTACCCATGCTAATGCCATTTGAGCAAGGGTCTGCCCTCTGGACTCTGCCAGGTTGTTCAGTTCTTGTATAACCCGAATATTTTGTTCACTGATCTCATTTTTGCGGAGTGGAGATTGTTGGATACGGGCACGGGAAACCTTCGGAATGCCCTTGAGGTATTTATCGGTAAGAAGTCCCTGAAAGAGGGGGCAAAAGGCAATTACCCCGATTCCATTTTCAGCACAACAGTCCAACAGCTTCCCCTCCACCCACCGGTTAAGCATGGAATAGTTAGGCTGATGAATCACAGGCTTTACCAACCCATTGGTTTTACAAATTTCTAAAACTTCTTTGGTTTGCTCAGTTAAGTAGCTGCTTATTCCAACATATAATGCTTTTCCCTGATGGACCGCGGTATCCAATGCCCCCAAGGTTTCCTCCAAAGGAACTGAGGCATCAAAACAGTGCGAATAAAAGATATCGAAATAATCGAGGCCCGTTCGCTTGAGAGATTGATCCAGACTGGCAAGGATGTGCTTACGGTTCCCCCCCATTCCGTAAGGACCGGGCCACATATCGTAGCCAGCTTTACTCGATACCAAAAATTCATCCCTTGGCATTTGGGAGAGAATTTTACCAACATTGATTTCTGCAGATCCATAAGGAGGTCCATAATTATTGGCTAAATCAAAACTGGTGATACC
>JAYODK010000137.1:0-1950 GCA_038106225.1 Opitutales bacterium | reverse complement strand
TAATCTTGAAGCAACTCCACCATTTTGAGCCCGGAGAAATGAGATGTTTTCAAGAACTTGTGTAATAACACCGACTGAAATCTGTTGTAAATTGAGCGTATTTCCAATATCAGGACTTGCCAGCGTAACCCAGACATCAGAATCCGGATTATAGGTGGACCTAGTAGCTGCATCGACTCCGGAAACAGTACGCCATTCGGATACTCCAGAAGTATCACTACCTGCTAGATCGCCATTAGTTCTCACAGTTAGTCCTGAAAGCAGAATGGATTTATGCACACTAACCTTGGAGCCGGATTCGCCATCTGCACTGGTAAAAATAGAAATGGTATGATCGTACTGAGAACTCTGGTCGGCTCCGTAAAATAGGGCAGCGGTTGAACCTTTCTCGGTAGTAAATTCTGCAAATAGACTTACCCCGTTAAACTTCATCTGCGAAATATCATGGAGTTGAACCTGCAAGTCCTTAAATTCATTATTGTAACTAGCCCGGTCCTGCTCACTCTTCATAGGGTCCTGGCTGGACAACCCCTTGAGTTCGCTCATTCGGTCCACAATCTTTCCTACGGTATCAAGTAAGCCGTCCTGAACTTCAAGAAAAGATATAGCATTCTTAACATTGTTCTCAGCACCAGACAGGCGGTTGATTGCTGCCTGGAGTTTCATGGAGACTGCCAAGCTTCCAGGGTTTTCCACCGGAGAGCTTATCTTTTTACCACTCGCGAGACGATCGAATGAACGCTGCAGTCTTGCCTGATTAATTGAAAGGTGCGTACCTGCTCTGAGTGCCGCAGTATTTGTGGAAACATTTAGTGCCATGAATTAACCCTCCTAGTTTGGGATGTTGTCAAGCTTCCTTGCTTGCAGTTTTTTTTGAAAAAGTTGGTATGAAATGAATGAAAGTAATTCATTTTAATATATAGTATTTTGATGCATTGTAGTGCATTAGTTACATTATGCTACTGGATGGATGCCAATCACTTGGTGTCATAAGGTTGTAGACTCCCTTCTGATACAGACAGAATTGCCCAGGTATAACTCAGCGAAGTTTATTGGAATGATTGAGGACGAACTGTTCACTTTACCTGCGATCGATTGAGCAAGATTTTGAATTTTATTTACTGAATTATAATTCAGGAGGTTATTGAACCTGGCCTCCACTAGCTTGGTGTCTGCATCTCTTCGCGGAACTACTTCGGGCTTAATATATATACTTTGCCTAAGTGAATTTAATTGAGTCCTAAGTGACATGACCTGGCTTGAATCAATGCAGGAATTTGCATTGCCGGGCGGAAGCACGCATGCTTCTGCATTGGAACGGGCAATTTCATTTACAATATTACTTTTGCCCACCGATAACTGGCTTTTACTAATCATTTGTAATGGCACCCTTTCTGATAAGATTCTCAATACATTCCCCAATTGAGATGGGCTCATAGGCAAGGTAACTTCTGTAGATATAATTATAGTAATTTGAATAACTCATCTTGGGTAACTTTCATTCAAGCAATTCCGTACATTCCCATGCTGGTCTCCCATAGTCATCACACTCCCCATGCTGATATTATTGAAGCAGCAGAAGCGATCATAAGCATTCAATAATGGGCGTTTTGTCCTATCTGTTGATTTCATCAATACCCAAGTCGAATCAGATCTTTGAGTAATAGAGGATGAAGTGATCATCATAATGAATCTTTTTCCAATTTTCACCCATTTGAACTTAGGTAAGGTTTGGCATATGGTTCTCCCCAATACCTGACTCAAGGCGAAGTGTGATATCCTTTCGTTTCCCTGAAGCTTTGCAGGAAACTTGTGCAAACAGCGGTCATTTAGGAACCAAGGTTTGGCACTTAGTTTTCTACCTATACAATGCATCCAGGAACTGTAATGGATATTTATCATTTCGAATAATGAACGGTGGCTATGCTTTAATGTTAGATGATAGTTTGA
>JAYODK010000136.1:0-1969 GCA_038106225.1 Opitutales bacterium | reverse complement strand
CATCGCTTAAAAGGGGAGATGGAGATGCGTAACTATTAAGCCGGTGGATCGCCTGTGGATTCCTTTGTTCAAAAACCTTCACCTCCTTCAGAATATCCCCGCTACTAAGGTCTAACTGGATGGCAAAGAAAGCCACTTTGGATAAATAATGTAAAGTGGCGGCACCTGGAAATTTGCTTTCTTTGACCCTGGCTTCCTTTTCTTCTTCAGTAGCTGGAGTTTCCACTGCACTGGTTAGCCAGACTTTTCCGTTTTGGACAACGGGGGAGGAATGACCTTTACTTGGGACGAGAAAAGTTTTCCAGGTAATATTTTGATGTTCGCCCCAGCGAATGGGATAGCTGCCTTCCGGAGCATGTCCATCTCCATTTGGCCCACGCCATTGTGTCCATTCAGCTTCTCCTTGTGCCCAGAAAAATGAGCACAGAAAACTTACTAAAAAGAAGGAGGGTTTTACGGGGCGGGGCATATGTAAACCCTAACCAAACCGAGCCTTTGTGAAAGCCTGAAATATGAACCGTTACTTAACCGATAACCGTTTTTACCACATGTCCATGAACATCAGTCAGGCGGAAGTAGCGACCCTGAAATTTATAGGTCAGACGCTCGTGGTCTATGCCGAGCAAATGAAGGAGCGTGGCGTGGAAATCATGTACATGAACACCATCATTGACCACATTATAGCTGTATTCATCGGTTTGTCCGTGGGCATATCCCGCCTTCACACCTCCACCCGCCATCCAAAGAGAAAAACACCTGGGGTGGTGGTCACGGCCAAAATTCTTTTCGTTAAATTTTCCCTGGCAATAATTGGTTCTCCCAAATTCCCCGCCCCATACAACCAGGGTATCCTTGAGCAAACCTCTTTGTTTTAAATCCGTAATCAGAGCAGCCGATGCCTGATCGGTCTGCTTGCACATATCCTTAATTTTACTAGGCAAGGCTCCATGGTGATCCCATCCCTGGTGGTAGAGTTGTACAAATCGTACATCTTTTTCAATCAGTCTACGGGCGAGCAAGCAGTTAGCTGCAAAGGTGCCGGGCATGCGGGCATCCTCGCCGTAAAGTTTGTAAGTTGATTCTGGTTCCTTGGAAAAATCAGTAACATCGGGAATGGATGCCTGCATGCGGTAGCCCATTTCGTACTGGGCAATACGGGTTTCCAGGGCAGGATCTCCGGTTTTTTCGAGCTGGATTTCATGGAGTTCCTTAAGACGGTCAAGCATGAGTCTACGGCCATTTGCAGATACTCCTTCGGGACGGTTGAGGTAGAGGATTGCATCCTTTTCAGAACGAAAGCGGATCCCGGCATGCTTGCCTGGTAAAAAGCCATTTCCCCAATACCTCGATACCAAGGGCTGCCCCTTGCCACCTTTGGTTACCAAAGTCACAAAATTAGGCAGGTTGTCGTTCATCGAGCCTAATCCATAGGACAGCCAGGAACCGATGGTTGGTCTTCCTGGAAACATGGAACCCGTTTGCATGAAGGTAACCCCGGGACCGTGGTTGATCGCTTCGGTGTACATCGAATTGATCACACAAAGATCATCCACCACCTTGCGGGTATAGGGGAGTAAGTCGCTCATCCAGTGTCCGCTTTGCCCATTTTGTGCAAAAGAGAAGGGAGAGCCAACCAGGGGAAGGCTGGACTGATTCCCAGACATTCCCGTGAGCCGTTGTCCCTGACGGATTGAATCTGGTAGCTCCTGGCCGGTTTCCTTGATTAATCTTGGTTTGTGGTCGAACAAATCGATTTGAGAAGGAGCACCGGACTGAAAGAGATAAATGATGCGTTTCGCTTTGGGGATGTGGTGAAGGCCAACTCCACTATCCGCATGAAGAATGCTGGCTAGGGCTACTCCTCCCAAGCCTCCGCCAAATCTTTGCAGGAAGTTTCTACGGTTCATACCCAGAGGAGAATCATATCCGGTGCAATAATCTGAAGGAGTTTTCATTGGATTATCATTAA
>JAYODK010000041.1:11605-13437 GCA_038106225.1 Opitutales bacterium | reverse complement strand
ACTTGGTTGGATCGTAAATCAAATCAGCAAAAACTGCGTTTAATTCATCGCTTTGTGAGAAGATCTTAACAAAAGGAAACAAAAATAATCCAATAACAAAAGCTCGTGAGATATTTAATGGCATAGCTTAATTTAGTGCATTTGTAATAATTTAGTCAAAACCTTTAAATCTTATTTATTCCTTATTCGGTACCAGGATTTTATCAGGTTATTGAGTAATTTGGAGGAAATTATTCTGTGTACAAACACGAGTATTCTCGAGTGAAACAAAGTTCCGCCATAATAAGTGCCCGATCGACTAATATTTAAACTCTTCCAAATTTGACGGGCAGCCACTTCCTTGGATATCGAATCATTCAATTGTTTTTCGATTTGATTCCAAGCGTTGGAAGAATTTTTTGATTGGTTCTCATTTTCCTCTTTGCGGGCAGACTGGTTAAAATCGGTCCTGACATCTCCCATCCTAAAATCGATAAACTTCGGATATGCAACATACTCTAGCATCATCGATTGGGTAAATGAGGAAAGGGCAGATTTACCAGCGTTGTAAAGAGGCATGAAAGGCAGTGGATAGAGGGTGGCAAGGGAGGACAGGTTCAAAATAGCACCCTTGTTCTGTTCGGACATTAGGGGTGCAAAGGACCGGCACATAAAGATCGGTGCAGTAAAAAGAAGATCGATTTGGTTGCGGATTTCGGATTCGGGAAAATTTTCCCACTCAAAAAATGCACCGCAACCGGCGTTGTTAATCAAGAGATCTGGCACTCCGTAATCTTTGCAAAATGAAGTTGCGAAGTCTGATATTTTCTCTGTTTCAAGCAGATCAAACTCGATAGGGATAAATTGGTCCGACAATGGTCCACGTTTTGGATTTCGCGAAACTGAATAAACCTGATAACCTTTTTCAATGAGCAATTCAGACAGGGCCAGCCCGATCCCACTGGATCCGCCCGTAATTAATGCTGTTGGAAGTGCCATCGAATTCCATCATTCAAAAAATGATCTTTTCGGCGACGCAAAAGGCATGAATGATATATGTGAATGGTTGAAAAAAATAAAATCATCCTAATAACCCATGAATATCCCCCACAAAGAGGTGGTGCTGGTGTTTATTGTGAAGAGCTTGGATTTGCAACAAGTCAGTTACCTATTGATTTAGAAGTTTGGGCACCGAGATATTCCAATACAAATGAAGAATTTAATATTCGTATGTTACCCTACACGGGTTCGCAGGATTGGTCATGTAGCTGGTCACTTTTTCAATATATTAAAAGAAATATTCCCCAAGCAAAGTATTTGCACATTGCCGACCCTGGCTCCCTCCGGGCAATGATCCGTTTCGGATGGTTACTAAGCAATCTTCCTCCTCTTATTATAACCATCCATGGGTCTGAACTATTAAGATTCACTCGTTTTGCAGCCGAAAAATTTTTGTTTCGAAGACTTCTGGGGAGGGCAAAGAAGATTCATGTTTTATCCAGGCACAATGAGCAAAGACTGAAAGAATTTTACCCTGAGGTTTCTGGTAATATTCAAAGACTACCTGGTGCACCAGCAAGAAGAGTGCTTCCTGATGACCATACATCAAAAAATAAAAATCCTAAACTTAGCAGAGATAAGATTACTTTACTTTGTGTTGGAAGAATTCATCCACGCAAGGGGCAGCTTGAACTGGTTCAGGTGATCAGCCAATTATCCGCTGAAACGCAAAGAAAACTTATCTGTCGGATAGCCGGGCCAGTGATCAAGAAATCTTACTTTGAAAAATTAAAAGTGTTAGCGGAACAAACTGTTTGTAAAATTGAATTCCTTGGTGATTTGAGCGATTCCGA
>JAYODK010000041.1:10292-11505 GCA_038106225.1 Opitutales bacterium | reverse complement strand
TAGCGGAACAAACTGTTTGTAAAATTGAATTCCTTGGTGATTTGAGCGATTCCGATCTTAAAAAGGAATATGAAAATTCAGATTTATTTGCCCTTACATCTATCCCACAAAAAAAGAGTATAGAAGGATTTGGTTTTGTTTATTTGGAGGCTTCTGCCCATGGATTACCGGTAATTGCTAATCGGACTGGTGGAGTTGAAGATGCGGTATTGGACGGGGAAACCGGTTTTTTGGTCGATCTAAAAAATACAGCTGAATTATCTGAAAAAATCGAGCTACTGATTGAAGACTCTCAGTTAAGAGAGAAAATGGGTCAAAAGGGAATAGAATGGGCAGCCAAACATTCTTGGACTGAGCTAGCAACTCGACTCTATGAAGACCCTGCTTAGCTTATGAAGAATTTCATCCTTTCCTGAAAGGTATAGATGACCTCAAAGCACATCGGCAAATGCCGGGCGTAAACGATTAAAAAACCAGGCACCAAAAAACAGGGTTAGAATTCCAAATATCCAGGTGTAAAGAACAGTCGACCAGACCGGCACCCCACCCCACAAAACCGTTTGTCTGATCGAATCAATGATTTGTAGCAGGGGGTTCCACTGTAGAAATGTCCATATCTTGGGAGCTGTGGTTGCGGCTTTTTCAGCTGAGTAAAAAACACCGCTGGCATAGAGCAGTGCAAGGCCCAAAAAAGACCCGACCTGATTAATATCCCTAATAAATACTGCAAAGGATGAAAAGAACCATGCCAAACCAAGAGCGATTAAAAAAACAGGTCCAATTAGAATTGGGATATACAAACATGAAAAGTTTAATCCTGGGCCAAACAATGCAATACCAAGCAGACTAAGACTCATTCCCACCAGCAAGTCATAAGCCAATGCCCCGACCTGTGCTGCAGGCAATATTTCCAATGGGAATACCACTTTTTTTACAAAATTGGGTTGAGCAACAATCACACCAGGAGACGACCCAATGACACCCGATATTAAACTTAATACATTTAGCCCAATAAATACACCTAGTGCATAATCCAGGGTAGATTCATCTGGTGAATCAGTAAACCGGCCACCAAAGACAACTCCAAAAGCAAATACATAAAGACTTAGCATAAGCAAGGGGTTTGCAAGTAACCAAAATGCACCCAATATACTTCCCCGATGTCTCGCCTTTACATTGCGGACAAGAAATTGCAAAAGTAGCTCTCTTCTTT
>JAYODK010000041.1:0-10192 GCA_038106225.1 Opitutales bacterium | reverse complement strand
AAATCTAGAGCTTGGCCAATTGGGAATCCTTTCCCGAATCCAATCCAAGTGGCTAGCCAAGCGTGTAAACACGGTAATATCCCCATACTTTGATTCATTGGTACCATAGGAAACCACACCATGAATACGCCACTGGTTACTGGTACGGACAAAAGCTGGACCACCGCTGTCACCTACGGCAGTGCTGGACTCTAAAGATAATGGTGATGAACTACTGTTACCATCTCCCAGTTCATCAACAATCTGGCCTTTTGCTAGAGTATTATTCAATCCATCCAGCGAATCAAAATCGGCTCCGAGAACACCTCCGATCAGATCGGAATTTGCTTCGCCAGAATCCATCGAACGGTCGATCATATTTTCTCCTCCAACCCTTAGAATATTGGAGTCATTTTTTACACCAGTTGAGCCCTCAACCAAAGATCCATATCCAGCCAAAACTGTTCTCATTCCAAGAGGATCGTCCAAGGATGAAAGGGGCAATAAAGCGGGATAGTACAGAGGAACCTTTTCAGCAAGATGAACCAAGGCCAAATCCACGCCCAGGAGATCTCCATCCCCAAATTGATTACTACTGCTTTGACTGTCAGTCCACCCGGAATGAATTTCAATCCGTGAGACCTGAAAGATCTCAGACTCATTTGCATCTGAACGGTTGGTATCAAGAATAAATTTCCAATCCGCGGCATTAATTTCATCGGCCCATGTATTTTTGATAACATGGGCCGCCGTGATTGCGACATCAGGAGCTATCAAAGTTGCAGTACCTAAAATTCCAGTGGAAGTAGAGGTTAATGCACCAACTACTGACAAATCTGGATATTCTAAAGACGGTTCATAATCTCCACTATTTGATCCTAGTTCATAGTGTAGAGACCATGAATTCTCCAATAGTTTACCTAGCCTTCTTTCCTGATCAATCGCACAGACAGAAACAACTGATAAGATTAAACTGATAAAAAGATTCCTAATCATCCCTAGAAGGTATTAGGTTTGGTGGCCCAGTAGGGGGCAAAATATTAGGCGGCGGCGGTGGGGGCGGTAGTCCCTCAAGATCGATTTCATCTGAATCAAAAGTAGAAATCTCATTTTGAGTGGTAGTAAGGTCATCCTGAAAAGACGGCGGATTGTTGCCGGCAAGATTTCCAGGTTGATTAACAGTGCTAGGGGATTGATTTAGACCTGAGGATATTCCAGTGTTCAAATTACTTGGTGCATTTGTGTTTGATGTAAAACTTGGCAAGCGTGGAGGAATCGATCTCTGGTTTGTACTGTTCTTTCTTGATGTCACATCACTTTGGTTTTGGGAACCAGGGCTTAAACTATTGCCCATTCGACTTGTAAGCCAACTTGGTAGTTGAGGAACTCTATCAGGTTTGGGCGGCATAATTTTCGGTTTTGTGTTGGAGATGGGATTGGATGAACCTAGGTTCTGTCCCGAGTTATTACTTGATTTACCGGAACTTGGAAGGGCACTTGAAGGTGCTGGATTTGCTAAGATAAGATCAAAAGTCTGACCGCTGAAAGCAAGGGTGAGTGTTTCACTTTCCAAGTCAAATGCCTGTGCTTCAAAATCTTCCACAGTTTTCTCGGTAAGCTTGATCCACTCTCCGAAATTTGATTTCTTGTTAAATATACAAAAGTGCGGAATTCCCTTAAGTAAAAAGTAACCACGAAATTCCACTTCCTTACTGAAAGAAGGATCAATTTTTGGTTTTGGAGGAGGGGGAGCGGGGGGTTGCTCAGGAGGTGGACGATTTGACCCAGGTCTCAAAAAAGGATTACTCGCCACTCCCGCCCAGCAGATCGAAGAAAGCAAAAATAGAAATATGGATTTTATGCACTTGGCAAACACATGCTTAAAATTCCAAAGTTAGTAAACAAGAGCAAGAATCAACCTGCTTAGCATATCTTATCCGTGGGAGCAGAACTATCAGGAAATTATTCCTGCTCCCTTATATCCGATCCAAATGAAAAGCAAGGTTCCAAAAAAATTTGCGGAGATGTACAAACATCCAGTCAGCCAGGAGTCTTTTTGAAAAAGATTGAACAGATCCATACCGAATGTCGAAAAGGTGGTAAATCCACCACAGATCCCAATTATCCAAAAGGCACGAAATATATCACCACTGCTTAGATTTTCTCCTAATTTGGAAAGACAGCCTATTAGCAGGGCACCTCCAAGGTTGGCCAATACAGTGGCAAGTAAGGTCTGGGAGGATAAAAAATAGGCAAGAATCGCACGGCATATGGAACCTATCGCTCCACCTATGCCGACATAAAATAAAAATTGGATCCCCATAAAACTGGGATCTGCGAGACTCAGCCTTCGGCCAAATCCTCCTCGGTTTCTACAACAGAATCGTCCTCTTCTTCCACTTCAGATTCTGCTTCCTCTACACTGTTGTATTTTAAAACTCTTTGGTTTTGGGGAAGAGGAGATAAGTTTACCATGATAAACCTGCCATTAAGTTTTGGCTCATCATCCGGGCGACCAACTCCAGACAAATCTCCAATTGCACGATTAACCACATCCATACCAATATCAATATGCTCCATCTCACGCCCACGGAACATAAGAGTGATCTTTAGTTTGTTACCTTGATGCAGAAATTTTTCGGATCTTCGAAGTTTTGTTACATAATCATGCTCTTCAATCCGGGGCCTAAACTTCGCCTCCTTTATCCGTTTAGCAGATTTCTCCTTATTCTTCTTGTTCTTGCTGAGCTCATATTTGTACTTCCCAAATTCAAGAATCCGGCAAACTGGGGGATGAGCATTCGCCGCAACTTCCACAAGATCAAGACCCTCAGCTTTAGCAATTTTGACAGCTTCTTCGGGAGGCATAACCCCCAGCATGTCACCATCTGATCCGATTACGCGAACTTCGCGGGCACGAATCTTATCGTTTTTCCTGATGTAATTACGGTTATTGAACCGCTTGTTATTTTTACCACGTGGAGAAGGTGCCATGTGGTTAGTTATAGTTATGCATGAAGGATAAGGGTATTTTTGAGAATAGTTACCTATCTTATCTACTTAGGTTGTTTGCAAGATTTAATTACGCTAATGATTAAAGATTAAAGCTCTCTCCGCAACTACAACTTGCCTTCGCATTGGGATTGGAAAATTTAAATCCACCAGCAACCAATTGATCGGAATAATCTAAGGTGGTTCCTCTTAAGTACAGGGCAGTCTTTGAATCCACTAATATCCTGGCTCCCTCGCTAGAGACAAATAAATCATTAGTCTTCCCAGTATCCACAAATTTCATTTTGTAAGATAATCCATTGCATCCACCTCCAGTAATTCGGATACGCAGATAATCTCCGGTCTTTTCGCGGTCAATCAATTCGCCAACTTTTTGGGCAGCTCGAGGGGTCAATCTGACCAACTTTTCGTTGGCCTGCAAATAATCTGAGTCGCTTAGCATCGTAAGCCTGAATAACCTAATATGAATAATCTTGTTTGCAAACCCATCTCTATTATCTTCGTGCCTATCTTTTCCATTTTGCAAATCCTCTTTTACCAGAGCTGAAAAATTCTAGAAATTCCTGAGCGATTTCAGAAATTGGTTCATCCCGGCCTGACAAAATTTCCTCAGCAGTTTTTTTGATACTCTTTTTTTCAAATACCAGACGGAAATATTTTTTCAGTTCCGCCATATCTGGTCTGGAAATACCCCGCCTTTTCAAGCCTATAAGATTTAATCCAGATATAATGTTTCTCCCGGATACTAAAACCTGAGGAGGAACATCCAACGAGATCTCTGCTAAACCACCGACCATCGCACCACTACCTATGCGAACAAATTGGTGTACCGCAGCTCCTCCTCCCAAAAAACATTGTGAACCAACATTAACATGGCCACCCAGCAATACACCATTAGCCAAAACTACTTTGTTGCCCAAAAAACAATCATGAGCGACATGACAATATCCCATCAGGAAACAATCCTCACCCACCCAAGTCTCCCCCTTTTTTTCAATTGATCTGTGAACCGTAACGCCCTCCCCCACTCTGGTGCCTTGATTTATAATAACCTTAGATGAAATGGACCGATCAAAACCCATGTGCTGGGGATCTCCTCCAATCACAGAAAAATGCCCGACCTCCACACAATCATCCAAAATCGCATGTTTTTTAATAACCGCGTGAGATTGGATTACACAACCATTGCCAAGCTTAGCACCTTCTTCCACAATCGCATAAGCACCAATGGAAATATTTTTGCCGAGGCTAGCACCACTTTCTACAATTGCAGTGGAATGAATCTTACAATCTTTCACTTTATAATGGTTGGTGGATTAATCATCCTGAAAGATTTCTAACTGAGGGTCCTTGGATAAGCCATAAGCTTTTACCAACCGCAAAGTTTGCAACACCTCATGTCCTTCATAAAAAATAGAGGGTTGGCACTGCCTAAGTAAGTTCTCCAGTATTGAACCTAGGGTAAGAACACCGCTGACTTCCGAATCCTCAAAAAATTGGTTAAGTTTTTGCAGACGATCAATTCCCTTGGGCAATGCTGGAACAACTAAAATTTTTAAAGATTCCTCTTTTTCGGAATTCTGCCATGGAGAATCTAAGGAGAAGCATTCATTCATGCGATTTGCATCTACCTCGTTTTTAAAAAACTTCATCATTTGTACATCACTTGATAGATAAGCTGTTGAAAAACAGCTATTCCCCCAACCTAAAGTTGCTACTTTGGCTGAATGTATTTTTGACAAATCAGCAGAAAAAAGTCTGGTGCTTAATAGCTTTTGATTTTCTTCTACCCGCGGGTTGAAGACCGTTAGAACTGGGAGAAGATCTAGTTTTTTTTTGGAACTCTTTAATGATCCGGCAGGAGCCTGAGCTTGCCGGACTAAAAATCCGTTACTTTCAAAATAAGCCGCTACCAGATCCTGTTCGACCATGAAAGTATTCGATGAATTAGTTTAAATGGCCCCTACCGATGACCATACACGCTTGATAGATTCTGAATCTACTCCATCTGCACAATAAGCTTCGCCAATTTCTTTCATCAGCACAAAACGAAGCATTCCACGATCGACTTTCTTATCAGCATACATTGCATTAATCAAATCATCCGATTTTATTGGTTGCCTTAGCTTGGTTGGCAGCTTGTAGAGTTCAAGCAGATTGACCAAATCCTTTTCGTAATTTCTTTGGCATTTATCTAATACTTGAGAAAGTCGAAATGCACAAAGTAGACCAATAGCGACAGCTTCCCCGTGTAAATAAGTTCCAAAACCTGAAACTTTTTCGATCGCATGTCCAAACGTATGACCAAGATTGAGTAGTGCCCTGCCACCAAGCAGACCACTAAGCTCTCGTTCATCCTCTCTCACTATTTTCGCCTTAATCGAGCAACATCGGTGAATAAGATCTGGCAGGTCTCTTGAGTTCGCAGAGAAAGGTTTTTCCGTGGCAATTAACTGATCAAATAATTCTTTGTCTCCGAGCATGCCATATTTGACAACCTCTGCCATGCCAGCGGAAAATTCTCTAACAGGCAGAGAGCTCAATAAATCTAAATCTGCCCACACACAATCTGGCTGATGAAAAGATCCAATCAAATTTTTACCAGCTTGTAGATTAATGCCCGTTTTCCCCCCTACTGAACTGTCAACCATTGCAAGTAGGGTTGTTGGGATTTGATGAAATGAAACTCCCCTAAGATAAGTTGCAGCCACAAAACCTGCAAGATCACCAACCACTCCACCACCAACCGCAAAAATTAAACCGCCACGGTCCATTTTTAAAGAAGCTAAAAAATCCCATGCTCTGACCAATTGATCGACCGATTTACTAGGCTCACCAGATGGAATGATAAGGTAGGGAGAGGAAGCAATAATCTTTTTTGAGAATTCATTTTGGGACAAAAAGAAACCCTCATCAATAAGTACTGCTACCTGCTTTCCCGCTTTTAGAGATTCAGAAATGAAACTTGCGATCTCAGTCCCAAAATCACGACCGATTTTGATAGGATATGAACGATCTCCCAAATCAACTTTTAATTCTTTATCTATTCTTTCCATTTAATGGTCGGTTGAAACCGTTTCTATGCGTTCAACCTTCTGAGGGAACAAAGAATCTAAATATGCATCCACAGAAAAGGGTTGCAAATCATCAGGCTGCTCACCCAGTCCAATAAAATAGACAGGTATTTTCAGTTCTCTGTATATTGAAACCAACGCACCACCTTTTGAGGTGCCATCCAATTTAGTTACGACCAGCCCACTAAGACCGAATTTTTCGTGAAAAATCTTTGCCTGTGACAGACCATTCGTACCAGTTGATCCATCAACCACCAACCATGAATGCTGGGGAGATGAGGGGTCACGCTTTTGGAGAACCCTCTTAAGCTTAACCAGCTCGTCCATGAGATGATCCTTCACATGCAAACGTCCGGCAGTATCTAGGAGTAGAAAATCATATCCTTTCGCTTGTGCAGAAGCGTATGCGTCAAAGGCAACCGCTGCAGCATCTGCTCCATGATGACCAGAAACTAAATCAATACTCAAACGGGAGGACCATGCCCGCAATTGCTCTGTAGCGGCGGCACGAAAAGTATCACACGCTCCGAGCATTACACTTTTTTGATCTTGATGAAAACGACATCCAAGTTTTGCACAAGTTGTAGTTTTTCCAGATCCGTTTACACCAACCAGGCAAATAACCTCTGGCTTTGCGATATTGCCATAGTCGAGCTTGCCTTCAGAACCATGCAAAATCTGAGCTAATACAGATCGGGCAATTAGCCTGATATCTTCACCTTTAAAGTCCTTGTTGTTTCTATGTTCAAGCTTGATTTGGGAAATTATATCATCAGTGGTTTCGGGGCCAAAGTCACAGCAATACAGAGCCTCCTCCAAGTCGAAAAGATCATCATCCGAAATGGAGGCCCTTCCTGACACACGATCCAATGCTCCCTGGAGAATTGCAGATCCTTTGCTGAGGCCTTTCTTAAATTTTGAAAATATACCCATTTCAATTCAATATGTAATCTATGAGTGATTGTACAAGAGATGATCCAATCGTACTACTTTGGCTGAATCAATAAGGTACAGCAAGAAAAGTCTAGTACCTGTCTGGTGCAACAATCTTGCTCGGTGTAAGATTGAACGCTAAGCATGATTAAACGATCATCCAAATCCCACCGGTCTGTAACAAAGCCTCCTTTATCGTTCATGGGGATTTCCCAAAGGTCAGGGAACTGCACTTTCTTGCTGGGTTTACCATACGCATTGATTACTCTCTTTCGAAGTGCATCCCATTGAGGCCGCACAATGTCATTATAAAAAAAATCCTGCCATCCTGCTTCTCCTTGAATTAAACATAAAGTAAGTGATTCTTCTTCGAACTTACAGGTTAATTCGTAAGCAAAACCATCCCATCGCACGGGAGATTTTATTAAATTTGACTGCAATTCTTTATATCCCAGAAACCCTCTGGTCTGCAATTTCTCAAGAACGGTTTCTCTATTATCTCCTTGGGTAAGACCAGCAAACAGACCCTCTTCTTTTAAATTTTTAAAATCAGGGGACTCGGGAAATTCATTGGGCACGCCAAACAATAACGGCATACATATTGGTAAAAGGAACCCACAACAGATTGTGAGAGATCGATTAAAGGGCATAATAGATACGCTCCAAGGCGAGCATGGCATAGCATGTAACCAGAACCGGATCTTTTTCCCACCATCGTCCAGATTCATTGATCCAAAAACCTTTATTGCTCTGGGAATCAAGCAGGGCAAGGGTTAGTTCTTTTCTCCAATCCTTAGCATCTCCGCCTGGTTGATTAAGGGTATTTATTCCAGCAAGAGACAGTGCTTTTGCCATGGTATGATAATAGTAAAAAAGTCCCTGTTTTCCCATGCCCGGATTTTCATCAATTTGATAATTTTGATTAAGCCAGTCTTTGACCGCTACTACACGAGGATCGGATGCCTCCATTTCTGCATAAATAAAACTGAGTAAACCAGCGTAGCTCATACTTCCATAGGACCGGAGGGAAATTGACCCATTTTCATCTGTGCGTTCACCAGCCATGCTATTGCCTGGAAAATAAACGAAGCCTCCCCGGTCCTCCCTGTGACTACTTACCCATTCCTGTGGGTTAGAATCTGGAAGATTCTGACATTTTGAGACAAAATCTATGGCTGCTTGCCAATCTAAATCTACTTGTTCACCTTCTAGGTTGGGCGATAATTTCTTGGCATAGTAGAGGGCTTCCATCGCCAAATGGGTATTTGATAAATCGGAATGTGCCCATGTCGAACCGTATCCAACACCACCATCAAAAAGATTATCCGTTTTTCCCTTTTGATCAAAATCGGATTGCTGATTCACTAAGAATTTCCTGGCTGATCTAATAATTGCTTCATCCTGCGGATCTTTTAACTGCAGAAATGCCATTAAACTGATTGATGTATTATATGAAGCAAGTCCCTTACCATAGATACCACCGTCAGATTGTACTTTAGAGCGAAGAAAGTTAAATCCTTCAGAAAGTTGAGTTTTGTATTTTTCTGACTCAATCGGACTTGGATGACCAAGCGTTGCCCTCAAAGCCAAGGCAGTAAGTGCTGGATACTGAGGACTTCCCCAATAGCCTGCTGTTCTATTTTGTTCTAAGTGTAACCAATGAAGTGCTTTATCAAGAGATCGCTCAATTTCCAATTTTATCGACTGGTTTTGCGATGCCGATAAGGTGGAAGACAAACTAAGTAAAAATTTACTAACAATCAGCAGCGCAAGTGGCAGAAATATTTTTGAAAAAATCATAACTCTGTATTAAATACTTAGTCATTTGTTGGCAATTGGAAGCGAATGGTGACAGGAAAATCTTTTGGGGGCATCTTTTCATGGTTAGCGATCCATAGATCGTCCGAGCTGCTATGTTCATCTCTACTATTAATCGTTGCCCGGTTGTCATGATACACCGCTACGATCGAGCCGTCCAACTCAGCTAAATAATTTCCTTCGATCACCCTGGACCCAGTAAATATAAATGAGTTTTCAGATAATTGTCTACTAACTGCCTCGTTACGTACCATGGCGTTCAAGTCCTCTTTGACCCAGGAACTATTATCCTCCCACTCGACCAATATTTGTAATGAGTTTATCTTAGATAGATTACGATTATTTTCCAACAAGGTAAAAAAATCAGGATTTGGATTTTCTTTTAGAAGGAGAAAGGTTGCATGAATTAGTTTGGGACTGACCGTTGTCCGAAAAAGTGATTCATGAGTTTTGCCATTCTCGTGGACTAAGGCGTATTCAATTAGACCACTTGTTTGGTTACATATCGCAGGCAAGGCAAATTGGCGTTTCTTTTTATCAATCAAAATATCCCCAAATTGATATCGACCAGAATCAATCTCTGATATTTTAGGGTATGACCCTGAATCTCCTCGAAGAAAATTTACAATAACAAAGAGAAAGAAGAACATACTCGACTGCGTTCTGTATTTGCAGATGTGCATCACACCATAGAATCAATTTTATATTCTTTGAAAGTCAACTGGATCAGATGAAAGATTTTTTTGGAAGATCTTTTCTATCTTCTGTGCTTGCTTGACCTACTGTTGTCTGTATCGATAGGTTTAGTTTCATAATTTCCCTACCCGCTAATTAATCATGGACGAAGAAGCTGAGCATCAAGAAGACTCCGAATATGAGGAGGAAACAGAACAAGCCTCTGACGAGGAATTGGGACCTGTTACAGAAGTTCCTCCCACAGAAAGTGCATTCGGAAAGTATCTTAGAGAGTACAGATTATTAAACAGTTTACTACTGTCCCTCGGTATTATCGTAGGAATTATTGGGTTCATGCTCGCTTGGACCATTGTTGTTCATGTTGGGGAAGAAGGAGATTCTGACTTCGGGGAAGCTGGTCCACCTGCTGCTCAACAACAACAACAAGTTCAGAAACAGATGCAAAAACTGATGCAGCGCCAAAAGAAAGCGACTCCTTCATCAAAATCAGAATTTAAAACCACCACAATATCTGAAATCTCTTTACCCGACTTCAATGAATTGGATGTCAAGGACCTCGCCCCAGTAGTTGAGGCAGCTCCTCCACAAATGACTCAGGCAAGCATGAATAATGAAGCCATGAAGAGTGCCCTTAAAGGTATTAAAATGAGTCTTCCCAAAGTGATGCAGCAACGATGTGA
>JAYODK010000135.1:0-1988 GCA_038106225.1 Opitutales bacterium | reverse complement strand
TTCGTTCCTCCATTCTCGACTTTCGAAACCTCGGCGTGCCTCATCACCGGGAGCGCCTAATAACAATAGGATGCCGGATTCCTGAAATTGTATCTCAGTTTTCTTCCCCCAAAGAAATTTTTTCCAAAACTCTCAGCCCATTCCATCCTTCCCCATCACATGGTGGAATAGGGCAGCCTTCGTGGATTACCCTTCGCGATGTAATCAGTACTTTACCTGCCCTGGATGCCCAAAACAAGTGTATGGATGACCTCGATCCATATCACTGTGTTCCCATTTGGAATGATCAGCAGTACTTTTGGATGAAGCATACTCCTGAAGGCCAGACTGCTTTTGACAATTCCACCTGTTCAATGTGCCAGACGGAAAAGGATGATTTTACACAGATTACATGCAAATCCTGTGGCCAGCCGTTACCGGTTCCGCAGATGAAAAAGTCTGGGGTTTCGAGATTGGTAAAAGGTTTTCGTTCCTCTTACCGCAGGATGTGGTGGGATAAACCAGCTGGTACTCTCACCATGAACAGTGGTGTCATTTCAAGTGATCTTAAGGGACACCCTGACCAGAACCGCGTTCTTTCCCTGCGGGAAATCATGAAATTATCCACTCTTGATCATGAGCGATGGGAAAGAAGATATGATTTTTCAGCCGTGCCTTTGGGTAAATGGGACAACACGGGTAGATTTTCCCCCCGCTTGGTAAGGGAGGTCATTGGTGAATCGATCCCGCCTCTAGCAATGGATCGAATCATGAATCATTTGATCAACCTTGAAGCTTTATACAGGTAAAAAATGGCCCGTCCTCGGTAACCGAGAACGGGCCTAAAGCCAAGAAAGCCTACCCCAAAACTTCCTTGGATAGGAAGATTTAGGGGTATGGGGACAAGTTGGTCAATCGCGATTCAGTGATCTCAGATAACCAGGTTGAATTGATTTACCTAAGTGTATGTAAACAAGGACCTAAAGCTAGGAGCACGAACTCAGAAAACTTATTCGCACCCAAGAAAGGGAGCTGTGAGCAAGGAGAATCTGCCCTTCTCCTCAGCAGTAAATTATAGGATGAAATTTAGTACTCTGTGCTCAATTGACCGGGCTGAGGAATCGCATAACTGCCATCTGCCTTGGCAAGAAGTGGGGAGGGTGAGTCTCCATCGACGATATCATCGATACCTGCACAGAAATCATGCGAGCAATTCAACATTTCATCGTAGGTTACTTCCCGGCCAACATGGGACGCCATCCGGCCCATGGAGGTGACCACACTTGCAGTTACCCCTCTTTCAACCTCATTATATGGTTTGTCATTCACAATCGCGTCAAGTAGGTGATCCCACTCGTCCACATAGGCACTATTTTCACGGCGTGGTCTTCCACCATCTTCGGTTCCAAACATCCAGGCTAGGTCGCTTTTAGGTCCTTGCCCCTTATGAATTCTGGCCTGAGAGGCATGTCCACCGGGACCTGAGATCAATGCATATCCCTTGGTTCCATTGGCATGGCTGGCAAATTCTTGGTAGCACTTATTCATACTTCTACCTTGGAAGTAAAGCTTGGTGTCGTCGGGGAAAGTATATTCGATGGAATAACTATCAAGGTTTTGGTCGATCTCATCCCCTCGGTAGTGGCGTCCACCTAAGCCCATTGCTTTGACAGGCCACATACCTTTCATCCAGCAACATTCATCAATGTTGTGGATATTGAAGTCACTGTACACCCCACCACTAAGCCAGAGGAAGCCATGAAAGTTTTTGATTTGGTACATCAGGTCACTCATGTCTTTATCCTTGGTGTCCTGTTTTCTTTTATCCCATCCAATCAGCCTGCCCTGCATCCGCACAGCTTTAAGATAGAGCAGTTCCCCAAGCTCTCCGTTATCAATTCGGTCTTTCAACTCAATACGGGCTTCACTGTGTCGGCACATTAAACCGACACCCACCTTGAGATTTAGCTTTTTAGCTTCCTCATTGGCGGCGAGAATTCTCTTGGAGG
>JAYODK010000134.1:0-1993 GCA_038106225.1 Opitutales bacterium | reverse complement strand
GAATGGGATGGAAAAACCATTCCTTTTGCCCTGCACTCAACCAGCCTGACCAAGTCCGGATTCTCGGTGAATTTCACCCAGCGGATCGGGAAGAAAATGACCCCGGTGGTCAAATCCTGGAGCTATCATTATTATAGCACCTATGGATCAGACCCCGTGGATGAGAAGGAACTGGAAGTAACCAATTACCAGCTCTCCCAGGACCGCAAGACGGTGACCTTTGATGTCCCCCTGGAGACCAACCGGGTCTATGCGATTCAATTCCCCGGTCAGTTAAACACCGAGGCAAAGCCACTCGATTTCGATACCATCTACTACACCGTCAATCACTTACGCCCGGCCAAGGAACCCAAACCCGGCCGCAATGTGGGTTGGTCGCTCGCGGGTTCCAGTTGGTCCCGCAACGATAAGGCACGTCCCCTCCCTCCCGTGGTTGCTCCATTATCGGAAGCACAGTGTCAGGTGGAAATTCCTGCCAATGCTCTGGTGCTGGATGCAGACCAATGGAGTAATCCAAACTGGAAATTTGATCAAGATGGATCGATGGCTCGCAGTCAGGGACACAACCCAACTAAAAAGGAATTTGGGGATGCCCGGATCCACCTGGAATTCCGTTTCGACTCCGCCAAGGAGGAGGAATACGAGGGCAAGAGCCAGCTCTATGGGAACTCGGGAATTTTTCTGATGTCCGCCTATGAACTGCAAGTACTGAACAGTTTTCAGAACGACACCTTTGCCGATGGTTCCTGCGGAGCGGTCTATGGACAGCACCCACCATTGGTCAATGCCAGCCGGGCCCCGGGCAATTGGCAGTCCTACGATATTTTGTACAAGGCACCCGTCTTCCAAAAGGATGGCTCGCTTGCTGAACCCATGCGATTAACCGTGCACCACAACGGACACCTCATCCACAACGATGCCTGGATCTACGGGGAGGTGGGCGGTCCTTACAAAGCACATGGCAAACGCCCCCTGATGATCCAGGACCACAAGGGAACGGGGGTATCCTTCCGCAACCTTTGGATCGTGCCCGATGTGGAGTATGATAAGGAACTATATTCCTTCCGCCGTCTCTTCACCTCCAGCTTGAATTAGACAGACGGTTGGTAAATTTTCCTAACTTCTATTTTTTCTCTTCACTCTTCACCTTTCCCCCCTTCACCCTTCCTCCGTGAGTTGATCGTTGCACCCGCTAGGTGCATGGCTATGGTATTTCGTTTGCATATATATTTACCAAATCGATGACCACTATTGCTTACACCCTGACCGACGAGGCACCCGCCCTTGCCACCCGTTCCCTACTCCCCATTCTTGGGGTTTTCACATCATCTGCCGGAATCAAATATGAGGTAAAAGACATTTCCCTTGCTGCACGTATCCTTGCCCATTTCCCTGACTATTTGAGCCCCAAGCAACAAGTGCCCGACGCACTTACCGAACTAGGTGAACTTGCCAAGCAGGCGGAAGCAAACATTGTTAAGCTACCCAATATCAGTGCTTCCATTCCCCAGTTGGTCGATGCAATCAAAGAACTGCAAAGCAAAGGTTTTTCCGTCCCCAACTTTCCTGCGGATCCCAAGAGCGCGGAGGAAAAAGAAATCCGCAACACCTATGCCAAGGTGCTCGGATCTGCAGTCAACCCTGTGCTTCGCGAGGGAAACTCCGACCGCCGGGTGGCGAAACCAGTCAAGGAATACGCCCAGAAAAACCCTCACTCCATGGGGCCATGGTCCAGCGATTCCAAATCCCATGTCGCCCATATGGCAGACGGTGATTTTTACGGGAGTGAAAAATCCCTCCTCCTTTCCCAGCCCACCACCGTAAGCATTGAACTGCTGGGAGCGGACGGGGAGACCACCCTGCTCAAAGAGGGACTCGCCCTCGAGGAAGGCGAAGTGATCGACGCCTCGGTGATGAGCAAAAAAGCACTCAGTCAGTTTCTTGCCGAACAACTCGATGCAGCGGTTTCCGAGGATGTACTTTTCTCCCTGCA
>JAYODK010000133.1:0-1998 GCA_038106225.1 Opitutales bacterium | reverse complement strand
ACACCCCACCCAGCTGACACTATTATCCTCGCTAGTCAACCAGAGGATATTGGGTTTCTCCAAAGCGTTCGCTTCAGCCACCGAAACAAAACCTATCAGTAGGGAAACTTGTAATAGGAATCGAACATGTTTTTTGTTCATAATGTTTCCAGTTTAAGTCAGATTACCTTATCTTAAGCAACCGGTCAGTTTCACGACCATAACCAAGGACATCAATTAGATCATCCTGTACCCGGAAAATGGAATAAGCAGATCGATCCGTATCCACCATGCCCTTCATCGTAAGATAGTGAATTTCATGCTTTATTGCGTATCCTCCCACATGATTGTGACCATTTATATATGCTAAAACACTTGAATGTTCTTCAAGCATAGCAACAACTTCTTCAGCATTCCATAGATTATGGGCATTTTCCGGATAGATTGGAAAATGACAGAAAAGAATTACTTTTTCTCCTGTCAAATCGGCTTTTAGCAAAATCTGCCTTAGCCAATCCAGTTGCTTTTTCCCAATAGCTCCATTCCACCTAGGAGACATAATCTTTCTGTCCTTGTAATAATTTTCTGTCTCCTTGTATTTCCTGCTTCGCATTGGATAAGCATGAAAACTCAAGTCATTGCCGTCCAATACAACAAACCTGAAATCATGAATTAAAAAATCATAGTATTTCGCTTTCATTCCCAACTTCCCAGGTACTTGAAATTTCAAATTATCATCGACCCAGAAATCATGATTTCCCAGGACATGATAACCGGGAGTATTCAAAGAATCATAAATAGGGAGGATCTCATCAAAGCTGGAAAAGTTGCGGTCAATAAAATCCCCAAGATGTATGACAAAAGACAAATCCTCCTGATTGAAATGCTCCACACACTGACGAAGCTTTTCCTTGGACGCAGAATATTTTCTCTGTCCTCGATCCGGAGCCTCGCAATACTGGCAATCCGCGATCGCACCAAAGGAGAATTTGTATTTGGGCTGGCTGGATTTTTTCTCAAGCCAGGGAATAATCTTTTCCGCCCATGCCTGGGCATGGGCATGCAAGCCCTCGCCGCTAAAGTGAACGCCCTGCCCATTGCGTTCTCTAAGATTTCCTTTCAATTGATCGGTATCAGGTCCCTCCAAGGCCACACCTTTTTTCCAGAGATTTGCCTGGGCATTGCGAATATTCGGATCCGATTCATCACCTGGCACATGGTAGGAGACCTGAGCAACAAACCAGGGCACTTCCCACCCAAGGTCACTTCTTGATTGTTCGATCAGTTCAGTCAGACACTTTTCATAGATTGGACCAGCCAAAGTTCGGGAAGGATCCTTCTGATTGGCATCACTCTCCCCCTGGTGCCAAATCACTGCCCGGAAACCCTTGGGTCCAAAAACTTTCATCCGCTCAACAAATCCGGGATAAATCATCCCCAAACTTTCCCATTGATTTTCATTCAGTTTCCGGACCCTCCTTACCTTGGTGGGAGGATTGGGAAACCGAGAACCCTTGGGTAACCACTCGCGCACACTGGTCCCCCCCTGCCCATAAGCCACAATCCCAACCGGAACCTTAAACTGTTTTACCAGAGCATCTCCAAGTAAGGGCATGATACTTCCTCTCTTCCCCCCAGCTCCAGGTTGTGGATCCTTGGCCAGTTGCCATTTCCCGTTCTCGTAATCGAAAGCAGAAACCAACCCAGTACGGGTTTCCTGTTTTACTTCTCCATGATTAGCCGAGTTTGATTGTCCGACCACCACGAAGATTTCACCTACCCCGAATGGAACGGGTTGCGAAATATTTTCTGAATTTGTAACTGCCCTTATTTGAAGAGTGTGCCAACCGCCACTCGGCACCTTTAAACGAGAGACAAATTTTGAATCCTTCCATTCGCCATCAAATTTTTTCCAGTCAGCCCATTTTTGTTTGATCCTTAACCGATAATCCAACTGTTTTCCGGCCAATTCTTTTTTTGGAGAGGAAAGCTCAACCTTTACCCAGGCATGATTATCAT
>JAYODK010000132.1:0-1999 GCA_038106225.1 Opitutales bacterium | reverse complement strand
ACCATCGGTTCCCCGGGTGAATGCATCATATTACGGGGCAGTTCCATTGCTGGCTTGTCATAGAGTTCGTCCAGCATTTTGCGTGGATAGAATAAGGGCATTCCAAACGGCTCATAACGTTCGTCCCAGACGAGGCTGGACGGATGTCCGTGGAATCCATCTTTTTTTACGCGGTAGATAGGGGAGCCGCCCCGCCAGTCCCCTTGGTTGTCACCACACCAGAGGTTACCACTTTCATCCCTGGCAATGCCGTTATGCATGCGGAATCCATTGGCGTATGGGGTAAGAGAGCCATCTTTTTGGTAGTGGACCACATAGCCCTTTTGTTTCACTGCGGAGAAGTTGCGGCCCCTTCTTCCGTCATGTTTGTATTCTCCCCGGGAGGTGTGAAAGGTCGGTCCATTGTGAGAAGCCGTGCCCAGAGCGATGTAGTATCCACCATCCCCGTCCGGGCAGATGGCATTGGTTTCATGGTAATTTCCACTCAGTCCGAAATCGGAGCAAAGGTTGCGGTAGCGGTCGGCCACACCATCCCCATTAAGATCCTCAATCAGGGTGAGTTCTGCCATCTGGCTGACCACAATTTTGCCGGGGGCAATTACTTCCATGCCCATGCCATTGTGCAAACCTGTGGCAAACACTTGCCAATCAATCTTGGACAAATCCTTGCCGGGCTGGCTTACCACTATATCCCCACGGCGCAGACAGGCATAGAGTCTACCATCCTGATCAAAAGCAAGATCACCAATTTCCGGAGGTAATTCGGCGGGGAAGGGGACATCCTCCAGAAGGTAGCTATTTGCCCATCCGCTGAAGGTGATGAACAGGAAAAGAAGAAAGAAGGTAAAATTGGATTTCATAAAACGGTCTACTTGTATTTTTTAATAAAGAGAACGAGAGAATCATACTCCAGCGGTTGTAATTGGTAGGGTGGCATCATTCCCATGAGGTATCCCTTCACGGTCTTTGCTCCCGGGTTTTGAATGGATTCAATCAGGTAAGCATCATCTGCATTTTGGGCCGAAGCAGTAATGAACTCCCGATGACTGCCAGCCAGCCCCAGGAAAGTTGGGCCATGATTAAGTCCACCATCCGTGGTATGGCAGGCCACACAGCCCATGCTGTTGTAGAGTTCCTCGCCTTTGGCAAAAGTTGCCTCCTTGAGCACAGCTGCTTTTTTGTCTGAAGAATAGCGGTCTCCAGCGTTGGGACGGATCACCACCATCAGTTTGCCTGGTTCTGAGCTTACTTCTTTTATCTGAGTTTTAGGAGATTTGAATGAGATCTTTTCCTTTCCGCCGGTTGAAACGGTCAATTTCAGAGTTTGGTTCCCGGGTCCACTTCGAGGAGTAAATTCAATGGTGTGTTTGCCTGCGGAAAAGGAAAAGACCGGTTGTTTGGTTTCATCCAGATCGTATCCCAGGTACTTGGGCACACCAAGTTCGGCGATGGATTTTCCATCGATATAAATAGGGTGTTTTCCCTGTGCCTTGTAGAACAGAAAACCATAAAGTTCGGGTACATAGGCAAACCCTCTACGTCTTCCGCCCTCCTTCTCGCCCCAGTAATTTTTCATATCAAGGAACCCATCCGACCATGCATAGAGCAATCTGCATTCGGTGGTGTCCCATACGTAGGATAGCTTTTTACCAAGGTTCACAGCTATGGCGGCAGGCACTCCGGCTATTGGAGGCTGGATTCCATCATTTTCTTTTCCGCTGCGTGCACTGTATTTGGCAACACTTGTACCTCTGGAGTGGTTTCCCAGCACCAAGTTGCGGTCCAGTTTTGGATCCGGGCAAAAGGTGCGCAGAATCAGTGGGCGTTCCACAGATCCCATTGGCTTGGTATCAAAGGTTAGGTAGCCAGTTTCGTGAAAGTTTTGGGCGACCACACACCTGACAGTTGTTAGAAAAAAAGATATGCTGAGTAAGACAAATGATCGGTTTCTTTTCATATTTGCTTTACGCGAGTAAACCTAGCCCTTGTTTCGCAGGCA
>JAYODK010000131.1:0-2007 GCA_038106225.1 Opitutales bacterium | reverse complement strand
CAATTTGATGTCCTACTGACCGAAAATATGTTTGGGGATATTTTATCCGATGAATTGGCCGTGATTTGTGGATCCCTTGGCATGCTTGCCTCGGCCAGCCTCGGTACAGGGACAAATTCCTGTGGCTTACCCTTCGGACTTTACGAGCCAGCCGGTGGCACCGCTCCGGACATCGCTGGCAAAGGGCTGGCTAACCCATGTGCCCAGGTATTGAGTGCCGCCCTCATGCTCCGGTACAGCTTTGGATTGGAAGAGGCCGCTCTCGCTATTGAAAATGCGGTCAAGGAAACCATCCGTTCAGGTTTGAGAACCGGGGATATTGCTCAGGGTGCAGAATCGGTGGGCACCAAGGAAATGGGCGATGCCATCCTTTCCCGTCTTCACTGATCTTTTCCTGCATTAGATGAAAGCACGCGAGATCAGACAATCCTTTCTTGATTTTTTTGCCCGAAAATCGCACGAGATTGTACCTTCCGCCCCCCTACTTCCGGAGTCGCCCAATCTCCTTTTTACCAATGCGGGAATGAATCAATTTGTTCCCTACTTCCTTGGCGATCAAAAAGCTCCCTATCCCAGAGCAACTGATACCCAAAAGTGTATCCGGGCAGGCGGAAAACACAATGATCTGGAAGATGTGGGCCTGGACACCTATCACCACACCTTTTTCGAAATGCTGGGGAACTGGTCCTTCGGGGATTATTTTAAAAAAGAGGCGATTAAATGGGCCTGGGAATTACTGGTAGAGGTGTGGAAATTCCCCCCCGAACGGCTCTATGCGACCGTTTATGAGCCAAGCGAGGGAGACCCCGCCGAGTTTGATGAGGAAGCACATGCAATATGGTCTGAAATTTTTTCATCTGCCGGTCTCGACCCTTCGGTCCATGTGGTTACGGGAGGCAAGAAGGACAACTTTTGGATGATGGGAGAGACGGGGCCCTGTGGTCCGTGTTCTGAACTCCATTTGGATCTGACTGTTAAGGGGGACAGCCAGGGAAAACTGGTCAATGCCGACTCCCATCTCTGCATCGAGATATGGAACCTCGTCTTCATCCAATTTAATGCGGACAGGGAGGGGAATTTCACTCCGCTCAAAGCAAAACATGTGGATACCGGCATGGGGTTTGAGCGGGTGGCCGCGGTAATGCAATCCACCCGTAATTTCACCGACTTTTCCAAACCTGCATCCAATTATGACACCGATGTATTCTCTCCTCTTTTTGCCAAGCTTGAGGAACTTTCCGGAAAGACTTACCAGTCCACCCTCCCGGTGGACGGAAAACCAAAAGACCAACAGGAAGAAATCGATGTAGCATTCCGGGTGATTGCGGATCATCTGCGGGCTCTTTCCTTCTCTATAGCCGATGGCATACTTCCCGGAAATAGTGATCGAAATTATGTTCTGCGCCGCATTCTTCGCCGGGCGGTAAAGTACGGAAGAACTCTCGGATTGAGCGATCCTTTTTTTTACCAACTTGCTCCTGTACTAGTCGAACAGATGGGAGATATTTTTCCCGAATTGCAGGAACGGTCCACATTAATTGAGAAAACGCTCAAATCGGAGGAGGAATCCTTCAACAAGACTCTTGACCGGGGAATTGAACTCTTTACCAAAGAAACAAAAGATTTAGCAGAGGGAAACGAAATATCGGGATCCTTTGCCTTTAAATTGTATGATACCTTTGGCTTTCCGCTGGATCTTACTGAACTGATGGCCCGCGAAAACGGACTTACGATCAACCATGCCGAGTTTGAAAAGGAAATGGAAGCCCAGAAAAAGCGGGCCAGAGAAGCACATAAGTCAGTGGATATTCTGGTAAATGACAGCGATGAATCTTCAGACCCAACTGAATTTTGCGGATATGACTTATCAAACCTTCAAAATTTCAACTCCCGCTGCACCGATTGGATAGAACAGGAAGGTAAGTGCTTTCTCCTTGTGGAAAAATCCCCTTTTTACGCCGAAATGGGCGGACAGGTTGGCGATACCGGAACGGTCACCATCGATGG
>JAYODK010000130.1:0-2054 GCA_038106225.1 Opitutales bacterium | reverse complement strand
AAGTTCTAAACTGCCCGAAAACCGGTCGATAATTTCCTCCCGGCTTGCACCGAATGGTGGACCCTCTTCCGTGAGTGGAAAAGTAAAATGTATAGCGAGGAAATGACCACCCGGCTTAAGCCAGCGATTTATTGCGGAGGCATACTCATTGCGCCTCGCAGGATTGATAGCACAGTAAAGGGTGTGCTCAAAAATTAGATCGTAGGGTTCCTGAGGTTCATCCTCCAAAAAATTTCCCGGGAAAAAAGCAAGCCCAGGAATCGATTGATATTTCTGGCGTGCCTGATTGAGGGCCAATTCTGACAAATCAACCCCGGTGGTCTCAAAGCCTGCCTCCGCCCATGCACGGGCATCGTGACCACAACCACAACCTGGCACAAGTACACGGATATCAGAATCCAGTTTTTGACTTTTCAGCCAATCCACCAGACCTGGAGCAGGTTCGCCTTTATCCCAGGGAGTATCTTCTTCGTGGTATCTTTGTTCCCAATCAGTCTCAGTCATGATTTTTTCCATCAAATTATTTGCCTGGCCAACGGGCAGAAACCGCATCGAGCCAGGAACGGGCAATGATTTCATGACCCGCGGGCAATGGATGAATACCGTCCCAAATCCAATGAACTGCAGGAGCTACCGATAGGGCTTCGTCAAAAATATCCTGCATCGGAATATGGACCGCTTCGAACTCCTTGGCCAGACGGGCTACGATTATACGCATTTGATCTGTGGCAGTCTTTCTCTTCTGCCATACATCCTCGTTATCCAGTTTGCCAGATCTCAATACAAAGGGATCCAAAAGGACGAGTTTTAGGTGGGGGTTTGCCTCTCTGCTCTTGCTCAGGATCGATCGATAATCTCTCTCATAGGTCTGAGGAGTTACTCCCCTATTCACATCATTGGTACCAATCAAAATACTCAGTAAATCAGGCTTTGGGTCGATTGCATCTAGCTGCCAGCGCTTCTTCAGGTCCGCAACCGTATTGCCCGAAATCCCCCGGTTCGAAAAAGTATAATTGGAGTCAACTGCATCGATTCCTAAGCGACCTGCAATCAGAAATACATAGCTGTGCCCAAGCAAATGATTTTGATCCCAACCGTAAGGCTTACGACTTCTTTGCATATCAGTGATTGAATCGCCAATAAACAAAATGTGTGCCCCTTTTTTAAGGCTGGGCACTGAATATGAATACCCGGATTTCAGGGGGTTTGCCGAAACAAAACATCCTGTGCAAAGGGCAATTAATACTGGGAAAATGAATTGTATTTTTGTCATGTAGAAATGCTGAATTCCAAAAATAATTTCTTTCGTTACTGGGGAAACGGACGAGCCGTCAGTCCAATTAATTTCCAGCTACCACTTGGAGATTTTGGGGTTGGTGGAGAAGGGTCCAGGATAAGCATTTCACCACGCTTTAGTAACCCGAGTCCATCCAGTGAAACCACACTCTTTTCCCTACCCTTTCTACCTCTATCCGTTTTTACTATGTTTTGGGTTTTATTCCCAATCTTCAGGTAACCACCAATTTTGCCTTCTTTCCCAGCATCCAACTGAATCGAATCAATCATCACATCCTGTTGAAACCGAAGGGCCAGGGCTTCACCCGGATCCACCCGGTTGGATCCTTTGCCCTGCACCCCAAATCCATTTGTATCCTGTGCAGGTTGCCCTCCTTTCACCGAAACGCTAACGGTTAGTGGAGATGGCACGGGAATGGGCTTTGTCCAATCCAAACTCACAGCTTCACCCGGAGTTCTTTCTGTAGTGCTGTCAGAATTACTTCCTTTTTTTTCAGCCAGTAAGAAAGATGCGGTAAAAAAGAATAGGCATGTAAGAGCAAGATGTTTCATAATTTACGAACCTAACTCGTCCAAGCTAAGAAGGTAAATTTATTTTTCCAGTTTTACCAAAAACAAATCTTTCATTTGTTTGGCAGAATCAATCTCATCCAAATCATATTGAATATTTCCCGTTTCCAATGCATCTCCACCTCCATGACCCGTCAGTTCAAGCAGGTAATAAGGCTCCTCCCTATCGATCTCGATTAGACAACTGT
>JAYODK010000129.1:0-2055 GCA_038106225.1 Opitutales bacterium | reverse complement strand
CTGCGTTATATAAACATGTAAGAAACAAATAGGTTTCATACCGCATATGCCCGATTTTCCAGACGGAGAATTTCGGGCTTTTTTGTGCGTTTATATAATTTCCGTCTATTAGAAAGTGAGGTGGCAAATGGCCATTTTATTGGAATTCAAGTACGACAAACGGCTGGGGTTACCCGGCTACAGCAGTCACGACTTCGGGGTATCCATGCGAACTGAAGTCAACAATGTGGACCAAATCAAAGAGGAATCTGAGCGTGCATATCGATTGCTTCAACAAAGTGTGGATTCTCAGTTGAGTAACCCTGGATTTATCCCTTCTGAAAACGGAAAAGAGCACAAGCAGGAGGAGGCCAAAGAAACAAACCCAGATCACTGGAAAGTAACAGAAAGACAGCGGGGACTGATACTCAAAATCCTTAATCAAAATGATCTTCCTGAATCAGCAGTCGAGGAAGTGGCTATGGAAGTAGTTGGATCTTCAATGAACTCGCTAAGATCTGGGCAGGCTTCCCTGGTTGTAGGGGCGATACTGGATCGATGGGGAAAACATCCAATCAGCAGATGATGGCAAACCTCATCAGATTCCTGCTCGTTCCCTTGCTTATGATTCCGGGTTGGGTAAATGCAAAGAGCACAAATCCAGTAAAAGCTGAGCTCCCTGATTTCAGTATCCTCGTGGATGTGGCAGTGATTGCAGGCTGTTTCAGTCTGGCTGTTGCTGGAGTCTGGGCAACGGGCCTGATTTTATCTGCCCGCATTCGAATGAAAGGAGGCACAAAATGTGGATGATTATATTCAGGGCAGCCAGCCTTCTTGCGATCGGGATGGGAGCGGGAACCATGCTCTCAAAACAGGACAATCATTATGTCCCTGCAACTGTGATCAAGGAGGCATCCACAGCGATCAGCCCATTCGCAATCATTGCCGCGGCAATGCTCATGGGGGCAACGGGTTACTTCGTCCATGCGATCCGAAAGACCCGGTAATAACAAAAATTAAATGAAAGAAAGGAAATTATTAAAATGGTAAACTTACTACATAACGATCCCAACCCAGTAACCATTGACCGATCAAGACTGGCAGGAGTTCAAACTCCAAGGGCAACCCTGAGCTGGACTCCCCTTCCCCATCACGAACTCATGAATCGGGTCGAGAACAGGATACAGGATTACGGCTACAGAATTCATCAAACCAATTGCCTACTCTCCCATGGAGGTGACAGGTTCCTTGGAACGATCACTCTGGGCAGTCGAAGAAACCTGGGCTACCGAAGAATGGTTGGGATAAAAAATTCTCATGATAAATCTTTGGCCGCCGGACTGATTGCAGGGATACGGGTAATTGTGTGTTCAAACGGAATGTTTGCAGGCGATGACATTTGTCTAAACCGCAAGCACACCTCCCGCCTATTCGAGGATCTTGATCAGAAAATCACAGAAGGTTTTGAGAAGGTCTTTGCTGAATGGGAGAGAAACGACCTTCGGGTCTTGCGTTACCGTGAAACAGAAATCTCTGATGAACGAGCCCATGATCTGGTGGTTCGTGCAGTCGATGCGGAAGCTCTTCCGCCCTCAGCGATTCCCAAGGTCTTGCGGGAGTAGAGACAGCCCTGGCACGAGGAATTCGTGCCACGAACGGCTTGGTCTCTGCATAATTCATTCACCGAGGTCATGAAATCAAAGCCGCATCTTATTCCTGAAAGAACGAGAATCCTAACAGGGGTTTTCGATCAATGTCTGGGTATTAACTAAACCGGCGTGGGTGTGTTCGCGACGGGAGGGCCTTGCCTTTGCGGGCGGGCCCTGCCCCATTCATTCAACCAATAAATAAAATATGAAATCAATCATCTTAGTTTTATTCTGTATAGCATCTCTTCTGCCCTACCTCCAAGGCAAACGGGTAGACATTGACTTTGGAAAGGGTTGCAAGCTGGTCTACATTTCGGAAAACAATGAAACCAAGGAGGTTACTTGCTTGTATGAAATTGAATATTCAATTGATCCGTGGAAATCATTGGGAGCCTACAAAAAACATCTCCGTCAATCGGTTTTGCTA
>JAYODK010000128.1:0-2056 GCA_038106225.1 Opitutales bacterium | reverse complement strand
CTTATGATTTGTTCAAGGCACTACGGGTCTGGGATTGGTTTGACCGGAGTTATCTTAGCAGCTGGGGGGGCTTTCAGTATAACAATGATGGATTTCCCAAAAATCCGGGTCGTAGTCTATTATTGGTTGGCCGACGGTTTGGATACGATCTGTCCGATGAACTGAAGGCACGATTTGGAATTATCCTGACCCTGCGTCCCGGACGGGATCAAGATCGGCAAAACTGAGGAGGGGAGATTGAAGTCTTAAACTAAATTTGACAATGTATTACATTTGTAGTACAATTTGTTTTATGAGTAAGTCATCTGTTGTGCAGGCTAGAATGGAGCCAAAGCTTAAAGCCAAGGCTGAATCGATCTTTCATGAGCTTGGATTGAATTCAGCTCAGGCGATCAATATCTTTTACAAACAAGTGGAGTTGGCAGGGGGGCTGCCTTTTAATGTAGTCATTCCGAATGAAAAGACCCGCCAGACTTTCCAAAAAACGGATGAAGGTAAGGACTTAGTGGTCTGCGAGGATGCGGATGATATGTTTAAAAAGCTGGGTCTATGAGCCTGGTTCCAGTCTACACCAAGCAATTCGAAAAAGACCTAAAGCGGTGCCAGCGGAGGAATAAAAGAATGGAGAAATTTAAATTGGTTGCCGAAACTTTGATTGCCGGGGACGAACTGGATTCGATTCACCGTGACCATAAATTAATAGGTAATTTTGTTGGCCGGAGGGAATGCCACCTGGAGTCGGACTGGTTGTTAATTTACAAGCTGGAAGAGGACAGAATCATTTTTGAGAGAATGGGAACGCATGCCGATTTATTCTGAAAGAAGATTTTGGTTTTCATGAGCACTGTTGTCCGGATTTCAGATCAGTTGGCAAATGATGCCAAGCGTCGGTCAAAGGTGGAGCAGCGTTCTATGACTGCGCAGTTGGAGTACTGGGTAAAGATAGGTAAGGCTGGCGAGGATAACCCAGATCTGACCTTTGCTCTCCTTGAGGAAATAATGATCTCCCGTTCGGAAATCGAAAGCTCACAGGGCGAAGAGTATGTCTTCGGGTAAGTTTCGGATTTATTCTATCTCCGACATTTCCAGGAAGCTCAAAAAACTTAAAAGAAAGGAATTCTTAAGTCGAATTTGGCTCTATTCTGTGAGCAGGATTCGAAGTTTTTCGGAAGTTAAGCCTCTCTTTTTTGCTTTGCGGGCAATACGGTTACAGAATCCGAAAAAGTTTCCTTGTAATTTCTTTTTACCAATCATATCTCTTGAGTCCTTTTACTCGGTCAAAATGACGATCCTTGCTAAGTAATCCGATTTTGTGCTGACGGGCAAGGGCAGCGATCCAGCAATCATTAGCGGGAATGGGTGTGCCTGCAGCTTTTAACTCTGCTCGAACTTCAGCATAATATTCAATCGTCTGACGGTTAGGTGAGAGTACTTCGGCCCGTTCAAGAAAGGCATCAAGCCAAACTTTAAGCGGTTTGCGGCGGGCTGGGGAGCAACCTGACAAGCCATAGGCGTATTCCCCAAGACTGATCAATGTCGTGCAGATGCGTGGTGCCGTTGAAAGTTGATCAATTAAATTTTCGTCTCTCCCTGCGAGTGCAGACAGGGCATTGGTATCAAGAATCATTTCCACATATCATCTTCGACTTCACGAAAGTCATTCGCCGAGATATTTTTTTCGAAATCACCAATGGCGACAGCGGAAACTTTTGGGAGAGAGCTAATCCATTCTTTCAAGTTGTCATCTTGTGATTCATCCAGAGCTAATTTCTGCTCGAGGCTCTCCTCCATATACTGGGCTAATGGCTGCCCACGTAAAGCAGCACGGGCTTTTGCTCGGCGCAAGACATCCCCTTTCAAATTAATAGTGGTTTTCATGAAGCCATATTTACGGCAAAACCATTAATATGTCAAATTGCCGATGCTTTTTCGATTTAGGATGATTGCGAGCGGCGGTGGCGAAAGAGTTTTTGGTGTTTGATACTTTGGGTGGATGCACGCTTGCGCCAGAGCCGAAAGCTGGATGGCTTGAGAGATTTTCTCATATGGGCGATCA
>JAYODK010000040.1:0-14566 GCA_038106225.1 Opitutales bacterium | reverse complement strand
GAATATGAGATCCGCCGCCAGATCCGGGCAATCGAGGAAGGCACCCCTATTATACAGGAGACCCGCCGGTGGAACCCGGAGCAAAAATACACCACCCCGATGCGGACCAAGGAAATGGCTCATGATTACCGCTATTTCCCAGACCCCGATCTAATGCCGGTAAAAATTGATCAGGCATGGATTGATCGTGTACGAAAAGAACTTCCGGAAAAGCCTTTTGATAAGCAGCGTCGTTACCAAGAGGAGATGAACCTGCCCTACTCCATTACTTCCGCCCTCTGCGGAGATCATTTACTCTGTGCTTATTTTGAGGAAGCAGCCAGTCTGGCGAAATCTGCGGGCAAGGTGGCCAACTGGGTGGTCAATGATTTGCTCCGTGAATTATCCCAGGCCAATAAAGTAGATGAATTTGCCGAGGAAGAAAATGAGAAGATTACTCCCCAGTCCTCTCCCATTACACCCAAAATGATGGCGGAACTGGTCAACCTAATCGAGGACGGCAAATTGACCAACAATGTGGCCAAGGAATTATTTCCGGATATGTTTGCCTCTGGAAAATCCGCCGCCGAACTGGTGAAGGAAAAAGGACTCGATCAACAGTCGGACGATTCCGAAATCGAAGGAATTTGTGCGGAAGCGATTGCCAATGATCCGGATGCCGCGGAGAAATTCCGTGGAGGTAAGGAAGGGGCGATCAATGCTTTGAAGGGTGCGGTGATGAAAGCAACCCGCGGACAAGCGAACCCCAAGGTAGTCGATGAGACCCTTCGTCGCCTGCTCGCCTCTTAAGGGGAGTACACAATCGTTCGAACGGAACGGCCCGGCAAAACCGAAGGGGGATTCACTTTCTCACAATCTCGTTGATTGTCAGTTTGATAGGCTTCATCCATCTTGAACCCATCTGGCATCTTTACTTCTAGGGAAACGGATTCCGAGGATGGATTGATTGCCACAATTACGCCTCTTTTTCTTGATTCATGAAAATAGGCGGACACCCAGAGAGGATCAGGAGAATTTACCGATATCCTACGGAATCCACTGGTGATAAACCTCGAGTATTGTTTGATCATAAAAAACTTCTTGGTCCGCTCCACCAATTTCTGCCTGCCCTTGGGCCCTACTTTCTCCTCCACCAACACAAGGCCCTCATCGCGGTGCTTTTCCCGAACCTTGGGGTTTTTCACATATTCAGGAGCGAGGGAGTAGATTAAGCCCCACCACATAAACACATTTGCCTGGGCATCAGCCAGGGTCATATGGGCGTACTGAGCGGCGAGGATCGCTTTATCGAACTCTGTTAATTGAGGGGACCAGCCATAGGTATGCCAGATATCGTTGTTCCACTGGGCACCCGTTGTCTCGGTCATCCAAAATTCTTTTTTCGGAAATTCTTCTTTGCGAATCTGACCGATTATCCGGCTATTTTCACGGAGAATGGAAAGGCTCCCGTCCATCCCCTCCTTGTAACTGTCATACATGTGGTAAGCGACCACCTCGACTGAATCACTTTGGGCAGTGGGAAGAAAACGGGATAGTTCGCTCCCCTGGTACCCCACATAGGCAAGGTCGGGTGCGGCGATTTTTACTTCAATGCCAGCCTCTCGTAAACGCGGAGTTAATTTTTCCTCAATAAAGGCTTTCAATCGTAGGGGCTCCCAGATACAGGTTTGAGAGCCCAACTTGGAATAATTGGTTTCATTCTGCACCCCAAGGGTGGTGACATTGATTCCCCAGTCGAGGTGCTGTTTGGTTCGACGGACAATCTCCTCCGCCCAGGCATCCTCCATCGAAGGCTTAAGCCTGTAGGCCTGATCGCCCCGCCAATCGAAAATATCCAGCCAGTCTGATAACCTTAAAAGATCGGGCGAACGCGGTTGCCAAAAAGTGAGCAAAACCTCGAGCCCGGGGTTGATCTTCATCGCCCGTTGTAAAACCTCCTGCGAATGATCGTCCTTCCCATTCTTATTTACTTCTCCCTGAACCCGTAAAATAGATGTCCCCAATTCCTTAAAGGCATATTCCATTGCTTCATCCGAAGGGTTTGTTCCCCAGAAGGCAATGGAACCACCAAATCCACGGATTTTCTGACCAATTCTTTGGTGATCTGGATTGATGGGAACCACCGATGACAAAAGTTGGGTTTCATTCATCAAGTAGGAAGATTTCAGTGCCTGATTGATTCGCAAGTTCAACCTCTCCTTCCCATAGGCAAGTGCAGTAGCATGTGCGGGATCATCTCTAACATTGGTTTCCTCCCCCGGATCAGCAGCAAGATCGGTGAGCACACTGGTTTTCACCCCACCCTGCTGATCCCTCCACTCCGTGTATCGGTAATTCTTAAAACGGATACTGTGCCCCATAGTTTTATGGGCAGGATAGGAACTGTAGGCCTCATAGCGGTGACCGTCTTTAGGATCTTCCAGCAATCGCTTGAAACTTCTGCCCTGACAATGATGGGGGATGGACAGTCCGGTCATTTCGCAAAGGGTGGGATAAAGGTCAATCAATTCGACCAGGCGGATACATTTCTGCCCGCCCTTGATGCGTGGATCATGAATGATCAGGGGAACCCGGGTATCGCACTCGAAATTGGTGTGCTTGCACCAACTTGAATGGTCGCCCAGTTTCCAGCCATGATCCCCCCACAGTATCACGATGGTATTCGAAGCAAGTCCATTCTGTTTCAAAGCATCAAGAACTTTACCCACGCAGGCATCGACATAACTGGTGGCAGCTGCATAGCCGTGAAGAAGCCGGCGGTTGGTGGCATCGGAAAAATCCTTTGGCCCCTTGCCCTCGTAATCGCTGTATTTTCTCATTTCCATGGCCATGGGGTTAGCCGCGTCAAGAGGATAACCCGGAGGTATACCGGAGTTGGCGGGCATGCTGAAATCGCTACGGTCATAGAGTTCCCAATATTTTTGAGGGGCACAAAAGGGAAGGTGCGGCTTGCTGAAGCCAACCGCCAAAAAGAAAGGGTGCTCCTGGGTGCTGGATAAATGTTTAATTATATCCACGGCTTTTTCTGCCCTCTTACCATCCAAATAAGCATCATCAGGCACTTCCGCACATTCCGTCATCGGTCCCTTGGGGGGATCCTTGGGATCCCCATGTTTTTTTTGGGCCCGTGCCTTGCGGAGCAATTCGATATTTTCTTTTTTAAGGTAGTGGCCTCTGGAATCGACATCAATCCATTGGTTCCAATTTTTGGGATCCACCCCCGGTCCGGAGTCTCCATGATAAATTTTACCGAGTCCAATGGTTTCATAGCCTTGCTGTTTAAAATGCTGGTTTAAAGTGAGAAGGTCGGGATGCCTCTTTCTCCAGTCCTCCACATGATAGGTTTGTTCCTGAGTAAAGGTCGGATAAAGACCGCTCATTAAGGACAAGCGGGAGGCTCCGCAAACCGCCTGTTGACAATAGGCCCTCTCAAAGAGAGTGCCTTGGAATGCAAGTCTGTCCATGTTTGGGGTTTTGATCTTTGATCCATAAACGCCCAACTCCGGTCTAAGATCGTCCACTGCGATAAATAAAACATTTGGCTTTTGATTGGATGAAATCGAATACCCCTGTACGGAGGCCCCCAAATTGACCAATAAGAAAAGGAGGGAAAAGAGACCCTTCGAAACCATACGGGATGTAAATGACACGATTGGTTTCATTTTATTAATTCTCACAAGTTTTATCTGAAAATCAATGGTGTTTTAAATTCAGGTTGGGTGCGATTTTTGATTTGATCATTCCCACCATCTCAAATTGATTTCTAAAATATCAACCCCCAAAATTTACCCATGAAAATTTTCTATTTATCAACCCTCAGTATTTTTTTAATTGGTGCTTTGACAGCTGTTGGACGCGAGCATCAACCGATGAACTTCAATATTGAACAACGCCTTAATCAAATTGATTCCTCCCTTTTGCTGAGGCAGTATGAACAGTTAAAGATGCATGCCTTCGAGGCCCGAATGAAACTCGATCTTCTCGAACTCGAACCCCATCACGATTCCAAGGAGTCGAAGCAGAGAAAAGAGTTGATGAGTAAAAGGGCAAAGACCCTTGAATCCGAGGCTGCCAAAATCAGGGAAAGAGCAATCAAACTGGCTGAACAAAACCGGCTTGCACAGAGACGCTTCCATGAGGAGCACCGGCACTTGCAACATGACCGCATAAAATACCAGGATGATCGACCATCTGAAAAACAGAGTGAAAAAAATTCCGGATGTAAAAAGTCGGAATGCAGCGCCAAAAAAGAAAACAAAAAGAAATAACCCTTCCGCGGACTCTATCACCTGCCTGCCAAGCATTTTTACACAATTGGCCTTAAATCTTTATTGAGATTGAGTCTCAATAAAGAGCTTTTCATCGAATGACCCATAGGGTATATTCAAAGCTTTGTCTGATGAAAGTACGACCCATCTTTTCTAAATTTCTTTTTGGCTGTCTGTTAGCCAATGCCTGTGAGATGCGGGCGGAAATCAAAGAGACGCATGCAATCATCGGGGAATGGGTAGCCACTGAACGGTTAATTTCGGAAGAGGAAAGCGAATGGGAAATTGAAAAGTCTGCCCTGCTCGATCTTAAACAAGCCCTCAGTGCTGAATTGGGTGAACTTAATGCCAAGCTCCAGGAAACGGAAGAGGAAGCGGTGGGAGTAGCCAGGCAAAGGGAGGACCTGCTCGCCCGCAAGGACGCATCCCTTAAAGCCACCCGCTCGCTTCATCTGGGACTGGACCGGGCTGTGGCCAAACTGGACCGGATCTTTTCCCTGCTCCCCACTCCGGTGGCCGAGCGGCTGGAACCCTATCGGAAGAAACTCACTCCTGCAAAGAATATGCCCACACCTCCCCTTCGCCAAAGGGTAGACGCTTTGATTTCCCTCCTCCAGGCGATTCAGAATTTCCACCGATCCGTTACTCTGGAAAGACAGGAATTTACTTTGGATGACAACCAGTCCCGTGAGTTTCAGGTAATGTATTTTGGATTAGGCACAGCTTATTTCGTAAACGAGTCCGGCACGGTTGCCGGATACGGCCAACCGGGAGACAAGGGCTGGCAATGGACCCGTTCTGATAAGCTAGCCCGCGAAATTTCCACTGGTGTAGATATGCTCAACAACCGGGCAATGCCTAGGTTTCTCGAACTTCCTGTTTCTGCTCCACAAAGGATAGACCAATGAGAACCTTATTATTCAGTCTGCTTTTGTGCACAATGGGATGGTCAAACATGACCGCTCAAACTGTCCAGCAGGTACGGGCGGGAGCACGCAATGACCTGAAAGATTCCATTGAGAGATTGGCCCTTCTCCGCCAGCAAATTGAGAAGGAAAAAATCCCTCTGGCAAAAGAAGTGGTCCAGCTTGAGCATGATACCCGGGACAAAAGAGCGGAAATCGACCGCCGCTTACGCCAACGTGACAACCGGGATGCCAGCCTCCTGCAGTTAAAAGAGGAAGTCCGTGAAAATGAAGCCGCCCTTGAAACTTCGCTCCGGTTATTAAAAGATTATGGCCGAGGCTGGACTCAATCCATTCCATCGTCTGAGCGTATTTTGCAATCCCAAGCACTCTCTTCTGTATTATCGAAAGAAAATGGTGACCGGGCGAGTTCCTTTACTGCTTATCTTGAACTTTGTGAACTTTCCATCTTATCCGTTTTAAAACAGGCAGGCGGAGGTTCTTATTACGGGGATGCTATTGTACCACCCGAAGGAATTCGGGAGTCAGGTACTTTTTGGACCATCGGACCCTTACTCTATTTCCGTGGAAATGCAGGAAGTTCAGGATTTCTCGATAAGAGTTATGAACAGACCCTGGACACCGGTATAGAAATGACTCCGGATTCAGTTAAGCGAAACACTCCTCCCCGCCTGCTGGTGGCCAACCAGTCAACCTCTCAAATGATTAACCAAGCACTCCAGACAGGTCTGGAAAGCCTGACTTCCCTTCCCATGGATCCGAGTCTGGGCAAGGCTCTGGTGATTGAGGGTAGCGAACCGACCCTGCTTGAAGAAATGCAAAAAGGTGGAATCTGGATCTACCCCATTCTTTTCTTTGCCCTGGCATCGGTGCTGATTGCATTATTTAAGGCCTTTCAAATTTTGCGTATTCCGTATCCTCGCGGACCGGTCACTCTTGCGGGAAATTTTGGAGGTCCATTTGAATTGCTCCGAAAAACTGCACAGGGATACCGTGGAAACAAGCCGGAAATACTTGAGGAAATTCTCTACGAGATAATTATCGACTGGCAGGCACGGTTGGAAAAAGGCATGCCCCTTATCGCAATTACCGCTGCCACTGCCCCCTTGCTTGGTTTGCTTGGAACGGTGACTGGAATGATTGATGTATTCCGGCAGATCACCAATTTTGCAAACCCGGAAAACAGCGAACTTGCCCGGGGAATATCTGAGGCACTGGTGACCACCAAATTTGGCCTAATCACCGCCATTCCTTCCCTGATTGCCCATGCCCTGCTCTCGAGACGGTTGCAGGGACTGGTCTCGAAAATGGAAGGATTTTCCGCCCGCCTGGTACACCTGAAAAAAGAGACACCCAGAGATAATTCTCCAAACCACGATAAAAAGGATGAACCAGTTGATTGATTTTATTGATCAAGCAAATTTTGTCTGGGAAAAAGGGGGTACCCTGATGCCCGCACTCGGATTACTTGCTCTTTACCTCTACTATTTGTCCTTTGATTTATGGTTGCGTTTACGGACAGTCATTCCTACGGATCTACGGGCATTTCCCAGGGAAAGATGGGCAGCTTTTAAGGGTGGAGGCAGAGTTGACCGGATTATGCGCTATTGCCTGGCTGATCACCGCGACCGAATGGAAACCCAGAAAAGATTTGAGCAGGTACGAACAGGCGAGGCCTCTTACCTGAACCGCAGACTGCGTTTTCTCTTTGTACTGGCAACTTCTGCTCCCTTGATCGGTCTACTTGGCACGGTGGCGGGAATGCTACGAACATTTGACGGTTTAAGCATGCAAGATAGTTATAAAATGGACCTTGTGGCAGGAGGAATTTCACAAGCACTGGTAACCACCCAAGCCGGCTTGTTAATTGCCATACCTGCAATTGCAATGATTCATTTGCTCAACCGTAGAAAAAAAGATTGGTTGCAATGCATCAACCGACTTGAAAGCCTTTCCCTAAGACAGGTTCCTAACCCCCAATCCTTATGAGAAAAAGGGGCAGAAAGATTGAATCCTCTGAATCGGATGCCATTAATGTATCACCCCTGATCGATGTGGTTTTCATTCTGCTTATTTTCTTCATTGTCTCGGCCACCTTTGTAACCCTGCCAGGAATCGAGGTGGCCCGCCCCCAAGCGGTCACCGGCAAAGCACTAGAAAAAAATGCGGTTATTTTTGCCCTCTCATCGGAGAATGAAATCAAGTACGCTGGATCGACTGTGCAGTTGGAGGAAATTCCGTTTCTGGTGGCCAAAGCCAGTAAAGACAAAGGTAAAGCTGTGGTAATTCAGGTAGATCAATGGGCAGATGCCTCAATACTTGCCAAAATGGTTGCTCAGGCACGAAAAAAATCGGGGGAGGTTTCGATCGCAACGCGCAAGCCAAGAGCATGAAAAGAAGACTTATCCAGGAACCGGAAAGTACGGAAATTAATGTTTCTCCACTGATTGACCTGGTCTTCATTCTGCTGATCTTTTTTATCGTGGCCACCTCCTTTGTTAATGAAGTGGGCATTACCCCAAAGCACAAGGATACTGCCTCAGCATCATCGAATCTGGAAGATCCTCTCTCCTTCGATTTACCAGCATCCGGCCAACTACTGCAGGATGGCATGGTTATTGGGCTTGAACAGGTGGCTCCGCTTGTCCGTAGCCGAGCTACTCAGGAGAAGCCCTCTGTTATTGTGCGGGTATCTCCCGGAGCCCGGGCCGGACTGGCTACTCAGGTAATGGATCAGGCCATGATCGGTGGGGCAAAAGCAGTTAAATTAAGTCCAATCAGCAAATGAAACAAGCATCTGAGATCGACTGGACTCCTGGAGTGGAAACCGAATTTTTTCCTCATTTAAGGCTCAAAAGTCTAGGACTGGCGGGGCTGGTTTCTTTTGGTCTCTTTTGCCTTCTGCCACTTTCTGAATTCGTAAGACCGGATGAATGGGTAGTCCGGACAGCAGACATCCCCTCCTATACTCCACCCCCTCCTCCCAAAACTGAACTGGAAAAGAAGGTGGTCAAAAAACTTGAGCTTCCAGTTCCTGCAATGGAAACTCCCAAGGCACAACTGCATAATGAACCCAGTGCAACCACCCTCGAAGTCGGACCCGGTGACTTTCAGGCGGCTTTTTCGCTAGCCACCTTTAATCCCGCTCCATCAGGTTTTGCCTCGGAACTGGTCTTTTCTATGCATGATCTTGACCGCAATCCTGAGGTAATCAAGCGGGGCAACCTAGTTTACCCCGCTCATCTTCGTCGTAAAGGTTTGGAGGGTGAAGTAAAATTACTTGTTCAAATAAATGAAACCGGCCGGGTAAAAGTACTTGAGACCGTATCAGCAACCCATCCGGATTTTGTGGAAGCATCCCGCAAGGCAGCCGAAGGCTCGGTCTATGCCCCTCCTACCCGTAATGGAAAACCGGTAAAGGTGGAATTCTACCTACCGGTACGTTTCTCTATGCTCAAATGAAAAGTTTTTTCTGTCTCTTTGTGGTTATTGCAGGTTTGCCCCATGTTTTAATGGGAAAAGCTCCTTTGCCAGAATTGACTCAGGACTTTTGGAATGATCCTGCATTTGTGCGTGGATTCATGGGGGATTATGGATTCCGAAGTGAGGTGGAACCTAGAATTGATAAGTCGGAACAATTCATCCTGCGGGAAGTGGTGGCCAAAGCGGAAAACCAGCTGGAACAGGCAATCACCTACCTTGAATCCAAGACCGACCATAAGACCAGTGCTGCTCTTGATTTTGCCCTTGGTACAATGTTCTATCAACTTGGCAGGCTTACCCGTTCTGAGCAAACCTACGAACAGGCACTCAAAAAGTTTCCCTCCTTTTTACGTGCCCGCAAAAATCTTGGTTTTGTGCAACTGAGCCTAGGTAAACTGGAAGAGGCATCCCAAAACCTGGCCAAGGCAATAAGTCTGGGGGAGGCGGACGGCATAAGCTATGTCGCACTGGGATATTGTCACTTATCTCTAGGACGGGTGGTTTCAGCAGAAAATGCATACCGTATGGCCATTCTGCTACATCCTGAAAGCATCGATGCCCGCAACGGACTGGTCAATTGCCTGCTCTCCACCAACCGCTTTGCCGAAGCACTTGCCCTGCTTGATGAATTACTTGAATCCAAGCCAAATGATCTATTCTGTCACAAGGCAAGGGCATCCGCCCTGCAGGGATTGGAAAGGGAGGAGGATGCTGTGATTGCCCTCGAAACCCTCAGAAGAATGAACAAACTAGACACCGCGGGCACCCTTGCACTCGGGGATCTCTATCACAACCTTGGTCTTGATGACCTTTCGCTAACCGCCTACCAGGATGCACTGAAAAAAAAGGAAAAGCTAAGCCTTTCCCGTTATGCCCGTGCTGCCAAGGTATTAATCAACCGGGGTGCTTATGGAGCAGGGTTTGAATACCTGGAAGAGATAGAGAAAACCTTTGGAAAGGGTTATTCCGATACCGATGAGCATGAAATACGGATGCTTCAGGCTGAGGTACGCTTAGCCACAGGAAAACGCACAGAAGCCCGCAAGATCCTGGAGAATTTAATCGAAAAACAACCACTTGATGGAGAAGCTCTCCTGCTCGCTGCAAAACTGGCTACCGAGGATCTGGATTACACAAAGGCTGCTTTGCGTTTTGAAAGAGCAGCAAAATTGCCTGATTTTGAAGTGGAGGCACTGATTGAACATGCCCGCATGCTGGTGAGCATAAAAGATTTCCAACTGGCTTCTGATTTACTCGAGCGTGCTCAAGCGATCGCTCCACAACCCCGGGTTGCCCGATACCTTAAAACAATCAACAACCTTAACCTTTCAGCCCGGAAACGACCTTAAAACCAACTCGCTTATTTCTTGTACGTATCAACGCATCATGATACGTTGATATGTATTATGAATACCGGTCGTTCCTTAAAAGAGCGTTTCACGCAAGAAAAACCATTGTTCTCTGTGGAGTTTTTTCCGCCCAAGGATGAGGCAGGCGGAGAACGGATGCTCCGGACAGCATCAGAGATCAGGCCGCATAATCCAGACTTTGTATCCATCACTTACGGGGCAGGTGGTGGAACCAGGGCAACCACCCTGCGCTATGCCAAACTTCTTCAAAGCGAACACGGATTTGAGGTTATGCCCCATTTGACCTGTGTCGGTCACACCCGTGACCAATTACTGGAAATCCTGGAGGAATTCGCTCAGGCTGGATTCCGTAATATCATGGCCCTTCGTGGGGACCCACCCAAAGGAGAGACCACTTTTAAGCCAGTTCCGGGAGGGTTATCTTATGGTTCCGATCTGGTATCCCTGATCCGTGAGAACTTTCCCGAGTTTGGTATAGGAGTCGGAGGATATCCTGAAAAACACCCCGAAGCAAAATCTGCAGATATTGATCTTCAAAACCTGAAAACCAAAGTGGATGCAGGCGCCGACTTTATTACCACCCAGCTATTTTTTGACAATTCAGTGTACCACAATTTTGTGGGACGTTGCCGCAATGCCGGAATCGACATTCCAGTTCTTCCCGGCTTACTACCCGTTCTCTCCATCGGGCAAGTCCGTCGGTTCTGTGAAATGTGCGAAGCCAGACTACCAGCTGAACTAGAGAAGAACCTGGAAATCACGGATGAGAAAAATCAACCTGGTGTGGGTGCTAAATGGGCACTTGGGCAGATTAAAGACCTTCTGGACAAAGGGGCACCCGGCTACCACCTATACGCCCTGAATAAATCGCAAAGTACTCTCAGTATACTTGAAGGCTTGGGGAAAAATTGATCAGATTCCGGAAATTTCCTCGATGCTTGCCTGAGCTTTCAGTCCATCAAGAAATTCCTCAAAAACTCTGTCTTTTTTTCGCTCGGTTAAATATTCGACCACCTTTTCCTTGATTTCTTCAAAGGGGGTTACCTGGGCAGGTATTTTATCGTGCAACTTAATCAAGTGCCATCCAAACTGGGTCCTTACCGGTTCGCTCAGTTCTCCTGCCTCCAGGGCATAGGCTGCTTTTTCAAATTCGGGCACCATTGTTCCTTTACCAAAGCTGCCCAGGTTTCCATCATTGCCCTTGTCATCTGATTCCGCCCGGACCAATTCAGTAAAGTCTTCACCCTTGAGCAAACGCTGACGTAATTCTTTTACCTTGGTAAGAGCCCCTTCGAATTCCTCTTCGGATTTTGCCATTTTGAGAAGGTGGGACGCAGAAAGTTGCTCATCGGTACGAAAAAGCTCTGGTCTGTCCTGATAATATTTCAGGGCATCAGCTTCGCATACATTTTCACAATGTGATTCCTCCTCCAGTAATTGATTGAAACGTATTTGATCAGAAAGCTCACGTTTCAAATCATCGTGGTTACGGATCATGGGATTATTAATTTTGGAAAAGGCTTTTTTCCCCCCGTTTTGCTTCATCCATTGCTTGATCTTCTTTTGTAACTCCACAGAGTCCACTTGATATTTTCTCCTTCTACTCTCCTGAGCCATCAAGGTCTGATCAATCAAGCGCTCCTTGGCCAGGTCAAGTGCTGACATCATAATGATTTCGCGCGGCTTACCTGGCATTCCACGGGCAACATTATCAAAAAGTACTTCGGCCTGGCGTTCGATCGCCCAGTCCGGAATCACCTGATCGTTTATCTTGATCGACATGACTTATCCCATATCTGTTTCTCGCCCTTCTGCCAAGATTGTAACCATCGGAAAACAATTCTCAAAATCGTCTCAATTAAATTGACCTTCTAAAAACCGGAAGTCATAAATGTTATTATTTAATGTAATTATGACCGAGCCAGACCGTGCATCATGGGAAAGTTTCTCCGATTATTTGATCAGTCAAGGCTTGCGCATGACCGGACAGCGCAAAGCGGTGTTTGAGAGTCTTTTTCGTCAGAGTGGTCACTTTACCGCCGATCAGTTGCTCCAGGATGCCCGCAAGACGGACGAAACCGTATCCCGGGCCACAGTCTACCGATGCCTTCCTCTTTTGGTCGAAAGTGGAATAGTACGGAAAATCGATGTCGGGCAGGATAACAAGTTTTATGCTCTCAACGAATCCAGTGCCACCTTTAAGGCACAGGTCATTTGTTCGGATTGCGACCGGATCTTCGATGTCGATGCTCCTTTTATGGAATGGTACGGTCGGACGGTGTCCGAAAAACTGGGACTGGTAGTAAACGATCAAAGACTGCAAGTGCAGGCAAGTTGTCCTAGCTTGAACCAAAACGGAATTTGCACCAAGTCCGCCTAATTTTTCTTACTCATGGCAACAGCTTCCCCACCACCCCTCCAAGTATTTAGACGGACATCCGAAGACATAACCCTCAACAACGAGCAGGAGGAAATTCTCCGCCTAAAAAAGGAAAAAAATGCCGTTATTCTATGTCATAATTATCAGGTTGATCCGATTCAGGAAGTCGCTGACTATGTTGGAGACTCGCTTGGTCTGGCCCGGCAGGCAGCCCAGACAGATGCAGAAGTAATTGTTTTTTGCGGGGTTCACTTCATGGCGGAAACCGCCAAAATTCTAAACCCATCCAAGACTGTATTATTACCGGATCTTGATGCAGGTTGCTCCCTTTCGGATTCCTGCCCAGCTGATCAGTTGGCCAAGTACCGCGAGCAAAATCCCGACTTATATGTCGTTGCCTATGTCAACTGTTCGGCAGCGGTCAAAGGATTAAGCGATGTAATCTGTACCAGTGGAAATGCAGTTAGTATCGTAAACCGGGTACCTGCAGACCGTGAAATACTCTTTGTTCCCGACCAAAACCTTGGTCAATGGGTAATAGGACAGACTGGCAGAAAAATGAGACTCTGGCCGGGCAGTTGTTATGCCCATGTTCTCTTCACCAAGGAATCAATTGAGCGTTGTCGCTTGGAATACCCCGATGCCCCGGTGGTTGCCCATCCGGAATGTATCCAATCTGTGCGTGATCTCGCGGATGAAGTGTGCAGCACTGAAAAAATGGTTTCCTATTGCCAGAACCATCCATCTGGCACTTTTATTATTTTGACCGAATCGGGAATGATGCACCGCTTGACCAGAGAACTTCCCGGAAAACAGTTTGTTGCCGGCCCAACTGGTCATTGTGCCTGCAATGACTGTCGCTACATGAAAATGAACACCCTTTCCAAATTGCTTAGCTGCCTAGAGAACGGAGTTCCGGAAATCTCTATGAGTCAGGATCTTATAAAGCAGGCCAAATTACCCATCGAGCGGATGCTCGATTGGAGCACCTGAAGTTCTTTAACTATACTATCTCAATCTCAGGCGAGAACCTCGATCGATTCAGGAAAGACGGAATCACCCAGTGCAGCTAAATGGCTTTGGATAGTTTGGATAAAAGACAGGCTGACCATAGCACCCAGAGGTGCTAGCATTTTACCATCAGCAAGCCTAAGTTCCTCCATCAGGCACATCCCTGGCTTCAGTTCAGAGGGTGCAATATGGCTTGCTTCCATGAAGCCTCCGCTCAATTCTCTGGTATTGGCAAGCGCATCTATACTGTGAGGAACAAATACCTTTTCAATTTGGCGGATTTTCTCAAAAATTTCCGCTTTGGATAAGCCTTTTGAATGCCAGAGATCATATTGCTGGGCTAGGCGAATAATCGAAGCAATTTTACGCTCCTCCGCAAACTCATCATTGGTATCCACATAGTCCTCTTCAATAATTTCAAGAATCTTGCGGATTTTATTTAGTCGGGGAATATCCTTGAGCAAATTACTCACGAATCCAGGAAATCCAGCAACCACATTCTTGATCTCTTGGCTAAGATCCTCCCCCTGATAAACTTTTTGCTGAAAGTCCTCAGGAAGTGTCAGGTAGCCGAGATAACAAAAGTCAGAGGCTACATCCAGGCGCCATTCGTGGGCCACCCTAATTTCCTTGGCGATATCACGGGCTAATGCCTTGACTCGTTGAGCCCGGCCAAAAAACAGAGGATTGGCCGCGGCAAGCAGAGAGGTCATCGCACCAATGGCTCCATTAAGAGTTTTCTCCAACAACTCCTTTTCTGCGGAGATCAACTGAAATTGACGAAGTGCTTGCTTGAGGTTTTTTTCCAGAATTTCTGGAGGGCAAGGTTTTCCTAAAAGACGGAAAATTTCTCCGCGTCGAACCACTTCGCAAAGATCATCAAAATTGGCCTGACCCGTAAGTAGCATGGTGACAACCTCCTTATTTTGCTCTCTCACCTTCTCAAGGAAGTCCGCACCATTCATTCCTGGCATTGAAAAGTCTGAAACAATAACCTGAAATGGACCTTCTTCCTCGAGGATCCGGAGTCCTTCGCCACCGGATTCTGCCAGGAAAATATCGTATTTCCTACCAAGATTTAACTGAAGACCTTTAAGGATAGACTTTTCATCATCCACAAAAAGAACT
>JAYODK010000127.1:0-2129 GCA_038106225.1 Opitutales bacterium | reverse complement strand
CCTTGATTGCTTTTTTTGTTTTTACCTCTTACTTTGCCACAAAAGACAACGAGACGAGCCGTCTCTTTTTGGCTTTTTATATTGTGATCTGTTGGCCGATTTTACTGGGGGCCAATTTTGCCCTGCCTGGGGTATTTAAAAGGGTGATTGGATTTCGGGGAATGAACCGGGAAAGTTTGCTGATTGGAAATCCCCATTCCGTTAAGGACTTGAACCTTTGGATGAGGCAACAGACTGCCAATGGATTTTCCTTTTTGGGGGTCTTTTCGACATCAAGTAGAGAATTAGAAGAAATTGAGGGCTTACCTGACCTTGGATATTTTGATGAGCTCGAGGATTATTTGAAGAAAAACCGGGTGCATCAATTAGTGGTCCTCCCAGACCGATTGATGGAAGACTGGGTAAGCCGGGTTGCAGAACTGGCCACCCAGTACGGATGCCGGGTCTTGATTTACAACAATTTATCGGGTCTTTTTGATGCCCGCCTCGTTTTTATGGAGGAATCGGGCAGGCAATTCTTTACTTTACTTAATGAGCCTTTGGAAAGTCCATTTAATCAAATGGTGAAGAGGTGCTTCGATCTTTGCTTAAGCTTACCTGCACTATTGATCCTTCTTCCTCCCACCATGCTGTTGGTTAAATTGTACCAATCCATGCAGGCTCCAGGGCCGATCTTTTTTAAACAGGAGCGTGTGGGTCTGGCGGGGACAAAGTTTGTGATTTGGAAATTTCGTTCGATGACTCATGCCAAGGCAGGGGACCGCGATGAATCCGTACAAGCATACGAGGGCGATGACCGAATCTTTGCCTTTGGGAAGTTTATGCGCCGGTTCAGTATCGATGAGCTTCCCCAGTTTATTAACGTTTTGAAAGGTGATATGAGCCTGGTCGGTCCAAGGCCATATTTAGCAGAGCATGATTACTTATTTGAGCGAAATTTTAAGGCCTACAGGGTTCGCCAGTTTGTGAAGCCCGGCGTTACTGGGCCAGCCCAATGCCGTGGTTTACGTGGCGAATTTACCGATCCTGAACTTGTAAGTAAGCGTATAGAAATGGACTTTAATTATGTGGGGAATTGGTCGTTGTGGTTAGATGTTGAAATTGTTATCCGCACGATTGGGCAAGTAGTTTTTCCTCCTAAGTCAGCTTACTAGGTAAATCTAAGTCACTTTTGGAATTGCATCGGGAAATTCGGGAAAAGCATTTTTTCTGTGCACTCAAATACAATTAAAGCGTTAGGAGTCTGTTTTTACAACGGAGATTTGGAAGATGCTTGTTTAATCGCTCGCAGGGGTGGATTGATCACGGCACCTTCAGGACCTGGATTATCTCAGGATCTGCCTGGATGTTCAGAATATCGAAGAGCTCTCGAAAATTCAGATCTTATTTTGCCAGATAGTGGATTGCTTTGCCTGTGGCAAAAATGGTTTAAAAAATCTGAACTCCGAAGACTTTCTGGACTCATTTTTTTGCATTGCATACTAGAAAAGACTGATTGGAAGAATGAATCTGCACTTTGGATAATGCCCGATGAAAAGCAGGCAGATGCCAATGTTAAATGGATACAGAAAACTTACGGAAAAAGATTTAGCTCCGAAAACATATACATTGCTCCGCTTTATCCCAAGAAAGGACCGTTGAAGGATGAGTCTTTGATTGCACAAATTGAGGCCCACAAACCGGCTTCTATCTTTAACCAAATTGGGGGCGGTGTGCAGGAAAGGCTTGGCCTATTTTTAAAGGAAAATCTTTCATATTCTCCAAGCATCTACTGTACGGGAGCAGCCCTTGCATTTTTATCGGGCCAGCAAGTAAAAATACCTAAATGGGTAGATACTCTTTATCTCGGTTGGTTGCTCCGTTGTATCCATCGTCCAAACATTTTTATTCCCAGGTATCTCAAGGCATTTCGCTTGGTTTATCTGCTGGCGAAGTATGGAAAGAACCCGCCGCCGATCCGTGGTTGAGCCAGATTAATAAATCTGTAATCTACATCGATTTCATGCAATCTGCTGTCCATCGATCCCAATCTAAAATAACGGCCCCCAAACGGGCGAGCGTACATACTTTGGGTTGTCGATTAAACCAATCGGAAGGGATTTCCTTGGAGGGAAAGCTACGCGAGGCTG
>JAYODK010000039.1:0-14693 GCA_038106225.1 Opitutales bacterium | reverse complement strand
AGAAGAAGGATGCTCCCGAGAAGAAGGATGCTCCCGAGAAGAAGGATGCTCCTTCTGAACCAAAGCCTTCCGAACAACCAAAGAAAGAGGACTCTGATCAGCCTAAAAAGGATTCCGCACCTGAACCTATCAAGTCAGAAAAAGAAAAGCCTACGAATGATTCCCTTTCGGAAAGCGACAAATCAGACGAATCTCTTAAACCCTCTCCAGCCTCTGTTCCAGAAGAGAAGGATTCCCCCAATTTAGAAAAGGATGAAAGTTTGAATAACAAACCGGAAAGCAATTCACCCTCCACGGCGGAAGAAAAATAGTTATCCCAATCAGTACACCGGTTAACGAAGTGCGATAAAATCAAAATTCAGTTCAAACTAGATTAGAGTGGCACACCCGGAGAGAGTCGAACTCCCAACCTCCTGATCCGTAGTCAGGCGCTCTATCCAATTGAGCTACGGGTGCAAAAGCCAAAGAATTAGAAAATACTTATCTAGATAGTATGAGCAAGCGAATTAAAAAGCCTGCTCCAAAGGCTATTCAAATTTACGAAAGATAAGAGAGGCGTTGTGACCACCAAACCCGGAATTGTTACTCATAGCAACCGATACTGAGGCTTCGCGAGCTTCATTGGGAACATAATCAAGATCACAATCTGGATCGGGCTCCTCATAATTAATCGTAGGAGGCACCACTCCCTCATCAATAGCCTTACAACAGGCAGCTGCCTCGATCGCACCAGCTGCACCGAGTAAGTGACCAGTCATGGACTTGGTGGAACTAACCATCAATCCATTTTTGGCATGGTCTGCGAAAACATTCTTGAGAGCAACGGTCTCAGAGCGGTCATTATATGGAGTGGATGTACCATGTGCATTTACATAATTTACAGATGGACGATCCAACTTCGCCTGATCCAAGGCTAAATTCATACACTCCGTAAGTGCTGCACTGGATGTGTCAGGTGTTGTGACATGGAAGGCATCACAGGTAGCTGCATAACCAATAATTTCAGCATAAATTCTGGCTCCGCGAGCTTGGGCATTTTCCAAAGTTTCCAGAACTAAAACTCCAGCACCCTCCCCCATGACAAAGCCATCACGATTTTTGTCGAAGGGACGGGATGCCCGGCTGGGATCATCATTAAAATTGGTACTCATCGCCTTCATCGAAGAAAATCCAGCAAATCCAATCCGGGTGACTGCAGCCTCGCTACCACCGGCAAATATAACATCTGCCACACCACGCTTGATCATTTCAAACGCTTCACCAATGGCATGGGAACCGGATGCACAGGCACTGACCACGGAGAAATTGGGACCCTTTGCTCCAAGATCTATGGCAATTATTCCACCCGCAATATTGGCAATTAAGGAGGGAATCATAAAGGGAGAAACCCTTCTCGGACCACGCTCAATCAGGGCGGTCATTTGTTTCTCAATGGTATCCATGCCTCCAATTCCCGATCCCACAAGAACACCCGTACGATTTGGTACGAGTTCCTCCCTCGTCAGGTTAGCGTCTTTTAAGGCACCATGAGTGGCAGCAAGTGCGAGTTGTGCGTAGCGGTCATTCCTGCGGGCCTCCTTTGGATCCATAAAATCCTCAGGATTAAAGTCCGTAATTTCTGATGCTACTTTACTGGCGATATCCGTACTATCAAAAGTAGTCACAGAAGTAATACCAGACTTACCGGCTATTAAACTAGACCAGTAACTATTAATATTACTGCCGATAGAGGTCTGAACCCCCATTCCTGTAATTACTACACGAGTCATGGTACGGAGAGTAAAAATTTTCGTTCGTTAAAACCGAACGATGATTATGGAAAAATCAGGAGAGATTTTTCTCTACATACTCGATAACTGAACCAACAGTCTGAAGCTTTTCTGCTTCCTCCTCAGGGATTTCAGTACCGAATTCTTCTTCCAATGCCATAACCAATTCAACTTGGTCGAGAGAGTCGGCTCCAAGGTCATCAATAAAGCTGGCCTCCGGAGTAACTTGCTCTTCACTTACATTGAGCTGGCTGACGATGATTTTCTTTACGCGATCGGCGTTATTGTCGGACATAATATTTAAGTTTGGTTAGGTTAATATAAGAAATCTCTTCTTCACATCACCATCCCGCCGTCAACCGTAAAAACTTGTCCGGTGATGTAGGAGGCTTTGTCAGAACATAAAAAGGCGGCCATTTCAGCGATGTCTGAGACCTGTCCAAATCTTTTCAATGGGATAGTGGATAGGGCTCCTTCCTTGACCCGTTCATCGAGCTCAGAAGTCATATCCGTATCAATAAAGCCAGGAGCAATTGCATTAACGGTTACAGAGCGGGCGGCAAATTCACGGGCCAAACTCTTGGTCAAGCCTATCATTCCAGCCTTAGCCGCAGAATAATTTGCCTGACCGGCATTACCGGTAAGACCGACTACGGAAGCAACATTAACGATCCTGCCCCATCTTTTACGGGTCATTGGTCTACCCAATGCTTTAATCCAATGAAAACAACTGGTTAGGTTGGTGTTGATTACATCATTCCAGTCGTTTTCATCCATTCGAAAGAGAAGATTATCTCTGGTAATACCGGCATTATTGATCAAAACATCAACACATTCGTGTTTTTCCAATAATTGATCGCATGCTTTTGTGATTTGCTCACCGGATGATACATCAACCGCAAGAGCCTCTGCTTGGCCACCTGCCTGGCAGATAGCATCTGCCGCTGCACCACAAGATGACTCAGATTTGCTCACGCAAAAAACATGTAATCCGTCCCGAGCTAAAGCCTCGGCGATTCCGCGACCGATTCCGCGACCCGCACCGGTAACCACCGCAACTTTCTTTTTAACTGATTCTTCGTTCATGAAAATTTACAGGCTCCCATCCCTGATATTGACTGTTTCTGATAAATGATGGATTCCTAAGGAATACGCAACCTCAAGTTTTGCACATGCCTAAGAACTCATCAAAATCGCCAACTCAATCAAACACCTTTCCGAAGCTCCAAAAATTTCTTGCAGATTCTGGGATTTGCTCACGCAGGGCCGGAGAAGAGCTGATAAAAAAAGGACAAGTTTCTATTAATGGAGAACAAGCTAAGCTTGGAATGAGGATCAATCCGGAGCGTGATGTAGTCAAAGTTGGGCAAAAACGGATCCAGGCAAAATTTACGAAACCTGTGGTCTATCTTGTCAACAAACCTAAAGGCTTTACTTGTTCCAATGATGATCCACATGCTGACCGCCTGATATTCGAACTTCTAGAATCGAGGCATCGTAACATCCGTTTATTTTGTGCTGGCAGACTGGATGTCGATAGTGAGGGACTTGTTATTCTTACCAACGATGGAAAGCTTGCTCATCGTTTGACCCATCCTTCCCAACTAGTGAGGAAAAAATATCAGGTCGAAATAAACAAGCCATTGGAAAGCGATCCATTCCAGGCGATGATTGACGGATTTGATGATGAGGGAGAATTTTTACAACTCGATGAAATCCGTGCAAAAGCGGGCAATCCAATTGGCTCAACCAAGTTTGAAATAATCATGGGTCATGGGAAAAAAAGAGAAATCAGACGGTGCTTCAACCGTTTTCGTTACAAAGTGAAAAAATTACGACGGGTCGCAATTGGAGGAGTGAGATTGGGAAAACTTCCACTTGGTAGCTATCGAGAGTTAAAAGAGTTAGAAATTGATTTGCTCTTCCCCAAGCAAATTTCCTAGATTCCAGACATGGGAAATTTTATTCGTAATATCACTCCGCAAATTTTGCCAATGGTGGTTCTCCTCTTTGTATGTTCCTTGGTTTCTGCCCAAAATAGCAATAAAGATACCCCCAGCCTTGGTGAATCATTCAATGCCGGTGCACCAGAGGTTGAACCAGTGGTGGTGGGCAGGGATCGTTGGAATGAGAAACCAATTACCTCACCTATCCAACCACCAGACCCTGCATCTACTCAGTCCGAAAATAATCTCACTTCACCAAGCACAAGAATTGGAGAATTGGATCCACTTGAGACCCAACAGATAAAACCTGATTCTAGCACCCTACCCCTGGAACCTCCCAAAAATAAGCCCGCCACTCAAATAGTCAGGAATTTCGAGGGAACTTTGGTTTTCAAGCCAAGAAATTTTGGTTTTGCCAACAAATTCCCCTATCAATTGGAAAACTCAAATGGCAAACATCTCGCATTTATTGATGTGAATGAATTAAAAGCAGTCGACCCCCAACAATTCGTGGACAAACAAATAAATGTCATGGGCAAACTGGATTCCCTTGCAGAAGGTTCGGACGACCGGGTGATTCGTGCCCGTGTGATTCGGCCATCCAATTGATTATTTTTCTTACCTAGCCATATCCCAAGCCCAGATCATGAACCTGATCGACGGTAATAAAATTGCTTCCGAGATATTGGATGAATTACGCCAGCGGATGGCCTCCCTAGAAAGTCAAAAACCATGTGTTGTTTTTCTTCGGGTTGGGGATGATCCCGCCTCATTATCCTATGTCAAAAAAAAGGAGCGGACTGCTCTTTCTATTGGCATAGATGCCAGACTACTCGTTTTCCCATCCTCGATTTCTGAAAACGATTTAATCATCGAGATTGATCGGTTGAATTTGGACAGTACGGTTCATGGTATCTTGGTTCAGGCTCCTCTTCCTTCACACATTGATGAGGTACAAATTTTCAATCGTGTATCCCCAAGCAAGGATGTGGATGGCTTCAATGCGGTTAACCTGGGAAAACTTTGCCAAGAACAGCCAGATGCATTTCATTCATGCACACCAGCAGGCATTATTGAATTAATCAAGCGATCCGGAATTGAAACTGCCGGCAAACGGGTTGTGGTACTTGGCCGCAGCCTGATTGTTGGAAAACCTACCGGAATGCTTCTTCTCAACCGTTCTATTCCTGGTAATGCCACGGTCACTTTTTGCCACTCACGGACCCATGATCTGCCTGCGCACACCAGAGAAGCTGATATTCTCATAGCTGCGATTGGAAAACCTAATTTTGTCACCGCAGAAATGATCAAGTCCGGTTGTGCAGTAATTGATGTGGGAATTAACCGAATCTCTGATCATTCCAAAAATTCGGGATACCGACTGGTTGGGGATGTGGACTTTGAACAAGTTGCCCCAAAGGCATCTTATATTACCCCGGTTCCCGGAGGAGTCGGTCCAATGACGGTTGCCATGCTCATGGCAAACACCGTGCAGGCCTGCGAACAGATTGAAGCTCAAAGCAAATGAACGATTTCCCCATACGGACATTAGACAAGGAAGAAAATAGTAGTCCGCCTTCTGCACTTGAGCCAGCATCTTTGATCAAGCGGATGGTTGCCTTTGCGATGGATTTTATTCTGATCATTCTATTGCTACAATTACTTGCTCATTTTATGCCCACTTTTTGGGATGTGCACACTCAGGAAGAATTTCAAAGACTTCTTCAACAAGCCACCCTGCTTCCGAAGGATGAACAAATGGATGCGGATGAGATGGCAAGATTCATTGAGCAATCCGACTTATCCCCTGAAACTTATGAGATGCTCATGGCCATGGTGGTTTGGGCCTGCTTTCTTCCTATTCTATATTTTTTTGTTGGTGAAAGGTTCTTTAACGGCAAAAGCCTCGGCAAAGCCACTTTTGGATTATCCACTGTACGGATGGATGGTCAAAATGCTGCCCCCTCACCCTTTCGTCAATTTTTCAGGGCAGTTTGCAAAGGTTTAAGTGCCCTAATTCTGATAACGCCCTTTTTACTTCCCGGCTTAATGAATTTTCTTTTTTGCTTCCTCAACCGGCGACGCCGTTGTCTGCATGATATGATTGGCGCAACTCTTACCGTTCAAGAAAATAGGGAAAAGGAGAGTACTCGGTGAATCAAAAGATTGCATTTATTGGTGCCGGAAAAATGGTTTCTGCGATTGTCAGGAGTTTATTAAGGGAAAAAACTTTTTCGCCCGATCAGATTTCCTGTTGTTCCGCCAAGGATGGAACTTCAGAAAAACTATCCCAGTCAACCGGGATTGCACGCTTTGAATCAGTTGAGGAAATGCTATCTGCCAGTCCTTCCGTTCTTGTGCTCGGTTGTAAACCTCAACAACTTGGGGAACTGCCTCTTACAATTGCAGACAAAACTCCCCATTGCCTGATTCTTTCAATCATGGCCGGCATTACCATTCATCGTTTATCTGAGGTATTCCCCAATGCCCGCAATATCGTCCGTTCCATGCCCAATACTCCTGGTCAGATTGGCCATGGAGTAACAGGCTATTTTTTTGCCCATTCCTCATCTCCTGAAGATCAGGATTGTATCAATAAAATTCTGTCCGCTCTTGGAACTGCTCACGAACTTACAGAAGAAGACGATCTCGACCGGATAACTGCGATCAGTGGCAGCGGCCCTGCTTATGTTTTTGAATTTACCTGTGCACTTGAGGAAGCAGCCCGTGCCATCGGATTATCGGCGAATCTTGCCCGTGAACTCGCTCATCGTACGGTTACTGGTGCCGCCCATCTCATGGAATCATCTGATCTCCACCCCAAAGAACTAAGGGACCAGGTAACCTCACCAAATGGAACTACCCAGGCAGCCCTGGAAAGTTTTTCTGCTGATGAACTGCGTACCATTGTCCGTCATGCGGTGGAAGCAGCCCGGACCCGTTCTATTGAGTTATCCAATGAATGATTTTGCGAATGGCACCATCGTTGTAACTGGTGGTGCCGGGTTGATCGGAAGTGCAATTATCTGGGGATTAAACAATCGTAATCTTGAGAATATCTGGCTGGTGGACTGGGCAGAACCTGACTCCCTCAAGCACCGCAACCTTCCACCCCTCTCATTTTCCCGTCATTTATTACCGGAAGATTTTAGGAAAATGATCGGTAATAACAGTCCTGAGCTTTCTGATATTTCAACTATTTTTCACCTGGGTGCCTGCTCTAGCACCACCGAAACTAACGAGGAATATTTAAATGATAACAATCTGGGTTACACCAAAGAGCTTTGTGAATGGTCCTTAGAGAACGGTGTACGCTTTGTTTATGCATCCTCTGCATCCACCTATGGGGATGGATCTATGGGCATGGATGATCAGGATGAAGATCTGAAAAAATTCCAACCGCTCAACCTTTATGGATGGTCTAAACATAAATTCGATCTTCTAGCTCAAGAAAATGGCTGGCTCGACCATATTGTTGGCTTGAAATATTTTAATGTTTATGGACCCAATGAGGAGCACAAAGGAGATATGCGCTCGGTGGTAAGCAAAGCCTATGAGCAAATCGCATTAACCGGTGAAATGACGCTCTTTGAAAGCTATCATCCGGACTACCGGGATGGTGAACAAATGCGTGATTTTCTTTATGTTAAAGACGCTGTACTCATGAGTATTTGGTTGGCGGAGACTTTCAGTACCAATGGTCTTTTTAACCTCGGCAATGGACAGGCAAGGACCTGGCTCGATCTTGGCCGGGCAATTTTTTCATCCCTGGGACAGGAAGAAAAAATTAAGTTTATTGAAATGCCTGAAATCTTACGGGATAAATACCAGTATTTTACTGAGGCAAAGATTGCAAAACTCCGCACAGCTGGCTACTCCAAACAACTTTTTTCCCTGGAAGATGCGGTAAAAGATTATGTGACCCAGTATCTTGTTCCTGACCGACGGTTAGGCTCTTAAATTTTTCCAGAAATCCAAATAAGTATTCCTGAATCCGCCCACAACAAAGCATTAAAGTAAGAATATCACTTTTTAGTTTTGACGAGTGCAGGTTTTTTCAAAGAAACATTTATCGTGGATGTGTTAGTAGCGGATACTCGCAGGGAGACTCTTGGCGAATGGCTTGAGCAGGCTACCCCATACGGTGGCTGTGAATTAGCAATCGCATCCGCAGACGCTAGTTTCAGGCGTTATTTCAGAATTCATACTCCAGATGGCTCTTATGTGGTTATGGACTCCCCCCCTGAACTGGAACCCTGCAAGCCCTTCATTGACCTTGCAAAGGAGTTGGGTAATGCGGGTATTAATGTTCCCAAAATTTATTATCAGGATGTAGAAAATGGATTTCTGATAATCTCCGACTTTGGCGATGTTCATTATCAGGATGCTCTGGGCAGTGAAAAACGGAATAATCTTTATGAACTTGCGATTGAGGAAATTATCAAATTTCAAAAACTTCAGGGCAAATTCGTTAGAGAATTGCCAGTATTTGATCAGGCATGGCAGATTAAAGAGCTGGAAATATTTCGGGAATGGTGCGTGCCTGAGATCACGCCAGAAGAATTTAGCACATACACTAAAGCTTTAACCGAAGATCTAGATGCTATTCCCAAGTCATTTATGCATAGAGACTTCCATTGCAGAAACCTACTAGTAACCAAAGATGGATCTCCCGGAATCATTGACTTTCAGGGTGCCATGCAAGGTCCAATCACTTACGATTTAGTTTCGCTTTTGCGGGATTGTTATCTGGACAATTCAGAAGACTGGATTGCCCGCCAAGTTTCTCAATTCCGCACAAATTTAATTCAATCCAGTCTCATAGAACCAGAAATCTCAAATGACACCATGCAAAGATGGTTTGATTGGGTCGGTCTACAAAGGCATTTAAAATGTGTAGGTATTTTTCATCGCTTAAAAATCCGTGATGGAAAACCATCTTACCTTAAGGATATTCCAAGAGTACTTGGCTACATTAATTTTGTCCTTTCATCGTATCCGGAACTGAGCGATCTACAGTCTTTAATCAAGGATGCTCAAATTCTTAAATAATTTATGAAAGCAATGGTTCTTGCCGCTGGTTTCGGTAATCGCTTGCGACCCCTTACTGACTATACACCAAAACCTTTGGTTACAATCGGTGGCAAACCCCTGATTGTGCATCATTTGGAAAAACTCGCTGCTGCCGGATTTAAGGAAGTGGTGATAAACCTAGGACATTTAGGAGCGATGATACCAGAGGTTCTGGGAGATGGTGCAAACTGGGAATTATCCATCTCCTATTCCGATGAAGGGCCCGAACCCCTGGAAACCGGTGGGGGATTGGCCAAGGCTCTTCCTCTGCTTGGAGAAGATCCTTTTCTTCTGGTTAATGGGGATGTCTGGTGCGATCTCGATTTCCGTACAATACCTCAATCTCTTCCCCGACAGGATTTGGCCATGCTTTATCTAGTACCCAGGCCCCCATGGCGAGAAAAGGGGGATTTCTCCATCATCGATGACCGCGTAATTGAGCCTGAAAATCCAGAATATCTTTACGCAGGTATCGCCCTTTATCATCCTCGGATTCTGGATGGGGCAAAGGTGGAAAAATTTTCCATCGTTCCTCGTCTCAAAAATGCCATTTCCAAAAATTTAGTCGGGGGTATTTTGTTTTCGGGAGAGTGGGACGATGTGGGTACTCCAGAGCGCTTAAGTTCCCTGCAAGAGACCTACGGGTCCTAATCTTAAAAAGGTTTTTCTGACTTCTTGGGAACCATCCGGTGCCTCAGTGAAGGAGCGTCCTCCGGACCATGAGTATTTACCACATATGCCACCACATCCCTCAAGGTAGTATCTGCAATTCCCTTGGATGCAGCGGCCATCAATCTGCCAGATTCATCCAATGGATGATATCCCCTCTCGTCAGCCCGGAACTTTCTCATTTGTTCAAGAAAGTACCACCCCTCCAATCGATTAAGAGCGGGGCCAGCCAACAGACGGTTGCCTTCTGCTGCCGCACCGTGACAGGAGGCGCATCTTGCTTCATAAAATAATTTCCCCCTTTGTTCATCCCCCCGGACTGTACGAACCGCAGGTTTGGGCTCCTGCCTTGCAAACCAGTCCGCAAGGTAGGCAGACTCTAAATCGTTATTCAATTTCTTTACACCAATCCCCATTAAATGTTCCGATCGGTTTTCTGGATTCTGCCCTCTTATGCCCGCTCTGAATTTTTGAATCTGGTCATAGAGGTATCCATAATCCATCCCATCTAGTATAGGGCCTCGCTGGGCCTCCTCCACCCCATGACATACCCTGCATTCACGAATTAAACCCTCCACCCTTTTCATTGATTCTTTCTCCACCGTCTTGGTGATTTTTTTTTGAATCTGGTCATCCGGTTGGCAGGATGAAACGATCCAGAACAAAGATATCATAGCTAAAGAAATGGTTCCTTTTGATCGTTTCACGATAAACAGACTATGTTGGCTTTCATTCATGCACAAGCGACAAAGCTTTACCAATAGCTTACTATCTCTACTATTACAGATAATTATGAGTGGTGCCATTTCCCTAGAGGCCGTATGTAAGGTTTTTCCTCCAGATACGCATGCCTTGCATAGTATCGATCTGGAAATTAAGGAGGGAGAATTTTTGGTAGTCGTTGGACCATCCGGATGCGGTAAAAGCACCCTACTCCGCCTGGTAGCCGGACTCGAAGATCCTACCGGGGGAGAAATTAAACTATTTGGAAAAAATGCAAAAGACTTAGCCCCCCAGGAACGGGACCTTGGACTGGTTTTTCAAAACTACGCTTTATTTCCCCACTTATCGGTATTTGATAATATTGCTTACGGCTTGAAAATACGCCGTGAATCGGGGTCTGCAATCCGTCAGAAGGTCGATCAGGTCGCCCGAAAACTCGATATACTCGAACTGCTTAAGCGAAAACCCCATCAATTAAGCGGCGGGCAACGCCAACGGGTTGCTCTTGGTCGGCTGCTTGCACGCAACCCCAGCATTCACTTATTTGATGAACCCCTTGGCAATCTTGATCCGCAGTTCCGTGTAGAAATTCGCAAAGAATTAGCCAGTTTACACAGGGAGAACCAAAAAACATCTATCTATGTAACCCATGAGCAAGCAGAAGCTATGACTTTGGGAGAAAGGATTTGCGTTCTTAAAAATGGTCATATTCTCCAAGTTGGCACACCAGGAGAGATATACAACCAGCCAGTCCATCGTTTTGTTGCCGAATTTTTTGGATCACCAGGTGTTCAGTGCATAGATGGAAGAATCGAACATAAAAACGATCAAAGTCTCGAATTCTTCTCTGAACAGATTAATTTCTCACTTCCTCAATGTGGTTTGCCCAAGGGTTCAATCACGCTTGGAATAAGACCTGAAAATTTGGTAATTTCCACGCCCGAAGATGGGCAGATCAATACCATGGTCAAGCGGGTTGAAAACCTGGGTGATCACCGCCTTGTCGAAGCTTCCCTAAGAAACGAAAGTATTTACATAAAAACTTCAATATCAGAAATTAAAGAGAATCAAAATATTGGAATATCCATGCCACATAAGCATCTCTTTTGGTTTGAAAGATATACCGGAAAAAGAATCTTTATCTAGGATACCACCCACTCAGACAAGGCTGTACGAATCCGGCGAAAAAAGAATCCAAAAAGGATAACCATTGGAAACATGGCTAGTACTCCTGCTGCCAATCCTACCGCCTCGGGAATTCGGTAGCTTGAGTCCCGAAGTTTTGACAAAGCTAGGGGTAAGGTAAGTTGATCTGCACCCAAAATGAGCAAAGGTAGCAGATGTTCCTGCCAACAGAGAAGAAAATGTAGAACACCGTAGGTAATTATGGCTGGTTTAACCAAGGGCAAAAAACCAATAAATGTACGAAAAAAACCCTCTCCTTCCAATTTTGCGAGATCGATCAATTCATCAGGTATTTTTCTGAAAACCTGAGTAAAAAAGACCACCCCCAAACCACTGGCTAATCCAGACATCAATAATCCGTAGTAATTACCTGTGATCCCCAATTTTGTTAACCATTCAAAAAGCGAAATACTCATCATCTGCTTCGGAAAAAGAATTACCAATAGGGCAATCCCAAAAAGAAAAGATTTCCCCTTAAAATTTCCTTTGGCTATAGCAAAACCTACCCCAGCAGTGACGAAGCAGGCAAATAATGCCTGTCCTCCGGCTAGCAGTATCGAATGTGCGAGTACTTCATAATAATTGATAAATTCTCCTGAAAAAAGCATCCGATATGCAAAAGCATCAAATGATTCGGGCAATAAGTTTATAGGCTGGTAAATTGCACGGTTCGATTTGAAAGATGAAATTAGCATCCAAAAAAACGGATAAGTTGTTACCAGAATAACTAACCCAAGGAAAAAACGAGTAATCAGCCTGCTCATTAGCTCTTTACTTTATTGTTAAGCCATCTAAGCAAGAAGCATCCGATAAAGGCTGAAAATCCAGCAACCAACAAACACATTGCCGATGCCAGAGGCAAGTCAAAGCGACCACCTCCACCGGGAAAGGCAACCTGATAAACATAGGTAACGAAAAGTAGACCGGCATCGAGTATTCCACCCGAACCACCCAATAAATTATAGGCACCGGAAAAGGCAGCCAATCCATCAACAGAAAGGAAAATTCCACCAAATAACAAAAGATGCCTAACCCCTGGATAAAAAATAGTGGAAACCTGCCTCCAGGAGGATGCACCCTCAATTCGGGCAACTTCAAACTGCCAGGCAGGAATGGCTCGCATGCCAGAATATAGAAGCAGCGTGATCAACCCTACCCATCTCCAGACCGCCTGAAAAATTAGGCAAGGAAGTATCCAATCCGGATCCATCATCCAGTTTATCGGTTCAAAGCCTAAAGGAATAATCAGAAATTGATTTAAAGCCCCTGATTTTCCGTGGAAAAAGAGGTAGAAAAGGGAAGCCAGGGTGCCAGGCAGGGCAAGGGAGGGGATCAGTAGTAGAAACAGGCAAAAAAACCGAATTTTTTTGCTTAAACCGAAAATGACCGTGGCCAGAAAAAAACCGAGTGATAGAGTAACCGTTACCGTAGAGGCGACAAACATTAAGGTATTTTCAAGAGATTTGAAGAATTTCCCATCGTTTAACGCTCTTTCGTAGTTTATCCATGCTGACTGCTCTTCGGCAGCGATTTTACCAACTAACTGCGGACTTAGACTCAGGGACTCCTCAAAACTTCCTATTAGTGGAACGAGCCAAAAAAAGGCCCATAAGAAAAAGAACGGACCGATCAGAAAAAAAAGCGAAGAAAATTTCTCTTTACCGCCCGTAGAATGTGCTGGGGTCATAAAAAGAAGATTTATTCTTCCGGTGGACCGCCAAATCCCGCCTTCATTGCCTCACGCATCTGGTCAATGGTGTCCTTGGGGGATAAACTTCCATACATGGCCGCAGAAAAGAAATTTTCTTTCATCAAAAAGATAGCTTGGGGTCGCCCCGGGTTTACCATCACGGGTGGAATCTCATCTGCTAATTCAATCAATAATTTGCCCATAGATTCCTTGAAGTAGGGTTGTTCTCCAAGTAATCGGGAATCTTTCCATGCCGGCATGTAGGCAGGGAAGCTGTTTCCCTGCAGAAACCTTTCCGCATTGGCATCAGGATCTGTCATCACAAATTCAATAAAATCCCACGCTTGTTCCTGCTTTTTGCTGGAATTCATGATCATCAACCCTTGCCCCGCAAAAGTGGCTGTACGGGGACCTAGGGAACCGTCCGGTTTTTTCCAGGTCGGGAGGGGTAGCATCCCCCACATTCCTTCCATTCCGGGTGCAAATTGCTGAAAAAGATCAAGGCCGTACCAGTCGGCCCCAATCACGCATAAAACCTCGCCCATCTCCAGATCACCACTAAAGAAAACCGGGTCAAAAATCGAACCCCTATCAGGCATAATTGCGATCTGTTTTTGTGCCATATCCGCAAACTCAGCGAGAATGGAAATTGCAGTATCTTCATCAGGTAAAAAAGTACCATTTTCGTCGAAAAGATCAGTATCTTTCTGACGAAGCAGAGAGTCAAACAAGGTACCATCCAGGGCAAGGAAACGCTGCCCCTGATTGTCCATCAATCCCTGCCCGACTCTGGCAAAGTCCTCCCATGTAGTTATGTCTTCTGGTTGAATATCAAAATCAGCAAACAAATCCTTGCGATAATAGAGGACTAAGGCACTCAACGACTGAGGGACCCCATAGGTCTTTCCCTGAAAGGTGAAAACTTCAAGCCTTCTTGGGTGTAAAGTTTTGTTCAGCTTAGACTTACGCAATTTATTTGTGAGATCAACAAACGGAGATGGTCCATTGAGAAATACCCCAAAAAAAGTCTCGTCGAGTTGCACCAGATCGGGTGCGCCCTGCCCCGTTCGCATCACCGCACCCAGTTTGTCCGGCATTTCCCTAAATCCATAAGCCTCAACCTGAATTTCCAATTCTTTTCCCGTTTTTTTACGGTAAAGTTCGCCCATTTGCTCGTAGTATGACTGGTCCTGAAAAGAACTGATCCATAGGTTTAGGCTGGGGTTTTTAGCAAAGCCAAATTGCAAGAACGCCAAAATGCAAAAAGTAGGGAAAAAAAACTTAAGAATGTTCATTAGGATAAGGTCCATTATTTCTGCCAATTACTTCTTCGCAAGCGGATACCCGAATTTTTTTAAATTTATCAATCAATTTAGCGATGAAATCCAAAAATGAATATTTTGAAATTTTTTGTATTTTTCTCGCACAATCCGCTAATATGTACTTAATCCACTATATATAACTTGCGTATCATTTACGCTTTTGACTAACCCGTACATTCAAAAATGAAAAAACTAACGACACTATGCATAGTTTTTGGAATTTCGTCCGGTTGGCTTTTCGCCGGTCTGACTTTCCAGTTAACCACTGACCCCAATGATTCCTTGGTGGCCAACAAGGATCCTGGCTACTTGGGCT